>NZ_JBEPPK010000001.1:0-780718 GCF_040547285.1 Hymenobacter sp. UYP22 | reverse complement strand
GCGGAGAGAAAGGAGATGGGTCGCACCTCAAATTTCGCTCATGCCGTGGGAGTCCTTTGTGCTTTAACCTGGTGCACCCTTCCTAAACAGGTTCAATATCACCGGATTATCGTAGGCTACTGGTTATTAATGGTTATCTGCTGGTAATTGGTGTTCTGTTATTTGGATGCTCGTACATAATAGGCTTGCCAGATCAGAGGATAAGTGATGACGTCTTCAAAGTACTAGTGCTTCTATTTGTATTCCTCCTTATCACGGTGTTGACTAATGTAGGATATGCCATAAGACTGCTATTCAGAAAGAAATACAGACTAGCTCTGTGTTACGCATTGGTCGCTCTGCTATGGTGGCCGCTATTTTATTCTATATCGGAAGGGCTTGGAGCGTTGGGTAGCAAAATCGGGGGCTGAGTAGAAGTCCTGCATCAAGGACATTTGCTGGTTGTAAAACGGGGAGAAGAGTCCAGTGCACCGGACTTTTCTCCCCGTTATCTTTGTTGATTCCCTGCTGGCCCCGGCCGGTGTACTTCATCCAATCTGCTACGAGTGAAAGTTTGCATTGCCGAAAAGCCCAGTGTGGCCCGCGAAATTGCCCAGGTGCTGGGTGCCAACCGCAAAATGGACGGCTACTTCGAGGGCAACGGCTACCAGGTAACCTGGACGTTCGGCCACTTCTGCCAGCTGCGCGAGCCCGAGGACTACCGCCCCGAGTGGAAGCGCTGGAGCATTCACGATTTGCCCATGCTGCCCGAGCAGTTTGGCATCAAGCTCATGCGCCGCGACGACGGCGTGGTGCGGCAGTTCAACGTGATTAAGAACCTGCTGGCTTCCGCCGAAGAGGTCATCAACTGCGGCGACGCCGGGCAGGAGGGGGAGGTGATTCAGCGCTGGGTGCTGCTGGAGGCCAAGTACCGCAAGCCCACCAAGCGCCTCTGGATTTCCTCGCTCACCGAAGAAGCCATCCGTCAGGGCTTCCAGAACCTACGCGAGGGCTCGGAGTTCGATTCGCTCTACCAGGCCGGCAAAAGCCGCGCCGTGGGCGACTGGCTGCTCGGCCTGAATGCCACCCGCTTGTTCACGCTCAAGTACGCGCCCGGGCAGCGGCAGGTGCTCAGCATTGGTCGGGTACAAACGCCCACACTGGCGCTGCTGGTGGACCGGTACCACGAAATTCAGAACTTCCGGCCCGAGCCGTATTGGGTATTGCGCACCGAATACCGGGGCACGATGTTCAGCCACGTGGCCGTGGTGAAAAAGGGCAAGGACGACGATGAGCCCGACGAAAAAGCCCGCCTGAAGGCCCGTGGCTACTTTGTGACCCAGGAGGAAGCCGACGCGGCCCTGGCCCAGGTAACCGGCCAGCTCCTTACGGTGACGAACGTGGAAATCAAGAAGGCGTTGGAAAGTCCGCCCGCGCTGTTCGACCTGACCTCCTTGCAGGTGCAGTGCAACAACCAACTGGGGCTCTCGGCCGAGGACACGCTCAAAACCGTGCAGGGCCTCTACGAGAAGAAAGTGGTGAGCTACCCCCGCGTGGACACTACCTTCCTGCCCGACGACCAGTACCCCAAAATCCCCGGCATTCTGCGCGGGCTGGGCGGGGTGCACGCCGCCCTGGCGGCTCCGCTGCTGACGGGCGGCAAAATCCGCAAGAGCACCAAGGTGTTCAACAACCAGAAGGTGACGGACCACCACGCCATCATCCCAACCGGGGCCAACGCGGGCAGCCTGCACGGCACCGAGCAGCAGGTGTACGACATCATCGTGCGCCGCTTCCTGGCTGCTTTTTACCCTGATTGTGAAGTCTCGAATACGACGGTAACGGCCGATGTAGCCGGGCGTACCTTCCGGGTGCGGGGCCGGCAGATTCTGAGCCCCGGCTGGCGCGAGGTGTACGGCGACCCGGAGAAGCAGCAGGCTCCCTCGGCCCCCAAAGCCGCCGGCGAAGGCGACGACGATGTGGTGAGCACCGTGCTGCCCAGCTTCCAGAAGGACGAAACCGGCCCCCACAAGCCCCGCCTCGACGCCAAGCAAACCCAGCCCCCGCGCGAGTACTCGGAGGCGATGCTGCTGCGCGGTATGGAAACAGCCGGCCGCAACGTGGACGACGAGGAGTTGCGCCAGGCCATGAAGGAAAACGGCATCGGCCGCCCTTCCACCCGCGCCGCCATCATCGAAACCCTGTTCAAGCGGGGCTACATCCGCCGCGACCGGAAAAAGATTGTGCCCACGCCCACTGGCGTCGAACTGATTGGCCTCATCCGCAACCCCACGTTAAAATCGGCGGAGCTGACGGGGCAGTGGGAGCGGAAGCTGCGCCAGATTGAAGGCGGCCAGCTCGACCAGGAGCAGTTTCTGGGGGAGCTAAAGCAGCTGGTGCGCGAGATGGTGCTGGAAGTAAAGCACGACGGCTCCGGCCGCGCCGTGACGGTAGCCAACGCCGCGCAAGCCGCGCCGGCTGCTGGTAAATCTGCTGCTACTCGTTCGACCCCGGCGGCGTCCACGCCCGCTGTGCCCGGGGCATTGGGGCCGTGCCCTGCCTGCGGTGGAGGGCACGTGCTGCGCGGGAAATCGGCATTTGGCTGCTCTCGTTGGAAAGAAGGATGCCAGTTCCGGCTGCCGGTGGAGTTTGAGGGTAAGAAGTTTACTGATAAGCAAGTTGGCGACCTACTCAAAAAAGGCCGCACCCAAGTAATGCAGGGCTTCCTGGACGACGCCGGTAACAAGTTCGGGGCTGCCATCCGGCTCACGCCCGTACGGACGTTGGAACTGGTGCGCGCCGCCGAAAGCAAGCCCACCACCCCCCAGGACCCCGGCCAGATACCCTGCCCGGTATGCCGTCTGGGCCAAATGCTGAAGGGCAAAAGTGCTTGGGGCTGCTCCCGCTTCCGCGAGGATTGCCAATTCCGGGCCCCGTTCGAGTGGGGCGGCAAAACCCTCACCGACGCCCAGATGAACCAACTCCTGCGCAAAGGCAAAACCGGCGTCATTCGCGGCTTCATCTCCAGCAAAACCGGCAACCGCTACGAAGCCGCGTTGCAGGTGGGGGCCGACGGGCGCATTGAGCCGGTGTTTGATAATAAGGGATAGTATATAGGATATAAAAACGTGCTGGCTTGAGCTGAAGCATGGTATCTATTTAACTATATGCAATATTGATTTCTATGCTTGCCTACTTCGGTAAATCCCTTTTCCTAGCTGGCCTAGTTTTGTTATTACTTGGGGCAGCACCAGATACTTTTTGCCAAGTAGCAACGCAGAAGTATTTACCCGGCCAGATTGCTGCCATAAAAACGGATGCGCAGGTGCTAGAACTTATCCGGCCGTTCGGGTGGGAATTTGAAGAAGCTGTGTTGGGCGATTCAGCCGTAGCAGCGTACCGGCCTTACCGTTCTACCCGGTTTGCGGTGCGGGGCTCACAAACTTGGTTCAAGGCCGATTTTGACCACAACGGGTTACCTGATTTACTGGTGCTGGCCCGGCGCAGGAATATTCCGTTCCTGTTTTGCGTACTGGATAAGGGGGATAAATTTCAGATAGAGCGCAATTTCGCTAATGGTGTGCGTCGTCGCCGTCACCCCGTAGCCCGCGTGGTACATCGTAATAGTCAGGATTTGCTGGAATACGCTGATTTTGCTGGGCGGGTGCCGGGCGGTCAGGAGCGGTTGCGAAATCGTCGGTCAATGCTGCTGGCGTACGTGTCCGGTGGCTTCGTGGAATACAATGCTCATCCTATCCAACGCCAGGTTAAGGAAGTTACATACGAAAGCAGTTCCTTTTATCAGAGAACCACCCACACCAGCATCATTGTAAAGGGAGACTCCATTAAATTCTGGCAGCGCTATACTGAACGGTCTGACTCTACTCAGGTAACACAAATTGAGCATAAAAGGCTACTGTTACCCGCTCAACGCCAGCAACTCATCCAGCTATTATCGTATTTGAATTATTCCACCCTAAAAGGTACGTACGGTAGCTACTCTATAAACCATAGTACCCACGTCAGGCTGACTATAGAAAATGATAGTGGAGCGAAGAAACAGATTGATGATATAAACGGGGTAGGAACTTGGGGTTTGCGGCAGCTATACATATTACTACACGAATTAGGTAGACCTTAGAACTGTCTCTGTCATGCCTCCCCACCTCGGAAAAACGCTGTTCCTGCTCGGCCTGGGCCTGATGGTGCTGGGGGCGCTGCTGTGGCTGGGCGGGGGCAACCTGCTGGGCTGGTTCGGGCGGCTGCCAGGCGACGTGCGGGTGGAGCGGCCGGGCTTCAGGCTGTACGTGCCGTGGGTGTCGATGCTGCTGGTGAGTGCGGGGCTGAGCGCGCTGCTGTGGCTGGTACGGAAGCTGGGTGGGTAGAGGCTCTGGGACAATTGAACCGGCCGGCGGGCAGTAAATTGCGCCGCCGCTACTCATTTCACCCCACACCCATGACCTCAACCGACAGGCTGGCACCCGCCATAAAATCTCCAACACCCCACTTTGCCGTGCTGGATGGCCTGCGCGGCATTGCTGCTCTGTCCGTGGTGGTGTACCACTTTATGGAAATTGTGGTGCCCGACTACGACCAGCTGTTCATTGCCCACGCCTACTTGGCGGTGGACTTTTTCTTCTGCCTTTCCGGCTTTGTGATGGCCTGCGCCTACGATAAGCGCTTGGCCAGTCTCGGCATCCTGGCGTTTCTGCGGCGGCGGCTGATCCGGCTGCATCCGTTGGTGGTGGTGGGGTCGGTGTTGGGGCTGCTCACGTTCTGGCTCGACCCGTTCAGCTCGGTGTTTACCACGTACGCGTCGCGGGCGTGGCAGCTGTTTCTGGCTTCCTGCCTGCTGATTCCGTTGCCGGTGATGCCCGAGCGCACGTTCAATCTGTTTCCGCTCAACGCGCCCACTTGGTCCTTGTTCTGGGAATACGTGGCTAACGTGGTGTATGCCGTGGTGCTGGTGCGGCTGCGGCCTAGCATGTTGCGCCTGCTCACGCTGCTGGCCGCTGGGTGGCTCGTGTACGAGGCTACCCAGAACCCCAACCTGAGCATCGGGTGGGATGCGAATACGTTTTGGGGCGGGGGAGCCCGCGTTAGTTATTCGTTTCTGATCGGCATGCTGCTCTATCGTTCCCGCTGGATTATCCCCAACCGTCTTGGGGTTCTGGGCGTGGGGCTGTTGCTGCTCGTTGGCCTGCTGTTTCCCTACCGCAAAGAGGTAGCCGGGCTGACGGATATGGTGCTGGTGCTCGGGTATTTTCCGCTGCTGGTGGCGCTGGGGGCCGGTACGCAGGTGGCACCCCGCCTGGCCCGGACGTGCCGGTGGTTCGGTGAGCTTTCCTACCCGCTGTACATGGTGCATTACCCCTTCGTGTGGGTGTTCCTGAGCTACATGACCACGCAAAAACCTCCTATGAGCACGTTGGCGTGGCTAGTACCGGGCGCCACGCTGGCGCTGGTAGCCGTTGCGTATTTAATTCTGATGACCGTAGATGCGCCCGTACGACGCTTTCTCAGCCGCCGCAGCGCCACCTGACAATAGCGTCAGTAGGTAGCCGGAAACCGCTTGTTGGCTACGCAGCCGGTCATAGCAAATCCGCGTCCGACTTATAGTATAACCTCGGACCTCGGGCGGGAGCTTCCCGATACAGGTTTGGTTAAATAGAAGCAGAGAAAGGATTGGGCACGGGGCGGCGGAAGTACCAATTGCTCTGTGCCTTCTACTAAAGCTGGGGATAGAGCTAACCGAGAATATAGGGCCGTTTGGGCTTGGTGAATAACAGCCAACTCCGCTTCCGGCAACGTGCCCGATAACGTTTGCGCAAAAAATAGCCGGCTGGCGTGCGGCGGCGGCCAACTATTCCGCTAACCTTAACGACTATTTAGCACTCACTCACCAGTCCGGCTTCCCGGAAAACTGCTGTTTTGAGGGCTCCTGTTCGTCCCACGCTCCTTCCCACACCCGCCCAATATGAAGCAACTCTGTGCTCTGCTGCTGGCCGTGCTGCTACTAGCCTTCCGCCCGGCCGCCGATACCCGAAACCCCACCATCTTCCTCGTGGGAGATTCGACCATGTCGGATAAGCCGCTGGACAAGGCGGAGCGGGGGTGGGGCATGTACTTCCGCCAGTATTTTGACGAGGACGTGGCGCTGCAGAATCACGCCATGAACGGCCGCAGCACCCGCAACTTCCGCCACGAAGGCCGCTGGGCCAAGGTGCTGGAGCAAGTGAAGCCCGGCGACTGGGTGTTCATCCAGTTCGGCCACAACGACAGCAAACAGGAAGACACCGCCCGCTACGCTGCCCCCAAAACCGCCTACCGCCAAAACCTGACCCGGTACGTGCAGGAAGCCCGCGCCAAAGGCGCCAACCCGGTGCTGCTGACGCCCGTCGGCCGCCGCTACTTCGACGAGGCCGGCAAGCGCAAGGATGACCACGGCGAGTACCCCGGCGTAGTGAAGGAAGTTGCCAAAGCCCAAAAGGTGCCGCTGATTGACCTGCACGAAGCCAGCTGGACGATGTACAGCCAACTCGGCGACGCGGGCACCAAGCCGCTGTTCTGGAGCTACCAGAACGGCGCCAACAACACCAAGCTCGATAACACTCACTTCTCGGCCTACGGCGCGGAGCGGGTGGCCCAGCTGGTAGCCCAGGATGTGAAAAAGCAGAACCTCGGCATTGCCAGCCACCTCAAGCCGCTGGTCTTCGCCGGTAAATATGCCTACGAGCTGCCCATCGTGCTGCAGCCGTACTTCCGCAAGGATACTTTCAACATCATTAAATATGGGGCCGTGGCGGATGGTCAGCAGCTCAACACCGAGGCCTTTCGCAAAGCCATTGAGGCCTGCAGCCAGCAGGGCGGCGTGGTGCTGGTGCCGCGTGGCCTCTGGCTCACCGGCCCGATTCAGCTCAAAAGCAACGTGAATCTGCACGTGGCCAAAGGCGCGCTGGTGCAGTTCAGCAACAAGCTTTCCGATTATCAGCTCATCAAAACCAACTGGGAAGGCGAGGATGCCGTGCGCAACCAGTCGCCCATTTCCGGCTACGACCTGGAAAACATTGCCATTACCGGCGAAGGCACCTTCGACGGGGCCGGCGACGCCTGGCGCATGGTGAAAAAGGAAAAGCTCAACGCCGGCCAGTGGCAGCGCCTCGTGAAATCGGGTGGGGTGGTAGATGAGAAAGGTACCACCTGGTACCCCTCGGCGGGTTCCCTGAAAGGCTCCACGCTCAGCAAGCCCTGGACCTACGCGGCCGGGCAGGAGCCCGATTTCAGCAAGTTTGCCGAGTTCAAAGATTTCCTGCGGCCCAACATGCTTAGCCTGCAGCGCTGCAAGCAGATTCTGCTCGAAGACTTTACTATTCAGAACTCCCCGGCCTGGACCATCCACCCGCTGCTCTGCGACAATATCACGCTGCGCAACGTAACGGCCCGCAACCCTTGGTACGGCCAAAATACCGACGCGCTGGACCTGGAATCCTGCCGCAATGGCTTGGTAGAAGGCTGCACGTTTGACGTGGGCGACGACGGCATCTGCATCAAGAGTGGCCGCGACGCGGAGGGCCGCAAGCGGGGCGTGCCGACTGAGAACTTCATCATTCGGGATACGAAAGTGTACCACGCCCACGGCGGCTTCGTGATTGGCTCGGAAATGTCGGGCGGGGCGCGCAACCTGTACGTGAGCAACTGCACCTTCATGGGCACCGATGTAGGTTTGCGCTTCAAAACCGCACGCGGCCGGGGCGGGGTAGTAGAGAACATCTTCGTGGACGGCGTGGACATGACCGACATTGCCGGTGAGGCCATTCTGTTCGATATGTACTACGCCGCCAAAGACCCGGTGCAGGTAAACGGCGAGGCGTTTGGCATTCCTGAAATCAAGGCCGAGCCGCTGGGTGAAGGCACCCCGCAGTTCAAGAACTTCCGCATCACCAACGTGACCTGCAAGGGCGCCAACACCGGTATTCTGGTGCGCGGCCTGCCCGAAATGGCGGTGCAAAACGTGGAAATCGAAAACACGGTGCTGGAATGCAACAAAGGCCTCGTGTGCCAGGAAGCCGACGGTATCCGCTTCAAGAATGTGACTCTGCTTTCCCAGGAAACCAAGCCTGTGCTGGAAGTGCAGAACAGCCGCAACATTAGCTTCGATAACCTGCGTTACGCCCCCGGCGCCGACCTGCTGCTGCGCGTAACCGGGGCCCGCAGCAAAGCCGTAACCCTGCGTAACACCGATACCAAAGCCGCCAAGAAAGGCGTGGAGATGGGAGAGAAGGTGGCCAAGAAAACGGTGACGGTTTCCAAGCTGTAAGAAAAACATAGGCTTTAGCACAAACAATAAGAACGTCATTCCGAGCGAAGTCGAGGAATCTCGCGTGCTGATATTGTAGAGTAATTGTCATGCTGAGCTTGCCGAAGCATCTCTACTGCTTCGCTGGAATTACTACTACTACGTCAGCACGCGAGATTCCTCGGCTTCACTCAGAATGACGTGTAGGCGGAGCGGTAGAGATGCTTCGGCAAGCTCAGCATGACGTCAAAGAGAACAAACTTCCTATCCATGTCCTTTCGCCCTTTCCTGCTTGCTGGTTTACTGGCTGCCTCGCTTACAACCCAGGCGCAAACCACCCCGGCCGCGCGGCCCATGTCGCAACGCATGGCCGATGCGTTTATCAGTTGGCACCCGGATTCCATCGTCATCGGCAACCGCAAAACGGCCCGCTGGGACTACGAGCAGGGGCTGATGCTGAAGGCGCTGGAGCGGGTATGGCAGCGCACCGGCGACGCCCGCTACTTCACCTACATCCAGCAGGACCTCGACCAGTTTGTACGCCCCGATGGTAGTATCCGCACCTACAAGCTGGAAGACTACAACCTCGACAACCTGACCACCGGCCACGTGCTGCTCACGCTCAGCCAGATGTCGGTGCCGCAGGTGGAGAAGTACCGGCTGGCGGCCCAGCAGCTGCGCAAGCAACTGAATGGGCAGCCGCGCACCAAGGCTGGGGGCTTCTGGCACAAGAAAGTGTACCCCAACCAGATGTGGCTGGACGGTCTGTATATGGCCGAGCCCTTCTACGCCGAGTACAGCCAAGTATTTAACCAGCCGGCCGGGTTTGACGACATTGCCAAGCAGTTTGCCCTGATTGAGCAGAACCTCACGGACCCCAAAACCGGCCTGCTCTACCATGGCTACGACGAAAGCCGGGAGCAGAAGTGGGCCAACAAAACCACCGGCCAGTCGCCCAACTTCTGGGACCGGGGCATAGGCTGGTATGCCATGGCCTTAGTGGACGTGCTCGACTATTTCCCCCAGAACCACCCGCAGCGCCAGCAACTCATCAAAGACGTGCAGCGCCTCGCGCCGGTGCTGGTGAAGTACCAGGGTGCCAGCACCGGCACCTGGGCGCTGGTGATGGACCAGGCCGCGCGCAAGGGCAACTACCAGGAGGCCTCGGGCAGCAGCATGTTTGTGTATTTCCTGCAGAAGGGCGTGCGCATGGGCTACCTCGATAAGAAGTACGCCGCCGCCGCCCGCAAGGGGTACGATGGGCTGCTGAAGCAATTTGTAGCCGAGGAAAGCGGTGCGCTGGCCTTCAACGGCACTGTAAGCGTGGGCGGCCTCGGCGGTAAGCCCTACCGCGACGGTAGCTTCGAGTACTACCTCACCGAGCCCCTGCGCAAAAACGATTTGAAAGGCGTGGGCCCGTTCATTCTAGCCAGCGTGGAGATGGAAACAGCCGCCAGCGCCGTGGGCTCGGGCAAAACCGTGGCCGTGGACAATTACTTCAACCACGAGCTGCGCAAAAGTGCCCTCAGCGGCCAGCAGGAAACCTGGCACTATACCTGGGACGACCGAACGCACGGCGGCTTCTACTTCTGGGGCCAGCAGTTCCGCGACCTGGGCGCGAAAACCGCCACCCTCAGCACCGCGCCCACGGCCGCCGCCCTGAAAGGTGTGGACGTGTTTATCATCGTGGACCCCGACACCAAAAAGGAAACGCCCAACCCCAATTTCGTGCAGCCCGCCGACGTGCAGGCCCTTACCAAGTGGGTGAAAGATGGTGGCACGTTGGTACTGATGGCCAATGACACCAGCAACTGCGAGATTCCGCGCTTCAACACGCTGGCTAAGGCATTCGGGATGGAGTTTCTGCCCCTGAACCTGAACATGGTGAAAGGCAGCGAATTTGAGCAGGGCCAGGTGAATATCCCGGCCGGCAACGCTGTCTTCAAAACCTCGAAATCAGCCTACATCAAGGAACTGGCTCCGCTGAAAGTGCAGGCTCCGGCCACACCGCTGGTGAGGATGGGCGAGCACACCGTCATTGCCACCGCCAAGGTGGGCAAGGGAACCGTGCTGGCTGTCGGTGACCCGTGGCTGTACAACGAGTACGTGGACGGCCGCAAGATTCCGGCCTCATTCGAGAACTACAACGCCGCCCACGACCTGGCGACCTGGCTGCTGCAACAGTCTGGCCGCAAATAGCGGCGTGCCCCGGGCCGGCTGCCTGGTGAGTGAGCCGCTGGCCCGGGTGCTGCCGCCCGTCATTCCGACCAACGGGAGGAATCTGAGGGGTTCGGCCAAGCCGATATGCCGCAGAGGCCGCCGGTTGGTTGGAATGACGGCTTTGGGCCTTCACTACAGCGTAGTAGCGCGAACTGTGTAGTTCGCGCCCCAGAACGATAACTGCCCCAACGAGGCGGGGACGCGAACAACACAGTTCGCGCTACTACGGCTGCCCGCTCCATAGCTCAGTAAACCTTGGGCTAGCGAATTAAATCACTTCCGCATGAAGTTTCGCCTGTTTCTGCTGGCGCTGTTGCTGCCGCTCATCACCCAAGCCCAATCGTCCATCTCAAAGGTGTGGGTGCCGGATTTGGGCAACGGTAGCTACAAAAACCCGGTGCTGTACGCCGACTACTCTGACCCTGATGTAGTGCGCGTGGGCTCGGATTACTACCTGACTTCCTCCAGCTTCAACAGCGCCCCCGGCCTGCAGATTCTGCACTCCCGCGACCTGGTGAACTGGACTATTATTGGGGCCGCATTCAGCCAGCAGCCCCCACTAGCCCGCTACAACCTGCCCCAGCACGGCAATGGCGTGTGGGCTCCGGCCATTCGCTACCACAACAAGGAGTTCTACATCTACTACCCCGACCCCGACCTGGGCTTGTTCGTGACCAAGGCCCGGAACCCGGCCGGGCCCTGGAGCGCGCCAATCTGCATCAAAGAAGCCAAGGGCTGGATTGACCCTTGCCCGCTTTGGGACGAAGATGGGCAGGCCTACCTGGTGCACGGTTTTGCCGGCTCCCGGGCGGGCTTCAAAAGCGTGCTAGCCGTGAGTCGTATGCGTGCTGACGGATTGAGTTTGGTAGGTGATGAAGTACTGGTGTTCGATGGCCACGACCAGCATCCGACCATCGAAGGCCCCAAGTTCTACAAGCGCCGCGGCTACTACTACATTTTCGCACCTGGCGGCGGCGTGAGTACCGGCTGGCAGGTAGTGTTGCGCTCCAAAAACGTGTTCGGCCCCTACGAAGACCGCATTGTCATGGCCCAGGGCAAAACGCCCGTAAATGGCCCGCACCAGGGCGCCTGGGTGGATACGCCGGACGGGAAAGAAGATTGGTTTCTGCATTTTCAGGACCAGGGCGCCTACGGCCGCGTGGTGCACCTGCAGCCCATGCAGTGGCGCAACGACTGGCCCGTCATTGGCGAAGACCCCGACGGTGACGGGGTGGGCCAGCCCGTACTGGTTCACCGCAAACCCGCCGTAAAAGGTCCGCCGCAACCCCTGGCTACGCCCGCTACCTCCGACGAGTTTAGCGGCGCCGCGCTGGGTTTGCAGTGGCAATGGCACGCCAATCCGCAGTTGGGCTGGGCGTTTCTGAGCCCGGCCTCCGGTACGTTGCGCCTCTACTCAGTACCGCTACCGGCTGATTACAAAAATCTGTGGCAGGTGCCCAATCTGCTGCTGCAAAAACTACCCGCCGAGCAGT
The DNA here is from genome assembly GCF_040547285.1 of Hymenobacter sp. UYP22. NCBI lineage: Bacteria > Pseudomonadati > Bacteroidota > Cytophagia > Cytophagales > Hymenobacteraceae > Hymenobacter > Hymenobacter sp. UYP22. Next base: position 768,730 of record NZ_JBEPPK010000001.1, on the reverse strand, counting down.
TCATGGTCACTACCAAGCTCACCTTTGTCCCGCGTTTTGAGGGTGAAAGAGTGGGGTTGGTGATGATGGGACTGGATTACGCGTATTTGGCCGTTAGCAACCAGGGCGGACAACTGGTGCTGAACCAAGTAGTGTGCAAAGATGCCGACAAGCTCACCCCTGAAACGACGGGTCCAACCCAGCAGATTCCGGCCGGTCAACCCGTGTACCTGCGCGTAAGCGTGCAGAAGGGCGCCAAATGCCAGTTCAGCTACAGCCTCGACGGTCAGCAGTTTACCCCGGCAGGTACCGATTTTCAGGCCCGGGGAGGCAAATGGATAGGGGCTAAAGTAGGCTTGTTCTGTACCCGGGCTGGCAAAACCAACGACGCCGGCAGCGCCGACGTGGACTGGTTCCGGGTGGAGGCAGCGCAGTAAATTCGGAAACTGTCCTCCTACGCTTTACTCAGGAGGGGGCTTCCTACAGCTTCACCACTTCCGCCCGGGTGGAGCTGCGCACGATGAGCTCGGTGGGGATGCGTACGGTTTCGATGGGGAGGGCGCGGTGCTTGCGCTCAATCTGGTCGATGAGGCGCTCGGCGGCTACCTGCCCGATTTCCTGGGCGGGCTGCACTACGGTGCTCAGGGCCGGGTTCAGCAAATGGGCTACATTGAGGTTGGTGAAGCCAATGAGCGAGACATCCTCGGGGATGTGCAGGTCGCGCTGCCCCAAAGCCTGCAAACAACCTACGGCCAGACGGTCGGAGGCCGTGAAAAACGCATCGGGTGGGGTGTCCAGGCGCATCAGCTCGTCAATCATGGGGCCTACCTCATCGGGCCCGAATGTGCCGTAGCGGATCAGGTTTTCGTCGAACTCCACGCCGTACTTTTCCAGCGCCGCGCGGTAGCCGGCCAGGCGCTCCTGCGTGATGCTCAGCCAGGGCTGAATGGTAAGGTGGGCAATGCGGCGGCGGCCTTCTTTCAGCAGGTGCTCGGTGGCGGCAAAGGCTCCGCCGAAGTTATCGGCCACTACTTTGGTCACGTTCAGCTCACTGGAAACCCGGTCAAAGAGCACCAGCGGCACGTTTTTGTCCAGCACTTCCTGCAGGTGCTCTACGTCGGCGGTTTCGCTGCTGAGGGATATCAGCAAACCATCTACTTTCCGCGACATGGCCTGCTGCACGTTGGCCATTTCCCGCTCGTAGCTTTCCTGGCTCTGGAAGATGATAACGTGGTAGCCCCGGTTATAGGCAATGGCCTCGATACCGTTGATGGCCTGGGAGAAAAAGTAATTGGCAATCTGGGGCAGAATCACGCCAATGGCGCGGCTGGCGCTGCCTTTCAAACTCAGGGCAATGGGGTTGGGGCGGTAGTTGAGCCGCTCGGCGCACTCCATTACCCGGCGCTTGGTTTCGGCGTTGATTTCGTAGCTGCCCCGCAGTGCCCGCGACACGGTGGAGGTAGATATTCCCAGCTCCCGGGCAATGTCCTTGATGGTGTATGTTTCCACGAGATGGTGCGGGGCTAGGTAAATGGAATAGGGACGGAGAGTGGGTACTTACTAAAGTACAAGAATGTACCTGTTACCGGAAAGGTGCCCAACTGCCCGAAAAATAGGCATACTCGGCGAATAACCGGAATAACGACCCCGAAAAACTGCGGCGGTGACTGATTGGTCACGTTCCCGACATCGTTTGCACAAATTAATCAGGTCAATTTCTTCCTTTTCGCGGGGGCTTCCTGTAACCTTAATCAAGCCAACCGCTGACCGGCTTCAACCCCAACGCAGCCAGCTTCTTCAAAAAGTATACAACACTTCAGCGAAGAAGACCAGCGGCCTGACGTGAGAAGCACCACTGCCGGCCCGAGGCCTCGTCGGCGTCCCGCTTTTTCATTCGTGCTTACCCAAGTACCCAACCGGCTGCTTGCCCACATTCCCACTTCAATTCCCACACCACTACGTCATGAAAAAAAATCTACTGTTACTGGCGCCTCTTCTGGTGGCGACGGTGGCACCTGCCTGGGCGCAGCAGCGCCGCGTACAGGGGGTTGTTAAGTCGGAAAAGGGCGAAGCTTTGCCCGGCGTAACGGTGGTCGTTAAAGGCACCAACCTGGGAGCCTCTACCGACGGGGAAGGGCGCTTCAGCCTGGCCGTGCCCGACAATGCCACGCTGCGCTTTAGCTACATCGGCTTTTTGCCCTATGAGGTGGCAGTGGGCAGCAAAACTGACCTGACGGTAGCCCTGCAGGAGGACAGCAAAACGCTGGACGACGTGGTGGTAATCGGCTACCAGGCCGTGCAGCGCCGCGACGTGACGGGCTCGGTGTCGTCGGTGAGTGCTCAGCAGATCAAGGATATTCCGGTGAACTCCGCCGCTGAGGCCCTCACGGGGCGCCTGGCCGGGGTGCAGCTGACATCCTCGGAAGGTACGCCGGGCAACCAGGATGTGCGGGTACGGGTGCGGGGTGGGGGCTCAGTAACGCAGGATAACTCCCCGCTGTACGTGGTGGATGGCATCCAGATAGAAAACGCGCTGAACGTTATTGCCCCCCAGGATATAGCCTCCGTGGACGTGCTCAAGGACGCTTCGGCCACGGCTATTTACGGGGCCCGCGGTGCCAATGGCGTAGTGATTATCACCACCAAAAAAGGCATCGAAGGCAAAACCGTTATCAGCTACAACGGCTTTGCCGGTTTCCGCCGCATCAGCAACAAGCTGGGTGTGCTTAAACCCGCCGACTACCTGAACTACCAGTACGAGCGGGCGCAGCTGGCCGGCGCTACCGGCCAGGGCGGGCTTTCGGCGTTTGGCAAGCTGTTCGGCTCGCGCAACTACCTCAGCGACACACTCGACCGGGCCCGCCAGGCTCCGTTTATGGACTGGCAGGACGAGGTATTTGGGCGCGACGCCTTCCAGCAAACTCATAACCTGTCGGTGTCGGGTGGGGTGAAGGGTACTACCTACTCCCTGAGCCTGACGCGCAACGACGAGGACGGTATTCAGCGCGGCTCCGACTTCACCCGCAACCTGGTGAACTTCCGCTTTGATACCAAGCCCATGGACCGCCTGCGGGTGGGCCTGAACATGCGCTTCAACGACCAGACGGTGAACGGGGCGGGCACTTCTTCCTCGGGCTCCAGCGTGACCTCCCGCCTGCGCAACACGGTGCAGTATATGCCCTTAATGGTGCCCAACGCCACGGGCCAGGTGCTGGACCCCAACACCTTCGATGACGAGTTCTTCACGAACTCCAGCCTGGTAAACCCAGTGCTCACCATCGACAATGAGTACCGCCGCGACAAGCGCCGCACCTTCAACATCGGGGCCAACGCCTCGCTGGAGCTGACCAAGGGCCTGATGCTGAGCTCCATTGCCGGCTTTGATATCACCAACTCGGAGCTGGGTACTTTCAACGGCCGCTACTCGCCCACCATCCGGCAGGCGGCCGGTGGTTACCTCAGCCTGCCCTTTGCCACCATTACCTCGGCTACCCAAAGCACCCTCAACAACTCCAACACCCTGAGCTATAGCTGGGAAAAAGGCAAGCACCAGGTAGGGGTGCTGGTGGGCCAGGAAATCTACCAGCAGCAAACCAAGCAGCAGTTCATCCAAACCAACTTCCTGCCCCTGGACATCACCGCCGAGCGGGCCCTGGCCAACATCAACCAAGGCGTGCTGCCGACGGGCGTAACCTCCCAGCCCGTACTGCCTGGCACCAGCATCCCCACCGATTACCGCCTGCTCTCGGGCTTTGGTCGCCTCACGTACTCCTTCGACGATAAGTACCTGTTTACCGGTACGTTCCGGGCCGATGGCTCCTCCAAATTCCGGGAGGGCAACCGCTGGGGCTACTTCCCCGGGGCTTCGGTAGCCTGGCGCATTTCCAAGGAAGAATTCTTTAAATCGTTGACCACTGTTTCGGATTTGAAGCTGCGCCTGAGCTACGGGCAGGCCGGCAACAACCGCATCAACGACTTCCTCTACGACCAGCTGTACTCGGCCGGTAGCGCGCCGTACTTCCTCAACCACATTCAGGTGCTGGGCGCGGCGGCTACCACCCTGCCCAACCCCGACCTGAAGTGGGAAGTAACCACCTCCCGCGACCTGGGCGTAGACCTGGCCCTCTGGGACAACCGCGTGCAGTTCACCGGCGACGTGTATTACAACACCACCTCTGACCTGCTCATCAACCAGCCCATTCCGCCATTTTTGGGCTATACCTCCCAGCTGCGCAACATCGGTGAAACCTCCAACAAAGGCATTGAGCTGCAGCTGACGGGTACCATTTTCAACAAGCCTAACTTCAGCTGGACGGCCACGGCCAACGCCTCCCTGAACCGGGGCAAAATCGAAAGCCTGGGCTCGGGCCTGCAGGAAATTCCGGGTATTGCCTCGGGCTGGGCCGGCACGGCTCTCAACCGTGACTACGTGGCCCGGGTGGGCCGGCCGGTGGGGGAGATGTACGGCTACGTAACCGATGGTTTTCTGACGGCCAACGACTTTGAGAGCTACAACGCCACCACCCAAACCTGGACGCCGAAGAAGAATGCGCAGGGAGCCAATATTTTTCCGAATAACCTGGGCCTGATTGGCGAAACCGCCGCCCGGCCGGGCCTGATTAAGCTGAAAGACCTGAACAACGACGGTGTCATCAATGACCAGGACCAGACGGTAATCGGCAATGCCAACCCCAAGATTGCGGGCGGCCTGAACCAGCAGTTCACGTTCAAAAACTTCGATGCCAGCGTGTTCGTGAACTTCGTGCTGGGCAACGACATCTACAACGCCAACAAGATTGAGTTCACCTCCAACACGGCCAATACCGTGTTCAGCAACCTGCTGGATGTAATGGAGGACCGCTACAAGGTAATTGGCTCGGATGGGGCGCTGGTGACGGATTTGAACGCCCTGAACCAGCTCAACCAGAACGCCAACATCTGGACGCCCACCCGCAACTACTTCCTGCACTCCTGGGCCGTGGAGGATGGCTCCTTCCTACGCATCAACAACGTGACCTTGGGCTACACGCTGCCTAAAACGCTGACTACCCGCGCCCATGTGCAGCAGCTGCGCTTCTACGTGACGCTCAACAACCTGTACACCTTCACCAAATACTCGGGCTACGACCCGGAGGTGAACACGCGCCGCTCGTCCCCGCTCACGCCGGGCGTCGACTACGCCGCCTACCCGCGCAGCCGCGCCTTCCTGTTTGGCCTGAACCTCTCCCTCTAATTCCCACCCCCAGTTGATATGAAATCCGCACTTACTTTCCGGACTGCACTGGCCGGGCTGGCCTTAGCGGGCAGCGCCGGGGCCCTGGTTTCCTGCCAGGATTACCTGAACGTGGAGCCGGTGGCCCTCAATACTACGGCCTACACCTTCAGCACCGTGGCCGGGGCTACGGCCGCCGTAATCGGGGCCTACGACCCGCTCTCGGGTGACCAGAGCTACGGTACCCGCGTGAGCATGTACTTCCCCTACGACTCCGACGAGATGATTGGCTCCTCGGGGGCTTCCGACGGAGCCCGGCGCAGTATTGCCCGCTATAAGTCCTTAGCTACTAATACCGAAATTACCAACCCTTGGAACACCTTGTACCAAGGTGTGGAGCGGGCCAACATCTGCATCCAGCAGATTCCACAGATGGCCGCCTACAACAGCGGCCCGGCTGCCGATACGGCCGCCCTGCACCGCCTGCACGGCGAGGCGCTTACCCTGCGCGCTCAGTATTACCTGGAGCTGATTCGGAACTGGGGGGATGTGCCGGCGCAGTTTACGCCCTCGGTTTCGGGCCAGGATTTCAACCTGCCCAACGCCGACCGCAACGCCACGCTCACCAAACTCATTGCCGATTTGCTGCAGGCCGAAAAGCTGGTGCCCTGGCGCACGCGGGCCGGTGCGGCCAGTGAGCGAATTACGAAGGGAGCCGTGAAGGCCCTGCGGGCCCGCCTGGCCCTGTACCGGGCCGGCTACTCGCTGAAGGATGCCCAGATGACGCGCCCCAGCGACTACCTGGAGTATTACCGCATTGCCCGCGAGGAGTGCGCCGGTCTGCTGGCCAACCGCGGGGAGCACACGCTGAACGCCAGCTTCCTGGAGCTGTTCAAGAGCATCAACGAGCAGCGCCCCGAGGCCGCCAACGAAATCATGTTCCAGGTGGGCATGGGCGGCTCCACGGCCGTGTCGGACAGCAAGCTGGGTTACTACAACGGCCCTCGCCTGAATGCCTCGCCCATCTATGGCTCCACGCAGGGTGCCGTGACGGTGGTGCCCACCTACTTCTACGCCTTCGACTCCCTGGATTCCCGCCGCGACGTGACCATCACCACGTACAGCATCCCGGCTACCAACTTCCAGACCGGGGTGGCCCTGGGGGCTATTACCGACGGTAAATTTCGCCGCGACTGGCATAATCCTGCCATTCCGGGCACCGGCAACTACCTGGGTTACAACTGGCCCATCATCCGCTTTGCCGATGTGCTGCTGATGTTTGCTGAGGCTGAAAATGAGTTGAGCGGCCCCACCACGGCCGCCCAGAATGCCCTGCTGGAAGTGCGCACCCGCGGCTTCGGGGGCAACCGCACCCGCGCGTTGGCTGGCCTGGACCTGAGCTCAAAAGCCGGCTTCTTCAACGCTATTGTAAACGAGCGGTACCTGGAGTTCGGGGGAGAAGGCATCCGCAAGTATGATTTGCTACGCTGGAACCTGTTTGAAGCCAAGCTGGCCGAGGCCAAAGCCAACCTGCTGAAACTGGCCCTCAACCAGGCGCCGTACCAGACGGTGCCGCAGTACATGTATTTCCGCACGCCGGCCGCCGGCAACATCCAGTGGGCGCGCTCCTTCTACCGGCCTTCACCCGCGGCCACGCCCGCCGGTACTACCCGCGTAAACTGGCGCCAGGCTATTGATGCCGCCTACATTGCCAACACCCGGCCCACAGGTTCCTCGGCCACAGTAGGCACCACCACGGCCGCCAGCACCGGCACCGGCCTCGCCGCCGAGTACGTGCCCGGTCAGGGCAAGGAGCTTCTGCCCATCCCGCAAAGCACCCTGGCCGCCGACCCGGCACTCAAGCAGAATTTCGGCTACTAAACACGGCAGAACGTCATTCCGAGCATGTTGCGCTTGGAGCAAGGACGAGGAATCTCGCGTGCTGACGCTGTCCGACCTCACTAGCCCAGGGTTTAAACCCTGGGCTACGGAACGGCTGACGGCCGGATTACTGCAACCTCAGCACGCGAGATGCTTCGGCTGCGCCTCTGCATGACGTTCTTTTAACTCACCACAATTCACCCTCATCACCCACACCATGAACAACGAAACCTGGCTAACCGTGGGGGAAGGCGTGCAGCGGCAGGTACTGACCTACGGGCCGGACCTGATGCTGGTGAAAGTGCGCTTTGCAACGGGCGGCATCGGGGTGCGGCACCAGCACGTGCACAGCCAGATTACCTACGTGGAAAGTGGCGTGTTTCGGTGCACAGTGGGGGAGAAGGAAGTGGTATTGCGGGCCGGCGAAACATTTTGCGCCGCGCCCCTGGTGTGGCACGGCGTGGAGTGCCTGGAAGCCGGCGTGCTGCTGGATTCCTTCAGCCCGATGCGGGAAGATTTTGTGTAAACGCGGCGCTTGGCGCACCTAAGTATGAAACGAATACTGACTTTGCTGTTCCTGCTGGTGGGGGTTGGGGAAATGGGAATCTTATCGGCCCAAGCCCAGCAGGTAACGGTGGCCGCGGATGGTTCGGGCGAGTTCCGGACCATCCAGGCGGCCATCAACAGCCTCCCCGACGAGGCCAGCAAGCCCCGCACTATCTACATCAAAAACGGCACCTACCACGAGAAGGTGTACCTGGATAACAAGCAGAACCTCACCCTGAAAGGCCAGAGCGAAAAGGGTGTGGTGCTGACCTACAGCCAGGCCCGTGACGCCTGGCGCTGCGACCCGGCCGGCAGTACCGACGACTGGGGCGCGGCCACGCTGAATATGCGCAACTCGCCCGACATCACCCTGGAAAACCTGACGGTGCTGAATCCCTACGGCTTCGAGGCTGCCGGCGACGTGCTGATTCCCTGCCCGCAGGAAGCCAGCGGCCAGCGTAAAGTGAGCAAAACCGGCCACCAGTTTGCCCTGCGCACTATGCCCGGTACCACCCGCCTCACCGTGAAGCACTGCACCTTCCGGGCCCTGGGCGGCGACACCGTAAGCCCTTGGGATATGGACGCGGGCGTATACTATTTCAAAGACTGCACCATGGAAGGCGGGGTAGATTTCTACTGCCCCCGGGGCTGGGCCTACGCCGAAAACTGCCGGTTTATCTGCCACAACCCCAATGCCGCCATCTGGCACGATGGCACCGGGGAGGAGGACCAGAAAACAGTGCTGAAAAACTGTCGTTTCGAGGGCGACCCGAACTTCAAGCTGGGCCGCTTCCACCGGGAGTCCCAGTTCTACCTGCTCAACTGCAGCTTCTCCAAAGAAATGGCCGATGCTGACATTTACTGGGCCCAGTCGGGGCCTGGGGCCAAGCAATGGGGCCGCCGCGTGTACTACTCCAACTGCCACCGCGACGGTGGCGACTACGCTTGGTTCAAGGATAATCTGAGCACGGCCAAAGGCAGCCCCAAAGCCAAGCAAATCACCGCCGACTGGACGTTTGGGGGCCGCTGGTACCCAAAGTCGAAGAAGCCCGCCACGGTAGCCCTGAAGCCTTCTAACCTGAACAAGGACCTGTTTACGGCGCTGCCCCGGCAAACCATTGTATCGGCCGAAACCAGCACGGCGGCTCCGCTGCCCGTGGTAGCGGCCGGAGCCGTGGCCCCCGCCACGCCAGTGCGGGATTCGGTGGCCGAGCGGATGCTGGTGTACCAGCGCGCAGTAGGCGGCTGGCCCAAAATGGTGAACGACGTGAAGGTGAAGTACGACCACCCGCTGACGGCCGCTGAGCGGGCCGCCGCCCGGGCCGCCACCCCGAAGTCGGATGCCACCATTGACAATGAGGCTACCACCCGCGAAATCCGCCACTTAATCGCCACTTTCCGCAGTACCCAGAACCCGGCCTACAAAGCCGCCGCCGAGAAAGGCATCCGCTACCTGCTGCAGATGCAGTACCCCAACGGCGGCTTCCCCCAATACTACCCCGACTTGGGCAGCTACCGCCACCTGATTACCTACAACGACGACGCCATGGTGCGGGCCCTGCTGGTGCTGCGCGACGTGGCCCGGGGTGCCAACGGCTTCTCGGTGCTGGATGCCTCCCTGGTGGAGCCCGCCAAACAGGCCGTAGCCCGGGGCATCGACTGCATCCTGAAAACCCAATACGTACAGAACGGCCAGCTCACGGCTTGGTGCGCCCAACACGACGAGAAAACCCTGCTGCCGGCCAAGGCCCGCGCGTTTGAGCTGGCCTCCCTGAGCGGCATGGAAACCGTGAACATCGTGCGGTTTCTGATGGACACGGAGAACCCCACGCCCGCCATCAAAAAGTCGATTGAAGCCGCCATGACCTGGTTGCAAGCCGTGAAACTCACGGGCTACGCCATCAAAGACGTGCCTGACCCCAAGCTGCCGAAGGGCTACGACCGGGTAATAGTGCCCGAAGCCGGCTCCACCATCTGGGCCCGCTTCTACGACCTCACCACCAACCAGCCCATCTACGTGGGCCGTGACTCCCAGCCACACGCCGCGCTGGCTGACATTGAATATGAGCGCCGCACTGGCTATGCCTACGCCGGCGTGTGGCCCGAAAAACTGCTCAGCCGCGACTATCCGCGCTGGCAACAAAAATGGAACCCTGCGGCTCCCGCCGCGCCCAAGCAATAACGGTTTTTCTCATGCCGCAACTATCCACCCAACTACTTTCCCAGGCGCCCACCGGGAAGGTGAGTTTCCCCTCTGCTGAGCTGCTGGCTCTGCCCGAAAAGGTGCTGCAATTTGGCACTGGCGTGCTACTGCGCGGCCTGCCCGATTACCTCATCGACAAAGCCAACCGCCAGGGCATCTTCAAGGGCCGCATTGTGGTGGTGAAGAGCACCGACGGCGGCGACATCGACGCCTTCCGCCGCCAGGACGGGTTGTACACGCTCGGCATCCGGGGTATTGAAGACGGCCAAGAGGTATCCGAAAATGTGGTGTGCTCGGCTATCAGTCGGGTGCTGTCGGCCAAAAGCCAGTGGGCCGAGGTGCTGGCCTGTGCCACCAACCCCGAGCTGACGGTGGTTATTTCCAATACCACGGAAGTCGGCATCCAACTCGTTTCGGACGACATTACCCAGTGGCCGCCCCAGTCGTTTCCCGGCAAGCTGCTGGCGTTTCTGCTGGCCCGCTACCGCGCGTTTTCGGGGGATAAATCCAAAGGCCTAGTGATTGTGCCCACCGAGCTGATTCCGGATAACGGTACTAAGCTGGAAAGCATTCTGCTGGAGCAGGCCCACCGCAACGGCCTCGACGCGGAGTTTATCGACTGGCTGGAAACCGCCAACCAGGTGTGCAACTCCCTGGTGGACCGCATTGTGCCCGGCCGCCCCGATGCCGGCACCCAGGCTACTTTAGAGGCTGAGCTGGGCTACGAAGACGAGCTGCTGACCATGTCGGAGGTGTACACGCTGTGGGCCATTGAGGGTGATGCGCGGGTGAAAAGCGTGCTGAGCTTCGAGCAGGCCGACGCCGGCGTAATCGTGCAACCCGACATTAATTTGTTTCGGGAGCTGAAGCTGCGCCTGCTCAACGGGACCCACACGCTCAGCTGCGGGCTGGCCTTCCTGGCCGGTTTGCCTACGGTGCGCGAGGCCATGGACGATGCCGATGTAACCAGCTTCATCCACAACCTTATGCTGGGGGATTTATTGCCGGGCATTCCCTACGCCGTGGACGAAAAAGTTGGCCAGCGCTTCGGCATGCAGGTGCTGGACCGGTTCCGCAACCCGGCCATTGAGCACCGTTGGTTATCCATCAGCATGAACTACACAGCTAAGCTGCAGATGCGCAACGTGCCTTCGCTGCTGCACTACTACCGTAAGCTGCGCGCCGTGCCGCACTACATGGCTCTGGGGTTTGCTGCCTACCTGCGCTTTATGCGCGCCGAGCGGGAGGAACAAGGCGTGTGGTACGGGGAGGTAAACGGCCAGGAATATCCCATTCAGGACGAAAAAGCCAGTTACTATGCCGGCCTCTGGCAGCGCCTGGAACCCGCCGAGCTGACGCGCACCGTGCTGCACAACCAAGCCCTCTGGGGCCACGACCTGCTAGCCCTGCCCGGATTTGCCGACTGCGTAACCCGTTACCTGGAGCAGCTGTTGGAACAAGGCGCCCGCGCCACCGTAGCTCAGGCCCTCAACCGCAAAGTGGTAGTGGGCTAACAGCTTACACTGCCTCGAATTCTTGACCTAAATACTAATAGCCTCCGCTATTAGCCCCGAATATGAAGCACCTGGTAGCCAAAATTCACCCCGACGATAATGTGCTGGTTGCCCTCCAGGATTTGCCCATCGGCACGCCCGTAACCTGGGAAGGCACCACCGTTACCACTACCGCCAAAATACCCGCCAAGCACAAGCTGGCCCTGCAGTTCCTGGCTCCCGGCGACCCGGTGCACATGTATGGCGTGCTGGTAGGCAAAGCCGCCGCGGCCATTGAGGTAGGCGGGCTGCTCACTACCAGCAACATTCGCCACGCCACCGACAGCTACGACGAGCACCAGCAGCGCCGCCTGGAGTGGCCCGTGCCCGACGTAAGCCAGTGGCAGGAGCGCACTTTCCGGGGGTACCACCGCGCCGATGGCAGCGTGGGTACGGCCAACTACTGGCTGGTAATTCCGCTAGTGTTCTGTGAGAACCGCAACATTCAGGTGCTGGAAGAAGCCCTGGTGAATGACCTGGGCTATGCCCGCCGCAAAAGCTACCAGCCCCAAACCCAGGAGCTTATTTCGTTGCTGCAGGCCGGTAAATCGGTGGAGGAAATTCTGGCCACCGACCTGCACTCCGCCGAAAACGGCCAGCACAAACCCCGCCTGTTCCCCAACGTGGACGGCATCCGTTTCCTGACCCACGAGGGCGGCTGTGGTGGTATCCGGCAAGATGCCCAAACTCTGTGCGGGCTGCTGGCCGGCTACATCACCCACCCCAACGTGGCCGGTGCCACGGTGCTCAGCCTGGGTTGCCAGAACGCGCAGGTGAGCATGCTGCAGGATGAAATCAACAAGCGCAGCCCCAACGGTTTCCAGAAGCCGCTCTACATTCTGGAGCAGCAGAAAATTGGCACCGAGGAAGCGTTGGTCAGCACGGCCCTGCGCCAGACGTTTGCCGGCCTGATGCTGGCCAACCAGCAAACCCGTCAGCCGGCCCCGCTCAGCAAGCTCTGCATCGGGCTGGAATGCGGCGGGTCTGATGGCTTCTCCGGTATTTCGGCCAACCCTGCTGTGGGCCACGTTTCTGATTTACTGGTGGCCCTGGGCGGCTCCGTCATCCTGGCCGAATTTCCGGAGTTGTGCGGGGTAGAGCAGGAACTGGTGGACCGCTCGGTGGATACGGCCACGGCCGAGCGGTTCAGCTCCCTTATGAAAGCCTACGGCGACTCCGCAGTGGCGGTAGGCTCGGGCTTTGATATGAACCCCTCGCCCGGTAACATCCGCGACGGGTTGATTACCGACGCCATGAAATCGGCCGGAGCAGCGCGTAAGGGTGGTTCCTCGCCGGTAGTGGCCGTGCTCGATTACCCCGAACCCGTAACCCAGCCCGGCCTCAACCTGCTCTGCACCCCCGGCAACGACGTGGAATCAACGACGGCGGAAGTAGGCTCGGGCGCAACGGTGGTGCTATTTACCACCGGCCTGGGCACGCCCACCGGCAACCCCATTGCCCCAGTGGTCAAAATCAGCAGCAACACGGCCCTGGCCCAGCGCATGCCCGATATCATCGACCTGAACACCGGCACCGTCATCGACGGGGAAGAGACCATTGAACAAGCCGGCGCCCGCATCCTCGACTACGTGGTGCGCGTGGCCAGCGGGGAGGAAGTAGCCGCCGTACGCCACGGCCAAACCGACTTTATTCCGTGGAAACGCGGGGTTTCGCTGTAAACAAGACCGTATGACAGCCCTCAGAACGTCATACAGAGCGCAGCGAAGCATCTCGCGTGCTGATACCAGAATGACTGTAGAGACGCGACACTTCGCATCTCGGCGCCAGACCAACTAGGACCGTGCACCTTATACAACCTCAGCAACGACGAGACGCGAAGTGTCGCGTCTCTACAGCCAGGCAATTACCCCAACCTACCACCCGACTACCGGCATCGTTTGCGTAGAAAAACTTGCCTGATGCCGCTAAAAACTGCCCGTTCTGGTTTCAGTCCGAATACCTTTACCAATCCCGCCACCCACCATTTTGCGGGTCCCGCCTACTTCATTCGAATTGATTATGAAGCCCTTCCTCAACGACGATTTTCTGCTGCAAACCGCCACGGCCCGCACGCTCTACCACGAGTATGCCCAGCAGATGCCCATCATCGACTACCATAACCACCTGCTGCCCGACCAGATTGCCGAGGATAAGCAGTTTGAAACGATTACCCAGGTGTGGCTCTACGGCGACCATTACAAGTGGCGGGCCATGCGCACCAACGGCATTCCGGAGCGCTACATCACCGGCGACGCTTCGGATTGGGAGAAGTTTGAGAAGTGGGCCGAAACCGTGCCCCAAACCGTGCGCAACCCGCTCTACCACTGGACGCACCTGGAGCTGCAGCGCTACTTCGGCGTAACGGAGCTGCTGAACCCCGGCAGTGCCCGCCGCATTTTCGACCAGTGCAACGCCCTGCTGCAAACCCCCGAGTACTCGGTGCGCAACCTGCTGCGCAAGATGAACGTGGAGGCCCTCTGCACCACCGACGACCCCGCCGATTCCCTGGAGCACCACCGCGCCCTGCAGGCTAGCAACTTCGAGATTCAGGTGCTGCCTACGTTCCGGCCCGATAAAGCCATGGCCGTGGAGGATGCCGCCAGCTACAATGCCTACCTGGATAAGCTGGGCCAGTCGGCGGCCGTGGATATCCAAACATACCACGACTTAGTAACGGCCCTGCGCCTGCGCCACGACTACTTTGCCGCCCTGGGCTGCCGCCTCTCCGACCACGGCCTGGAGCAGATTTACGCCGCGCCCTATACTGATTCGGAAATCAACGACATCTTTCTGAAAATCCGGGGTGGCGCGGAGTTGACGGAAGGGGAGGTACTGCAGTTCAAATCGGCCGCGCTGGTTTTACTGGCGGAAATGGACTGGGAAAAGGGCTGGACCCAGCAGTTTCACCTGGGCGCCCTGCGCAACAACAACGCCCGCATGCTGCGCCAGCTCGGCCCCGATACTGGCTGGGACTCCATCGGTGACTTCGCCCAGGGCCGGGCGCTGTCCAGCTTCCTGAATCGGCTGGATTCGCAGGATAAGCTGGCTAAAACCATCCTCTACAACCTCAACCCTGCCGACAACGAGCTGATGGCTACGATGGTGGGCAACTTCAACGACGGCTCGGTGGCGGGTAAAGTGCAGTTTGGTTCTGGTTGGTGGTTCCTCGACCAAAAGGACGGCATGGAAAAGCAAATTAACGCCTTGAGCAACATGGGCCTGCTAAGCCGCTTTGTGGGCATGCTCACCGATTCGCGCAGCTTCCTCTCGTACCCCCGCCACGAGTATTTCCGCCGGGTGCTCTGCAACCTTTTCGGGAATGACGTGGAGAATGGAGAGCTGCCCGCTGACATGGAACTGCTGGGCGGCATTGTGCAGAACATTTGCTACGGCAACGCCAAGGCTTATTTTGGCTTCCAGAAAGTAACTGCAGAGGTTGCTATAGCTGCTGTATAGCCAGAAAGCAGGCATAAAACTGCTCGGCTAAATAAAGTGCAAGCGTTTTTATCAACTCACCACAATCGATTGTGTAAGCAAAAGCCAACTAGCTATTGCTGCCACCCATGTCGTCACCGGAAAGTTATTGCCTAATGAAGCAAGTTGTCACCTTTGGTGAGATTATGATGCGGTTGTCGCCCCCGCAGTACCAGCGGTTGTCGCAGGCCGCCTCCCTGGATATCACCTATGGTGGGGGAGATGCCAACGTGGCGGCTGGGCTGGCCTACCTGGGCGTGCCAGCGGCTCATGCCGGCTGCTTCCCGGATACGGCTGTGGGCCACGCGGCTGCCCAGCATTTTCAGCACCACGGGGTAGATATGCAGCACTGCGTGTTCCGGGGGCAACGGCTGGGGCTGTATTTCCTGGAAGTAGGGGCTTCGCTACGAGCCAGCCGCATCGTGTACGACCGGTACGACTCGGCCTTTGCCAATCTGCAGCCCGAGTGGTTCAACTGGGACGCGGTGTTCCAAAATGCCCAGTGGCTGCACTGGACGGGCATCACGCCCGCTATTTCGGCCACGGCGGCACAGGCTACAAAAGAAGCCATTGCCGCTGCCCGTCGCCTGGGCCTCACCGTGTCGGCCGACGTGAACTACCGCCGCAACTTGTGGCAGTACGGCCAACGTGCTCAGGATGTGATGCCCGAACTGGTAGCTGGCTGCGACCTGGTCGTGTGCACCGAGGGCGACGCCGAGGATTTGTTTGGCATCAAGCCCGAGGCTGGGGCCGAGAACAGCTTCGTGTCGATGAGCCAGCAGCTGATGGCGCGGTTTCCGCAGATTCAGCAGGTTATTGCCACTCGCCGCAATACGCAAAGCGCCTCTCACGAGCGAATTCGGGGTATTGCCTACAGTGGTGGCAAGTACTTCGAAACTGAGGACTTCGATATCAACCCCGTGGTGGACCGCATTGGGGGCGGCGACTCCTTCATTTCCGGCTTCATTTACGGCCAACTGAATTACCCCACGGTGCAGCAGGCCCTCACGTTTGCCACCGCCGCCTCGGCCCTCAAGCACACCATCCCCGGCGACATTAACCTGGTAACTGCCGCCGAGGTGGAGCACATTGTCGCCGGCAACACTACCGGCCGCTTGCTGCGGTAGGAGTTTGGTTTTTGGTAGGTGGGTTTTGGCTGGTTCGGCTGAAAGCAGAAACCCAAGAAGCCAAAAACCAAAAACCAGTAACTAAAAACCACCATATGCCCCGTTTCTCCTCCGACCATATATTCGAAACCGTGCTGCGCTACCCAGTGGTGCCGGTGTTCTTCCACGCCGATGCCGCTCATGCCAAGCAGATTCTGAATGCGTGCTATGCTGGCGGACTGCGGGTGTTTGAGTTTACCAACCGCGGCGCCAATGCCTTCGAGGTTTTCTCGGAGCTGGTAGCGCACGTGCAGGCTAACTGCCCCGATATGGTGCTGGGCATTGGTACTATTTACACGGCGGAGGACGCGGAACGCTTTATTCAGGCTGGAGCCGACTTTGTAGTGCAGCCTTGCCTTACGGAGGAGGTGGCCGAGGTCTGCCGCCGCCACAATACGCCCTGGCTGCCCGGCACCATGACGGTTTCAGAAGTGTACCAGGCGACTCGGTTGGGTGCGGCCGTGGTGAAAATCTTCCCCGGCAATGTTCTCGGGCCGGGCTTTATCAAGAGCCTGCGCGGCCCCATGCCTACCGTGCCCCTGATGGTAACCGGGGGCGTGGAGCCCACTGAGGACAGCCTGCGCGAGTGGTTTGGGGCCGGGGTAAACGTGGTAGGCATGGGCTCCCAGCTGTTCAAAAACCCCAATGATACCGAGGCCCTGAGTCGGCAGATTGCCGCGCTACTGGCCTTTGCCCAAACCGCCGTGTCACCGCTGCCATCCTGAGTCACTGTCATCCTGAGCTTGCGAAGGACCTTATCACCTGAGAACGAGTTGTTGTGCCGTGATAAGGTCCTTCGCAAGCTCAGGATGACCGGGCCAAATATTCTGACCGGGCCGAATGTCCCGACAATGCCGGTTGCCCCAACAACCAGCCGCCCATTTCCCACTTTCCCAGTATCAGCCCCCGAATTCCCATGAGCGCCATGATACAGACTTCTGCCGCCGCGCCCCCGGCCGCTGCGCCGGCCACCGGCCTCGGCCGGTACCGCTGGACGATTTGCGGGCTGGTATTCTTTGCCACTACCGTTAACTACCTCGACCGGGCCGTTATTTCCCTGCTCAAGCCCTACCTCGAAACGGAGTTTAAGTGGAACGCGGGCGACTACGCCAACATCGAAATTGCCTTTAAGCTGGCGTATTCGCTGGGCATGCTGGGCGTGGGCCGCATCATTGACAAGCTCGGGACTAAAATCGGCTACGCACTGTCGACGCTGCTGTGGAGCCTAGCCGCCATTGGGCATGCCTTCGTGAGCAGCACTATTGGCTTCTCGGTGGCGCGGGCGTTTTTGGGCGTTACGGAGGCTGGCAACTTCCCGGCCGCCATCAAAACTACCGCCGAGTGGTTTCCGCAGAAGGAGCGGGCCCTAGCCACCGGCATCTTCAACTCGGGCTCCAACGTGGGGGCCATTATTGCCCCGCTCACGGTGCCGCTCATAGCCGAAACCATCGGGTGGAAGTGGGCCTTCGTGATTACCGGGGCGCTGGGGTTTGTATGGCTGGCTTTGTGGTTCTGGCTGTATGAGGTGCCCGCCCGCCAGGCTCGCCTCACCCAGGCCGAGTTCGATTACATCCACAGCGACGTGGACGACCAGGCTGCGGCCGCCATTACCACCGAGCCCAAGGTATCGTGGTTTAAGCTGCTTACCTTCCGCCAAACCTGGGCCTTTGTGCTGGGCAAATTTCTAACCGACCCGGTGTGGTGGTTTTACCTGTTCTGGCTGCCTGATTTCCTCAGTAAGCAATATGGACTTAAGGGCACCGATATTGCCTTGCCCGTGGCCATGGTGTACATGCTCTCGAGTGTGGGCAGCGTGGGCGGCGGCTGGATTCCGCTCAACTTTATTAAGCGCGGCTGGGCCCCGTTCCGGGCCCGCAAAACCAGCATGCTGCTTATTGCCCTGTGCGTGTTCCCGATTGTGTTTGCCCAGCAGCTGGGGCAGGTGAATATGTGGCTGGCAGTGCTGGTTATCGGGGTTGCGGCGGCCGCTCACCAGGCCTGGAGCGCCAACATCTTCACCACCGTATCGGATATGTTTCCGAAGAAAGCCGTGGCCTCGGTTACGGGTATCGGGGGTATGGCCGGGGGCTTCGGGGGCATTGTGTTGTCGGCCCTGGTGCAGAAGCGCATGTTTGTGTACTACGAAAGCATTGGGCAGCTGGATAAAGCCTATTTCATCATGTTCTGGATTTGCGGGGCGGCTTACCTGCTGGCCTGGGTGCTGATGCACTTTCTGGCCCCCCGCATGAAGCGCATTGACCTCGACGCGGCCCCAGCGGCCTAATTCTTCTTCCTTTCTGAGCTATGAAAAAGCTGTTGTTACTGCTGGCCCTGCTTGGGCTGGCCGGGCCGTTCCATGCCTTCGCCCAGGCTTCCAAAAAAGACCAGGCCGCTGCTAAGGAAGTGGAAATGCTGGAGCGCCAGCGCTTCGAGGCCCAGGTAAAAAAGGACTACGCCGTGCTGGAAAAGGTGTTTGCCGACGACTTGGTATATACCCACTCCAACGGCAAGCAGAACAACAAGCAGGAGTACATCCAGAGCATCCGGGACGGCAAAAGTCAGTACGACAAGATTGAAGTAGAAGCCCTGACTGTGCGTGCTTACAACGACGGCCGCACCGCTGTGGTCAACGGTACCATTACCATCACCCTGCCCAACAAACCCGATGGCACGCCCAACCTAGCCCACCTCAAGTATGTGGTGGTGCAGGTGAAGGACGCTAAAAAGGGCTGGCAGGTAGTGCTCTGGCAAAGCCAGAAACAGCCTGACGCGAAGAGCTGAGGCGGGACCTCACCCCCCGGCCCCCTCTCCTTGGGGTGAGGGTGGAGCCATTCACGTAGCTACCACCTGATAAGTAGCGCTTCCATGTTTTAAGAACAAGCATCATATGCTTAGTACCATGCTCGTCAGGCTCTCCCTCTCCCCAAGGAGAGGGGGCCGGGGGGTGAGGTAACACATTTTCCCGCATGAATATTTCTACCGAAAACACCATTGCCCAGCCGGTGGGCACCACCCTGGAGCGCTACATCATGCGCAAGCAGGCCGAGTTTCAGTTTGCCACCGGCGAGCTAAGCCAACTGCTGCGCGACATTGCCCTGGCCGGTAAAATCGTGAACCGGGAGGTAAACCGGGCGGGCCTCACCAGCATCATCGGGGCCATGGGCCAGCAGAACGTGCAGGGTGAGGCTCAGCAGAAACTGGATGTGGAAGCCAATATCCGCTTTATCCGGGCCCTTACCAATGGGGGCGAGGCCTGCGCCGTGCTCAGCGAGGAAGAGGATGACATCATTCATACCGGCAATTGCCAGGGCAAGTACGTGGTGGCCATTGACCCCCTGGACGGCTCCAGCAACATCGACGTCAATATCAGCATCGGTACCATCTTCAGTATTTACCGCCGCGTGACGCCGGTAGGAGAGCCAGCCACCGCCGCCGACTTTCTGCAGGGCGGGCGGCGGCAGGTGGCAGCGGGCTACATTCTGTACGGCTCCAGCACCATGCTGGTGTACACCACCGGCCACGGGGTGGCGGGCTTCACCTATGAGCAGTCGTTGGGCGAGTTTTTCCTGTCTCACCCCAGCATCACCATTCCAGCCAGCGGCACCGTGTTCAGCTGCAACGAAGGCTACTGGTTCGACTACCCCGAGTACGTGCGGGAGTACCTGACGGAGTGCAAGCGCCAGGGCCAGAGCGGGCGCTACGTGGGCTCCCTGGTGGCTGATTATCACCGCAACCTGCTCACGGGCGGCATCTACTTGTATCCGCCCACTGGCAAAAACCCCAGCGGCAAGCTGCGGGTGCTGTACGAAGGCTTTCCGCTGGCCTATTTAATTGAGCAAGCTGGAGGCCGGGCCGAAACTGGGACCGGGGCAGTACTCGACATTGAGCCTGCCGATTTTCATCAGCGTACCCCGCTGTTCGTGGGCTCCCCAGAGCTGGTGGGCCGGCTGTTGGCACCGTTAACAGGGGCTGCTGCCCTTACCCCGGCCGAACAAAGTGCCCAGCAACCGGCTTCTAGCGTGCAGCCGGCCGCATAGCGCCCGGATTCGTATACCTTGCCGGTGGCGAGCCAGGCTGCCCTTCTGCGCAGTGCTGGCTTGCCGTTGCAACCCCACACTTTCTCCCCATGGCAAAAATTGTTTCTCCGCAGGTTGAGTTTGCCTCCCTGCTGCAACAAACCAAAAGCGTAACGCCCGAAATCTTCACGGCCGATGGCACCGGCTACCTGAACCTGCTGGAAGGCCGCTGGCAGGAGCCCGGCACGCCCCGCCCGTTCATTTCGCCCATTGATGGCAGTGAGATAGGCAGTCTGCCCATACTCAGCCGGGAAGTAGCTTTGCGCGCCGTCCAGTCCGCCAAAAAAGAAGCCGCCGACTGGGCCCGCGTGGACCTGGATGAGCGTAAGCGCCGGGTGCAGGACTGCCTTAACCAGTTGCGCGACAACGTGGAGCTCATTGGCAAGCTGCTGATGTGGGAAATCGGCAAAACCTACAAGCTGGGCTTCACCGACATTGACCGTGCCATTGAGGGCGTGCAGTGGTACGTGGACAACATCGAAAGCATGCTGGGCCAGCGCAAGCCCCTGGGCCTGGTGAGCAACATTGCCTCCTGGAACTACCCCATGTCGGTGCTGCTGCACGCGGTGCTGGTGCAAGCCCTGTGCGGCAACGCTGTTATTGCCAAAACGCCCACCGATGGTGGGTTTATTTCCCTGAGCCTGACCTTCGCCATTGCCCGCCGTTGTGGCCTACCCGTTACGCTGGTGAGCGGCTCGGGCGGGGAGTTGAGTGACGTGCTGGTGAAAAACGAGGCTGTGGATTGCCTCAGCTTTGTGGGGGGGCGCTACAACGGCCGCAACATTGCCGATGCCCTCTCGCAGGAGCACAAGCGCTACATGCTGGAAATGGAAGGCGTGAACACCTACGGCATCTGGAATTTCAGTGACTGGGACGGCCTCTCCGACCAGCTCAAAAAGGGCTACGACTACGGCAAGCAGCGCTGCACCGCCTACGTGCGCTTCGTGGTGGAGCGGCGGCTGTTCCCACAATTCGTGGAAACCTACTGGAACACCATCCGCAGCCTGAAAGTGGGCAACCCCACGCTGGTTGACTCCGCCGACGATAAGCTGCCGGATCTGGCGTTTGGCCCCGTTATCAACAAAGCCCAAGCCGAAGACCTGGACCGCCTCTACGCCGACGCGCTGAAAACCGGTGCTACGCCCATTTATGAGGGTAAGCTGGATGAGAGCCTGTTCCTGCCCGGCCAGGATATGTCGGCTTACCGGGCCCCTCGGGCCCTGGTAAATCTGCCGCGCCAGAGTGAGTTGTACTTCAAGGAGCCCTTCGGCCCCATCGACAGCATTGTGCTGGTAGACCGGGTGGAGGAGCTGGTGGGCGAAATGAACATCAGCAACGGCGCCCTGGTAGGTGCCCTGGCTTCGGATGATGAAAAGTGGGCCACTCGGACGGCTAAGGAGGTGCGCGCCTTCAAAATGGGCATCAACAAGCTCCGTTCCCGCGGCGACCGGGAAGAGGTATTCGGGGGCCTCGGCGAATCCTGGAAAGGCGCGTTTGTGGGCGGCGCGCTGCTGGTGGAAGCCGTAACCGAGGGCGAGAAGCCCATTCTGGGCAACTTTCAGGAAGCTACCCTGCTGCCCGAGAAAATATAAGTTCCTGCTACCTTCACGCAACAGGCAACGCCCTTCTTCCTACTACGGGGGAAGGGCGTTGCTTTTAGCGGCTCTCTGTGAAACCAAGCGGCCCAGGTACGTTCTGCTGGCGTGCTCGGCTAGCCTGCAGAACGTATCTGCCAATCCTCACTTCTTTTTCAATGGAATCCGGTAGCCTACTCGCAGATTCAGTTGATGCATGCGGGCAAAGTTGGTAGCAGCGTAAGGGTAGAGCCTGAAGCCGCTCTGACCCAGCCGCAGGTCGGCGCTGACAAACCCCATCTTCGGGCTGGACTCTTCCACGGAAGTTGCTAGCCCTACCAGAATATGACGCCCATCCAGCTTGCCCAGCCCCGAGCCAATACCAGTCCGGACTGTTTGGTTGCCAAGGCCTAACGGTCCGCGGTTTACGTCAGCTTGTATATACACCTTGTCGCGGACGCCTGCCCACAGGCCAACATCCAGCAGGGTTTTCTGGAATCTTTCATCGTTTTGCCCTTTCACGTTGAGCCGGCCCATGTGCAAGCCAGCGCGGTAACCGAAACCGAGCTTTCCCGGGTGCAGCTCAGAGCTACCCTCTATGTACGGGTTGATGGTAAATAGCTGGTGCGTACTATCGGCCTCCCCGAGCAAGGTCCCGGTAGTAGGGTCCAGGAACTGGTACGCCACACGGTCGGTGCCCCGCCAAACGCCCAGGCCGTACGTGGTCTGATGGTCGCTGGTACGGTGTAGCTCCAAGGTGGCACCTTGCACGGCATATCGGTGGTCGTACGTGGTGCGGGTGGGGCTGCCCGAGCATCCTCCTTTCTTTTCCACATCCTCAAAATACGTTCCTTCCCCGGCACCTACACTAATTTCCAGCTCGTGCCGGGTTGAATCAACTGGGGCTTGGCTGGTTAGCACTATTACGCCCGCAGCTAGGCAAAACGGCAGGGCCACCCGGGCCGGCTGCAGCTGCCGGGCGGAGCCCCGAAGCGCGGCCCCGGCTTCCAGCACCAGTACGCAGAGCAGCAGGGCTTTCATCACCAGGATTTCAGGCAGGCTGAGGGCCGAGCTTCCCAGCCAGGCGGTAACCAGTAGTATGCAAGCAACCGCCAGCAGGTTCAGAACTGGCCGGGCCTCTGGGAGCTTTTCGGGCTGCTGATGCCCCGTTGCCGGCTGCCGGCGCAGCTGCCACACCCACAGGCCCAGCAGCGCGGGCGCTAGTATCAGCAGGGCCCATTGCAACTCGTTCAGGGCCAGGGCGCCGTGTTCGTGCAGCGCGGCACCTACCGGCTCGCCGGCCGCGTCGCGCCAGAACTCAATCAGCCAACGGCCGGCCAGTAGCAGCCCCAGGTGCAGCAGGTTGCGGCTGCCGCCCGGCCAAGGCTTATGCCGCGTGAACACCAGCAAAGCACCCACGCCCGCGCACAGCAGCAAGGTGTATAGTTGCGTGGGGTGCACCGGCAAAGAGTGCGCCGCGTCCGCCGCAATAGTGCCCTGCGTGGTCTGCGCCACGTAGGGCCAGGTGCCGGCCCCGTACGTGAGGCCCCAGCCCCCGGCCGTAGGCTCCCCGAAGCAGCATCCCGTAAGCAGGCAGCCCACGCACTGAATGGTAAGGGCTACACACATGGGCAGGGCGAAGGCATCGAACATATGCCAGCTAAACCCGAGGGGCCGGCGCAGCGCCAACAGCATAAGCGTACCGCTAACGGCCCCGCCCAGCACCGAGCGTCCCCCCGATACGGGCCAGTGGCCGGTAGAAAGCAGCAACTGCCACTCGGGGCCCGAAAGCGCCAGCAGCTTGGTGCCCAGAATAAAGGCCAAAGAGGAGCAGGCCAGCACTACCAGCCAGGAGCGCATGGGGTAACCGCGCCGCCAGCCTTCCCGCAGTAGCAGCAGCAGGTTCAGGCCGAAAGCCAGCACGTAAAAGGGGGTGTAGTAGTCGGCGTCGGCCCCGGGTACAGCCCAGCGGAAGGCTAAGGAAGCTAGAAGATTGTCCATGTATAGGCAGCAAAGAAATAGCGGTGGTTTTTGCTCAGAATGGGTAGTAAAATGGCCGCCTTCTGTTTCTCAAAATGAGGTGACAGAAGGCGGCCGGATTTTCTACTAACAACCAGTCGGCTAAGCAGGGGTGGTGTGACCCAGCACGTAGGAATAGGTGGATGAATAACGAGTGAAAGATACCCGAAGGCTCACCTTGTATGCCAACCAACCTATAGCTACATCAGACTTTGTGATAAAAACAATTAACTGTTATGTAGCTTATAGTTAAATAATTACTGCCAGGATTATAGGATTTTACGTCAGGGCAATACTATATAGAAAACAGGCTATTACTTCTCTTGCTACTGGAGTACCTGCGCACTTAGGGAGCAGGCGGAGCGCTAGGCTCGGGGAGGTGTGCCGTACCGGGTAGCAGCTGGGGGGCCGCGGCACGGGTTCCGTAGTGCACAATATTCTCAATCATGCCTTTGAAGATGATAAAGTGGAACGGCACCAACGAGTACCAGTACAGCCGCCCGGCCAGGCCGTGGGGCCGGAAAGCCGCTAGTTGCTCCAGGGTGTGGGTACCATCCTCATTAGGCAGAATACGGAACTGCAGCCAGGCCTCGCCGGGTAGCTTCATTTCGGCGTAAAGCAGCAGGCGGCGGCTGGCGCGGTCGGCTACCAGCACGCGCCAGAAGTCCAATGGGTCACCGGCGCGTAGGTCGGTGGGGGAGCGGCGGCCCCGGCGCAAACCCACGCCGCCCACCAGCTTGTCCAGCAGCCCCCGAATACGCCAGAGCCAATCGACCTTATACCAGCCCCGGTCGCCGCCAATGCTCCACACGTTTTGCAGCACCTCCCGGGGCAGACGGGTGAAGCGCAGCGTCTGGCGGTCGGTGAGCAGGCCGTGCTGCGGAATCTGGATGTGGTCCATGTAGTTGCGCGGCATCACGCCGCTGCTCAGCGCATCACTCCAGCTACTTACCACCTCGTTCTGCTCAATGCGCTGGAAAGCCAGTTCCACGGCCGCCCGGTAGGTCATGCAGGCATGAGGCACTGCTTTGTCGATACTGCGGCTGGGGTCGGCCACGGTATCATTGCGCAGGCTTTCCACCAGGCTTTGGGCCAACGAAAACGTGGTGCTGGTAACCAAGTACAGCCACCACGAGGACAGCCGGGGCGTGAGTACCGGCACCGTAATGATGTAGCGCCGCAGCCCGCGCACGGCCGCCAGTTCCAGCAGCATCTGGCGGTAGGTCAGCACATCGGGCCCGCCAATATCAAACGACTGCCCCAGGCAAGCCGGATTGTTGAGCACGGTAGTGAGGTAGTGCATCACGTCGCGGATGCCAATGGGCTGGCAGCGGGAGTTCAGCCAGCGCGGCGTTATCATCACAGGCAGCTTCTCCACCAAATCCCGGATAATCTCAAACGACGCCGAGCCCGACCCAATGATGATACTGGCCCGCAACACGGTGAGTTGGGCGATAGTAGCCTGGCCCAGTGTTTTCTCCACGGCCTTGCGGGAGCGAAGATGCACGCTCAGGGCCCGGTCGTTGGCTATGCCGGAGAGGTAAATAACCTGCCGGCAGCCGGTGCGGTTCAGGTACTCGGTAAAATGGCGGGCCGACTCCTGCTCCAGGCGGAAGAAGTCGGTATCGTGCCCGCTCATGGAATGCACCAGGTAGTAAGCGGCATCGATATTCAAGGGCAGAGTGGCCAATGAATCGGGCTTGAGCAAGTCGCCCTCGGCCACGGTGATGCGGCTACGCAGGCCCGGCGGCAGCTCGAAGCGGCGGGCGTCGCGCACGAGACAGGTAACGTGGTGGCCGGCTTCTACCAGCAGCGGCAGTAGGCGCTGGCCAATGTAGCCATTGGCCCCGGTAAGCAGAATATTCATGGCAGCTTCCAGACGGTATACTGCTATGTAACTGCTGAGGTAGCAAGGAGGTTACCGGTCTGCTCAGTAGCGCGAACTTGGCAGTTCGCGCCCCCGCACCATTAGGGTCGTTGCAACGGCACGGAGACGCGAACTACAAAGTTCGCGCTACTGCGCTGCTACCCAGCCTACCGCTTCGGGCGCTTTTTGCGGCGCTTGGCCATTCTTTCCCGCTCAGCTTTGCGCTCGGCCCGCATCAGCAGCCGCTCATCCATGCGGCCCATGAGTTGGCGGCGCACGAAGTGGGCCAGGTCGGAGAGGGGCACGAGCTTGGTAGTACGCAGAAAGTTGAGAATGTCGCGGCGGCGCAGGGCACTCACGCCCGGCAGGCCCCGGGCCAGCAGGTACTGCTTGATTTCCTCGACCCGCAGCAGGCCGGCCACGGCGGGCCGCTCCACGGTGGCATTATAGAGGGCCGGGCGGTGCAGCAGCAAACCCGTGGGCGAAGCTACCAGCACGCCCACCCACTCGGGCAATTGGGGCAGGAGCTTGGCCAGGTGCTTTTCAGTGATGATGAAGGTGACAAAATCATAGGCCTGGCTGTAGCAGGGCAGCTGCCGGGCCACGCGCTGCAGCGTATCGGCGTCGCCTTTCAGCTCGTAGCCGTGCATAAACTGCTCCGTAATGTGCACCACATCGGCGCGGGTGGTGCCGGTAGGCAACTCATCCACGTACACGCCGCCCTGCAGCAACGGGTACAGCAAAGTCCGGATTTCTGGGTCGTTCATGAAACTAGGTAGCCGCAAAAGCCGGGACAAAGTTCGCCAGAAGCGGGCAACAACGCTACCGGTTTCCTACATTGAGGAATGAACAACCGAATTGGTCCGTATCAGCTGGCGCCTATTTTCTACGCGGGCCTGGTGTGGGTATGTATTGGCTTGTTTGGGGAGCACCAAACCACCTTTCTCATCCTGGGGCTGCTGTTTATGGGTATGGGCTTGAAGCGAGTAGCCGAACCCACCCCGAAGCAGAAGCCACCCGGCGACCCGGAGGGCGAAGCCGGCAACCACTAGCGAGGCTTTGTGGCTACCTTCGTGGCTGTACTCACTGCCGCTGATTGTTGCCGCTATGCCTTTCCCCATGACCTCGCGCCGCTGGCTCTGGATTTTTGTACTGGTGCTGGGCGCCGCGTTTCTGTGGCAGCTGGGTAGCTGGGGGCCGCTGGAAAGCAGTGAGGCCCGCTACGCCGAAATCGGGCGCGAAATGCTCACGGGCCAGGACTGGCTGCACCCCCAGCTGCTGGGCATCTACCACTTCCATAAGCCACCCCTCACGTACTGGCTCACGGCGGCCGGCTTGGGGTTGTTTGGGCAGAATACGGTAGGTGTGCGGCTGCTGCCGGTGCTGGCGGTGCTGCTGCAAGTGGTGCTGGTATACGGCCTGGGGCTGCTGCTATTCAAGCAAGACCGGGCCCGGGCGCTGGCCGCCGCCGCCATCTACGGCACGTTGCCAGTGGTGCTCATTTCGGCCCTGAATGTGACAACTGATGCCTACCTGGCTACCCTGGAGTTGGCGGCGGCCTACGGCATTCTGCGTTATTACCACCAGGGTGGGGCGCGGTGGCTGTACCTGTTCTGGGTGGGGCTGGGGCTGGCATTCCTGACCAAGGGGCCAGTGGGCTTCATCCTACCGCTGATGGTGGTAATTGGGCACTACTTCCGCCAGGGCCAACGCAGGCAGCTATTCACGGTGCACCACGCGCTGGGGTTTGGGCTGTTTGTGCTGGTGGGCCTGAGCTGGTATCTGTATTTGATGGCTGAAAACCCCGCCTTCGTGCGCTACTTCTTGTATGAGCACACGGTGGAGCGGTTTGCCAACGCGGCCACCTTCAACCGTAGCAAGCCCTGGTGGTTTTACCTGGTGCTGGCCCCGGCTACCAGCCTGCCCTGGGCGGTGGCGCTGATAGTGCGGGCCGTGCGTACCCCCTGGAACTCGGTGCCGCGGGAGTGGCGCAACGTGCTCATCTTCTGGGTGCTGCTGCCGCTGCTGTTCTTTTCCCTATCCAAATCCAAGCTGCTGCTCTACGTGCTGCCCATCTTCCCCGGCATTGCGCTCCTCACGGTATACTACCTGGGCCGCTGCACCGAGGCCGTGCTGCTACGTTGGTACGTGGGCATTGTGGCGTTTTTCGGGCTGCTGCTGGGTGCTCTCTGCCTGTTACCCATCCTGAGCACGGTGCTGCCGCTGGGCTTGGAAGTGAAGCCACTCACGGCCGCGTGGCCAGCGGCGGGTGTGGTGGCATTGGTGCTCACGCTTACCCTCTGGAACCAGGTGCGCATTGCGCCCCGCCTGCTGGTAGCTACCACGCTGTTCACGGTGTTTCTGCTGCTGGCAGCCAAGCCCATTATGAGGCAAAATGAGCTGACCTTCAACGGAAGCCGCCCCTTGGCCGAGTTTATCCGCCAGAAACAGCTCACCAATCGTCCGGTGCTGGTGTACAACGAGCTGCCGTCGTCGTTGGCTTTTGAGCTGGGAAAGGTGCCGGTTTCCCTCAACGACGGCAACGCCAGCCTTAACCGCGAAACCCAGTTCCAGACCAACGACGCCTGGCGCCGCCAGCTCATCTACCTCCAGGACCCCACCCAGGAGCCGGCCCTCGGCGCTCTGCTGCTACAACGCCCCGTACTACTGAGCAAAGGCGAGCTGAAACCGGAGCGTCGCTGGATGCTGCGCTATTTCACGCAAGAGCAAAAGCTGGGTAAATGGACGGTGCGCTGGTAGGCAGCACGGAGCAGCCACCCAGGCAAACAGAAAAGCCGCTGCCAAAGGCAGCGGCTTTTTCTCAACGGGGTTGCGGTGAGCATTATAATTATCCACCCTATTCCTGCGTCAACCGCAACGCTTCACTGCGAAAGATGTTCCTTTCCAATTCATCTTTCCAGCGCCGTATGATATTGAAACAAAGATAGTATAGTGCCTCCTTGCCTTACCCAATGTTTTGCCCAACAGGTACTTCTGCCAAGCCAATAGTCACTTCTGGCCGGTAAAGCATCGGTAACTATGCTGCTAGGCTGTGTGGAGAGTCGCGTGGAGAGAACGTCATGCAGAGGCGCAGGCGAAGCATCTGGCGTGCTGACATTACAAGGATAAACTAGAAATCAGCACGCGAGACACTTCGTCCCTGGCTCAAGGCGCCACATGCTCGGCATGACGTGCTAGGCAGAACAGTTTATCAACTCTCCACACGCTCTAGTAAACCTACCGGTACACGGCCGCCGCCTTCTCGCGTAGATTGTAGCCCGAAGCCATTACTTCCCCGTAAGCTCCCGCCGAGCGGATGGCGACTAGGTCGCCGCGCTGGGTTTCGGGCAGCAGCACGCCCTTGGCAAACGTGTCCGACGACTCACAGATGGGGCCTACCACGTCGTAGGGCTGCAATTCGCCCTGGCTGCTCAGGTTCTGGATGTGGTGGTGGCTGCCGTAAAGGGCCGGCCGGATCAGCTCGGTCATGCCCGCGTCCAGAATAGCAAAACGTACCTGCTGGCTTTCTTTCACGTAGAGCACCCGGCTCAGCAGCGTGCCGCACTGCGCCACCACGGCCCGGCCCAACTCTACGTGCACCTGCTGGCCCGGCCGCCGCTGTAAATGCTGCTCAAACATGCCGAAGTAGGCCGCAAAATCCGGGATTAGATGCTCATCAGGCGTGTGGTAGTCGATGCCCAGGCCACCGCCCACGTTGAGGTGGGGTAGGTGGTGGCCCCGGCCTTCCAACCAGGTTTGCAGCTCGTTTAGCTTGCGGCTAAGTTCGGCAAACACCTGCAGGTTGGTAATCTGGGAGCCGATGTGGGCGTGCAGGCCAATCAGCTCCACGTTGGGCAGGCTGTCGAGGCTGTCGATAACGCCCGCCAAATCCTGCAGGCTAATGCCGAATTTATTGGCTTCCAGGCCAGTGGTAATGTAGGCGTGCGTATGGGCATCCACGTTGGGGTTGATGCGCAGGGCTACCCGGGCCGTGCGGCCCTGGGCGGCGGCCAGTTCATTCAGCACCCGCAGCTCCGGCACCGATTCGGCATTGAAGCAGAAAATATCGGCCGCCAGGGCCCGATTGATTTCAGTATCGGACTTCCCTACGCCGGCAAATACCACGTGGTCGGTGGCAAAGCCGGCTTCCAGAGCCCGTTGCACCTCGCCGCCACTCACACAGTCAGCCCCTAGCCCTGCCGCCTGAATGCGCTGCAGAATAGGTAGGTTGGAGTTAGCCTTGAGGGCGTAGTGCACCTGAAAGTTGCCGGGCCGGGCCGCTGCCATTAGGGTTGCCAGCGTCTGGTCCAGCAGCTGCAGGTCGTAGTAGTAAAAAGGCGTGGGCTGCTGAGCAAGCGCCGCCGGAAGTTGGAAAGACATGGTTATTTTGAGCTGTTAGCTATTAGCTGATTCTAAGACGGACAAAAGCTGATAGCCAACAGCTAATAGCTAGCAGTTGATGCCTGGAACAGCCCCGCATTCAGCGCCTGCAAAGCGCGGGTTTTGTCCGTAGTGCTCACCAGAATGCTGATGTTGTTAGGTGAGCCGCCGTAGCTGATCATGCGCACCGGAATATCTTTGAGGGCCGCAAAAGCCCGGTTGGCCGCCCCGTGCGAATCCTGCTCCAGGTTGCCCACCAGGCAGATAATGCTTTGGTTTTCATCCACGGCCACGGAGCCAAAGCGGCCCAGCTCCTCCAAAATCTGGGTCAGGCGGGTGGCGTCGTCGATGGTCAGGGACACGGCTACTTCCGAGGTAGTAATCATGTCGATGGAGGTGCGGTACCGCTCAAAAATCTCGAACAGGCTGCGCAGGAAGCCGTGGGCCAGCAGCATCCGGCTGGATTTCACGTTGATGGCCGTAATACCATCCTTGGCGGCCACGGCCTTGATGGCTTCGGCCCCGGTACGACTGGAAATGATAGTGCCGGGGGCCTCGGGCTGCATGGTGTTGAGCAGGCGCACCGGAATACTGTGCTTGGCCGCCGGCAGAATGGAGCTGGGGTGCAGAATCTTCGCCCCGAAGTAAGCCAGCTCGGCCGCCTCATCAAACGACAACTCCCGAATGGGGTAGGTGCCCTGCACTACCCGAGGGTCGTTGTTATGCAGTCCGTCAATGTCCGTCCAGATCTGAATTTCCTCGGCCCGGGCCGCTGCGCCAATCAGGGAAGCCGAGTAATCGGAGCCGCCGCGCTTAAGGTTATCAACCGAGCCCTGGGCGCTGCGGCAGATGTAGCCCTGGGTAATAAACAACTGCTGCGCGGCGTGTGGGGCCAAAGTGGCGGCCAAATGCTCCTGAATGTAGGCTGCGTCGGGCTCTTCATCCGCGTCGAGGCGCATGAAGTCGAGGGCCGGAAGCAGTACGGCCGGGCGGCCCAGCACCTGGGTTACGTAGCGGTGCACCAACAACGTGCTCAGCAGCTCACCCTGCGCCAGAATCACCCGCTCCCCATCGCCGGAAAGTGGGGCCTGCGTGAGGTCGAGTAGGGTCTGGAAGTTCTGGTTGAGGTCCTGGATGGCGTGCTCGGCTATGGCTGGCTCGGGCAGCAGCTCGCGGGCTACCTCGTGGTAGCGCTGGCGCAGGTCCTCAATGCGGGTTACAGCTGTTGCCCTGTCACCGGCGTACAGCAGCTGGCCAATTTCAACCAGGGCGTTGGTGGTGCCGCTCATGGCGGAGAGCACCACAATGCGCCGTTGCAGGTGGGGCGCGTGAATCAACTCTGCTACCTCGCGCATCCGCTGCGCCGACCCGACGGACGTGCCGCCAAACTTGAGAACTTTCATATCAGGTGAAAAACGAAACGTAGTGTCGAGGAAAATGCCCGGCTGGTTGCGGGAAATGAAAAAATCAGGGCCAAAAAAAGCGCCGACCCTGGGAGGACCGGCGCTTGAGAGTTCAGTAGTAGGGAGGTACGACGAACGGTTGCGACGGTCAGGTCGGGTTACGTTTCTTCGATTTCTTCATCAGCTGCAGGCCCAGAGTCAGGCCTGCCTGTTTGCTACCCTTCAGCAACGCGCACACCGCCGCCGCACCAGCCAAACTTGGCGAGAGGGAAGAAGTGTACGAAACAGTTGACATCAGCATAGCAGAAAGAAGCAAGGGCAAGGTGAGAGTAAGGCGCCGCGCCGTTTTGCGGCCGCAAGTACGGACGCGAAACAGAAGAATCCAAACGCCGCCGCTTCGTTACATTCAATTTATCAGATTTAATCTTCCTGCCGTGGGTTGCTAATAGCATCAATTACCCAGCCTTGCGACGCGGATTTGCTAAGCTCAAGAAGCAGCTGCTCTTGCCAGGGTGAGCCACTATCTGCGTGCTTGGGGCCAGCGGCCAGTACCACGGCGTGGGTTGGGGAGCTACTGGCAGAAGTGAAAGTGCCGGCTTGTAGCTCTTGTACTTTGCTGTCGGCTTCCTGCGAGTACAGGATGAAATCATACTCGAAGCCTGCCGCAGGGCCATCGTTCTGGGGGTGTACGCGCAAGGTGTCATTCTGCCGCCGGAAATAGGCGCGCCACGCGTTTAGGTAGGCGTCGGAGAAATAGCCGGTGGCTTGTAGAGACTTCAACCAGTTTTCTGTGCCGGGGAAATTAACGGCGTAAAACTTGGTGGTATCCGCTCCGTTGGCGTGCAATATAAAATTGGCCGGAAGCTTCTCCATGTTCACGGAGTACCATTGTAGCATGTTGCGCACTACTTTTTCGGCGGCCGGGGCGGCGTGCTGGACCGGTGCTGCCGCCGTAGCAGAGGCGCTATCGGGCAGCGGGGCAGCGGGGCGTTGGGTACTCATCGGGCTTTCCTGCGAGCAGGCGGGGAGAGCTAGGGCCAGTGGCAAAAAGCCGTAATAGAGTAAGCACTTCATGCCCGGCAAGTTAGCCCGCCAGCTGCTTTTTCACCCATTCGGCCAAAGTGCCTTTCGAGTCCAGCTTCACCAGCTCGTCCAGTTGTTTGTTCTTCTTGAAGCCCCCAGTCTGGTAGGCGCGCAGCATGGTCCGGATTCCTTCCGTGTTGAGCACGGCGGGGTCTTTGGTCTCGGGGTGTTGGAGCTGGTAACGGGCCCAGCCACCCATAAACAGCATCAGTAGCTCGGAGTCCTGCCCGGCCAAATCGGCCACGTATTTCTGCAGCTGCACCGATACCGAGGAGCTGCCGCTGATCCACTGGAACAGGAACTGGTCGGTTTCTTTACGCAGAGCGGCTTGCTGGTTCATGGGCGTTTTTTCCAGCCAATTCACCGCCGCAATAACCTGGGGCTCATACTCAGCATAGTCGTCGGCAGTCTGGAAGGAGTAGCCGGTGGGGGCTTTGTAGCTGGTTTGAGCCTGGGTAGCCGAAGCCGTCAGCAGTAGAAAAGCAGCAAAGAATAGTCGAAGTTCCTTCATGAAAATCAGGTAGATAGCGTAAGTGGAAATATAGGATAATCCTACCAGAAAGCGGGCAGCTTGCTGGCTGATCCAAACGCAAAAAAACACCGGCGCGACCTAGGGGCGTGCCGGTGCCTGCTGCGGGTGAATGAGGTAGGTGAGCGAGCTTACGAAACCGGGGTAGCCACTTGGTTTTGCGCGAAGCCCCGGGCCAGGTTGGTGAACTCCGAGGGAATGAGCACCACGGTGGTGGTATTGTTGTCGATGCCGATTTCGGAAAGCATCTGCATGCGGCGCAGCTCCAAGGCCATGGGGCTTTCCTCCATCTGCTTGGCACCCTGGGTAAGTTTGAGGGAAGCTTCCAGCTCGGCTTCGGCCTTGATGATGCGGGCCCGTTTCTCGCGGATAGCCTCCGCCTCCCGGGCCATGGCCCGCTGCATGGATTCCGGAATTTCTACGTCCTTAATTTCCACCATCTCAATTTTTACGCCCCAGGTTTCGGTGGCGGCATCTACCAGCTGCTGCAGGGTGGCGTTGATTTGCTGCCGCTCCTTGAGCACCTCGTCCAGCTGGTGCTGGCCGATGATATTGCGCAGGGCCGTAACGGAGAGTTGGTACACCGCCTGGTTGAAGTTGGCCACTTTGATGATGGCGTCCTCGGGGTTTACCACCCGAAACCAGAGCACCGCGTTTACCTTGATGGTTACCGAGTCCTTGGTAATGGTTTCCTGCTGCTCCAGGTCGACGGTTTTGGTGCGAATATCCACGGTGGTGCGGCGCTCAATAAACGGGATAATCCAGTACAGCCCCGGCCCGCGCCGCCCCGCGTACCGGCCCAGTCGGAACACAATGGCCCGCTCGTACTCCTGAGCAATGCACAGGCCCATACATAGCAAAATCAACCCCAGCCCCAGTACCGCATACAATGTAATCATGGTAAGAAATGGCCCACGGCCGCAAAAGTGAAACAGGTATAGCTGGAAGCACAGAGGCCGTGCCAACCAGTGCCGGCGTGGTATTTAACTCTGTTTCAGCCCTGAAAACGCAGGATGGAGCTGATTCCTGGTTTGCACACCAACCCATTTTGGAAGGGTGTAATGGTCGAAATGGTGTGGTTCTGTGAGAGCTGCCGGTAGCGAGAAGTTGACTTGCTGCGTGCTACTAAATGAAGCTTTCGGGCAGAAAATAGCTACATGGTGCAAAGCCGATAGATTAGGCCAGTAGCGTAAGCACCTAGTCGTGCATTCGGTAAAAAAGAGCGTGCCGCTCAGGTAAACGAAGCTCAGCAAAGACCAAAATACAGTCGGGCACTTAGGGAACAGATAGCCTATAGTAGGCGTAGCGGGCTAGCCAGGGCCGTGAGCAGATACCTATTTCTTCGGGGCAGCAGGCCGGGTTGCTGGCTGGCCTGTAGTGGCAGGCGCAGGCGCTGGTTTGCTAGGTGCCCGGAAGGATATAGGCCGGCCAGTGGCGGTGCTCCGGTTACCGGCCGCATCCAGGGCCTCAAACGTAACCGTACAGGTTTCATTCCACTGAAACGTAAAGTTGCCGCCGCAGGTAAACCAGCCAATACCCAGCTGATTCTGCCAGGGCGCGAGGTAGCTGATTACTGGCGCCGCTAGCCGTGCGCTCCAGATGGTGGCCCGCACGAGCACTGGGGAATTATCTTGCACAGGGCTAGAGAAGTGCACGTAATTGTTGATTCCTTCGCTATTTTCCGAGTACTCCCGGCGGACCACGGTAGGCGTGCCCGTCCAGCGCGGAGGCTCCGTATCGGGCGTAGCGGCTACGCGCCAACGGTACACCGGAACCAATTGGTTACTGCCGGCGCGGGCGCGTTGCATCCGAAACAGGTCACGGTACGAGTCATCGGAGGTGGCGTAGCGCAGGGAGTATAGGGTATCGGGCAGGAGCGGACGAACCGGCTGGAGCAGCAACTGCATGTCGCTGCTCTGGGGGTTAACAGGGCGCTCCAGTACCCGTAGCGGAACTGAGTCGTGGGCGGAGCGTAGGTAGAGCGGAATCTGGCGGCCCAACTGCCGGAAATCGTAGCGGGCGTCGCTGAAGCTCCCCACCGAAAGCAGGAAAAGCTGACGCGGCTGAATCGTTAGGGCGTGTTCACCTGGCCACACTGCTATCCAGGGGTAATATTCGCACTGCGCGGCAGCGGGTAGGGCGTATGTCAGCAGGAAAAATAGATAGCCAAAACAATAGCGGTAACGGATAAAAGCGGGCCTCATACAGCCGTAAGATATAAGTAAAAGCCCATTCTGCACTGCAGAATGGGCTTTTACGGGAATAGAACAGCGCAATTTACCGCACCGGCTTCGGAATAACGGGCAGGCTCTCGTGGCCCTCGGCATCTACTGAAACTACCCCGAAAATATAGTTGTCCTTGCTGTGGGGCAGGTCGGCTTTGGTGTCCGTCACGAAGAACTTCTGCTGCCACTCCGGGGCGCTGGTTTCGCGCATGAGTACGTAGTAGCCGGCTGGCTTCTCGCCGGCTTTGGGGGCTTCCCATTTCAGCTCGGTGCGGTTGGTGAGGTTGGCCGTGAGTACGCCCACGTTTTCGGGGGCGGCGGGAGCCAGGGCCAGGGCGGCCAGCGTAGCCAGGTTTACCCCGGTATTTTTGCGCAGATAGGGGAAGTCCATGAACTTGGCGTAGTCGCCGTATTCCTCCCCGCTTTCGGTGCGCAGATCCTGGTGCTGGTGGCGAAAATCCTCGTTCATCTCCGAGAAGCGCACCGCCGTGAAGCCCTGCTGGTTAAAAGGTGTATGGTCGCCGCCGCGCAGAAACCGGTCGGGGCGGTACTCCAGCACCACCTCGTGGCCGGGCACGTACTGCTGGCAGGCCAGGCGGGTGTAGCGGGCCAGGTTGCGACTGGGCGAGTCGTTTTCACTGCTCAATGTGCGGCGCACCCGGGCTTCGTCGGCGGT
Source organism: Hymenobacter sp. UYP22 (assembly GCF_040547285.1). Classification (NCBI taxonomy): domain Bacteria; kingdom Pseudomonadati; phylum Bacteroidota; class Cytophagia; order Cytophagales; family Hymenobacteraceae; genus Hymenobacter; species Hymenobacter sp. UYP22. The sequence continues at coordinate 732,884 of NZ_JBEPPK010000001.1, read as the reverse complement.
TTCGGTGGCGGGCACGCCCTCACTGAATACGCGCAGGCGCTTATCGTCCTTAATTTCCGGGTCGTGGCCCGTGGAGCTACCCATGATGTCGTTGTTGAGCATAGCTACCAGCTGCCACCCTTCCTTTTTGGCCCGTTTGGCCAAGTGGGTGGAGCCATAAAGACCCTGCTCTTCGCCCTGTACCGCCACGAAAATGATGGTGGCCGGAAACTGCTGCTGGCTCATCACCCGCGCCAACTCCATTACCGCCACCGTGCCCGAGCCGTCGTCGTTGGCGCCGGGCGCGTCGGCCGTGGCGTTCATCACGTCGGTCACCCGCGAATCAATGTGGCCGCTCACGATGAACACGCGCTTGTCGGTAGGGTCGGTGCCGGGCAGGGTAGCCATTACGTTAGCCATCAGCACCGGCCGGTTGATGCGGCGGCCATCGGGCTTGATGGTGAACGTATCCTGCTCTACTTTCAGGCGGCCGCCGCTGGCCTTGCTGTACTTGCGGAACTCGTCCTCCACCCAGTTGCGGGCCGCCCCAATGCCGCGCTTCTTGCTCTTGGTGTCGCTGAGGGTGTGGCGGGTACCAAAGCTTACGAGCTTATCAATATCATCGCGCAGCCGCTGTTCCGATACCTCCTGCACCATTTTGGTGATGAGCGGATCGGGTGTAGTAGCAGGTTTGGTTTGGGCGAAAACAGGGGCAGCAACACCCAGGGCAAGTAGTAGAGTAGCGGAACGGCGCATGGTGGTTGGTTGAGTTGTGGGTAGAGACGTTGGTTGGCGCCGTGGCGTTGCGGCCAGAAGGCAGCCAGTGCCAGTAAAAGTTGCTGGACATGCCAACTGCTAGCCCGAGCGCAGGCAGAAAGCCAGGGTAGTTGGTATACAGAAATTACCCCGAAACCCCATTTACTTACTGAGTACCGACACCAGCGCGCTGGCCGCATTACCGCCAAAACCAGCCGCATTGACCAGAATGCGCCGGATTGGTTGGGGTGTTTGCGTTGCCAAATCAGTAGCAAACGGGGTGGTGGGCCACTGCTGGGTTTCGAGTATGTGCAGGGCAAAATCCAGGCTCAGCGCGGCCGAAGCGCCCAGGGTATGCCCAAGCAGCCACTTATTAGACAGCAGCGGCGGCAGGTGTTCCCCAAATATAGCGTGCAGGGCGGCCCGCTCGGCCGCGTCGCCGGCCGGGGTACCGGGGCTGTGCAGAACCACAGCATCCACCTCGGCCGGCGACACCCCGGCCTGGCCCAGCACCTGCCGGATGGCCTGCTGAAAATGCTGGCCCTCGGGCGAAAGGCCGGTTTTGCTGCCAATGCCTTCAAAGCCAAAGCCCACCCCTTCGAGCACAAAAAGCGGCTGGGCCTCGGCAAGTGCCTGCTCAACGCCCACTTGCTCCAGAGCAAATACGGCCGCTCCTTCGCCCAGCACAAAGGTGGAAGGCTTACCCGCTCCGGGCCGGCAGGGCCAGGCTGCCGCCGCTAACGGAGAGTAAATACCAATGGCCTGCATCTGGGCCAAGGTGAAATTGGTGAGGGGGGCCTCCGCCCCGCCGGCCAGAAATCGGGTGGCCATGCCCGCCCGCAGCCAGGCCCGCGCATTACCCAAAGCCTGGAAGGCGCTACTGCAGGTACTGGAGTGGCTCAGGGCCACCTCGCTCGTAGCGCCGGCATCAAAGGCCACCCAACTGGCCACGTTGCCCAGAGTAGTGAGCGGGGAAGCAGCCACGGGCACCGTGCCTTCCGCCAGAAACTGCGCGTGAAACTGCTCCAGCCGCTCCGTAGCCCCCCGGCTGCTGCCAATACTGACAGCCAACGGTGAAATGGGGAAATGGGGAAATGGTGAATCGGCGAGGTGGCGTTCTTGTCCCTCACTCACCATTTCCCCACTCACCGTCTCACCATTTCCCCACCCAGCCTGGGCAGTAGCCTGGCGGGCGGCCAGCAGGGCTAGCAGCACGGTGCGGTCGAGCTGGCGGTAGCTGGGGTGGCGGCGCAGCTCGGCTACCGCCGCTTCGGCGGGGGCGGGCAGGGCGGCCACGGGTACGCCGGTGGGGTGGGTAGTGAAGGACGAAGTGAGGGCGTCGCCGGACGTTGGCAGCGCCCGGCCCAGGGCCGATACCCGGCCCCGGCCCCGGATAACGGTAAGGGCTTCGGACCCGGTGAGTGGGTTAGTCATGCAGGATTTCGGGCAGGTTGGGGGCGGGAATGAAGTCGAGCACCAGCTCGCGCATGCGGCGCAGCACCGCGTACAGTAGCTCCAGCTCCGCGTCGGTGGTGCAGTAAGGCGGCAGCAGGTACACCACGTTGCCGAGAGGACGCAGCACTACGCGGTGGTCAAGGGCCAGTTGGTAAAAGGCGTCGCGCAGGCGGCTGAAGTAGCTGGTGCCCTCGCCGGGGTCGTACTCCACGGCCAGGATGGTCCCCCGGTGCCGCACCGCCCGCACGCCCGGCTGGTTCTCAATTTCCTGCCGGAACGCGGCGTGCGCGGCCTCGATGCGCTGGCGCTGCTGGGTGCATTCGTCTGCCCGGGTAAGCTCCAGACTCGCCAAAGCAGCGGCGCAGGCCACGGGGTTGGCCGTGTAGGAGTGGCCGTGAAATAGGGCCCGCATCTTGTCGTGGCTGAGAAAAGCCTCGTAGATGGGCGCCGCGCAGGTGGTCAGGCCCATGGCCAACGTGCCGCCGGTGAGGCCCTTGGAGAAGCACATGATGTCGGGCTGCTCCGTCAGCAACTCGGAGGCGAACAGCGGGCCGGTGCGGCCGAAGCCGGTCATTACCTCATCCGAAATGCAGAGCACCCCGGCCTGGTGGCAGCGGCGCAGCAACTCACTCAGCACGTCGGGCTCGTACATCACCATGCCGGCCGTGCCCAGCACCAAGGGTTCGAAAATGAAGCCAGCTACATCAGGGCGCAGTAGCAGCGTGTCGAGCTGGGCCAGCGTTGCGGCCTCGTGGCCCGGCACTGGCACGTCCAGAAACTCCACGTTGAACAGCAGCGGCCAGAACGGCTCGGTAAAGGCCCCGCGGGCACTCACGGCCATGGCCCCGAAGGTGTCGCCGTGGTAGGAGTTCTGAAAGCAGATGAAGGTGCGACGCTCGGGCTGGCCCTGGTTATGAAAGTACTGCAGCACCATTTTCAGGGCCACTTCCACGGCCGTGGAGCCATTATCGGAGTAGAATACGCGGGCCTGGTTGGCGGGCAGCAGGGCCAGCAGCTGCTCGGCCAGCTCCACGGCGGCGGGGTGGGTGAAGCCGGCAAACAGCACGTGTTCCAGGGTGCGGAGCTGCTCGCTCACGCGGGCGGCAATGGCGGGGTGGCTGTGGCCGTGCAGGTTTACCCACCAGGAGGAAATGGCATCGAGGTAGCGGGTACCGTCTTCGGCCACCAGCCAGCTGCCCTCACCCCGCACAATGGGGATGGGCAGCGGGGCGGTGTGCATCTGGGTGTAGGGGTGCCACAAAACGGCGTGGTCGCGCTGAGCAAGGGGAGTAAGGTGGGGCATTGCGGGTGGGGCCGAAGGTAACGGCCGCGGCAAAGCTACAACCGCCCGCGCTGACGGTGGTTTGAGACGGGAATTCTCGGTTGGCGGTGCCATTGGACCACGTCTGTCATCCTGAGCGGAGCGAAGGACCTTATCATGTCAGCGCAAGTCGTTACTACGCCAGCAGTTCAGACATAATAAGTTCCTGCGCCAGCTCAGTATGACAGGCAACATGATAGATGGCCGCTACAGCCCGAACCACGCCCGGAACCCGGCGGCGTAGCGGCTCACCACCGCGGGGGTCACCTCTGGCTCCAGCAGTACGCGGGGCATAATCGGGACGCCGGTGTGCGCGGTAATGAACTCCTCGGTGGCAGGCGTGGGCTCCCCATTGAAGACGAGGCCGCGCACCCGCAGGCCGCGGGCCCGCAGGGCTTCCAGCGTGAGCAGGGTGTGGTTGATGCTGCCCAGGTAGTTGCGTGATACCACTACCACATCGAGGGCGAATTGCTGGGCGAGGTCGGCAATGAGGAAGCCGGGCGCCAAAGGCACCAGCAAGCCGCCCGCGCCTTCTACCAGCAGGTGGTTATTGGTGTGGGGCAGTTGAAAGTCATTGGGGCGCAGGATGAGGCCCTCGGCGGCGGCGGCGGCGTGGGGCGAGGCCGGCAGCTGCAGCCGGTACCGCTCGGGCCAGAAGTGGCTGACGGGGTTTTGGACGAGGCCGCGCACGGTGGCCGCGTCGGTGGTGGGGGTGAGGCCGGCCTGCACGGGCTTCCAGTAGTCGGCCTGCAGGGCTTCGGTAAGAATGGCCGACACGAGCGTTTTGCCCACGTCCGTGCCGATGCCGGTGATGAAGAGTCGTTCCAAATAATGTGGGTTTTGAGTTGCCAGCAAGCGGTGGCGTTTACATAAGGTTAGTCTAGCTCTGCCCGAGAAAATACGTCCTTAATCAAGCTTGTCTCTTCAACGGCCGCTTTAAAGGCCAAGGCAAACTGGTTTAATGCATCCTTGTCTGAGGAATAAGCGCAGAACATGCTGCCTTCCGGATCGAACTTTACGCTTCCAGCCAGCTGAGGCTGCTTTTCTGCCAGAAATACCTTCGCCAGCGAAGCCCAGTCATACCCGTTGCCCTCGAAACCCTCTGCTGCTCTGGACTGTAAAATTTCGTTTCGATAGCCCAGATCCGCTAGGCAAAAGGATGCGCTTTGCTCACTTTCCGACCAGAAGAATGGGGCAATAATTGCTTTGAAATCGGTGGGGCTCATGGTATGATCTATTGAAGGAAGAAGAGGCAGTCGGCCGTCCGGCTGCGCGCATATACTCATGTAGTAAGCCTACACTTCCGGCCAACCCAACCACCTGCCCAAGTTAGACCTGAATACCTATATCAGTCACGGAGGCCCGTAGTAGCGCCGCCAGCGCGTCAATTTCCGCCTCTGAGTTGAAGGAATGCACAATGAGCCGCAGCCGCTCGGTACCAGCTGGGACCGTGGGCGAGACGATGGCGCGCACGTCAAAGCCGGCGGCCTGAGTGGCGGCGGCCACGGCACGGACATGAGCCGGACCGGGGCTACCGGTGAAGAACACGGGGTGAATGACGTGGCTGCTGGCCGGGACGCGCAGGCCCACCACCGTATTCAGTTGGGCTTTCAGGTAGTCGGACAGTGCAAACAGCCGGGCGCGCTCCGGGCCGAGCTGGGGTAGCAGTGCGTAGGCGGCGGTGAGGGCGGCCACGGTGAGCGGGGGCAGGGCGGTGGTGTAGATGAAGGGCCGGCTGAAGCTGAGCAGGTAGTCGCGCAGCACGGCGGGGCCGGCCACGGCGGCGCCCTGGCTACCCAGGGCCTTGCCAAAGGTGAGGATACGGGCAAACACGGCGTCTTCCAGCCCCAGTTTCACTACTAACCCCTCGCCCTTAGAGCCATATAGGCCGTTGGTGTGGGCTTCATCTACCACCAGGTATAGCCCTTGCGTCCGGCACACCTCGGCCAGCTCCATCAGCGGAGCCACGTCACCATCCATGGAATATAAGGCCTCTACGGCCACAAAAACGCTGCCGGTGGCGCGGGCCAGCTTGCGGCGCAGGTCGGCTAGGTCATTGTGGCGGAAGCTCCAGGCAGTGGCGAAGGAACCCCGGATGCCGTCCTTGACGGAGGCGTGGGAGGCGTCGTCGTAGAGAATCGTGTCGCCGCGCCGGGGCACGGCGGCGAAGAAGCCCAGGTTGGCCGCGTAGCCGGAGTTGAAGAGCAGGGCTGCTTCGGCGCGGTGGAAACGGGCCAGCTGCTGCTCCAGAGCTTCGGCGGCGGCAGAGTTGCCGGTGAGCAGGCGCGAGCCGGTGCTGCCGGCGGGTAGTTGAGCGGCCTGCTGCACGGCCGCCTGTACCTGCGGGTGCCGGCTCAGCCCCAGGTAATCGTTGGAGCTGAAATCCGTGAGGCCCTGGGCGGGCGGGGCGGGAAGGCGGCGGCGAGTGCCGGTAGCCTCGCGCTTAGCCAGCTCCGTAGCAAGGCGGTGGTGAAGGGAAGAAGGCATTGAAAAGCCGGAAAAAACAGTGTCATCCCGCGCGCTGGGCCCAGGATGACACATTATGCAGTTAAAAGTTGGGGCGGGCTACACCTCGAAGCGCTTCACCGATAGCCAGACGCTGCCGTTCTGCCCGAAAGTGCGGGCCGTAACTACCAGCCACTCCGAGTCCACTTCCACCCGGTCGCCGACGCCCGGCAGCACGCCGTGCCGCTGCATAACCAAGCTCAGGGCCGCCCCAACTTTGTCTTCCAGCTCCAGAATTAACTCGTGCGCCTCGCGAGACTCGTGCTGCTGGCGGAAGGTTTCGGCGTAGGCGTGGTCCAGGTTGAGGTCGAAGGCAATATCCATGAAGAGCGGTTCTGAATCAGTGAAAAGGCGCAGCTTATGCTTCTACTGCCGCCGTGCGGCCGAGCACCGTGGCGCCCTCGGGCACGTCCTTGAACGACTTGCGGGGCTTGAGGCCGAGCAGGGCAAACATCTGCTTATCGGCGTCGAAATCGGGGTTGGGGGTGGTCAGCAGCTTCTCGCCCGAGAAGATGGAGTTTGCACCAGCCAGGAAGCAAAGGGCCTGCTCTGTCACGGGCATCTCCTGGCGGCCGGCCGAAAGGCGCACCATGGTGTGGGGCATCAGGATGCGGGCGGTGGCAATCATGCGCAGCATTTCCCACACGCTCACCCGGGGCTGCTCGGCCAGGGGCGTGCCGGCTACGGGCACCAGGGCATTCACGGGCACCGATTCGGGGTGGGCGGGCAGGGTGGCCAGCGTGTGCAGCATGGCAATGCGGTCCTCGTCGGTTTCACCCAGGCCGATGATGCCGCCCGAACATACCGAAATACCGGCTTTGCGCACGTGCTCCAGCGTGTTCAGCCGGTCGTCGTAGGTGCGGGTGGTGATGATGTCGTCGTACTTCTCGCGGCTGGTGTCGAGGTTGTGGTTGTAGGCGTAGAGGCCGGCCTGCTTGAGACGCTCGGCCTGGTACTCGTTCAGCATGCCCAGGGTGCAGCACACTTCCAGGCCCAGGCCGTTCACCTGCTCCACCATGCCCAGCACGCGGTCAAAGTCCCGGTTGTCCCGGATTTCGCGCCAGGCGGCACCCATGCAGAAGCGAGTGGAGCCGGAGTCTTTGGCGCGCTGGGCTGAGGCCAGTACTTCGGTATCGGGCAGCAGCTTGTGGGCCTGCACGCCGGTGTGGTAGCGGGCGGCCTGGGGGCAGTAGGCGCAGTCCTCGGGGCAGCCGCCGGTTTTCACGCTCAGCAGGGTGCACACCTGCACTTCGCCGGTGGCCTGGGTTTCGGCGTGGATGGCGGCAGCCTGGGTTACCAGTTCCAGCACGGGCTGGTTATAAATGGCGTGTACTTCGTCGAGGGTCCAGTCGGTACGGAGTGTCATGGGGCGGGGAGGGTGTTTCGGTGGATGCTGGTCGATGCGGAGCGGGACAAAATGGGGCGGCCCGCCGGAGCCGAAGCTGCCAGCGGGCCGCAAGATACACGAGAAGCGGATTTGTCCGGCCTCTACAGCGTCCGAATCACGCGGCAGGGGTTGCCCACCGCCACCACGCCGGCCGGAATGCTGCGCGTTACCACGCTGCCCGCGCCAATGGTGGTGCCCGCCCCAATGGTTACCCCAGGCATCACCAGCACGCCGGCGCCCAGCCACACATTGTCGCCGATGGTAATAGGGCGGGCAAACTCCCAGCCGGTGATGCGAGGCTCCACTTCCACCGGGTGGCCCGCGGTACTCAGCACCACGTTAGGGGCCACAAATACATTGTCGCCGATAACTACCGGGGCGCAGTCGAGCACCGTGAAGTTGTAGTTGGCGTAGAAATTCCGGCCCAGCCGGATATTATAGCCGTAGTCGCAGCGGAACGGGGCTTCAATGTGAGCATCGGTTTCATACCCTAGCAACTCAGTTAATATCTGCCGGCTCAGGTGTACGGGCTCCTGGTTATAGCGGTGGCAGAGCTGCTTGGCGCGCAGGCGCTCCGCTACCAGCTCGGGGTCGTTGGCCTGGTATAGCTCGCCGGCCAGCATTTTCTGTTTTTGTGTCGAATCCATAGCTAAAAGTAGCGCGAACTTTGCAGTTCGCGTCCCCGCGCCGTTCGGGTGATTTCGTTGTTATTGCGCGGGGACGCGAACTGCAAAGTTCGCGCTACTTCTAATTGTGAAATACCGTTTCTGGCTCCGGAACAGCTGTCATTTTAGCGTCACGGGTGTTTTTCTGCACGGCAACGGCTCCGAACAGGCTTAACAGGAAGGCCATGGCGTAGAAGCCTTTCTCGCTCAACAGCAGCGTGGCGTTCCAGAGGCCCACCGTGAGCAAGGCAATGGCCAGAATGGTGGAAAACCAGCTCAGACCGTAGTAGATGCCCGTAACGGGAATGCCTTCCAGCTGGTCGCGCACCGATTTTTGGAGGGAAATACCCGAAAAGAGCCCGTACATGAGCACGGTGAAGTAGTAGCCCTTTTCGTTGAGCTGCATCTGGGCGTTCCAGAGGCCGATAACGAAGGCGGCCATACCGGCCAGCAGGGCAAACCAGGAAGCGGCAATAAAGGCGTTGGAGGGCTTGGCGGTGTTCATAGCGCAGAGAAGTACGGGGTGAAGAAAGTAATCCGGACGTTTCCTTGTCCGACGGCTCAAACATAGCGGACAACCGATGCTACTTCGTACACCACCATTTTCAGTAATCAGACTTTTGACTGTTGGTAAAACAAAGGCAACCCTCAAGCCGGTGCAGTTTGTGCGTTCTGGGTAAAACAGCTTTTATTAAGCTACAAGGCCCTTATTTTGCCGATGCTGATAATTACGGTCTGCTCACACGCTTTCTACTATCAGACATTTCAACAAGGCTAAATACGTACGGGGCATTATCATAAAAGCGCCGGGCTACCCCACATGGGGTAGCCCGGCGCTTCAGGATTCTCCAACAGTGCCTCAGAACCCGAGCCCTGGGGCGCCGGCTACAGCCAGCTTAGCGCTTGCCGGGGCGGCTGGCTCCGCGGGAGCCGCGGGTGGTGGTTTTGCCCTTGGGCGGCGCGGCCGGCGCTTTGCCGGCGCTGCGCGAACGGGAGCCAGTGGGGCGGCTGGCTTTCCCGAAACCAAGGCCCTCGGGCCGAACAATGCCACCCCCGGCGGGCCGGCCGGGGCCGGTGGGCCACTGCAGAGCCTCGGGAGGGGTGGGCGCGGCTTTGGCGGGCTTGCTGGCGCGGGCAGCAGCTACTCTCTTGCGGGTAGGTTTTTCAACCCAGGCTCCGGCGGGGCGGTTCTGGTCGGGGCCGGTTTCCGGGGATTTGGGGGCTCCCTGGCGGGCGGGGCGGTCGGTCCAGAAGGCGGCGGTAGAGGGGCGCTTGCGGCGGCGCGGGCCGGAGCCGTCGTCGGTGCCGCTGGAGTCTTTAATCATCTCAAACAGCACCTTCAGCTCCTTTTCGCGCAGCTCCCGCCACTCGCCCACGCCTAGGCCCTTCACGTTGATGTTCATCACTCGGATGCGCTCTAGCTGCACCACCTCGTAGCCGAAGTACTCGCACATCCGCCGGATCTGGCGGTTGAGGCCCTGCACCAGCGTAATGCGGAAGATGTAGGGCGTTTCCTTGGATACCTTGCAGGGCTTGGTCATTACGCCGCCCAGGGGCACGCCATTGCCCATGGCCTCAATAAACTGCTCATTGATGGGCTTGTCCACCATCACAATGTACTCCTTCTCGTGCTGGTTGCCGGCGCGCAGAATCTTGTTGACAATGTCACCGTTGCTGGTCAGCAGAATCAGGCCCTGCGACTCCTTATCCAGGCGGCCGATGGGGAAGATGCGCACCGAGTGCTTGATGGCGCGCACAATGTTGTCCTTGATGCTGGTATCGGTGGTGGCAATGATGCCGGGCGGCTTGTTGTAGGCAATGTACACGGCATCTTCCTCGGCCCGGGGCTCGATGAGGTTGCCATTCACCACCACCCGGTCCTTGGGGGTCACCTGGTCGCCGATGCCGGCCCGCTTGCCATTCACGAACACGTTGCCCTGCTCGATGTGGCGGTCGGCTTCCCGGCGGGAGCAGATGCCACTTTCACTGATGTATTTATTGAGTCGGGTTGCCATAAGCGGAGTGCGTGGTGCTTGGGGCCTGGCTGGCAGGCAGGTAAAAAAAACAGGCTGCCGCCCGCGTAAGGGGCCGGCAGCCTGCAAAGATACGGCAGAACCCGGGGCTACGGAACCCGCCCGCTACTGCCAGCCAAAATAGTCGCGCACGGCGGCCTCAGCGCGCAGGGGCAACTGGGGCTCAGGGGGTACGCTCAGCTTCACTGGTTCGGCCGGGGCCGGGGGCGTGTACGTACCCTGCGCGGTGTCGAATTCGAGTAACCCCTCAGCAAAGGCGCGGCGCTGGGTTTCGCCCTCTTCCATGCTGGAAAAGGTGAGTGGGGTGAGCTGGTTGTTGTGGTAGTTGAAGTGGAACCAGAAGTACTTCTTGGCGGGCTCGTCGCTCTCCACGTCCAGGCGTTTCAGCTCGAACATCAGCTGGTCGTCGGCGGCTAAAACGTACAGGAGGCTAAAGGGGGCAGTTTGTGGCATACGGGCAGGTTGTCAGGTGAGGATATGGGGTAAGAATACTAGGCTGTGTCTGAAAACTCCAAAACGGTTCTGCTTCGACCAGCCCAGCTAGACGTTCAGCAAGTTGAAAAACGTTTTTTCAGATACAACCTAACATAGGGTAGGAAGGCTAAAGGGCAACTTGTTGCTGGCCTTGGTCTATACCCTGCATAAACTTAATCAACCCGCGCATGTAGGCTTGCTGGTCATCGTAGAAGCTCATGTGGCTACCGTTGGGGCAAATAAGGGCGGTGCCGTGCTGCACCTTGTGGGCTACCATGCGCATGTGCTCGGGGTCCATGGTATCATGCTTGCCGCCAATGCTGAGTACTGGTACGGAAAGCTTGGGCAAATCGGCGGTTCGGTCCCAGTGTAGCAGCTTGCCCGATACGCCAAATTCGCTGGGGCCCTGCATGGTCACGTACAGCGACTGGTTCATTTTGGCGAAGGAGCGGTTCACGGGCTCCGGCCACTTCGCCAGGGGTAGGCGCAGGATGTGTTCGGTATAGAAGTTAGGCAGCAGTAGCTCCATGTAGCGCGGATTCTGAAAGTCCTTGCGCGCCTCAATCTCCCGAATTTCGCGCAGCACCTCGGGCTTCATCTGCTTGGCCAGCACTTCATCGGCGTAGCGGCCATAGGCGGGTATGCTCATCATCATATTGCTGATGATAAGCCCCTTCAGGTGCTGCTGGTACTTCAGGGCGTATTCGGCGGCCAGAATACCGCCCCAGCTGTGGCCCAGCAGGTAAAAATTATCCTTGTCCAGCTTCAGGGCCTGGCGCACCTGCTCTACTTCCTCCACATAGCGCGGCAGGCTCCACATGGCCGTATCCTTGGGGTTATCGGAGTTGCCGCAGCCGAGCTGGTCGTAGTAAATGAACTCAATACCTTCCTGGGGGAGGAAGCTTTCCATGCACTCAAAGTATTCGTGCGTGGCTCCGGGGCCGCCATTGAGCAGCAGCAGCTTAATGCGCGGGTTATTCCCGAAACGCTTGGTCCAGACGTTGAACTTGCCCTTGGGCGTGCTGATAGGAACCAGCTGCACGCCCCCGTCCTTCACCCGGGTTGTGTCGCTGGCGAAGTAGGTAGCAGGCAAGGAAGCACCCGCCGCCGCATCGGGGCGTTGTTGCTGTTGGGAGCAGGAAGCAATGCTGAAGCCGGCGGCCAGCAAGCAAGCGCACACAAACAGCCGGGAAGGGTATAAACGGGCCATAGAATGAGGGGAGTAACGGTAGCCGCGGCTAAGTTCGCCGAGGAGCTAAACCTACTATTATTTCGGCAACCACCCACCAAGCCTGCCCGGCCGCCCACTGGCCGCCCGCCCAGCCTTTGCAGGGGCTGGCAGCGGCCTGGCAAGGACCGGGCAGGCGGCCAGTGGGCGGCCGGGCTACAACAAAAGCGGGCCGCCCCAACCGGAGCGGCCCGCTTCTGTAAGGTGTTGTGGCTGGGGAGCAAAGCCGTGCAAGCTCCTGGCTCACTGCATCCGGGACTTAGCCCAGCGTGTGGTAGACTGCCTGCACGTCGTCGTCGTCCTCGAACTTCTCAATCAGGTTCATCACTTCTTCCAGCTGCTCGCCTTCGAGGTGCACGGTGGTGTTGGCCACTCGCTGCAGCTGCGCCGATACCACGTTCAGGCCCTTTTCATCCAGGGCTTTCTGCATCTGCCCAAAGTCGGTGAAGGCCGTTTCGACCACAATGTACTCCTTCACGCCGCCGTGCTCGTCCTCTTCCTGGTCGGCGTACACGTCCTCGGCGCCGGCGTCAATCAGCTCCAGCTCCAGCTCATCCAGGTCCAGGCCTTCGGCGGCCAGCTTAAACACGCCCTTGCGGGTGAAAGTATAGTCGGAGGAGCCGGCAGTGCCCAGGGCGCCGTTACCCCGGTTAAAGTACATGCGCACGTTGGCCACGGTGCGGGTGGGGTTGTCGGTGGCGGTTTCAATTACCACGGCCACGCCGTGGGGAGCGTAGCCCTCGTACACCACTTCCTGGTAGTCTTTCTCCTCCTTGCTGCTGGCCCGCTTAATGGCGGCTTCTACCCGGTCTTTGGGCATGTTCACGCCCTTGGCGTTCTGCATGGCCGTGCGGAGGCGGGAGTTGGTATCGGGGTTGGCACCCGATTCTTTCACGGCCATTACAATTTCCCGGCCGATGCGGGTAAAGTCTTTGGACATCCGGTCCCAGCGCTTCATTTTGCGGCCTTTGCGGAATTCAAACGCGCGTCCCATCTATCAGTTAATTGGTGAAGTGGTGAATTTGTGAGTGGCCCCGGCGGCGCAGGTGGGGCCGAAGGGGCCGCAAGTTAGCAGAAACCCCGGCCGGGCGCAACGCCAGCCGAGCCCGGCTCCGCTGGCGTATCATGTCCCCAGCTTATTGCCGCTGCAGCGTGTAAATGCTCTGATTGCCCGCCGGAAACCCGTTCAGCGTGATGGTCAGCAGGCCGTTGCGCAGCCGGAAAGTGCCTTCATCGGTGCGGGAGTTGCCGTTGCGGTCAGAATGAACGAAGCTGATATGGTCACCCGAGAAGGTGAAGCGGCCATCCTGGTCGAAGCGCAGGGTGGTACCGTTGCCGGCCAGGGTGAGGCGCTTCTGATACGAGCCATCGGGCCGGAGCAGCAGGGTGCCGCCCACGCCTTTGGCCGGCAGGGGCGTGGGGCTGGTGCCTTTATCCAGAATGGAGTAGGTGAGGTACGCGTACGTGGCGAAAAATGACGCGCTGGGAGCTACAGCCCGGGGGCGCTGGGCCAGTACCACTGCAGGCAGGAGGGCCAGCAGCAACGAGAAAACAGACAATTTCATCCGGAAAGATACACCGCCGCCCACACCTTCCTTAGCGGGCCAAGCTGTCGAGCCAGCGCGCCGCCGCTTCCCGCTCATCAAAATCGAAGGTATGGATGAGTAAGCCGCGGGCGTGCTGCACTGAGCGAGCCACGGCATGGCGGGAGGGCCAGTCCATGGCATTCACCCAGGCCAGGGCCAGAACCCCGGAGTCGGCCAGCTGCGGGATAAACTCCTTGCCAATCCATTCGGCCAGGTCCAGCCATTCGCCAAATGCCTCGCTGCTGTCATTGAGAATTTTGGTACAACGGGTTTGCTGGACGTAGCCCAGCATCTTCAGGCAGTCATGGTAAACGGATTGGGTAGTGTGGTGGCCAATCCAGTGCACCCGCAGCAGCTGGTTGCCGGGGCTGTACTCAATAGTGAGGGTGGGGGTATCGAGTAGCATAGCAAAGAAACACGGGCTCTGCAGAACGGATGCATGAAAATACTGATTTCTGAATATTGTTCAGTTTATCAGGCGCTCTACTTGGTACGAAACTGAGAAAGAAACGCACGGATAAACTCCTGCTGCCCTGAGTATTTCCCGCTACATTTGGAGCATGCCCACTTTTATTCGTGATTTAATTCGTTCCGCTACCGAACTACCCGAGGCGGATGTGTGCTTAGTAGGGTTGCCGCTTGATTTTGGAACGGTGCTGGAAGGTGGCCGGGCCGGGGCCGCTGGCGCCCCCGATGCCATTCGGCGGGAGCTGCGCCGCTACCACAAAACGTATAACCTGGAGCACCATGTACGCCTTGATGGCCTGCGCATAGCCGATGCCGGCAACCTGGATTTGCGCCACCCCGACCATGCGACTAATCATCAAACCATTCGGAGTGAGCTGGCGCGGCTGCTCAACCAGTACCCGCGCGTAGTGGTGCTGGGCGGCTCGCACGATGGTACCTACAGCACCGTGCGCGGCCTGCGCGACGCTACCGGGGGGCAGGCCGTGGGGGGCATCAACCTGGATGCCCACGCCGATGTAAAGGACCGGCCGGGGCTGCTCAGCAGCGGTACGCCCTTTGGCAAACTGCTGCGGGAGGAAGTGCTGGCCGGGCCGCGCTTCACCGAAATAGGGCTGCACTCCAACCTGAACACCTGGGAGGATATCGACTTTCTGCGCCAGCAGCAAGCCCATATTGTGCCACTGGCCCAGGTGCAGCAGGACGGCATGCTCGAGTACATGCGCCGAGCCCTGCGCCACGCCACCACCGAAGGGCCGGCCTTTGTGAGCTTTGATGTGGATGGCTGCGCCGAAGCCTATGCCCCGGCGGTAAGCGCCCCCAGCGCCGACGGCTTTACGCCCCGCCAGGCTACTCAGGCGGCCTTTCTGGCTGGCAAAGAGCCCGATGTGCTGCTGTTTGAAGTAGTAGAGTTCAACCCCCTGTTCGATCGGGACAACCAGACGGCCCGGCTGGCGGCCACCATTGTAGCCGCCTACCTCACGGGCGTAGCGGCCGGGCTGGAAAGTTGATTCCGTTTTTGCGCGCTACAGCTCCCTATATGAAACACGTACTACTCGGCTTGTGTCTGTTGCTAAGCGCTGGGGCTGCCCTGGCCCAGAAAAAAAACGTGCGGGCCACCCCCGCTATTCCGTTCACCCTTGCCTGCACCAGCCCGGCCCCGGCCAACGCGTTGCAAAAGCAGCACTGCGAAACCCGCGACGTAACCCTGCCCGCCCCACCAGCCGGTACTGCCCTTACCATTGATGCCCGAATGAACGGCGGAATTAGCGTACGGGCCTGGACCGGCAACACGGTGCAGGTGCGGGCCCTCGTGGTTGGCCGCGCGGCTACGCCCGAAGCCGCCAAAGCCCTGGCGGCGGCCGTGCAGGTAGCCACCCAAAACAACCTGCTGCGGGCTGCCCGGGCCAATGAGGTGCTGGATGGGTGGAGCGTGGATTATGAAGTACTGGTGCCCGCCCAAACAGATGTAGTGCTGAAAGCTGTGAACGGTAGCCTGAGCGTGGAGGGCGTCAGCGGTAATATTCGGCTGGAAACTACCAATGGCGGCCTCACGCTGCGCAACGTCAACGGCAACGTTCGGGCCCAGACCACAAACGGCCCGGTTAGCATAGTCCTGGCCGGCCCCGGCTGGTTGGGCCCAGGGCTTGAAGCCGCTACGGTAAACGGCAGCGTGGAGTGGCAGTTGCCGGCCGTATACGCCGGTACGCTGCTGGCCCGCACTACCCGGGGTAAGGTGTCGGCTGAGCTTAACACCAAGCGCAAGAGTGTGCTGCCACACAACCTGGCAGCTACTTTAGGCAAAGGCGGTGCCCAGCTCAAGGTGAGCACCGTAAATGGCAGCATAGCCGTGCGGCAACCACCCGAAACTACTGCTCCCCCCACTGATCCGGCGGAGTAACATACCGTTTGTACGCTCAAATAAAAGGGCGCCTCCGTAGCTACGGAGGCGCCCTTTTACTAGTATACGCCGCTTAACGTACTACTTCCTCGGTGCGCTGGCGCTTGGGCTCAGCCGATTGAGGACGGGGATACTCGTTTTGCTTGTGTTTCTGGTAGCGTTTAATGAGTAAGGCTGCCCCGGCCAATGCACCCAGTCCCGCCGCCGCTATAGCAAATTTGGTACGAATGGGGTCATGCGGAGCCGGTGGCAGGTAAGCCACACCGTTTTCGTCGGTGCGGGCCGGGGCGACTACGTAGCGGCCGTGAGCCGGCACTTTAAACTCGTCAGCCAGGGTTTGAAGCTGCTCAGTGAACTTCTGGCCGGCAACTGCCGGGCCGTGGCCGCAGCCAATGGCCTCGGGGCGCAACGCCGCCAGCTGCTTGATGGACTCGCCCACCTGCTGCCAGTTGTAGTTGAACGGAGCGCCGGCAATGCTGATTTTGGGTAGTTGCAGCAGCAGCTCCGGCACCGATTCGTGGTTGGCAGTGGCAAAGGCGTCGCCGGCCAGCAAGGTGCGGTCCTTCTCCCGGAACAGAGCAACCTGGCCGGGGGCGTGGCCCGGTACGTGCAGCCACTGCCAGTCGGGCAGGAAGGGTACGTCAGTGTCATTGGCCGGCAGCTGCTGCACGAATTCGCTGAGCTGAAAAGACTGGGGCGGAAAGAAGCGGGCCACAAAAGCCAATGAGCCACCTCCGGCCACCGTGGCATCGGCGGGCGGGTACACGGCGCGGGCCGTAAGGAATGGCAGCTCCAGCGGGTGGGCCAGCACGGGCACCTTCCAGTGCTCAGCCAGCGCCTGCACCGAGCCGGAATGGTCCATGTGGCCGTGGGTCAGAACAATAGCTTCGGGGTGGGTGCCAGGATAAAATAGCTTGTCGGCAGCGGCAATAATGCTTTTCTCGGAGCCGGGCAGGCCGGTATCTACCAGCACCCACTCGCCGGCCGTGCCGGTTTCCACAAAATATACATTCACAAAGCGCTGAATGGTGAGCTGGTGAACCCCAGCGGCTACTTTTTTCATGAGTTCAGAAGGTAGATGAACGGATACAAACACTACGCTATCCAACCCAGCTTAGATATCCTTTGGTCACATATTTGTACCCAAAAAGTACTGCGGCAACCAGATGAATTACTACTTTGCCAGCCGTAACCCCGGGCAGCTGTAGCCAAATTGCGGGGGTGCGTTTCCTCTGACCTGCCACCTTCAGCCACAGCTTTCATGCTTGCCGACCACTCCAAATCAGCCTTGTTCTCGCAAACTGAGCAGCACCTGCAACAGCAGGGTTTTCGCATTGAGCGCAAGGATGAGGCCCGGCCTTGGGGCGGCTTTTTTGTGCTGGACGAAGAGCAAGCCCAGCAGTTTGCCGACACCTATTTCGAGGGCCTGGCCGTGGATAGCCTCCGGATTTCGGGCCGCCTCAGCCCCAAAATTCTGCTAGTGGCCCCGCACCAGCGCCTGAGCTGGCAGTACCACCACCGCCGCGCCGAAATCTGGCGCGTGGTGAGCGGCACGGTGGGCGTCATCACCAGCCCCACCGACGCGGAAGGCCTTCTGAAAACCTACGGCCCCGGTGAGCAAATCACCCTGCAGCAGGGGGAGCGGCACCGCCTCATCGGCCTCGACGGCTGGGGTCAGATTGCCGAAATCTGGCAGCACACCGACGCCACCCAGCCCTCTGACGAGGACGATATTGTGCGGGTTCAGGACGATTTTGGACGGTAACCGGCCTTTTGAAAACGGTTTAGCGCGTGGCTACTGGCCGCTTCATCATAATGTCGGTCTGCTCGTCGTCGCCTAGCTTGAATACGTGCTTGCCGAATTCAACGAAGCCGTTTTTCTGATAAAAACGGAGGGCACGTTGGTTTTCCTCCCACACGCCCAGCCACACGTACTTCACCTGTGCCTCTTGGGCCAAGTGCATGGCCTGTGCGTAGAGCTGCTGCCCAACTTTTTGCCCATGAAAATCCTGTAGCACATAAATCCGCTCGATTTCAAGGGCGTTGGCCTCCTGCGGTTCTGTTTGGGCCAGGCCGGTGTTTACTTTCAGATAGCCGATTACGGTACTATGCAACTCGGCCAGGTAGAACACCGAGTCTGGGTTCAGCAGCTCCACGGTCAGCTTCTCCGCGGCAAAGCCCTCCGACAAATACGCCTGCATATTCTGCTCCGAATTGCTGGCGGCAAAGGTTTCGAAGAACGTCTGGCGGCCAATACGCTGCAGGTGGGCAACGTCCTGATCAGTGGCTTGCCGAATGGTAATGCGGTCCATGTGTTTGCTAGGTGATACTATTTGTTATGTGGTATTAGATGGGGGATAGGGCCGCGGTGAATCTTTGCACCTTTGGTTCCATCTGCTTTCTGTATTGCCCCGCCCGCATGACGCTGCCCGAGATTCTTCAAGCCACGTATCCGCTGCCCGCTGCCTCGTTGCAGCAAATGCTGACCCTGGCTGAGCATGTAGAGCTGCCAAAAGGCACGCTGCTATTCCGCGACGACCAGCTCGCGCACCACATCTACGTGCTGCAGCGGGGCTTAGCGCGTGCCTACGCCCGGCGCGCCGACCAAGAAATAACCTTCTGGTTTTCCAGCGAAGGCGCGGTGCTTGCTTCCATCCGGGGGTACACTGAGCAGGTGCTGAGCTACGAAACTATTGAATTGCTAGAGGATAGCAGCCTGTTTCGGATAAATATGCCCGCCCTGTTGCACCTGTACCGCACCGACGTGCACCTGGCCAATTGGGGACGCGTAATGGTGGAGCGAGTGTGGCTGCAAACCGAGCAGCAACTCATTGCCCGGCAGTTCCGGACCGCCGAGGAGCGATACGTGGAGCTGCTACAGCAAAACCCACAGTTGCTGCAGCGGGTGGCTTTGGGTCATATTGCCTCGTATCTGGGCATCACGCAGGTTACTCTGAGCCGGGTGCGAGCTAAGCTGAAATAGCCAGGCGCCTCAGACTGATACCAACTTCAGGCCCAGCACGGAACCAGTGAGTGTGGTCAGAAAGAATAAACGCGGACCAGTAAGTGGGTCGCCGAACACCACCATGCCCAGCAGGGCAGTGCCCACCGCCCCAATGCCCGTCCAGACGGCGTAAGCCGTGCCCAGAGGCAACTGGCTTAAGCTGAGGTTGAGCAGGTAAAAGCTCAGGGCCGAAAAACCGGCAAAGGCCACATACCAGCCGACGGATTCGTTGCCCGCCGACAGCTTGGCCTTATTGAGGCAGAAGGCAAACGTTACTTCTGCCAGCCCGGCCAGTAGTAAAAACAACCAGTGCATAGCAAGGTGAGAAGGTATGTGACAAAGGTCCGCAGTAGCTCATAGGTTTCTTTTTACCAATGTTAAAAACGACGCGGCCTCCCTGAAAATTCTGGCTGGAGTGGGTAGCTGAAACACAAACAGCCCCGGCTTACAGGGCCGGGGCTATTCAAAGTATGCAAGAAGTAGAAGCCAACAGGCCAATCCTTCCTACAGAAAGGGCTGGCCAGTTACGCCAGGGCCTTTTTCAAGTCTTGCAGTAGTTGAGCTACACCGGCCTCTTCGCCTACTGTGCCGAGATGTACGCGCAGAGTGCGGCGGTTGTAGTTGTGCAGGGCCTCCAGGTCGCCGGCAGCTTGGGCGTTCTGGAAGGTGCCAAAGGTGTAAGGGCGGCCGGGCAGGGCCAGGTCCTGGGCGTGGTCGGTGGTGAGCTGCAGGAACAGGCCGGTGTTAGGGCCGCCCTTGTGGTACTGGCCGGTAGAGTGCAGGAAGCGGGGGCCGTAACCAGAGGCCGTGGCAATGTGCAGACGCTGCTGTACCAGCTGGCGCAGCTCATCCAAGTCCGCGTTCAGGGCCGGGGTTTCCATCAGGTAGGCCTGAATGCACAGGAAGTTATCGGGGCCGGCCTGCTCAAAAAAGGCTTTCAAAACTTCCACGCCGCTCTGGCCGGTTACGCTGGTGTAATAGCTGAGGCCATTTTCTTCCAGCACTGGGGCGCTGGTCTGGGGCAGGGAGCCCCGCTCTACCACCACCTTCATCAGCTGGTCGGTGGCGGTTTTGGCGGCCTGCACGTTGGGCTGGTCGAAGGGGTTGATTTCGAGCACCGCACTGGCTACGGCCGTGGCTACTTCCCAGCGGAAAAACTCGGCGCCCAGGTCCAAGGCATCACGCATCAGAATGGTTACCACGGGATGGCCGGCGGCCTGCAGGGCGGCTACCTTCTGTCGGTTTTCCTCATCAGGCTGGTTTTCGTAGCCCACGTACACAAACACGCGGTCCTGGCCATACACCTCGGGGGTGCCCAGCGGGTCGCCGGCTACGGGCAGAATGCCTTTGTCTTCTTTGCCGGTGCTTTCGGCAATGAGCTGCTCAAGCCACAAGCCCAGGTCGGTGAGGTTTGCGGGGACTACCAGCGTGAGCTTGTCGCGGCCCTGCTGGGCCAGCACGCCCAGGGCCACGCCCAGCTCCAGGCCGGGGTTCTGGGCCACGTTGCCCTCCGAGCCGGTGGCGCGCATCATCTCAATAGCGCGCTCCAGCAAGGTTTTGATGTTGATGCCGTACAATGCGGCCGGTACCAGCCCGAAGTAGGAGAGGGCCGAAAAACGGCCGCCTACCTCGGCAAAGTTCAGGAAAATGCGGCGGTAACCCTCGTTGGTAGCCTGGGTCACAAACTTGGAGCCCGGGTCGGTAATGGCCACGAAGTTCTCACCGGCTTTGTCGCCTTTCAACTCCTTCAGGCGGGCGTAAAAGTAGTCACCGAAAGCCAGGGGCTCAGCCGTAGTGCCCGATTTGCTGGCCACCACAAACAGGGTTTCGGGCAAGGACACGGCTTCCTCAATCTCGCGCACCGAGCCGGGGTTGGTAGTATCCAGCACGAGCAGGGGCAGGCCGTCGGCGCTTTTCTCAAAAGCCTGCTTAAACACGATGGGCGTCATGGTGCTGCCGCCCATTCCCATTACCACCACGTGCTTAAAGCCGGCAGCCCGCACTTCCTGGGTGAATTCCTCAATTTCACCAACGCGGGGCAGCATCGTTTCGGCCACCCGCAGCCAGCCCATAAAGCTGCGCAGACTCTGCTGGGCTTCGGCATCCTGCACCCACAGGTCGGCCTGTTTCTGCCAGAAGCCGGCGGTGAAGTTACGAGCGTTGAAATCGGCAAGTTTGGCCGAAACGGCTGCCTGGTACTGGCCCAGCTGCACGGTCATGGCGGGGATGGAGAAGGAAGAAGTATCCATACTATTGAGGTTCACGAAATGGCGGTTGAAAAGGCGACTTGCAGCGGAACCTCCCGCAGGATGGTGCCACCAGAAGCCACGCTGCGCCTGAGCCGGCAACGGCCAGGCAGCCGGGCAAAGGTAGAGAAGTCGGTACATTCGGGCCCTATGCCGGGAGTAGTTCAGTAGTTGGGGTGGGGGCGGGTGGTGGGAGCCAGGTAAAACGAGCTTATTCCGGCACGGCTATGGGACCCGGCTGCCACTCCTGCTCCAGGGCCACCTGGGCGGCCGGGTTCTGCTCCCCCACCAGCCAGTCGAGGGCTTCGGCCGCATTGCTGAAAAACTGAATTTCGTAGCGCATAAAGTGGCGGCCGGCTCGGATAAGGCTTTCCACCACCATCTGGTTGTATATCGTATCGGGAGGAATAACCAAGGCTACTTGCTCAATAGCCCGCACCGAAACCCGACCCAGCCAGTTGGCGGCCAGCCACAGCTGCTCATCCAGCCCCAGGTTGGGTAGGCCGTGCATATCCAGGAGTACAACCGAAATATCCCCTTGCTCCAGCAGCTGGGCCACGCTGCTCATGCTGCGCTGGAAGCGGCGGCGGTCTGCCGAAGCAGCCCACTGAAAGCGGAGCAAGCCAGCTTCCGGGGCAAACTGAGCCCGGATATCGGAAAGGGTAAGCAGCATAAGGCATTGCCGGCCTGATTGGCCGGCGGGCCCGGACCTACGTAAGCCTTACTCCGCTGGATTGTCCATCTGCCAGAAAGGGGCTATTTCGGGCGGGTTGCCAGTTTCTGGGGCCAGACGCGGATATTTGCGGCATGCCTACTATTTCCCCTCCCCCGGTTACCTCCTTGCCCCCGGGTGTCAAGCTGCTGCAACTCAAGTTCCGGCTGCTGGCGGCCGTATCCACTGAATGGGCATTCGGAGCAGCCTGGAAGCTGTTTACTACCCCCCGGCAGCTCCCCGAAAAGCACTGGGAAGCGGCGGCGCTGGCTATGGCCCGCTCATTCACGGTAGCTACCAAAACGGGCTCGGTAACTGCTTACGAGTGGAACCCGGCGGGCCGGCGCACGGTGCTGCTGGTACACGGCTGGGAGCACCGGGCCAGCTTTTGGGGCGTACTGGCCCGGGAGCTGGTAGCGGCGGGTTTCCGGGTAGTGGCCCTGGATGGGCCCGCGCACGGGGCCTCCGAGGGCCGGCGTACCACGTTGCCCAACTTTGCCCGTGCCGTGCAGGCGGTGGCCGATGTGGTGGGCGAGGTGTACGCGGTGGTGGCACATTCGCTGGGTGGGGCAGCCACGGTGGGCGTGCCGGTGCAGTTCAACCAGGCGCACACCGGCCGGCTGCCGCGCCTGGTGCTGCTGGCGGTGCCGGGCAGCACAGCGGCGGTGGCCCGGCGTTTTGCCGAGTTGCTGCGGCTGCCGCCGGCCGTGGTGGCGCGCCTGAACCGGTACGTGCAGGAGCAGCACGGCCGCGACGCTGAGAGCTTCAGCCTGATTCAGGTGGGCCACCGGTTTCCGGCCGACCGCGCCCTGCTGCTCCATGACCACGACGACGCCAGTATTCCCTTCGCGGAAGCAGCGGAAATTGCCGCCAACTGGCCCGGCCTCGATTTTCGGGCTACCGTTGGTTTAGGCCACAACCAGATCATGCGCGACCCGGCCGTGCTGCGGCAGGTGGTGGAGTTTCTGGGGTAGCCGGTGCTAAGCGCGGAAGAGGAATGGGCTGGGGAATAGGAACAAGTTCGGAGGGAATCGTACATTCACCGGCTCACTCCACTTTCAGCCTTTCCTGCGTATGTCGGCTTCTACCCGCAACATCATTGCCTGGATTCTGCAAGGCCTGCTGGCTTTGGCTTTCCTCGCATCCGGCGGTAAAAAACTCCTGGACTTACCCGGCACTGTAAACATGTTCGGGCAACTGGGCTTACCCGGAGTGCTTGCCTACATAGTGGCCATTGGCGAAGTGCTGGGGGGCATTGGACTGCTGGTGCCGCGCCTGGTGCGGCCGGCCGCGTTGGGCCTCATCGTCATCATGATTGGAGCCGTAGGGATGCACGCCACCAAAATACCGGGGGGTATAGCGGGCGGAATGCCGGCCCTGGTGCTACTGTTGCTGCTGGGCGTGGTACTGTGGCTGCGTCGCCCGGCCCCAGCCTCCCAGCAGCTGTAGGCGCAGGGTTGGCTATTGTTGGCGCAGCGGCTCATTTGCGCGCGTCCGCGCCTGTAGCTGAGCTTACTCCGCTGCACCCGCGCTTCGGGCCAGGCGCTAGAGCGTGGCGTGCCCTTCGGCGGCCAGCTCACGCAGTACTTCCCGCAAGCCGGCCGGCTCCTGTATGCACCTGAAAATATGCTGCAGGTACTCGGCTTCGGCGCGAAGGAGGCGCTTAAGCTGACGGATTTCCTGCTCCCGCTTTTTGCCCGTGCTGCCGCTGAAGCCATTCGCGCCGTACTTAAGCTCATTCAGCTGCTGCTTAAGCTCCGTTTGCTGCTGCTGCAAAGCTTGGGTGTACCGGGTGAGTACGTTTTCGTCGGTGGCAGAAGTTGGGGTGGTATCCGACAGGAGCTGGAGCAGCGTGTACAGGTCGTTGGTTTCGTAGGCCTCCGTGATGCGCTGCATCAGCTGGGTGCGGTGCTGCTGGGTGGCTTCGTCACGGGCCAGGTCGGGGTGATGGGCGCGGGCCAGCTGGCGGTAGAGGTCTTTGGTGTTGCTGAGTAGCTGCTGCTCGGCGGCGCGGGTGGCCTGGGCAGCAGCTTCCTCCGCTTTCTGCTGCTTGGTTTTGCGCCGGGCCCGGGCCGCGGCGGCGGCTTGCTCGTGGGGCGGCAGGGAGGAGTCCACAGGTTCGGTTGGTGCGGCCGGGGAAGGGGTTTCATCGGCTTCATCCATGCGACGGCGCGGGGCGTATTTGCGCAGCACCGCCGAGGCATCTTCCCCAAACCGATCCTGCAGGGCCCGAGCATTGCCCACAATGAAGCCAGTAATCTGCTGCTCTTCCAGGCGGCTGAAATACCCCAGTAGTAGGGCTTCTTCCAGCGGGGCAAACAATGCTTCCCGGGCCTGTACCACCACTTGGGCGGCCGGACCTACCTGCTGCCAGTAGCGCCGGCGCGCCTCCGCCTGCTCCTGTTGTAGCTCCTGCAGCCGCTGGCGCAGCCCTTCCACCTGGGCCACGGCCTCCCGGAATGCCCGTTGAGCCGGCGTGCCCGGCGCCTCGGCGGGGGCGGGGGCAGGAAGTTGGTTGGCAGCGGGCAGGTCGGTGAGGGGGTTGTGCAGATTCATGGGCGCAAAGGTAGCGCGGGGAACAGGTGGATGATCATGTAGCGGCCTGTTCACCCAAACAGCTCGTAGGCCACCCGAAACGTGTTGCAGTGCGCGTCCACAATGTCGCGGAGCTGCTCGGAGTAGCCCCCACCCATGCTTACCGCCACGGGCAACTGCTGCTGGCGGCAGAGGCGCAGCACGTACTCGTCGCGCTGGCGGCAGCCGGCTTGGCTGAGGGCCAGCTTGCCCAGCTTATCGGTAGCCAGCACATCAACCCCGGCCTGGTAGAACACGAAATCGGGCTGCACCTGGGCCAGCAGCCGGGGCAGCGTTTCCTCCAAAATGCGCAGGTAGGTGGCATCATCGGTACCCAGATCCAGGGCCACATCCAGATCCGACTGCTCTTTGCGCAAGGGGTAATTGGCGCCGGCGTGCATGCTGAACGTGAACACGCGGGGCTCATCGTGAAAAATGCTGGCCGTACCGTCGCCCTGGTGCACATCCAGATCGACTACCAGCACTTGCCGGGCCAGGCCTTGGTGCAGCAAATGGGCGGCGGCCACGGCAATGTCATTGAGCACGCAAAACCCTTCGCCCCGGTCCCGGAAAGCGTGGTGGGTGCCGCCCGCCAGGCTCAACCCAATACCATCCCGCAAAGCCCGCTTCGCCGATTCTACGGTGCCGGCCACGCTGCTCAGAGAGCGGCGCACCAGCTCGGGGCTCTGCGGCAAGCCCAGGCGGCGCACCTCGGCGGCCGAAAGCTGCAGGTCGCGCACCCGGTGCCAGTAGTCGGGGGAGTGCACGCGCAGCACATCCTCTTCGGCGGCAAAGCCAGGGTCATAGAAGTCGGCGGGGGCGGCAATGCCCTGCCAGAGTAGCTGCTCCTGAATAAGGGCGTATTTGGCAATGGGGAAGCGGTGGCCGTTGGGCAGGCTGATGCTATAGCGGGCGGAAGAGGCGAGACAGGGCATAGGGTTTCAGCTCAACGCAACGGCTCCCTGGCAGGTTGGGAAACCCGCGACGCACGGCAGCTTCCGTTCGTGTACTGGCCCCGCGCCGCTAGTGCATATTCCGCTCCTCAATCAGCTTGAAGAAGGCATCGGCGTAGGATTCGCCGATGGGAATGATGGCCTCGCCCATGTAAATGCGGTTTTTGCGGATGGAGTCGATGTGGGCCAGGGACACGATGTAGGAGCGGTGCACGCGCACGAAATCGGGGCTGGGCAGGCGGTCCTCAAAGGCTTTCAGGGAGTTGAGGGTGAGAATGGGCTTGGCGCCGGCGTAAATCTTGATGTAGTCCTTCAGGCCCTCCAAATACCGGATGTCGCGCAGGTTCAGGCGCTGGGTGTGGTAGTCGGCCTTCACGAAGATGTAGTCGTCGGCGGTGGGGTGAACGGCAGGCGCAACGGGAGCTGGGGCCGGCTCGGGTTGGCGCGGGGCCAGGCGGTCCTGGGCCTTTTGGGCCGCCTGCAGAAACCGCTCAAAGGCAATGGGCTTCACCAGGTAATCCAGGGCGTTGAGGTTGAAGCCCTCCAGGGCATAGTTCTCATAGGCTGTAGTGAAGATAACCAGGGCCTGGGGCTGCATGCTGCGCACAAACTCCACGCCCGTCAGGTCGGGCATCTGAATATCCAGAAACAGCACGTCCACCGCCTCGCGCTGCAGCACCGTGAGGGCATCGAGGGCGCTGCGGCAGGTGCCCACCAGCTCCAGAAAGGGCACACGCTCCACGTAGGAGCTGAGCAGGCGCAGGGCCAGGGGTTCATCATCCACGAGCAGACACCGGAGCATAGGCAAGAGTGAGGGTTAGGTCAATGATAAATTCGTCGGCGGTTTCTTCCACCTGCAGTTGGTAGCGGCCATCGGGGTACAACAGGTTCAGGCGCTGGCGCACGTTGGGCAGGCCAATACCCGAGTTGGGGTCGTGGGTGCCGGTGGCGGCAAAGCGGGAGTTCTGCACCCGAAACAGCAGCCGGCCTTCCCGCACCAAGATATCAACGGCAATGCGCGAGAAATGGCGGCCACTTACCCCATGTTTAAAGGCATTTTCCACGAAGGGTATCAGGAGCATGGGCTCAATCAGGGCCCCATCCAGCTGCCCATCTACCTCAAACTGAATGTGTACCTGCTCAGCATCCAGGCGCAGGCGCTGCAGGTCCATGTAGTTGCGCAGGTACTCCACCTCCCGCAGCAAGGGCACCCGCGCCGCCTCCGACTCATACAGCATGTAGCGCATCAGCTGGGAGAGTTTGAGGATGGCCTCTGGCGTGTCGTCGGACTTGAGGTGGGCCAGGGAGTAGATGTTGTTGAGCGTATTGAACAGGAAGTGCGGGCTCACCTGCGACTTAAGGAACGCCAACTCGGCCGTGAGCTGCTTGTTGGCCAGGTCCTGGCGGGCCCGCTCCGTATCAAACCACTCCTCCGTAATGCGCAAGCCCGTGCTGATAATCCAGGCCAGCACCCCAATCAGCCACAGGCCCTGCGGGGGCCGGGAGTAGTGCATGCCGCCCGGCGGCGGAAAAGGCGGGTGGTGCATGGGCGCGTGGTGGCCCAGCAAACCCGCCATGCGCAGCAGCATGGGCAGGTACACCAAGGCCAGCAGCCCGGCGGCCGCCAGAAAGTACCACCCAAACCTGCGGCGGGCGAAAAGCCGGGGCACCAGCACGTAGTAGTTCAGATAAAAATACCCAGCTACGGTAAGCGGGAGCATCACGTCGCGCAGGCGTAGCGGGGGCGGATTTTCGGAGAGCAGGCGCGGCACGGCCCCCACGGCCACCCACGCGGCCACGTGCACAATCACGCGCAACACCTGCTGGCGGCTTACTCGGGAAACGGAAAAGGCCATGCGAAAGAAAATGGAGGATGCAAGTACGGAAATGGCCGGTTACGGCCCCAGGCCCGCGCCGCCATGCGCCGGGTGGCAAGAGGGCGGTGCGTACTCGAAGGGGGGAGGCGACGGTTGGGTTTAGCGGTTGCCGGCGGGCGGGCCCGTGCGCTGGGGCCGCTGCTGCTGCCGGGTCTGGTATTGCTGGTACTGCTCGGCGGTAAGCACCTCCTTCAGCTTGGCATCGGTGGCGGCGCGCTGGGCCTGTAGTTGCTGCTGCCTAGCGGCCCGGTCGCCGCCCTGGTTATTGGCGCGCTGGGTCTGCATCTGCTGCATCTGCTCCTGCTGGAGAGCGGCTACTTTGGTTTGCTGCTCGGGCGTGAGGTTTAGCTCTTTCGTCATTTCGGCCAGGTGGTTGCCGGGGCCCCGGCCGCCGCGGCTTGTGTCATGGGGCTTGCCGACTTCGGCAGTTTTTGCCGGGGCTTTATCCTTCCTGACTTTCACCTTTTGTACGGGTTCCGTTTGGGCCTGGGCCGGGGGCACGGTGGCCAGAGTACTTAGCAGGAGGGCGGCAATCAGCAGCTTTTTCATAAGAACAACGAGAAAATGAGTGCCGCTGACCAGGCGGCGTGGTAGGCCAACTCGACAAACGTATTACTCTGCTTTCAGCCCGCCGAAAAACATCTGCCAACTCCGTTGTTTCCTCGACGCGCCAACCCGCCTGAATCAGCGGAGCCCCTCAACTACTCCACGCCCGCTGCCAGCAGGGGCGGAGTGCGCGCCGCTTTCGGCAATCCTTCACGTCTGAGGCTGCGTACCTTGTACCCTATTTTAGTCTAGTGCCATGCCTGATTCCGCTTGCTCCTCCCTTCCTGCCGCCGCTGTTTCCGCCGACTGGCTTCTGGATACTCTGCCCAGCGGCCTGTTGGTGCTGGATGAGGAGGGCCGTATTCGGCGCCTAAACCAGCAGGCGGCTACGTGGTGGGGGCTGCCTGCCGGGCAATTGGTGGGTCAGCTTATTGCTGACGCTCCCGCCGCCGCCCTGCCGCCGGAGCTGCACGCGGCCCTTCGGCAACTTCCCCAGGAGGCTCCAACGGCTTCAGCTACCTATTTTCTGCCCCAACACCAGCAGTGGCTCTCTTTGGTGAGTCAGCGCCAGCAAGCGTACTGCGTGGTACACTGGCAGCCCGTGGCCCCTCCTGCCCAGGAGCCGGCTGCCCTGCCTTCGGAGGCCGCATTCAGCGCAAATCTGACGGCCTACCAAACCTTTTTTCAAGCCATTGACGAGGGGTTCTGCGTGATTGAGATGCTGCTCGACCACCAGAGCCGCCCCATCGACTACCGTTTTCTGAGTACCAACTCGGTTTTTGAGCGTCAGACGGGGCTACAGAATGTGGTGGGCCGCTGCGTGAGTGAGCTTGCTCCCTCCCTGGAGCAGCACTGGTTTGATACGTATGGCCACGTGGCCCTCACCGGTGAGCCCCTGCGGTTTGAGCAGCGGGCTGCCGAGCTGCACCGCTGGTTTAATGTGCTGGCCTTTCGGGTTGGAGAGCCTGCTCAACGGTACGTAGCTGTTCTGTTCCGGGACGATACGGCCCGCAAACGGGCTGAGGATGCCTTGCGCCAGTCGGAGGAGCATTTTCGGGTGGTGGCCAACCTCGTGCCCGACCTACTCTGGACCAACGCACCCCAGGGGGCTACCGACTGGTGCAACCAGCGCTGGCTGGAATATACCGGCCAAACCCTGGAAGAGGTGCTCGGCTACGGCTGGACCAACGTTATTCACCCCGACGACCGGGAACAGTCGCACCGGCAATTTCAGGCGGCCGTTGATGCGGGCCGGCCCCTATACCTGGAGCACCGCATCCGGAGCGCCTCCGGCGAGTATCGGTGGTTTCAGGTGCGGGTAATACCCTTTACGCAGCAGCAGGGCCAGATTTTGCAGTGGGTAGGGGCCGCCACCGATGTGCATGAGCGCCGGCTGGTGGCCGAGGCCATAGCCGAACACAAGCTGCAGCTGGAGCGGCAGGTGGCCGAGCGCACCCAGGCCCTGGAAGAAAGCCAGGAGCTGCTGCGCTCAGTATTCGAGGCCAGCGTCAACTCCGTATCGGTTCTGAAAGCAGTGCGTGACACCCAGAATGAGATTATTGACTTTGAGTACGTGCTGTCCAACCAGATTTCCCGGCTCTATAATAACGGCGCCAACGACCCGGGTACCAGTTACACGAGCGTGCATCCGGGGATTCGGCAAACGGTCCTGTTTCAGCGCTTTCAGGAAGTAGTGGAGTCCGGCCAGCGGGTTGATGTAGAGCTGTTCTACGGTCATGAGGATATCAACCAGTGGTTTCGGGTAATAGCCGTGAAGCTGCAGGATGGCTTGGTGGTAATGGCCGAAAATATTACGGACCGCCGAACCTATGAGCAGGAGCAGGCCTACAGCCTGCAGCTACTGCAGCAGGCCGAGGAAGTATCCTTGATGGGCAGCTGGGAATATCATTTGGCCGAACAGCGCATGCAATGGTCGGCGGGCATGCACCGGCTCTACCATTGGGCTTCGGGTAACAATCCCGTCACACCCCTTATCTACCTCAAGTATGCGGTGCCTGAGTCGTACGCCGCTGCCGAGAAGCTAGTGGAGCAACTGCTGGCTGGGAGCACCGGGCTGGATGAAACCCTCCGGCTGCGGCTGAATGGGGGAGAGAAAACCATTCGGGTAAAAGCCATACTGGTAGCGGATGCCGAAGGCCAGCCTGCCCGCCTCGTGGGGATGGATGTGGATATCAGTGAGCGGCAGCAACTGGAGCAGGAGAACCTGCGCCTGCGCCTGACGCAGCAGCAAGGGTTGTTTGCAGCCGTGCAGCAGGCCCGGGAGGTGGAGCGCCGCCGGGTGGCCGAAGGGCTGCACAATGGGGTAGGACAAATACTGTATGCCACAAAACTTCGCCTGGAGCAGCTTTCCCCCCATATCCGCCACCTCACCCCAGACGCCGGAGTGGCGTACCGGGAGTCGAGCCAGTTGTTGGGGGAAGCCATCCGTCAAATCCGGGACCTGTCGCACGAGCTGGTGCCGCACATTTTGGAGTCGTTCGGGCTCAGTACTGCTTTCCTGGATATCTGCCACAAGCTCAGCAGCCCCCGGCTGCGGCTGGATTGCCGGAGCATGCTGGCCGATGCGCAGCACAAACTCTCAGGAGCGTTGCAGCTGGCCTTGTACCGCATGGCCCAGGAGCTGGCTCAGAACATCGTAAAACATGCGCCGGGCGCTACTCAGGCCCTGGTACGGCTGGAGGCTACGGCCGAGGAAATTCTGCTGCGGGCCGAGGACAACGGCGGGGGCTTTATTTCTGACCCAAGCCAGAGCACCGGCCTGGGTTTGCGCAGCATCCGAAACCAGGTAGCCCTGCTGGGTGGCACCATGACGGTTGGTGTAAGTGAGCTGGGCGGTGCCCGCGTACAGCTACACATTCCGCTCACTAGCTTACCCATTCTCTAGCAGTAGCCGGGCCCTTCTTCAGGCTATCCGCTGCTTTGGCACGTGGCGCGCTACTCGTGCCCAGCTGGGTTGGCCGTGTTAATTGCGCGGCAGCAGCACGCAGGATACGTATATATACTACGTATTTACAGTCCGCATGTAGTGTGCTACCTGTTGAGCCTGCTGATAATTAATCACGAAATATAGTGGTGCACAATAAAACGTTAGGGGTGTGTAGGCGGATAATTAAAGGTGCAGTACAAGGAAATGACTGGTTATTTTGGTTGATGAAAAAAATATTAAAAAATATTTACGTGGATATTGACTTTAATAAAATAACCTTTCTACCTTTGTCACGTTCACAAGCACCAAAGCAACTTTCGAACGCCCAACCTCTCTCTGTCATGCGCCTCCATTTCAATCAATATCAGCCAATGCTCAGTGGCCTGGATCGGAAGATTCAGCCGGGGTTCGGCGCGCATGCTCCCAGATGAGGGTTACTACCTGATATCATCTTACGCAAACGCCCGAATCTCTCCAGATTCGGGCGTTTTGTTTTTATTCTTCTCCGCTTTTATCCTTCTACTGCCATGTTCCCCTTCCTTTCTCCTTCCTCCAGCCTCCGGCGGCTGCTTGCTGCCCAGGGCCGCCCGTTTCCTTCCGCTACAAGCCGATACGCGTATTCATTCAAGTAATTCTGCCTTTGCAGGAGCGTTGAAAGCGTAATTGTTGCATAGTATTTCTGCGTGTTTGCGGCGTAAATTATTGCGCTGTTAGAAAAATTATTGCCCAATTATTTCGGTTTAATTAGCGATGATTATTGCAAAATAATCAGGCCGGATACGTGCGCCTTTACACCCAAGAAATATGACCTGGAAATTAATTAGCTGCCCCCGCGGCACGTCCTTTTCCTCGGCCGCTTCTACGCAAGGCGGCACCTCCCGATGTCCAACCGAAACAAGCCTCTCTCACTGGAGGTGCAAACCACCCGGCGCGTGGCCGCCGTGCTGGCCAATCGTCCTGCCGGACACAAATGGCCCCTAGCTCGCCAGATAGAATTCATTTGTACCCGTGCCAGCGTGGCGGAAGTGCATGCTGGCCTAGAGCCCGATGCCGTAGCGGCGTTACTGTACTGCCACTGCCTGCACGGTCGCAGTAGTGCCGAACAAGAGCAGGCCCGCCAAGCCCTGCGGGCCCTGGTAAAATGCCAAGCCAACATCCTTACCCGCGTTGAGTTGGTGCCGGCCGTGGCAGCCCTGACCCGCCTGTATCAGCACCGCCACCGCAACCTAATTGACTGGCGTCCCCACCGGCGTAATGCTTTCCGCCAGCTCTACAACCTGGTGCGGCATCTGTTCGATGAGTTTGGGGATGTGCCGGGGTGGGTTCTGGAAGCTTGGGCAACCGGGCAACTCACCCAGCACGGGGTGGATATGGCCCTGCTGACGGTGCATGTGGGTAGCGGCAAATCCTTGCGCAGCTTTCCTGGGCTGCCGCTGCCGCTAAGCCGCCGCCTGGAGCACGAACTGCGTCGGGTTCCCTACGAGTACACCCTGGTGCCGGCCTTGCGCTATGCCCAACTGGCCGCCACCAATGCCCTGGCTTTGCTGCCGCCGCTGTTAGCTACGCCGTTGGGCCGTGAAATTACCCCGCAGGATGCGTTTTGGCTGAATGTAGTGGAGTTTTTCCGTGAGGCACCCATGGTTGACTACTGGCAGCTGGGGCCGGTGTGCGAGTGGATTGAAGTAGTGCGCACTGTGGGCACCAATGGGCAGCCTCCGCACCCCGGCTTCTCGCTGAAAGGCCGCTGTATGCGGGCAGTGCTGGCCCAGGCCGGGCAGTGGCACCGCCGCACCCACCGGGCCCGGAAATACTGGGGCTACAACGTGGCCCTTACCTCCGCCTGGGCTGGGTTGCCAGTGGCCGACTATTCTTCCTCGGAAGCCGGCCGCGTGCAGATTACCCAACTGCTCAGCTATGCGGCTTTGGTAGAGGAGGGCAGTTCCCAGAAGCACTGCGTATCCTCGTACGTGTACTCTTGTCTGCAAGGCCGCTGCGGTATTTTCTCGCTGCGGGTCAATGGCGCCCGGGCTCTTACTCTGGAAGTGCGGCCCAACCGCCAACTGGTGCAGATCAGGGGCCGGGAAAACCGCCGGGCTACCGAGCAAGAGCTGCACTGGCTTAAGCAATGGGCTGAGGTAGCCGGCCTCAGCATCGGCGCTACAGCCTGCTAACTGAACCTGTATGCCTGCCAATCCCACCACTACCCGCCCCGCGGCTACTGCCACCGACATCCGCTCCTTCGTCAACTACTTACTATTTCTGTCCTCCCTGCCACCGCCGCGCCCGCCCCGGTAACCTACCGCTTGGTGCCTTGCTTCCCCATCCTATGCGTTTCAATCAGCTACTTCCTACTCCGCCGGTGCTCAACCACGCCGGTGCCCCGGCCTACACCCTCACGCCGGCCCTGGAGCTGTACGCGGCCGCAGCCACGGCCGGCCTCAGCAACCAGTTCTACGAAAAAGCCGACACTCGCCTGGCCCGCTTGCGCACTCTGGTTGCCCAGAATGAGCCCCTGTTCGTTGCCCGGTT
Organism: Hymenobacter sp. UYP22; assembly: GCF_040547285.1. Taxonomy (NCBI): domain Bacteria; kingdom Pseudomonadati; phylum Bacteroidota; class Cytophagia; order Cytophagales; family Hymenobacteraceae; genus Hymenobacter; species Hymenobacter sp. UYP22. The sequence continues at coordinate 699,742 of NZ_JBEPPK010000001.1, read as the reverse complement.
GGCCGTGTATGCCCGCGAAAAACTGTATCTGCGCTCCGTGCCGCTGGTGCTGGCTGTGGAGCTGGCCCGCCGGCACCAGGGTACTGCCTTGGTGAGCCGCCTGGTAGCCCGGGTGGTGCAGCGCCCCGACGAAATTACGGAGCTGTTGGCCTACTACGCCGCTGCCAACGGCCGCTCGGGGCCCAAAACCCTGGGCCGCCTTTCCAAGCAGGTGCAGAAAGGGCTGGCCTTGGCCTTCAACAAGTTTGACGGCTACCAGCTGGCCAAGTATGACCGGGCCGGCGCGGTACGGCTGCGCGACGCCTTATTTCTGGTGCACCCCCGTGCCCAGGACGACGCCCGCCAAGCCCTGTTCGACCAGTTAGTGGCTGATACCTTACCTACGCCTTACACCTGGGAAACTGAGTTGTCGGCGCTGGGGCAGGAAACGTTTGCCACAGCTGAGGAACGGGCCGCCGCTTTCCGCCGCAAATGGACGGAGCTGATTGGCAGCGGCAAGCTAGGCTACATGGCCCTGTTGCGTAACCTGCGCAACATCCTGGAAGCTGGCGTCCCCCCCGAAGCCCTGGCCCAGGTGTGCGCCACGCTGGCCGATGCCCGGCAGGTAGCCCGCAGCAAGCAGCTGCCCTTTCGTTTCCTGGCCGCGTACCGCGAAGTCAAGGCCTTTGAAGCTGGATTGGTAAACACCACGCTGGCCGCCCTGGGGCTGCGGCAGAACCCCACTGCGCCGGTACTGGAAGCCCTGGAAGCTGCCATCGGCCACAGTGCTGCTAACCTGCCCGGCTTCGGCCCCGAAACCCGGGTGGTAGTGGCCTGCGACGTATCGGGCTCCATGCAGCAGCCGGTATCGGCGCGCAGCAAAGTGCTGCTCTACGACGTGGGCCTGGTGCTGGGAATGTTGCTGCAAAGCCGCTGCCACAACGTGGTAACCGGCATTTTTGGCGACATCTGGAAGCGCATTGGCCTGCCCCGAGGGCAAGTGCTGCGCAACGTGCAGGAGCTGTACAAGCGCGAAGGTGAAGTGGGCTACAGCACCAACGGTTACTTGGTAATCGAAGACTTGCGCCGCCGCCGTGAGGTGGTGGAGAAGGTGATAATTTTCACTGACTGCCAGCTCTGGAACAGCCATTTTAATGGCAGCAGCCTAGCCAAGGAGTGGGCCGAGTACCGCCGCACGGTGGCACCCCAGGCCCGGCTCTACCTCTTCGACCTGGCCGGGCACGGTACCACCCCGGTGCAGATTCAACCCGAACACGGTGCTTACCTCATTGCCGGGTGGTCGGACAAGATTTTTGACGTGCTAACGGCGCTGGAAAACGGTGGCTCGGCCCTCACGGAAATCGAGCAGATAGAACTATAAATACTGTATTGCTACTCATCAGTTGCTAGGTAAGCGTTATCCGATATACAAATTAGCGCGGCCCCGGGAGTGGCCTTGATACCCAATTAAAGCGGTGCCACTCCTGGGTTGCGTCCCGATTTCTTACTCTTTTTTTCCTTCTACCGATGACCCGCGAAATCCGCCAGCACATTGCTCAGACTACACTAGAGGCCCTGCAAACGGGCAGCTACCAGCCCGCCAACGGGCCGGCTGTGGCCCTGGCGGCCTGGCAGCAGCAGGCCGTAACCGGCAGTCGGCTCTACAGCCCCGCCGATGCCAGTTTGCTGCTGCGGGAATTGTCCCCAACCCCTGGCCCACCTGCAGAAGTGCGGGTGTATCAGGCCACTACCTTGGAAGCTGCTGCCCATCTAACAGCGGAGTTCAGCAAAGTGGCGGGCCTGAATTTTGCTTCGGCTCGTAACCCCGGCGGAGGATTTTTGAATGGTAGTCAGGCCCAGGAAGAAAGTTTGGCACGCTCCTCCGGGCTCTATCCTTGCCTGAAGCAGTTCTCTCAGATGTACTCCCACAACAGCCGCGCTGGCAGCACTGGCTTATACAGTGACTACTTGGTGTACTCGCCGGCAGTGCCGGTGTTTCGGGGTGAGGCCGGGGAGTGGCTTGCCCAACCTTTCCCGCTCGACATCATTACGGCTCCGGCCGTGAATGCCGGAGCCCTGCGGCGTAACTCCCCCGAGCTACTGCCGCAGTTGGAGCCGGTGATGCGCTACCGCTTGCGGCTGGTGCTGGCCGCGGCCACCCGGCACGGGGTAGAGGCACTGATATTGGGCGCCTGGGGCTGCGGCGTATTTGGCAACGACCCAGCTCAGGTAGCCCGCCTTTTTGCCGAAGCCCTAGCCGACCCAGCCATCCGCAACCGGTTCCGCCGAATCGATTTTGCCATCTTCGACCCCAAGCCGCCACACGCTACACTACGGGCATTTGAACAGGCGTTCAACTCGTATTAGCCCGCCGCCTCTTACCCGTAGTCGCTAATTATTCCCGGCAAGTAGTAGGCTGAGGGCACTTTTCTCCATAGTCATGTTCCACTTCAACTAATATCCGTTTTGGGAAGGCGGCTGCTACACAACAGCATCCGCCGGCCGGAATGGCTCCGGTGCCGCACCCGGCGGCCCGCCCGTTCCAACCCGACTGACGCTTTCCGGCTTTCGGAGGCAGGTGTCGTAAGCAGGCGTTCCTTCGTCTGGTAGAAGCCCACACTGTGGGTTGGGGTTCGAGTCCCCGCCGCGGCCCTGCCGTGGTGCACACGCCCGCCGTTTGTTGCCCTGCTTCCTGCCGGAGGCGCAGTCGTTGTTTGTTTTTCTGGTGTAGCGGGTGCCGTAGCTGTGGCTTACTTCGCATTCTTAACGCCCAGGTCGCGGGTTCGACTCCCGCCGGTTGCTGCCTTCTGGCAGTGCCGTAGCTCAGGTAGGTAGAGCAGGACTGGCCCAGCGCTTGTTGCCCCGCAGCACCAGAAATTCGGAGAGAAGTATCGTTGAGTTGGCCTCCTTCGCCGGTAGGCTTTCATCACGCAAGCCCTTGCCCGCACACCCGGTCAGCGGCTACCTTCTCTCATGCTGCCAAAAATCAGTAGTACCCCAGCCGGATGCCGTAGGGCGGCCATACTTCGCACTATGGTTGCCCGGGTCGCAGGTTCAAGTCCTGCCACAGTAGCCAATGGGTTGCTGTGTAACTCAGCTGGTTAGAGCAGGATAGAGGCCGCCTGCCTGTTGCTCCGGCCTTGGTACTGCTGGTTTTGGTTGGGAGTGCCCGCAAGGTGCCGTAGAGCTGGCTTACTTCGGTGGTTCAAAGCGTCGGCTCACCTAATTGCCCTTGCAGTGCTTCCTGATTTTGGTGGGTTCCGGCTGCCGTAAAGCCGCGTTCCTTCGACCTGTCTTGTCGCCAGGGTGTTCCGGCACCGGCCTTGCGCGGTTTGCCTGTTGCGCCGGCACCTCCCAAAATCTATTTTTTCTTCTTCTGAATCTACCGTTATGGCCTCACAATTACGCGGCAACGACCTTCGTCAACTGGGTTTCCCGGAGGGTCGAGCCATTGGGCTGGCGCTGGCCCAATTACAGCGCAAACACCTCAAAAAACTTTCTCAAACCGACCAGCTGACCTTGCTCAAGGAACTGCTGGCTAACCCCCAAACCTACCTAACCCACCTCGACTGGAGCCACACGGCCGCCGCGCTGCTGCCCCCACCCAGCCGCCACATTGCCCTGGCCGAGCGTAAAGACTACACCGTGTTCGGGGCCGAGCATATTGAGCAGGGGGCCATCCATCAGATGGAAACGGCCATGAAGCTGCCCGTTACCGTGGCCGGCGCGCTCATGCCCGATGCCCACCACGGCTACGGCCTGCCCATTGGCGGAGTGCTGGCCACCGATAACGCCGTAATTCCTTACGCCGTGGGCGTGGATATTGGCTGCCGCATGGCTCTGTCGGTGTTTCCGCTGCCGCCCAAACACCTGGAGCAACGCGTGCAGGAACTGCGGAAGCTGCTGCTGGAGTACACTAAATTCGGTGGTCGGGACGTATTCCGCCACGGCCAGCGACTGGACCACGCGGTGCTAAGCCGGGCCGAGTTTCAGGATATTCCGTTTCTGCGCAACAAGCTGGATACGGCGGCGGCCCAGATTGGCTCCTCCGGCGGTGGCAACCACTTCGTGGAGTGGGGGGTGGTAGATATTACCGACCCCACCAACGAGCTGGGCGTGCCAGTGGGGCAATACCTGGGCTTACTCTCGCACTCCGGCTCCCGGGGCTTGGGGGCCAGCATTGCCAACCACTACACTAAGCTCGCTCAGGACACCTGCCAGCTACCCGCCGAAGCCCGCCACCTGGCCTGGCTGGGCCTCGATACGGAAGCCGGCCAGGAATACTGGGCCGCCATGAACCTAGCTGGTGACTACGCCTCCGCCTGCCACCACCAGATTCATCAGCGTCTGGCTAAAGCCCTGGGTGAGAAGTCGCTGGGTAAAGTGGAAAACCACCACAACTTTGCCTGGAAAGAAACGCTGGCCTCGGGGCAGGAAGTGGTGGTGCACCGCAAAGGCGCTACGCCGGCCGGAGCGGGAGTACTCGGTATCATTCCCGGCTCCATGACGGCTCCTGGCTTTATTGTACGGGGTAGGGGTGAGGCAAGCTCCCTGAGCTCTGCCTCCCACGGGGCCGGCCGGCTTATGTCGCGCACCCGGGCCAAGCAGGAATTAGGCGAGGCCGAAGTGCGCCGCTACTTGCAACTGCACGGCGTAGAACTTATGGGTGGGGGACTCGACGAAGCCCCCCAGGCCTACAAAGACATCCGCCAGGTAATGCAAAGCCAGACTGAGCTGGTGGATGTGTTGGGTTCCTTCACGGCCCGTATTGTGCGCATGGAGGGCGGAGTATAGCGCGCAGTAGTTTTGGCTTCCAGTCTTGAAGCCCGCACACGCAAAGAGCCAGTTCCTACTAAAGGAGCTGGCTCTTATAGTTGAAAATTAAACTAGGAGCGTCGCCGTCGGTGCCGGTAAACGTCTGTTGCGCTGGCTGGCTGCGGAGTGCCCGAGGCAGCAGCAGTGGGCAGCAAATCAGTGAGGAGCAACAGCGCCAGCGCAGTAGTTGCCAAGTTGGGAGCAGAAACGGGCGTTTCCATACGAGGAGAAGTGTAGCATAGAAAATTTTCGACAACCTGCAGCCGATGTGAGGGCCTAAGGCAATAGGGATAGAAGAGGGCGGTACGCTGCGGTAACTCCGTAGAGCCGTGCGGCGTGTGAGGTATTTACGGGGGTAAAGCTACAATCGGATTCAAAAGCCGCCGACTTTTTTTCGGAGAACTACGCCTTTGCGCTCGATAAACACCAGCTCACACACGATGAAACTCCCATTGGGCTGACCTTTCCGGCTAAGCAAATGGACCGTGGCTTCTTGGATAAATTCAAAATTATTGTTGTGGCTCTTCCACCCATACTGCGTCACCAATGCGGAGGCGGCCGCCCTGTACAATGCGGGCCGTAAGCCCTCCGTGGCCTCGCATGGCATTGTAGCCCCCGGGACCAAGTTCCTCCTCCATGCGGGAGCAGGGGTGACATTCGCCGGTAATTTCCAGCACTACTTCCGTCCCTATGTGCACCCGCCGGTTTTTCAGGGCCAGCAGGTTCAGGCCGCTTACTACCAAATTGCGCCGCAGCCGCGCTGGGTCTACGGGCTCGGCCACGCCCAGAAAGCTGCCCACCGCCGCCAAATACTCATGCTGAATCAGGGTAATCTGGCGCTTACCGCCTGGTTTGGGGCGGGCGTGGTCACCGGCTAGGTGCCGGTCGGTTTCCGCCTCCGCTTCCAGCACCGCCTGCAGCGGTTCCCGTCGGGCAGGTCGTAGGCCAATCCACTCCAGGCGGCCTTGTTGGGGTAGGGTACTCAGGAGGCGGGCAATGGTCGACTTGTCGTCGCCGACAAATGGAAAGGGCATACAACGCTTGGTTAGGTGAGTGGAAAGGTAAGGACAACTGAAGCCGGGGCTAGCGGCTTGCAAATTGCCGGGCCACTAGAAAAGCTGCGCCGGCTGCCAGAGCACCGGTGCCCCGTGGCGACCAGCTTGCATGCGCCCCGCTCAGCCCAGTGGCGAGGGCCAATGGCTCCATTAGCCCATCCGATAAATCAATGACCATATTCTGCCGCTTGCCGAACGGCTTGGGTGATTTTTGGGGTGCGGATATTGGCATTGTATGGAAGGCGAAATGAAGGCGTATCATCAACCTGATGGGTTTTTACGCGTATGTAGGGCAGATGGTAGCCGTTACGGCTGCTTTCCTCTTAACCGATATCTTTTTCTTCCCTCGTATCATGGCCAAAACCACCGCCAAACCAGCTGCTGCTCCCAAAGCGGCTTCAAAAGCTTCGGCTGTTAAATCTGCATCTAATGGCCAGGCCGCACCTAGCGTGCAGCCCATCCTCAATCAGCAGTTCAATGCCCCCACGCCCCTGCAGAAATACGGTACCGTATCCCAGCGCCTGCCCATCGGCCTCGACGAGAAAACCCGTCAGCAGAGCGTAACCAACCTCAACCAGTTGCTGGCAGATACCATCACGCTCCGCGACCTGTACAAAAAACACCATTGGCAGGTAGTAGGCCCCACTTTCTACCAGTTACACCTGCTCTACGACAAGCACTATGAAGAGCAAAGCGCCCTGGTAGACACCATTGCCGAACGTATTCAGATTTTGGGTGGCGTAGCCGTAGCCATGGCCCACGATGTAGCAGAGCTGACCAGCATCCCGCGCCCGCCCAAAGACCGGGAAGAGGCTCCTGTGCAGGTAGGTCGCCTGTTGGAAGCCCACCAGATCATCCTGAAAAACTGCCACGACTTCGCCAAACAGGCTGATGAGTCTGGCGACGATGGCACCAACGACCTTGCCGTGAGCGACGTAATGCGCCTCAACGAAATGCAAGTGTGGTTTGTGTCGGAGCACGTGGTAGATACTCCTCTGGCCCGGGCCGAGTAAGCCGTTCTGCTTCTCACAACTACCAGCGGCTTCCTTCCAGCACTGGAGGGAAGCCGTTTTGGTAGCTGGCATGTACACAAAGCCGGCAATTAACCACTGAACAGTGGCCGCAGCCTTCCTGTGGCTACGTTGGAAGTTGGTTGCTTACAAAAACTTTCGGGCTGACAGTGAGGCTGAAACCGTGTTGTTGGGCAAAATATAACCTAAAAAACAGGCTTCGTCTTGCACCCTTGCTGGTAACCCTCTACTTTTGTCCTCGATTCGCCGCCTCAGTGAATCCGGAAGTAACGGCTTCTGCCTGAATAAACGGAGTGCCAACCAACCTCTGCGCACGTGGTGAAACTGGTAGACACGCCATCTTGAGGGGGTGGTGCCTTCGGGTGTGGGAGTTCGAATCTCCCCGCGCGCACTCTGATAAAACGCTGCTTCGGTCCTTCCGAAGCGGCGTTTTTGTTTTTTCGGGCCGCGCCGAAGTAAGTAGCCCGGAGTTACGCGGGTAAGCCAAGCAGGTCCGGTACTTTTCGTTTCTTGACGGCCTATTCCTGTGCTTTCATGAAATTACCCTCCCTGCAGCAGCTAGCTGCCGAAGCGGCCCGCGTGGTGCGGCGCTTTCCCCTCACATTGTTGTGCGCCGTTGTGTTGTGCAGCGTGGGTATCTACACCAACCACCTCAATTACCAGGAGAAGCAGCACCTGGACTGGCTGTTTCCTCTGCTGTCGGCGGCCGGGCTGGGCTTGTCGGGTACCTTGGCCGTGGCCCTCACTGCCGAGCGGTACCACTGGCGGCCGGCGTTGCGGTGGGGGGCGTTGGCGGCGGTGCTGGGGCTGCTGGTAGTCTGGTACACCGTAGCGCCGGCCGAGCCGAACACGGAGTGGGGTGCCCGGCTGGCCTTGCTACTGTTGGGCGCGCACCTGGGCGTGGCGGCCGGGCCCTATCTTTCCGAGCTGCGCCACCAAGCCGATACGCCCGGGTTCTGGCGCTACAACGAAACCTTGTTTCTGCGCATTCTCACGGCGGGGCTGTACTCCGGAGTGCTGTTTGCGGGCTGCGCGTTGGCCCTGGTAGCCGTCGAAAACCTGTTTTTCGTGGACATTAAACCCCGGGTCTACGCTGATCTGTTTGTCGTGCTTGGCTCCATTTTCAACACCTGGTTTTTCCTAGCGGGGGTGCCGCGTGATTTTGCGGCGTTGGAGCAGGAAGCCACCTATCCCAAGGGACTGAAGGTGTTTACCCAGTTTGTGCTGCTGCCGTTGGTGGTACTGTACTTGGGCATTCTGTACGCCTATATGGGCCGAATTTTGCTGCTTCAAGCGCTGCCGCAGGGCTGGGTATCCATGCTGGTGCTGGCCCTGGCCGTAGCCGGGATCTTTGCGCTCCTGCTGATTCATCCCATCCGCCAAGCCGCCGAAAATACCTGGATTCGCACGTTCGGGCGGTGGTTTTATTTGGCTTTGTTTCCATTGTTGGGGTTGCTGGCCGTAGCCATCAGCACCCGCATCCGGGCCTACGGCATCACCGAGGAGCGGTATTTCGTGCTGGTACTGGCCGCCTGGCTGTTCGGTATTGCCCTTTACTTTCTGGTGCGGCGCGGGCAGGGCATCATCTGGATTCCGGCTTCCTTGGCAATGGTGGCTTTTCTGGCCTCTGGCGGGCCCTGGGGTGCCTTTGCCGTGGCCCAGCGCAGCCAACTGAACCAACTCCGCGAAATCAGCGTGCAGTACGGGTTGCTAAAGAATGGCAAGTTGGACGGAGCGGGCAAGCGGGTACCCAATTTGCCCAAAGAGGCCCGCAAACGAATCAGCTCTATCTTCGACTTCTTCGCGGACCGGGAAGCTGCGAAAAAGCTGCAGCCGTTTTTTACTACAAAGCTTTCTACGCCAGATTCGCTCCAGAATAGGTCCAGATGGGCCCGTACGTATCAACAAACCAAGCAACTCTACGTCATCAGCGGTTTACCCGAGTGGAATGAATACACCGATGATTCAGAAGAAAACTCAGGCATCATTTCTTTCTACACCGAAAACCCTGAAGTGCAGCCCTTAGGGAATGGACGCTACTGGGTGCCAAACGTCAATTCAAGTGTAGTAGAAATCGAAGGCACTATTCCACTCACTCTCCTGGAAGGTAACTACCGCCTGCGTATTCCGGACTCCGGTGCGGATGTAATTCTGGAGCAGGAAAGCGCCACAGGGCAATGGAAACCGCAACTGACGGCTAATCTTAACCGTCTGGCCGATTCATTGGTGGTACAAACCAATGCTAAGCGAAATACTTCCCAAGAACTGCCGGCCCGGTCACTTACGCTAGGCACAACTCAAGGCAGGTACACGCTACACCTATATCTGGAACGACTAACCTGCGACATACAACACAAAAACAGCTACACCTTTGAGGGCAGCGCCCTGCTTGAAATAGCGCCTGCTCCTGGAAAACCAGCGAAATGACCCAATGCAGAAAGAGCCGTTGGCACCACGCCAACGGCTCTTTTTGCAGCTAAACTGCTGTTTTACTCCCACTCAATAGTTGCTGGGGGCTTGCTCGAAATATCATACACCACGCGGTTGATGCCACGCACCTGGTTGATGATTTTGTTGCTGACGTCGGCCAGGAATTCGTAGGGCAGGTGGGCCCAGTCAGCCGTCATGCCGTCCACGCTGGTTACGGCGCGCAGGGCCACTACCCGCTCGTAGGTCCGCTCGTCGCCCATCACGCCCACGCTCTGCACCGGCAGCAGCATTACGCCAGCCTGCCACACTTTCTCGTATAGGTCGTGCTCTTTCAGGCCATTGATGAAGATGGCGTCGGCGCGCTGCAAAAGGTCCACTTTCTCAGGGGTAATGTCGCCGAGGATGCGGATGCCCAGGCCGGGCCCGGGGAAGGGGTGGCGGTGTAGGATGTGCTCGGGCAGTTCCAGGGTGTGACCCACCTCGCGCACTTCATCCTTGAACAGGGCTCGCAGCGGCTCCACAATCCGCAGGTTCATCTTCTCGGGTAGGCCGCCCACGTTGTGGTGGCTCTTGATGGTGACGGCCGGGCCCTTTACTGATACCGACTCGATTACATCGGGGTAGATGGTGCCCTGGGCCAACCAGCGGGCGCCCTCCACTTTCTGCGCTTCCCGGTCAAACACCTCAATAAAGGTGCGGCCGATGGCCTTGCGCTTCAGCTCGGGGTCCGTCAGGCCGGCCAGTGCATCGTAGAATTCCTGGGAGGCATCTACGCCCTGTACGTTCAGGCCCAGGCCCTGGTAGGAGTGCAGCACCTGCTCGTACTCGTCCTTGCGCAGCAGCCCATTGTTCACGAAGATGCCGTGCAGGCGCGTGCCAATGGCCTTGTGCAGCAGCAGCGCCGCCACCGACGAATCGACCCCGCCCGAGAGGCCCAGAATTACCTGGTCTTCCTCGCCAATGGTGCGTTGCAGGGTTTCCACCATGCTATCCACGAAGTGCTCCGGCGTCCAGCTCTGGTCCAGCCCGCAGATGTTCACCACGAAGTTCTGCAGCAGCGTTTTACCGTCGGTGGAATGCGTTACCTCGGGGTGAAACTGGATGCCGTAGGTTTCCTGCTCAGCAATTTTGAAGGCGGCCACGGCTACTTCCGGGGTGCTGGCAATGATATCAAAGTTCTGGGGCAGCGTCTTGATGGTGTCGCCGTGCGACATCCACACCTGCGACTCGGTGGGTACGCCGTGCAGCAGGGGAGAACTGTGGTGCACGCGGGCCAGGCGGGCGCGGCCGTACTCGCGGATAGTGGCGGGCAGCACCTCGCCGCCCTGCTGGTGGGCCAGCAGCTGCGCGCCGTAGCAGACGCCCAGCACCGGCACCTGACCCAGGTACCGGCTCAAATCGGGGTTGGGCGAATCGGCGTCGCGCACGGAACAGGGCGAGCCCGAAAGCACAACGCCCCGGATATCCTCAGTGAGGGCCGGGGCGTGGTTATACGGGTGAATTTCGCAGTAAACGTTCAGTTCCCGGATGCGCCGGGCAATGAGCTGGGTGTACTGCGACCCAAAATCGAGAATCAAGATTTGTTGCGGCATGGGCAAAAGTAGTGCGCAGATTTCAGACCAGTCATACCCCAACAGGTTTTGGCGGAGAAATTTTTCGGCAGAATTGAAGTAACAGCCCTCCGCGCAACCTGTAAGTTATCAGCCAAGCATAGTCACAAAACGAAGGCGGTAAGCTCAACCTTAAAGACGATGTGCATAGCGTATGGCAGTTTCTGGGGCTATAATGCCACGGCTATCTGGCATTAATGCAAGTCACAAAGCAGCGGAGCCTTGCCTTTACTTCTGCTTCGGTAGGAAGCATTTTTGTCTTTCTACTAGCCTGCTTACCTGCCGTAACTATGCATTCTGCCCTGCCGCTACTTGCCCTGTCCCTGTTGGGCGTGCTGGTGCTGCCGCCGCCCGCTGCGGCCCAGCAAACCCCGGAGCCTGCCGTTGCTCCCAAACCCGACATGCTAGCCGAAGCCATGCCCGTTACGCCACCGGCCAGTCCGGCCCGGCCGGAGAAAAAGATACTGGCCGGTAACGTGGTGGATGAGTGGGGCAACGCCCTGAAAGGGGCCACGGTGATGGTGGTGGGCGACCAGCTGCACTCCGTAAGCACTAACTCGGCCGGGGACTACCTGCTGCCGGTTACGGCCGTTGCGCCGCCGCTACTACGGGTCAGCTTTGCGGGCTACCAGGATGCCGAGCGGGTGGCCAGGGGCCCGGCCGATTTGCTGTTTAAAATGGAGCCGGTGGCCGGTTATCGGAAAGCGCTTAAAAAGCGCACGAAGGCCGCCACGAAAGCCTGGAAGCACTAGGAAACCACTGAATGAAAGGCGCAGCAGCAAAAAAACGCGTTGAGTATCTTGCTGATAGCGCCGCTACAGGAAAAAGATAGCGCCCAATTGCGCGGAACCGTCGGAAAGCTGCCTATCTTTGCATCGGCGAGTCAGAACGACCAGCTCCTGCTGAACTCCCCCAGGACCGGAAGGTAGCAAGGGTAGGTGGTTGTAGCGGTGCGATTTTGGCTCGCTTTTTTATCACGGATTGCGCCGGACTTCTCCGGGACTCACGAACAGGTGACCAATCCGACAGCAAGCAAAGAGCGGCTCATTGAGCCGCTCTTTGTGTTTTAGCCCACTTCGGAGGTAGCAACCGGCAGCTGGTGGGGTACAAAATCCGCGCAATCCGAAAAATCCGCTGAATCCGTGCTTAGCTTTGGGCCATTGTTGTTTTTCACCCTACCCGCATGAAATTTTTCGTTGATACTGCCAATCTGAAGGAAATTCAGGAAGCCGTGGAGCTTGGTGTGCTCGATGGCGTAACCACCAACCCTTCGCTGATGGCCAAAGAGGGCATCAAAGGCACGGATGCTGTACTGGCTCACTACCGCCGGATTTGCGAGATGGTGGACGGAGACGTATCGGCGGAGGTAATTGCTACGGACTTCGACGGCATCATCCGGGAAGGTGAGGCCCTGGCCGACCTGCACCCCAACATTGTGGTGAAAGTTCCCATGATCCGGGAAGGCGTGAAAGCCATCCGCTACTTCTCCGACAAAGGCATCAAAACCAACTGCACCCTCATTTTTACGGCCGGTCAGGCGCTGTTGGCTGCCAAAGCGGGCGCTACTTACGTATCGCCGTTTGTGGGCCGCCTCGATGATATCGGGCACGATGGCTTGCAGCTGATTCAGCAGATTGTGGATATTTTCAGCAACTACGGCTACCCCACGCAGGTGCTGGCCGCCTCGGTGCGCCACGTACCCCACCTGATTCAGTGCGCTGAGCTGGGCGCCGACGTGGTGACCTGCCCGCTGAGCGTCATCACCGGCCTGCTCAACCACCCCCTCACCGACAAAGGGCTGGCCACTTTCCTGGCCGACCACAAGCGTGTGAACGGGTAATGTTTCATAATGTGTGAAATGTGAAGAATGTGTTGAATGTGCCCTTGGTAGCATTTGCACATTTTTCACATTTTCACATTTCTCACATTATAGCCATGTACATCATCAAAGTAAAAGGCAAGGCCAAGATTCCGGACTACATTCAGCTGCGGGATGAGGCTTTTGTGCTGATTGCCTATTTCCGGGCCGACCGGCCACTGAAGGATTTGCACCGCTACGGGCTGGAAGGCAAGGAGGAAAGCTTGGCCGCTGTTATTGCCAGTCTGGAGTTTGGTAAGCTGCAAAAGCTGGAGGTATGAAGTAGTAGTAAGGCGCTGAGCCGGCAGTTATATGCATCCGAAAAGCGGCTGGCTGCCGTACATGTGCCACGCACCCGTTTTTAAGCTTTTATGACTGTTTTAGAGCTACACGACGCGTTCATTATGCAGGACGTGAATACGATTCTGCAGAAGGTGAGCTTTTCGCTGGATAAAGGAGAGTTTGCCTATTTGGTGGGGCGCACGGGCTCTGGCAAAAGCTCTCTGCTCAAAACCCTGTACGCCGATTTGCCCCTACCGGCCGGCACCGGCACCGTAGCCGGTTTCCCGCTGCCGCGCACCGGCTCCGCCGATAAAGTGCCGTTTCTGCGGCGCAAGCTGGGCATCATCTTCCAGGATTTTCAACTGCTGTTCGACCGCACGGTGGCCGAAAACCTGCTGTTTGTGCTGAACGCCACCGGCTGGAAGGGTAAGGCCCGCAAGCAGCAGCGCATTTCGGAGGTGCTCATGCGCGTAGGGCTGGCCAACGTGGCTGCCAAAATGCCCCACCAGCTTTCCGGCGGGGAGCAGCAGCGCGTGGTAATTGCCCGGGCCCTACTGAATGAGCCGCTGCTGCTGCTGGCCGACGAGCCCACCGGCAACCTCGACCCAGATGTGGCCGACAGCATCATGCGGCTGTTCACCGAAATCAACAACGCTGGTACGGCCGTGCTCATGGCCACGCACAATTACCAACTCATTCAGCAGTATCCGCACCGGGTGCTGAAGTGTGAGCAGGGCCAACTGGTTGATTCCGCCAAAACGCCTTTCGAGTTGAGTTAGGCTAGTAATGCAAGAAGGCCGCTGAATACCAGGAGCCTACGATATGCGCTAAAAAAACACCACGGCAGCTGACAACTAAACCGCTGCGGCCCGGCTCCTGAACCAGGGCGAGTAAGCGCCCTCATTTTTTGATTCTGCTTTCCTTGCTGGGCATGAAAGGGCTTTCAGTACTGATTCCGGTGTTCAACTACGATGTGCGGCCCCTGGTGCGCGCCTTGGTGGCGCAGGTGCAGCAGTGGCCCGGCCCCGTTGAAATTCGCTGTCTGGATGATGGTTCGGGCGCGGAGGTACGGCAACTGCACCAGGAACTGGCCCTGTTGCCGGGCGTTGTATACCAGGAGCTGGGCCGCAACGTCGGTCGGGCCGCCATCCGTAACCTCTTGGCCGCTACTGCCCGCTACAGCTGGCTGTTGCTGCTTGATAATGACAGCCGCCTGCCCGACGACCAGTTTCTGGCGCGCTACGCCGCGGGCTGCCACCTGGCCCCGGTACTTTCGGGTGGTACGGCCTACGAAGCAGCCCCGCCCCCCGAAACAGCTTTGCAGTTGCGGTGGCTGTATGGCAGGCACCGCGAGGCCCGTTCCGCCGCGGTACGGCAGCGCGCCCCGCATGGGCAACTCACGCTCAACAACCTGCTGATTGAGAGGGAAATATTCTGCCAGCTGGGGTTGGATGAGCGCCTGACCCGCTACGGCCACGAGGATACCAAATTCGGGTGGCTGCTTCGGCACCGCAACGTAGCCGTGTACCACCTGGATAATCCCGTGCTCCACGACGGCCTGGAACCAGCCCCCGTTTTCCTGCAAAAAACCCACGATGCGGTGCGCAACCTGGTGCAGCTCTACCAGGCGGAGGGGCTAGGAGCCGATACCAAGCTGCTACAGGCTGCACTTCGCCTCAAACGCTGGGGCCTGAGTGAAGCCGTACGCACTGCTTTTAGCCTGCGCCGTGAGCAGGTACACCGCAACTTGCTTTCCGACCGGCCCAGCCTCCGCCAACTGGATGCCCTGAAGCTGTATTGGCTACTAAATGAGTTGCGGTAGGAGCACCGTATAACGCAAAAAAGCGGGTGCCCGGAGGCACCCGCTTTTTTACAGAGTAGCAGCAGAATTAGTCGTTGTCGGTGTTTTTTACTTCCGACTTTACTTCCTTGAACGCGCCTTTCACGGCTCCACCTACTTTCTTGCCCGCGTCCTTCACGTCGGAGGCAGTGTTGCTGGCGGCGCGGCCCACGGCAGAGCGCTCATCCTGCGTTTCGGCAGCTACGTTTTCAGCTCCACGCTCCGTTGCATCGGCCCCCTGGGCGGCGCGGGCTTCGGCTTTGTCGAAGGACTTGAAGGCAGCGTACTTCAATTTTTCCTTCTGAATTTCGGCCAGGTCGCCGGCCGGAATGTCCTTCTTTACTTTATCATAGGCTTCATCCAACGCGCGCCACTCGGCGTTGATGTTACGCCAGTCGTTGATGTCGTACTTATTTTCATTCACCTTGATGTCCTTCACGAAGGCCTCGTAGGTCTGGCGGGCGTTGGCAGCCGTAATGCGGCTGGCCGGCGAGCTAAGCTTGTAATACTTGCCCATTGTGGTAGCACCGGTGCTGCCGGTACCAGCGTTGCCACTCATGGCGGCAGTAGCGCCGGGGCGGTTTTGCCAAGCCATTTCGCGCTTGTCGTAGGAGGTAGTGTAGCGGGTGCGCAGCTGCTCAATTTCCTGGCGGCGGGCATCATCATATTGGTCAGCATACCGGTCAACGGCGGCTACTTTGGCATCGAAGTCCGACTTGAGCTGGGTGGTTTCCTGCTCGTAGTCGGTTTCTGCCTCCGTGGCCACGGCGTCGGCCTTGCTTTCGGTGTTGGCTACAAAGGTTTTGAAGTCGTTATATGCCTGGTCGCTTTCGGCAGATACTTCCTGCTTCTGGGCTTGGTTGCAGCTGGTGAAGGCCGTGCCGCTCAGTACGAACATGGCTACCAAGGCATTGCGGGTGAGGTTTTTTCTGAGCATGATGCAGGTAAGTTAGGGGGAGAGAGTAAGGGAGGGAGGCGGGTGCAAGGTGCCTGTTAGGGAGCGTAACGGATGCGCTAGGCCTGTGGTTGCGGGCCGGCTTGGTGAGTAGGCGGCCCGGCAGGCCCTATCTTTGGCAGGCCCGCTTCTTTACTTTTTGCTATGTCTCCTTCCCTGCCCGCCCCGGTTCCCATCCAGCTACTCGACCTAGCCGCCCAGCACGCGCCCTTGCAGCCGGAGCTACAGGCGGCGTTGGAGGCCACGCTCCTGGAAGGGCAATTTATTCAGGGGCCGGCCGTAGCCATATTCGCCCAGGAACTCGGCCAGTATTTGGGTGGCCCCCACGTGGTGCCCTGCGCCAATGGCACCGACGCCTTGCAGCTGGCCCTGATGAGCTTGCAGCTGCCGGCCGGTGCGGAGGTAATCGTGCCCGCCTTCACCTACGTAGCCACCCTGGAAGCCGCCGCAGTTCTGGGCCTGATACCGGTGCCCGTGGACGTGCTGCCCGATACGTTCAACCTCGACCCCGCCGCGGTGGCGGCCGCCATTACCCCCCGCACCGGAGCCATTGTGGCGGTGCATCTATTCGGGCAGTGCGCCGATTTGGAGGTGCTGCGCCACTTAGCCGACCGGCAAGCAGTGGCCCTCATCGAAGACAATGCCCAGGCAATTGGCGCCACGTTTACCGGCAGCTCCGGCGAAACCTGGGTGGCCGGCACCGTAGGGGAGGTGGGTACTACGTCGTTTTTTCCCAGCAAAAACCTGGGTGGTTTTGGGGATGGGGGCGCCTTGTTTACGCGTGATGCAGAACGGGCTGCCTACTTGCGGCAGTTAGCCAACCACGGCCAGAGCCGTAAATACCACCACCAGCACATTGGCCTCAACTCCCGCCTCGACACGCTGCAGGCGGCGCTGCTCCGGGTAAAGCTGCCGCATTTGCCGGCCTGGACGGTGGCCCGCCAACGCGTGGCCGCGCACTACGACGCGCTGCTGCAGAGTGTGCCCGGCGTGCAAATACCCGCGCGCGACCAACGCAGTACCCACGTTTTCCACCAGTATACGCTTACGGTTGAAGATGTGCCCGGCCACCGCGACGCCTTGCAGCAGCACCTAGCCATCGGCGGCGTACCCAGCCAGGTATATTATCCCTTGCCTAACCACCTGCAGCCCGCCTACCACTACCTGGGTTACCGGGCCGGGCAGTTTCCGGTGGCGGAGCGACTGTGCCGCACGGTGCTGTCCTTGCCTATTCATCCCACTATGCCCGCCGAGCAAGTGGAGTATGTGGCAGAAACTATTCGGAAATGGGCGGTTTAAGGAGCAATAAGGTTGTAATTGGGGGTGTGGTGCAGGCGGGCTGGAGCGTTTTGGCACCGTTTTTTCTTTTTACCGTATCAGTATTTCTTTTCCCGACCTAAGTCCTCTCTCATGCGCCGTTCTTTTCTGACGCTGCTGCTGCCGCTGGCCGGCGTGGCGGCACTTACTACTGCCGCCGTTACCAAGCCGGCTCAGGGCTTCAGCCTGTTTTCCATTGATCAGGATATTGCCTTGGGCAACCAAGTAGCGCGCCAAACCGACTCCTTGTACCAAGCCAAGGGGCAGTTGATGACCCGCGCTGGCAATGCCCGCGCTTACCAGTTGCTGGATGGTGTGGTGAAGCGCGTGCTGGACAATGGCAACGTAAAATACCGCACTCAATTTCCCTGGGATGTGAAGCTCATCAAGGATGACGCTACGCAGAATGCCTTTGCCACCCCTGGCGGCCACATTTACGTGTTTACGGGCCTGGTGAAGTTCCTGGATAATGAAAACCAGCTGGCCGGGGTACTAGGCCACGAAATTGCCCACGCCGACCGGCGACACAGCACCCAGATGCTGCAGAAACAATACGGTACCAGCCTGCTGCTGGGGCTGCTGCTGGGCAACCGCTCCTCGGGCCAGCTGGTGCAGATTGCGGCGGGCTTGGGCCAACTCAAATTCAGCCGCACCTACGAGGTGGAAGCCGATAAGTATTCCACTATTTACCTCAACGGCACCCGCTACTACGCCTGCGACGGCGCGGCGGGCTTTTTCATCAAGGCCGAAAAACAGGGCGGCGGCGGTACCCCCGAGTTCATGAGCACCCACCCCAACCCTGGCTCCCGCATTACCAGCATCCAGAAAAACGCGCAGCAGCTAGGATGCACCAACCGCAACGTTAGCAATGCTAACTTTAACGAGCTGAAGCGGATACTGTAGCTGTTAGAGTCACTGGCTGTTTCAGATAAAGCCCGAAATCTGAGTGAACCACCATCATGCGGTTTACTCAGATTTCGGGCTTTGACCGGAATGACTGTTTTAGTCCGCGTCGGTGGGGGTGCCAGGAGCCAGATGGACGCGGTTTAGCTCGGTTTTGTGCGTGCGCCAGTCGGGCATAAACTGGTCCATCAGGCTCCAAAAGCGGGCGTTATGTAGCCGCTCGTGCAGGTGGGTCAGCTCATGTACCACCACGTATTCGAGGCAGGGCAATGGGCGTTTGGCTAGCTCCAGGTTCAGCCAGATACGGCGGGCCCCAATGTTGCAGGTACCCCAGCGGGTGCGCATCTGCTTAATTCCCCAACTGGCCGCTTCCCTACCCACCACTGGCTCCCACTGCCGTAACAGCGCCGGTATCAGCTGTTTTAGCTGCTGCCGGTACCAGGCCGCCAGTACAGCGGCGCGCTGGGCCGCAGTGCTGGCAGCTGGTACATGCAAGTACAGGTGGGCAGTAGCCTCATCCAGCGTTACCCGGGCGCGGCCGGGGGCGCTGGTTACGCGCAACTCGTAGGCCTTGTCCAGGTACGGGTGTAGCTCGCCGGAAATGTACTGCAGGCTGGGCCGTGGCTCCCGGGCGGCAAATTGCTGCTGGTGCTTCTGAATCCAGGCGTGGCGGGCGGCCACAAACTGCTCAATGGCTGCCGTTGGGGTTTGCAACGGCACGGCCACCCGAATTCGGCCGCCAGCGTACACCGTCAGGCGCAGGCTGCGCATGCGTTTGCGCACAAGGTCTATCTCGAGGCCGGCAATAGTAGTAATAGGCATAGGGACTCGAAAGATACAACCGCAACTCTGGAGGAAGGTACACGAGTTACCCCGCCGAGGCCACTTCCAGCGGCAACTCATCTGGTACTGCAACCCGCCGCACCTGCGCACAACCGGCCGTTTTTTCGCAGTTTGCGGGCCCTATCCTTCAATTCGTATCCAGTGCCTGTTTCCGCTGCTCTTTCCCCGGTTCGTTTTGTTATCTGCGGCGTAGGCCACATTGGCCGCCGCCACGCCGCGCTGGTAGCCCGGCACCCGGAGGCGCAGCTGGTGGCCCTGGTAGATGCCCGGCCGGAGCTGGCCGCCGAACTAACGCACGCGTTTCCGGGGGTGCCGTTCTACGCTTCTCTGGAGGAGTACCTGGCCCAGGGGCCTGCCGCTGAAGTGCTTACCGTAGCTACTCCCAACGGCCTGCACGCGGCCCAGGCGCAGCAAGCCTTGCGGGCGGGCCTGCACGTCGTCATTGAGAAACCCATGGCGTTGCGCACCACCGATGCGCAGGCAGTGGTTGACACCGCGCAGCAGAGCGGGCGGCTGGTATTCGGGGTGATGCAAAACCGCTACTCACCCCCGGCGGCCTGGCTGAAGCAGGTGGTGAGCGAAGGCCGCCTCGGGCAAGTACATCTGGTGCAGCTCAACTGCTTCTGGAACCGCGACGAGCGGTATTACACCCCTGGCAGCTGGCACGGCACCCGGGCCCTGGATGGCGGCACCCTGTTCACGCAGTTCAGTCATTTCGTGGATTTGCTGTACTGGGTGTTCGGTGACATCACCAACGTCTCGGCCCGCTTCCGCAACTTCAACCATCAGCACCTGACCGAATTTGAGGACAGTGGCCTACTTCTGTTTGACTTGGTAGGCGGGGGCAGCGGCACCCTGCAGTACAGTACCGCCGTGTGGGACCGAAACCTGGAAAGCTCCCTCACGGTGGTAGCCGAGCACGGCAGCCTGCGCCTCGGCGGGCAGTACATGGATAAAGTGGAGTATTGTCATCTGCGGGACTACCAGCTGCCCGAGTTGCCGCCTACCAATCCGGCCAACCAGTACGGCAACTACCAGGGCTCCGCCGCCAACCACGTCCACGTCATCGACAACGTGGTGGACACCCTCCGTCAGCGCGGTCAGGCCACCACCAATGCGCTGGAAGGCCTGAAAGTGGTGGAAATGATAGAGCGCATGTACGCGCTGAAATGATGCGGTGGCTAGATGAATTGTTAGGGCACTGGGAAAAGCAGAAGCTGCACGCTCAACCGGGCTGCTCAGTTGCAGGGTTAGACCGATTTGAGGAAAAGCTGGGAATTACGCTGCCACATGAGTTTCGGCTATATCTTGAGCGGACGAATGGAATGGACCCGTATACTTCAATTGGTGCAGATGAGAATGGATTTTACTTCTATTCGCTAAATGAATTAGAGCTTTATTCTCAATCAACCGACTTTATGCCGGAGCCTTCAATACCGGCTCTGGAAGGCAGAAAATGCTTACTGTTCGCCGACTATATGCATAAGTGCTGGTGGTACGGGCTTTTATTTGAGGAGCAAGAAGCCAGTTGTACTGTCGTTGAAATTGCCGCTGCGAACTGGTACAGGGTTGTGGCAGGTTCATTTAGTGAGTTTGTTGATCTATACGTAGCTGATGCCGACGAATTATATAATGCCATTCCTGAGTTATGAATCCCGCTGACCAAAAAGCCCTAGCCGAACTGCGCGCCTGGCAGCGCCGCATGCAGCAAAAGCCCACGCTCCTGAACCGCGTAACGCGGCGGGTGCAGGCGCGGCTGAATGCGCTGCTGCCGGAAAAAGTGCATGTGGCCATTACCGTGGCTATCCAGAAAATGGTGCAGGGCGTACTGTTTGGCTCCACGTATACCACCCAGCGGCCGGTGCCGGAGGGTACACTGGAGGAGCGGGAAGAGCGGGTACGGGCGCGCATCCGGGCATACCGAAACACGGCGGCCCTGGAAGGCGGCGTAACCGGGGCCGGCGGCTTTCTGTTGGGCCTCGCCGATTTTCCGCTGCTACTAGGCATCAAACTCAAACTGCTGTTTGACATTGCCGCCCTGTACGGCCACGATGTACGCAGCTTCCCCGAGCGGCTGTATCTGCTGCACATCTTCCAACTAGCCTTCAGCAGCCAGTACACCCGCCGCGAAACCTACCGGCAACTCGCCGATTGGCCCACCACGGAAGCCACCATGACGGCCGAATCATTTGACTGGCGCATCTTCCAGCAGGAGTACCGCGACTATATTGACCTGGCGAAACTGGCCCAACTGGTGCCGGTGATAGGGGCTGCCGTGGGCGCGGTGGCCAACTACCGCCTACTCGTGCAGCTCGGCGAAACGGCCATTATGTGTTACCGCCTGCGCTGGTTTGCCGAGCAGGGCCGTTTGCCGGATCAGGCGTAGAAACGTGGTCCTTCGTGGTTGCCGCTGGAACAACGGACCCAGGCAGCCTCCCTATGCTCCAACGCAGCATGGCTACGCCTCCTCACCAACAAACAGCCCCGACGGAAACCATCGGGGCTGCTGGGAGAGAGAAAGTAGGGGAGGCTAGCTTTTGCCTTGTTTCAGGCCCGGCTTCATGCCCTGGCGGTGCGCTTTGTGCTTCGCCATTTTATCGGCTTGGAGTTGGGTGTATTTGGCGTACTGGTCGGCACTCAGGATTTGCTTGAGCTGGGCTTCATACTGGGCTTTCTCCGCCTTCATGGCCTCGTGATGCTGCTTTCTGTCGGCGGGGGCGGCTGTGCCGGCCTGGGCTTTGTGCGCCTGCATCTGCTGGGCCCGGGAGAGGTGCAGCTGGCGCACCTGCTGGGTTTGGGTGGCCGAAAGTCCGAGCTTTTTGGTTAGGCTTTGGGCGGCGTGGTCGGCGCGCTGCTCAGGGGTTTTGGCAGTTTTGGTGCCCTGCATTTTTCCACCTTTCATGTGCTGGCCGTGGGCGGCTTTCACCGGAGTGGTTTGGGCCGAGGCCACAGCGGCCGACAAGGAGAAGGCGGTCAGAAGAACGAGGAGCTTTTTCATGAGGCTATGGTGAAGGAGTTGTAGTTGAGTGGAGAGGCCCGCCACCGTCCGGACTGGCAAGCGGGCTGCTGATGGAGCATTTGCAAGTCCGGTGCCAGTTTTGGTGCCAATAGGGTAAAACAGCCTCCCGTAAAAATTTAAATTTTTCGATTAAACCTCAGTCTGCGTCCTGCGTCGCGGGTTTTTAGACGGCTTTGGGTGTCATAAGATGACAGTCAGTAGGTAGGGTTTCCAGCCCATGCCTGACATAGCAGCTACTAGAGAAGTGGCTGCGCATGGAGGCCGTTTTTTGCTCTGTTTGCGGGGGCAGCAATCCGGCTTTACCTTTGCGGCATCAATTCTTTTTAGCCGAAGGATTGTTTTTATACAGAGGCGCTGAGAGACAGGCTCGATGACGCGTCGGCAACCACCCGCAAGCTGCGGAACGGTGCCAATTCCTGACCATATAAAAACAAGTTGCCGTGCGCTTTTTGCCCTGCTTACCAGCCCGTGTTGCCGTTTCTGCCGCCATTTTGTGCCCCTTGGGTACGGCCGCAGCCTGTTGTAGCCCGCGTTGTTGTAGCTAGCCCGTAGCCCAGAGCGTGTGCGCCGCCAGGTGCCCGCCCGCTATTCTCTGCTAGTACTGTGCCGGAGCCGGGCCTGGGGCTGGTTGCCTGACGCCCGTGGCCGCGCCGGTTTCAGCGTAGTGCGGCCCGCTTCATCTGCTTACTTCCCTCTTTTTTACGACCTGCCGGGCCGTAGTCCGGCGTACCTTTTTATGCTTAGAAAATCACTGGAACTGCTGCGGCAGGAGGCGGCCGAAACCGGCGCCGGAACGCTCAAACGAAGTCTGAACGGCTTCAACCTCATTGCCATTGGCATTGGGGTAATTATTGGAGCGGGCTTATTCTCACTTACTGGCATTGCGGCGGCCAACAACGCCGGCCCGGCCGTTACGCTTTCGTTCGTGGTGGCGGCGGTGGGCTGCGCCTTCTCGGCGCTGTGCTACGCCGAGTTTGCCTCCATGGTACCAGTAGCCGGTTCCGCCTACACCTACGCCTACGCTACCATGGGTGAGCTGTTTGCCTGGATTATTGGCTGGGATTTGGTGCTGGAGTACTCAGTAGGCGCGGCCACGGTGGCCATCAGCTGGTCGCAGTACCTGCTTAAGTTTCTCAGTAAGTACGGCATTAACCTGCCCCCGCAGCTGGTCATGTCGCCCTTTGAAACGGCCACGCTGGCCAATG
The DNA here is from genome assembly GCF_040547285.1 of Hymenobacter sp. UYP22. Classification (NCBI taxonomy): domain Bacteria; kingdom Pseudomonadati; phylum Bacteroidota; class Cytophagia; order Cytophagales; family Hymenobacteraceae; genus Hymenobacter; species Hymenobacter sp. UYP22. The sequence goes on along the minus strand of NZ_JBEPPK010000001.1, from coordinate 676,600 downwards.
GCAGTGAGGTGCACGGCTTCGTGAACGTGCCGGCCATGCTCATCGTGCTGGCCATCACCATGATTATCATTCGGGGTACCTCGGGCTCAGCCTGGTTTAATGCGCTGGTCGTTACGCTGAAGGTGGCCGTGGTGCTGGTGTTTATCGGCTTGGGCTGGCAGTACATCGACCCCACCAACTATCAGCCCTACATTCCGCAGAACACCGGCACCTTCGGGGAGTTTGGCTGGAGCGGGATTTTGCGCGGGGCCGGGGTGGTGTTTTTCGTGTTTATTGGCTTCGATATTGTGGCCACCATGGCGCAGGAAACCAAGAATCCGCAGCGCAACATGCCCATCGGTATCATTGGCTCCCTGCTAATTTGCACCGTGCTGTTCGTACTGTTCGGGCACGTAATGACTGGTTTGGCCAACTACACCGAGTTTAAAAACAGCGCCGCACCCGTGGCCATTGCCATCGAGAAAACGCCGTACGCCTGGTTGTCCTCGGCTGTCATTCTGGCTATCATCATCGGCTATACCTCCGTAATTCTGGTGGATTTGCTGGGTCAGAGCCGGGTGTTTTTCAGCATGGCCAAAGATGGGCTGCTGCCCCCGGTGTTCTCCCGCATTCATGAGCGTTTCCGCACGCCCCTGCAGTCGAACTTGCTGCTGGGCCTGTTTATTGCCCTGTTTGCGGGCTTCGTGCCTATTTCCGTGGTGGGTGAGATGACGAGCATTGGTACACTGCTGGCCTTCGTGATGGTGTGCGTGGGTATTCTGATTATGCGCAAGCGGGAGCCAGATGCTCCGCGCGGCTTCCGCACGCCCTGGGTGCCAGTGGTGCCCATTCTGGGTATTCTCACCTGCGTGGTAATGATGGTATCCTTGCCCTGGGAAACCTGGCTGCGGCTGGCGGTGTGGCTGGCCATCGGTCTGGCCATTTACTTCGGCTACGGTCGCAAGCACAGCAAGCTAGGTAATCCGGCAAAAGCTGAATAGGAAGAAAAGAAGCTAGCAGGTAAGCCTGTTGCCGCAGCCGGGACCGTAAGGTTTCGGCTGTTTGCGTTGCTGAGCTCCTTGCGCGTAGCTTTGGCTCTCATTCTATTCAGTTTTTCTGTGGAATCTATTGTTATCGAAGCGCCCGTGGCGGCGCCCAGCCCGCCGGCTACAGTGTATCCAACTATCAAGGAAAGCTGGGCATTTTTGGGGTGGTATCTGCTACTGTCGTTGCTGGTTGGGGTGCCCATTTTACTGGTCGGAGAGAAGCTGCTGGGTATGACCCGGCCCGTTACGCTGCTGCTCATGGGCGTTGGTACCAACGCTGGCTTGCTGGGGATTCTCTGGTGGAAACAGAAGGTGCGCTGGCCCGGTATCAACCTGCACGGCCACGTGCCCGGCTGGCTGCTGCTCGCCTTGCCGGTGCTGGTGGTATCAGCCGACATGGTGCTGACGCTGGTTCATTTTCTGCACCTGCCCAAGTTCTCCTCCGGCGAAGCTTACCGGGAACTGATGAAAGTGCCGGTCGTTGGGTTTCTTATGCTGTGCGTGGTGGCACCAGTATTGGAAGAACTGCTGCTGCGCGGAGTGGTATTGCAGGGGCTATTGCGCAACTTCCCCACCCGTCCTTGGATTGCCATCGGCCAGTCGGCCCTTGTTTTCGGGGTTATGCATATGAATCCGCCGCAAAGCCTAGCTACATTCTTTCTGGGGTTGCTGATGGGCTGGCTGTATTACCGCACCCGCTCCCTGTGGCTGTGCATGGGTGTGCACTTCCTTAACAATTTCTTCGCGTTTAATGCGCTGTTGTATCAGAAAGCAGGTAAATCCACCGACGAGGTAGCCGCCTTTGGTCACCCCTGGGCCTACACCGTGGTAGTGGTGCTGAGCGCACTGGTGTTGTGGAGCTTGCTATGGATGGTGCAGCGTGCCACCTCCCCGCCACCGGTCCATTCGCCGGTCGACGAGCTTCCGCAACCGGCCGAATTGCAACCGAACAGCATATAAATAGCCGGTGAAACTCTGCGCTAAGATGAGAACCGCCCCATCGGAACATTCCGGTGGGGCGGTTTGGCATTGAAGCACAAACGAATACAGGGGCTACATGAACACCTTGCGCAGGGCCCATAGGCTCCACACAATTACCATCAGGCCCACGCCCACAAACATCCAGCGCACGGGCAGGCGGCCGGCTAGGCGGGCGGCCAGGGGCGCGGCGGCCACGCCCCCGATAATCAGGCCCAGGATAATCTGCCAGTGCGAAATGCCCAGGGTGGCGAAGAACGTAACGGCGCTGGCAAACGTGACGAAAAACTCCGTGACGCTGACCGAGCCGATGACGTACTGCGGGGTGCGGCCCCCGGCAATAAGCGTGCTGGTAACCAGGGGGCCCCAACCGCCCCCGCCAAACGAGTCGAGGAAGCCCCCGGCCGCCGCCAGCAGCCCCAACTTCTGGTGCTTTTTACGCGGACCGGGCTTAGAAAAGGCCTTTGAGATGATGCGCACACCCAGCAGCAGCAAGTACGCCGCCAACAAGGGCTTTACGTAGCTGCCGTACTTTTCCCCAAACGTGGCCAGCAAATACGCCCCCGTAATAGCGCCCAGCACGCCCGGAATTAGCAGGACTTTGAACAGGCGCTTGTTTACATTGCCGAAGCGGTAGTGGTGGTAGCCCGAGGCCCCGCTGGCAAACATTTCGGCGGTGTGGATGCTGGCACTCACGGCGGCCGGCGCAATGTTAAGGCTCATCAGGCTGATGGCCGTAATTACGCCGTAACCCATGCCCAGCAGCCCGTCAATCAGTTGGGCCCCAAACCCAATAGCCACGAACAGCCAGAAGGTTTCGGCGTGGGTGGCCGCCGTCCACACTTGGCTCCAGGTGAAGTAGTAGCTCAGAATGTTGAATACCAGCATGGCCGCAAATGCTAGCAAGGAGGCCGTGGCAATACGCCGCCACCGCAGCGCCGCCGGCGACTCATAGGCCGGCCCGCCAGTCAGCTCGGCCGTCACGGCATTCAGCGACTTCACTTTATGGGCGAAGTCGCCGCCCACCTTCTCCCGGATACTGGCCATACGCTGGAGCACATCGTGCAACTCATCGGGCAGGGCATGGGTGAGCATTTCGCGCAGGCGCTTGGCAATGGTGGGCGACTTGCCGTTGGTACTGATGGCAATTTTTAGGTCGCCCTTCTGCACAATGGAGCCCAGGTAAAAGTCGCAGGCGGCGGGCGTATCGGCTACGTTGCAGAGCAGGCGCTGGCGCGTGGCATCCGCCCTGATGCGCCGATTCAGCTCCTTATCATGCGTGGCCACAATCACCAGGTCGTGGCCCACCAGCGTGGTGGGGTCGTAAGGCTGCTCACGCAGCTGCACAGCCGGGTGGCGCTCGGCCAGCACCCGCAGCTCCGGCCCAAACCGGGTGGCCACTACCGTAACGGCCGCATCGGGGCTGTTGGCTAGTATGGCCGAGAGCTTTTCGTAGCCTGTCGCCCCGCCGCCTACCAGCAGTACGCGCAGCTGTTCCAGCTTCAAAAACACCGGAAACAACCGGTTGCCATTGGGCAGCTCGGGCTGGGGCAGGGCGCTATCGGAGGAAAACGGCATGACGAAAGGTAGGTACAAGCAGCCGGGCCGTGGCTGGGCCTAACGCCGGTACTGGCCGGGGCCTGGTGCGCAGGCCAACGGTCAGGCAGCATGCCCGGCGTTGCCGCCCAACCCTCAACGGAGCTGGGCAGTGGTTGGGCGGGGGCTTTTCTGTAAACCGAAAAGGCCGCTGGCAGTTAGGTTGCGGCCGTAAAGTAGGCGGAATTACTGGCCCGGCCGCAGCGACGGGGCAATTTATTGGCCCAGCCGCTGGCTCAGACCCTTAAGCAGGGCCGTTACCTCGGGGGCTACGCCCGTAAGCAGAATCAGGCCGGCGTACACCCCGGCAAGGGTAGTGGAGCGGAGCAGCATAGTGAGCAGGGCCGAAGGCAGAGTGGGTACTAGCCAGCCGGCCAGCCCGGCGGCCGCAGCAATCAGCAAAATCAGCGGGATGCGCCAGGTGAAGGGTTGCATACCGAAGCTGCGCCACACAAACCAGGTACGGGCCAGGTTGATGCTTATTTGGGCCGCCACGGCCGCCACGGCTGCGCCCACGATGCCCAGCCGTGGAATCAGCAGCACATTGAGAAGGATGGTAAGCAGGGCCAGCGAAACGTTAAAAATCAGATCAAAACGGTAGCGCGGTGAGGTAACGAGAATGAGCCCATTTACTCCCGTAATGCCATCGAATAAGCGGCTGCCCAGCAGCAGCAGCACCACTACCGTGCCCTGGGCATAATCGGCGCGCATCAGGGAGTAAATGAAGTCCAGGTTGAGCCCGATGCCCAGGGCCAGAAAGCAGCCGATGAGCGTGTTGAGGCGGGTGGTGCGGCGGTAAAAATCGGTCATGCCGGTCAGGTTCTGCTCTTTCCAGTAATCGGCCAGCAAAGGGAAGGCAATCTTGTTGAGGGAGCGGGCCGGAATAGCCAGGGCGGTGCTGATGTTGAAGGCAATACCGTAGATACCGGCTGCCGCCAGGTTCACCTGCGCCCCCACCATTAGGGTGTCGATATACATGATGATGCTGCCGGCCAGGGAGCTCAGCAGCGTGAAGGCACCCACGCCCAGCAGCTCGCGTACCGGCCGCACTGCCAGTACCGCCCGCCGGGGCCGCCAGTGCAGCTCCCCGATGCGCACCAGGTAGCCGGTGAGCAATAATACCAGCGCCCCGTTCACGCCCACGTACCAGAGCACGTACCCATGAAACGTGAGCCAGCCTTGGGCAAACAGCAGGGCCCCACCCAGAATCAGCAGCCGCAGCAGAATATCCTGCAGAAACGAGGAAAATGCCGTGTGGTAGAGGGCTTTGAGGTAGGCATCGAGTAGGGAGTAGAGCAGCGTAAACAGCGCAAACACGGCCCCCCAGAGGTAGTAAGTGTTGAGTAGGGCCGCGTCCTGCTCGTATAGCCCTATAAGAAACGGCCGGCTCAACAGATATAGCCCCAGTACCACCACAAAGCCCAGCAGCGGCACGCCCATCAGAAACGGCAGAAACCCGTGGTGCCCGTTTTCCCGGTTGCGGAAATAAGGGAAAAAGCGGATGCCCACGCTGGCAAATCCCAGCGCCGCCACTTGGGCAAAGAGTGTGGCAATGGAGGCCAGCGTGCCGGTAAGCCCCAACTGTTGCGGCTCCAGAAACCGGGGTAGCACCAGCGTGGTACTCACAAACCCCAGCGCCAGCCCCAGGTAGGAAATAATGGTGTTACGCAGCCCCTGCCGCTGAACAATGCCCAAAAGGTGAAGTTGTAAAAGGTGAAGTTGTGAGTTGGCGTTCTCTCATCCTGAGCTTGCACGTTCTGGTGTTGGTTCCCGCAGAGGTGCGCAGAGCTGTTCTAGCGTGAGAAGGTCCTTTGCAAGCTCAGGATGACAAATGATGAAACGACCGGCAAATATCTGAGCCGTTAACGAAGGCTACGTTGCGGCTGCGAAGGTACTCCATGATAGTCCGGAACTCCCGGGGGCCGTTGCGGGTGTTGGCCGGGTCGAAGTTCTCGTTGTGCCAGAGTACTGTGGCCACGCCCCCAAACCGCTCAATTTCCTGAAGCATAGGCGTGAGGGCCGGCATAACTTCCTCGGGGGCCAACTGCAAGTAGCGCGGGTGGTGCAGGGTGGCATCCATCACGTTGAGCGGAATTTCGAGGAAGTCCGCGGCTTCGCCCCGCTGAAAAATGAACGGCTGGAAAGGCAGGCAGTAGCTGTTTCGGAAGCCGTAGTGCTCGGCAAAGCCTAGTGTGGAATCATAATGAAAAGGTATTGAGTCAATTACCAATGGAGTGAGAGATGGTGTCCACTGCAAATAGTGAAATCGGTTGCCGGAAAAGGCACCTGAATCAAATGGCAAACCTACAATCTCCCAAACCGTGGCAGCTTCTATCACCAAGGAAACACTGTCACCATTCAAGCTCCCATGAACAGCTATTTCAGCCCCAGCATCATGCAAAGCACGGATCTGTTTTACGAGCCTCGGTTGGTTGATCTTATAATCGGCATTGGGCGTGCCGTTGGCTGCTTTTTGGTGCTTGGGCAGGAAAAAGAACGTGCTTTTGGCGCCGTATTCAGCCACGGTTTGTTGTACCTCGGCCAGGTTGTCCCAGGCGTCTTTTTGGGTGAGGTGCTGCCAGTAGCGGCGGACGAAATCCCGCCAGTCGCGGCGCTGGAGGGCGGCTTTGGCGGGGGCTTTCCAGGCGCTGTAGAGGTTGTCGATGTCGTGGGTAATGAAGGCGGCCCAGGCGCGACCATCGGCCCAGCGGCGGGGCCGCAGGGGCTGGCCGCTGACGTGCTCGATGGCCGTTTTCAATACATCGAAGTAATAGTTGACCACGGGCACCGCTACAAACCCATACCGGTGCTGCACGCTGGCCGCGTACGGAAAGCGGCCGTGCTGGTCCCGCTCATCGGAGTAAAATTCCTGCCAGCCGCTAAGCAGGAAAAACGCCGCCGACACCACATCGGCCTGCACCCGGGCCCGGCCTCCGGGCAGCAGTTCCAGCAGCGGCCGGGCGGGCTGGTCGTCAAAGAAAAACGGCAGCTGCCGACCCTGCCACTCCCGCCACACCGGCGGGGCAGAGTAGGGGGCCGTGCCCGCAAAAAAGGCGTGCTCCACGGCCGCCACCTCCACCTGCAGCTGCGTACCAGCGTACCCAATGCTAACTGTGGGTATAGTATCATATGCCTGCCAGAAATGCTGCAATACGTAATGCAAACGGCTTTCGGCGGTAGTAGCAGGCACGGAAGGTAGCGGCGGTAACATACCGCAAGGTACCACGCAGAACAGCTCTGCGCCCTCTGCGCCACCCTCCGCGTCCTCTGCGGGCTAAATTAGTCTGGATTACTGTTGCCCAGCAGCTAGCCATTCATCCAGCAGCCGCGCGGCCCGGGCCTGGCTGTGGCCTTCATCAGGAGTGCCGAGGGTAGCGTTGTAGTAGGCGGCGCGGTGGTAGAGGTCCAGCGGCTTGTGCTGCTGGTAGCGCCGCAGCCAGGCACCCAGCACCGGCAGCGAGTCGGCCCGCTCCACCAAGCCGTGGGCCACGTAGCCGTAGTAGTCGTCGGTGATGCCCTGGTTACCAAAGCGCACGTATACGCTGGCCAGGTTGAGCAGGGTGGCTTCGAGGTGGGTGCTGGTATCGGCGGCAATCAGGGCATCATGCTCCTCCAGAAACTCAAATACGTTCTGCCGGCGGGCATCGGAAAACTGCAGTTGCGGGTGGCGTTGGGTTAGAAACGTGAAGTCGCGTGGGTCGCCGGGATGGGGGCGCAGGGTGAACTGTAGCTCCGGAAATTCGGTGACCAGGAAGTGTACGGTAGCAGCCAGAGCCGGTAGGTCGTCGAGGGCATTGCAGGCCAGGGCCACCCGCTGCACGGCCGGTGCGGTGTTTCGGCGGGCCAGGAAGGCATCGGCTTTGGGCATGCCCACCAGTTCCGTGCGGCCGTGCACGGGGCCACACTGGCGGTATTTATCCAGCGCATCCTGGCCTTCCAGGAGGCTCAAATCGAACCCCAAAGGTGGAAAGTTGGTACTCACGCTGGCGTGCTGCACATACGCGGTGGGTACGCCTTCGGCCTGGCAAGCCAGAAGCAGAGCGCGGGCATCGTCGTTGTGGTCGTTGGCGAATACCACGGCCCGGGGGCGGTAGTGACGCAGGGTCCGGCGGTACACCTCGTAGTAGCCGATGGCGTTGAACACCAAATCGAAAAACCGCCAGGCCCGCTCACCTTCCGTGCGGTGCAATGCCCAGTACACGCCCGGGAGTTGCCAGTAGTACAGCAGCTTGCGCCGCAACGACAGCCGATTGACCTGCCGGTTGTAGCGGCCAATCTGCTTGCTCTGGCCGGCTATCAGCAACGCGTCGGGCCGGGCCTCCCGCAGGAAGTGCAAGGAGTCGTAGTTGTTCTGGCTAACCACGTACAGCCACACCTTGCCGCGCAGTTCCTCGGGGTTGCGTACCGGCCGGAACACGTTGCCCACCAGCCGCACCACCGCGTAGCCCGTCACCTTCAGCAGCCGTTTCCAGGGACTACGGGGCGAAATAGGCTCCAGTGTGTGGGCCGGCAGGGAGGCAAACAAGTCGGTGAACCGCAGCTGCAGAATGTCGCGCAGGCGGGCAGCGGGAGTGGGCGGAACAGGGTTTTCAGGCATAGCAGCGGCTACAGCGCGTCCCAGGTAAGGGGGGTGCCCGCCGATAAGTCCTGGCGGGCGGGCTTACCCAGCAACTGGTCGTAGTAGCGGGGCGGCAGGCCGTCGCCGGGGCGCACCACGCGCAGGTTGTCCTTGGTAAAGACTTCGCCGGCGGCTATATCCTGGGCCACGTAGAGGCTGCGCTTGTAGAGGCGGCTTTTCTCCTCGGCCCGCTGCACGCCGTACTGCACCTGGCCCAGGGCCTGCCAGGCCCGCTCCGTTTCCGTCACCAGCTGAGCTACTTCCTCGGGCTCCAAGGAAAAAGCCGAGTCCACGCCCCCATCGGCGCGGCGCAGGGTTACGTGCTTTTCCACTACGCAGGCACCCAGGGCCACGGCCGCCACGGCCGCGCCCACGCCCATAGTGTGGTCGGAGAGGCCCACCAAGGCATCGGGGAAGAGCTGTTGGAAGTGGGGCAGGGTACGCAGGTTGGTATTCTGGGGCGTGGCCGGGTAGGTGCTGGTGCACTTGAGCAGCACTAGCTCGCGGCAGCCAGCTTCGCGCAGCACCTGCACGGCTTCGGCTACTTCCGCCAACTGGCTGGCCCCAGTGCTCATAATCACGGGCTTGCCGGTAGCGGCCACCCGGCGCAGCAGCGGCCAGTCGGTATTCTCGAAGGAGGCAATCTTGTAGGCCGGCACATCCAGGGTTTCCAGAAAATCCACGGCGGTTTCATCGAAGGGCGAGCTGAAGGCCAGCATGCCGTGCTGCCGGGCGCGGTCAAACAAGGGCTGGTGCCACTCCCAGGGCGTGTGGGCTTCTTGGTACAGCTCGTGCAGCTCCCGGCCAAACCACAGGGAGTTGGGGTCGTCGATGCGGTAGGCCCCGGGCAGGGTCATGGTATCGGCGGTGTAGGTCTGGAGCTTGATGGCGTGGGCCCCGGCGGCGGCCATGGCATCCACAATGGCTAGGCCCCGGTTGAGGTCCTGGTTGTGGTTGCCGCTGAGCTCGGCAATGATAAGCGGGGGCTGGTCGGGGCCGACGAGGCGGGAGCCGAAGGAAATGGTCATGCGGCAAAAATACGAAGCCCGGAGCTAGGCGTATTGTTCTTCTTCGGTGGGACGCACATCATCCGGGGCGGGAGCATCGCCGCCTAGTTGCCGCACCTGCCCGAATAGCGCAACGGCCTGCTCCGATTCGTGCACGTACCGGATAACCATCAGAGTCAGGGCGGCCGATACTACATCTGCAAAGTTGGAAAATACATTCAGGGTAGCAGCATTCTGGAGCTCAGTCAGTGTTTCCGCCTTGGTACTGACTTTGTCAGCGGCCCGGTTGAGGCCACCATGCACCAGGTAAGCAATCCACCACCACTGCAGTAGTCCGTGCTGGCGGCCCCGGCCCGCCGCGCTATTGGTGCCGTACCAAATTTCCTTCATGATGGAGTACGGCCTGAACAGATTCAGAAACGGTACAAACCACGCCCCCACTGCCCAGCCATCGGTGTGGTCGGGCCGGCCGCTGAGGTAGCGCAGGTTGTAGTACGCCCGCCGAAACCACTGCAGGAAAAATACAATGCTGAGTATGCGAAGCGGAATCTGGGCAATGGCCACCGCAAGCCGGGAATACTCCAGAAACTGCCCCCAACCAGCCGACGAATCAGTTGTGGCGGAAACAGACACAGCGTACAGCATTTCTACCAAAAAGGAAATGCTGCTGAGTCCAATAATACCCCAGAAGATGGCTATGGCCTGTTGAGCCCGGCCAGAATTATCACGTAACTGATGCAACACAGCTTTAACTAAGTAACGGATGCGAGCGAAGCTACGCCAACCAAGTGAAAGTAACAGATGCCGGTGCGGGTGGGGGCGTTGCGGCTAGCCGGTAGCCCGCTCGTTCAAAGGCCCGCACCGAGGCGGTGTTAATCTGCTGCACGTGGCCAACCACCCGGCGCACCGCCGAAAAGTGCTCCAGCACCCGCCGCGTGCCGGCCAGCAGCAGCAGCGGGGCCAGCCCCCGCCCCCGAAATTCGGCATCAAGCAGGTAGCTCAGCGTAGCTTCCTCCCCGTTCACGGCGTACCGGATGAGGCCAGCGGGACGGCCGGTAGCGGCATCCTGGGCCAGCAGTAGCAGGGCATTGGGGTCCTGGAGGCGGGCCGCCAGCCACTGCTCATGGTCGGAGCGGGATACGGGGTTAGGGTTGAAGGAGAACTGGCGCACGGTGGGCTCATTGGTCCAGGACAATAGTTGGTTGGAGTCGGTGGGCTGTACGGGACGCAGGTAGAAGGGCGGTGGGGGCAGCAGCAGCGCCCTTACCTCTTGGCGCAGCCGCGCGGGTGCCTGTCCATCAAACACCTGGCGCTGGGCTAGCTGCATGCTAAACGCTAGGCGGGAGGCCTCGGGAGAAGTGAGAATATTGGCGGCGGCAGTAAACGGCCGGGCCAACCCGGCCCCGCGCAAATAGTGGTCAATATCGTGCTGGTTATCGGCCGTGGGCAGCAGCAGCAACAGCCCGCCGCCCGCGGCGCAATACTCATAGCTCACGGTGCTGGCTGAGCACACAGCCGCGCCGCACTGGCGCATTAGGGCCGCCAGTTCCGGAGCAGGTAAGTTGCGGTGCAGCGTCAGGCGCGGGTGCTCCGGCGCCCAGGTCTGCAGACTTTCCCAGCCCACGTAGGCGCTGCCCACCACCACGTGCACCCGGTGCACGGCCGGCAACGCCAGCAGCTCGGCGGCCACGCGCTGGGTTTGGTGGGTAGGATCGGCCCCACCCAGGCAAACCAGCACGGTGGCCGGGTTAGGCGCAGAGGTAGGAGCGGCGGAAGTGCGGAAGGCGGCGCGCAGAGGAGCATAGGCGGGGCCGCTAAGCAGGCGCGCGCCTGGCTGCCGCATCTGGTACTGCCGCAGCGTGAGGCCGCCGGCCGGGTTCAGTACCAAATCGGCCGCCAGCGGGTAGGCGTGGAGGTCGTCTAGGTAAATCAGGCGGGCCAGGCAGCCGCGCACGGTGTTCTGGTACTCGTAGCGAAAATCGTAGCCGTCCAGCACCAGCACATCGGTAGGGTGTAACAGGTGACGCACGAGGTAGGCCGCTTCCTCCGGAAGGGGCTGGTTGGGCAGGGCCTGTACTATTACGCCGGCCGCCGTTAGCTGCTGCACCAGCGCCTCATCCGGCTCCCGAATAAGAAACAGCTGCTCCGGAAAATCGGGCCTTAGGATTTCGGCCAGCGCCAGCAGCCGCATCACGTGGCCCAGCCCGATGCGGGCGTTACCATCGGCCCGGAAAAGTAAGCGCGCCATGAGGGGGAACTGTTAGTGGTTAGGTAGTAGCGCGAACTGTGTAATTCGCGCCCCGGAACGATTATCGTTGTGGCGGCGTGGGGGCGCAAACTGCACAGTTTGCGCTACTGGCAACATGCTGCTACAGCTTTTTCTGCTCGATGTGGGCGTTGAGGGCTACCAGCTCCGGGTGGGCGTCCAGAAAGGCAATCAGCTCATCGGCGGATAGAGTATCGGCGTGGTGCTCCTCAATCAGCTGCCGGATCAGCTCGAAATCCTCGGCGGTATCTACTGTGAGGCGGTAGGCGTGGCGGTCTGGGGTGCGGCGGATGTGGGCAAACTCCACCCGGCCCGAGCGGTTCTGATGAATGTAGGGCGTTACGTGTTCCCGGTCGGAAGCAGTGGTAGCAAACTGGTGCGCTTCATCCAGCAACTCCCGCGAAAACACCTCGAAATCAAAGCCCCGCGGAAAAGTGCGCTCCAGCACGTTGGATAGGTACAGGCGCGGGTTGCCCGCAGCTATGTATTGCTGCACGGCTTGCGCAATCAGCTCCCCACCCAGCAACGGGCAGTCGGAGGTAACTCGCACAACCACATCGAGGCTGTGCGCGGCTGCGCACTGGTAGTAGCGGGCCAGCACATCATCCTCCGGGCCCCGGGTACAGGCCAGCCCGTTATTGGCCGCGTATTCTGCCAGTGGGTCGTCGGTGGGCTTATCGGTAATGGCTAGGTAGAGCGGCAGGCCCGTGGCCTGCAGCCGCGCTACGTGGTAGCTCAGCAGCGGGCGGCCAGCCACCGGGCGCAGCACTTTGCCGGGCAGCCGGGTGCTGGTCATGCGGGCCTGGGAAATAATACCGACGTTAGGCAAAAGTGGATGGGTCAGATGGTGAGTGGATTCGGCTGATATGCTGAGGTGGTTGCGAGGTGCCCTGTGCCGCACAACCGGCGGTAATCAGGCTGGTACTCCGCGCATACTGAGGACTGGAAATACCTGAGCAAGTGCCAGACAACCGTGCCGGGGGCTTTTATCAAATGGCCCTTAGCCGAAGAATTAGGGTCTAGCCGACGAACTCCCGGATGCAGTCAATAACGTACTGCTGCTCCTCATCGGTGAGGCTGGGGAAGAGCGGAATGCTCAGGCAATAGGCATAATAGGCTTCAGCCCGCGGAAAATCACCGGGCTTCCAGCCCAACCCCTGGTAATAGGGCATGGTATGCACCGGAATGTAGTGCACCTGGGCAAAAATCTGCCGCTCGCGTAGGGCATCGTAGAGTCCTTTGCGGTCGGGCACCTGAATCACGTAGAGGTGGTAGGCATGGCCCGGAGCCCCGGCCAGCGGCGTTACCTGGGGCAGACCGGCAAAGGCCGCATCGTAGCGGGCGGCCAGCTCGCGGCGGCGCAGCAGGCCCTCATCGGCCCGGCGCAGTTGGCTGATGCCCAGGGCGCAGAGCATGTCGGGCATGCGGTAGTTATAGCCGAGCTCCTGCATTTCCATGTACCAGCCGCCGTCGTTGCGGGTCATTTGAGCGGGGTCTTTCGTAATGCCGTGGGTGCGCAGGCGTAGCAGGTGCTCATACAGATCGGGGCGGTTGGTGGTAATCATGCCGCCCTCGCCGGTAGCAATGTGCTTTACGGGGTGAAAGCTGAAGATGGCCAAATCGGCAAACTGCCCGTTGCCGCAGCGCTGCTCCTGGCCCCGAGAGTCGGTAAAAAAGCCGCCGGGAGCGTGGCAGCTGTCCTCAATCATCCACAGGCCAAACTCGTCGCAAAGCTGACGGGCCTGTTCCAGCTGAACGGGCAAACCGGCAAAGTCCACCGGAATCAGCCCGTGGAAATGACCTTGGGGGTAGCTTTCCAGCAAGTGGCGCACCGCGTGCAAGTCAATCAGGGCCGTGGCGGGGTCGATGTCCACAAAATGTACTTCCCCGCCGCAGTACCGCACGCAGTTGGCCGAGGCCGAGAAGGTGATGGGCGTGGTAATGACGCGTTGGCACGGCTGCACGCCCAGAGCCAACGCGCACAGGTGCAGAGCCGCCGTGCCGTTGGCCACGGCCACGGCGTATTGCGCGCCCACGTAGGCGGCAAACTGCTGCTCAAACTCCGCCACCTTGGGCCCCTGCGTGAGGTAATCCGAATACAGGGTTTCCGTCACGGCCTGCACGTCCTCGGGGGTGATGTGCTGGCGGCCGTAGGCAATGGGGCGGGTGGGCTGGAAGGAGGATGCGCTCATAGTAGGTCAAAAGTAAAGACCCGGCCGCTACTTTGGCTTAAAAACACAACGGCCACCCCCTGGGGCAGCCGTTGTGCAGGGGCAATGCAAGTGGGCTAAGCCTCAAACGCGGGGTCAACGTGCAGGCGAATTTCCTCCCGAATCTGCTCGGCGTTTAGCCACTCGGTGTTGTTGCTGGAATCATAGTGGAAGCCGGCTTCTACGCGGCGGCCCCCGAAGTGACGGATGAAGTCGTCCACGTCCCAGCGCGGGGTGAAGGGCAGAATCACGTAGTACTTGTCCAACTCCACCGTGCTCAGGGCATCGGTTTCGGTAATCATTTCCTCGTGCAGCTTCTCGCCCGGCCGGATGCCCACAATTTCCTGGCGGCAGTTGGGCCCGATGGCCTTGGCTACCTCCGTAATCACGTAGCTCGGAATTTTGGGTACAAAGATTTCCCCGCCCCAGCTGTGCTCCAGGGCGTACAGCACCAGGTCTACGCCCTGCTCCAGGGAAATATGGAAGCGCGTCATGTCGGGGTGGGTGATGGGCAGCACGCCGGTTTCGCGGCGCTGCAGGAAGAACGGCACTACCGAGCCGCGGGAGCCAATTACGTTGCCGTAGCGCACCACCGAGAAGCGCAAATCCCGGCTGCCCTTCATGTTGTTAGCAGCCACAAACAGCTTATCGGAGCAGAGCTTGGTAGCTCCGTACAAATTGATGGGGGCGGCGGCTTTGTCGGTACTCAGGGCCACCACTTCCTTTACCCCGCAGTCGAGGGCGGCGTTAATCACGTTTTCGGCCCCGAAGATGTTGGTTTTGATGCACTCCATCGGGTTGTACTCGGCGGCGGGCACCTGCTTGAGGGCGGCGGCGTGCACAATAATATCAATGCCCTCACAAGCCCGTTTCAGCCGCTCCCCGTCGCGCACGTCGCCGATGAAGTAACGGATGGCCGGGTACTTGGCGTGCGGAAACTGCTGCGACATTTCGTACTGCTTTAGCTCGTCGCGGGAGTAAACCACCAGCCGTTTCACGTCGGGAAACAGCTCAAATACCGTCTGCACAAACTGCTTGCCGAACGAACCGGTGCCGCCGGTTACCAGAATGGATTTATGGTTGAGGTCGAGGGCCATTGGGGAAATAAGGTGAAGAGGAGCGGCCGTGAAACGTCACCGGCGCCGCGCCTCCAGGACTTGGGGAAGGCAAAAGTAGGCATTCCGGCCGGAGCTTGCGTAGTTTTGTAGTACGGACAGAAAGCAGGTTTTCTGCCGTGCGGAGCGAAGTCGAAGCATCTCTACCACTTCGTTGCAGCAGTACCACCCCGAAGCGGTAGAGATGCTTCGACTTCGCTCCGCATGACGCCTATTTCCGCCCAGCCTTCTGCTGCCTTCCCCCAACCCGTTAAAGTCATCATCTGGGACCTGGACGATACATTTTGGCGGGGTACGCTCTCGGAAGGAGCCGTGGAGGCCCTGGAGGAAAACTTGCAGCTAGTGCGCGAAACGGCCGCACGGGGCATCGTGCACACCATCGTGAGCAAAAACGACTTTGCCCCGGCCGAGGCCAAATTGCAAGAGCTAGGTATCCGGGAGCTGTTTGTGTTTCCCCAAATCAGCTGGCAGCCCAAGGGGCCGGTTATCAAGCAGCTGCTGGAGCAGCTGCAGTTGCGTGCCCCCAACGCGTTGTTTCTCGATGATAACCCGATCAACCGGGCCGAGGCGCAGTATTACAACCCGGAGTTGCAGGTTGCCGACCCCGCCGAACTGCCCCGGCTGGCCCCGCTGCTGCGCGCCAGCGGCAAGCCCGACCCCACCTTCGCGCGCCTGGAGCAGTACCGCCTATTGGAGCGCCAGCAGCAGGCCCGCACCCAGTACAACGACAACCTAGCCTTTCTGCGCGATGCGCAGGTGCGCATTGAGTTTCGGGAAGGCGCGGCCGTATGGCCCGACCTGGGCCGGCTGGAAGAACTCATCAACCGCTCCAACCAGCTCAACTTTACCAAGCGCCGCGTCACGAAAGCTGAACTGGAAACCAGCCTGTCCGACCCGACCCGGCGCTGGGGCACGGTGCGCGTGCAGGACCGTTTCGGCGACTATGGCCTGGTTGGTATTTATTGCCTGAACCTGACGGACAACCGCTTGGAACAGTTAGTGTTTTCCTGCCGTATTCTGCACTTGGGCGTGGAGCAGTTCACCTATGCCCACCTCGGCTTTCCGGCCCTGGAGGTGCAGGGCGAAGTAGCCACCACGCTCAGTCAGACTGACCGGCCCGATTGGATTACGGTGCAGCAGCCCGCGGCCATGGGCGCTGCTGCTACCGCTGAAAGTGCCACTGCGGCCGCCAATCGGCTGCGGGTGCTGCTGAAAGGCGGCTGCGACCTGGGGCAGCTTACGTCCTTTCTGCAGGCCTTTGCCCTGGATGTCACGGAGGAGTTCAACTTCAACAACGAGCACCAGATTCCGGTCCACCTGGAGCACACGCTGCTGCTGCGGGCGGGCCGGGAGTGGCCCGCCGCCGAGCAGCAGCGCCTGGCCGCCGCTTTGCCTTTCCTGGGCCGTGAAGCCTTCAACACCAACCTCTGGGCCGGCAACTACGATGTGCTGGTGTACAGCCCCCTCATGGACTATACCCAGGACGTGTACCGGGAGCGGGCCACTGGCCGGCGCGTGCCGTTCGGGGCCTACCAGGACCTCACCGCCCAGAACCCCACGGCCCAGGCCGCCACGTACGCCAAGCGCCGTTTTCAGGGAATGAATGAGCCGTTTCTGCGGTACTTTGCCGAAGGGTTTGCCCACGAAGGTCAGCTTTCGGCCACCGAGTTCCGGCAGAATCTGGCGTGGCTGCGGGCCCAGGTTCCGGCCCCGGTACCCATCTTCTTTCTCAACGGGGCCGAAATTGACGTGCCGGGCTCCGGTGAAACGGGTGCAAAGCAGCGCCACCAACTGCTGAATCAGACCTTAGTGGAGTTTGTAGCGTCAGCCGAAAATTGCTTCGTGGTAGATGTGTGCGACTTTGTGCAGACGCCCGCCGACGTGACCAACAACCTGCGCCACTACCACCGCCAGCACTACCGCACCCTGGCCCAGCGCCTGGCCCAGGCCATCAGCCAGTGGCACGGCCAGCACCTGCCCCATTCGCCCTGGACCGACCTGAAAGCCCGCGCCGCCAGCCTCGTGCCCAGCAAATTGCGCGGCCTGTTCGGAAGGTAAAACAAACGTCATTGCGAGGAGGCACGACGACGAAATCCTTCATAAAGCGCAAAACGTCCATTGCTTTTTTAAAGCCCTGAAGGTCGCGCTGGTATCTGGATGGTGTAGAGACGCGACACTGCATGTCTCGGGGCGTGCTGATGTTGTGTAAGTAGCGCAGTTTGGTGCGGCATCGGTCGTTCTGGCGGGAGACGCGAAATGTGCGTCTCTACACCCATTCGGAGGCTCAGAAACAGATTTGGGTTCTGAACAGGCCGGATTGTTTCGGCCTTCGACCTAGCAATGACACGGGCTTACCGTTGCAGCAATTCGGCCAATTGAGCCGTCAGGCGGCGGCGAGAGTACCGTTCGGGGTGGCCGCCGGGCAGGTCGAGGTTGGGGTTGATGCGCCACTGGGCGGCCAGGGCCTCCAGCTCTTCCAGCATCTGGGCGTAGGCATCGTAGGGGAGGGCGCGGCCGGCCCCGCTGGCTTGCAGCAGCTCATCGGCGTCGGAGCCAGCGGGGCCCACGCACAGAATAGGCTTGCCAGTAGCCAGATACTCGAACACCTTGCCGGGCAAAATACCCCGGTTGTTCGCCACGTCGGGAATGGCCATCAGCAGCACTGTGCTGCGCAGCAAATACTCCACCGACTCATCGTGGGGCACGAAGGGAATGAACTCCACCGCATCCTGCAAACCGGCTTCGCGGGCCTGACGCTGGATACCCTCGGCGGCCTTACCCACGAAGCGCAGGTGCAGCGGCACCTCGGGGTGGCGGCGGCGGCATTCGGCGCAGGCCTGCAGCAGCAGCTCAATATGGTAGGTTTCGGAAATGGTGCCGGTGTGCGTGATGAGCAGCCGATCCTGGGGTGGCTGGCTGGGGCTGCGGAAGTCATCTTCATCGTAGCCGTTGGGCAGCACGTGGATGTTGGCCGCCGCAATCTGCCCCGATTTGCCCAGAAACAGCCGCTTGGTGTGGGGGCTGGTTACCAGTACGGCATCGGCCTGTTGCAGTACCTGCCGCTCATAGCGCGCATCCAGCCACCGGGCCGGCGGCAAGTGATTCAACTCGTTATAATAGTAAATATCCGTCCACGGGTCGCGCATATCGGCCAGCCAGCGCAGGCCGTAGCGCCGCCGCAGCTCCAGGCCAATAAGTTGGGTGGAGTGGGGAGGAGAGGAAGTCAGTACGGCATCAAACTGCTCCCCGGCCGCCATCAGCTGGGCCACGGCCTCCAGCACGTAGCGGTTCCAGCCCCGGCGGGCATCGGGAATAAACAGGTTGCCGCGCACAAACTTGAACAGCTGCTGCACCCGGCTCGTCTTGCTCTCGCCCACGAAGCCGCCATACGGTACCTGCTTGCCCGTGAGCCTCTTGTAGCTGTCGAAAGGCTCGAAGGTATTGGTGCGAATGACACGTACACCCGCTGGCACATCGGCCGCCAACGAGTCGTCGAGAACCGGGTAGGCGGCCTGGGCCGGGTCGACGGTAATGACGGTGGGCTCCACTCCAAACTGCGGCAAGTGCTTCACAAACTTGAGGCTGCGCTGCACTCCGGCCCCGCCCGAGGGCGGCCAGTAGTAGGTAATTACCAGTAAACGCAAGGGGCGGGCAGCAGACTCGGGCACGGGCAAGAGGGGCATCAGTGAAGCCGCGAAGGTACGCACCCGCGGCCTTTCGGGGTTTTCTGGTTACTTTTGGAGGCTGAACCCGGTTTCTTCTCCCGATACTTTCTTATGGCTGCCGACTACACCGACCTGCTGGCCCTGATGGGCGACGTCCTCCGCGCCGTAGACCGGCAAACGGAGGAGAACAAGCGCAATATTGAAGACCTGGGCAACCGGTTCGAAGCCATCTTCAACCGCTTCGCCGAAGCAACTTCCGACGGCTTCTCCCGCATGGAAAAGAAGATTGACGGCGTAAAGCAGGAAGTGGCCGGTGTGAAGCAGGAAGTAGCGGGCGTTAAACAGGAGGTGGCCGGCGTGAAGCAGGAAGTAGCTGAACTGCGCGCCGATGTGCGGCAAATTGACCAGCGGCTGGTGCGGATTGAAACCAACCAAGCTATGCAGGCCGATATGCTGCACCGCCTGGAAATCCTGGAAAGCATCGTGCTGCGCAAGGCCTCCTAACGCCAGAATGGAATCAGCGAAATCAAAAAGAAATTTGCAAAATCTGCGCTTACATGTTCGATAACCTCAGTACCAAGCTCGACCGCGCCTTCAAAACCCTGAAGGGCCAGGGCTCCATCACCGAAATCAACGTAGCGGCTACCGTGAAGGAAATCCGCCGGGCTCTGGTGGATGCCGACGTGAACTACAAGGTGGCCAAGGAAGTAACCGACAAGATAAAGGAGGAGGCCATGGGCCGCGACGTGCTCATTAGCGTGTCGCCGGGCCAGCTGATGACCAAAATCGTGTATGATGAGCTGACCCAGCTTATGGGCGGCGAAAAGCAGGATATTGTTATTAAGGGCGAACCGGCCGTCATTCTGTTGTCGGGTTTGCAGGGCTCGGGTAAAACTACCTTCGCCGGCAAGCTGGCTGCCTACCTCAAAAAGCAAAACCGCACGGTGCTGCTGGTAGCTTGCGACGTGTACCGTCCCGCCGCTATCGACCAGCTAAAGGTGCTGGGTGAGCAGGTTGGCGTGGAAGTGTACGCCGAGGTGGAGAACAAAAACCCGGTGGACATCTCGCGCAATGCCATCGAGTACGCCCGCAAAAACAACCGGAAGGTGGTCATCATCGACACCGCCGGCCGCCTGGCTGTAGATGAGCAGATGATGGCCGAAATCGAACAGGTGAAGCGGGCAATTAACCCCGCGGAAACGCTGTTCGTGGTGGACTCCATGACGGGTCAGGACGCCGTAAACACGGCCAAAACCTTCAACGACCGGCTGAACTTTGATGGGGTGGTGCTGACCAAGCTCGACGGTGACTCGCGCGGTGGTGCGGCCCTCAGCATTCGGGCGGTGGTGGAGAAACCCATCAAATTCATTTCCACGGGCGAGAAAATGGAAGCCCTGGACATGTTCTACCCCGACCGGATGGCTCAGCGCATCCTGGGTATGGGCGACGTAATTTCCCTGGTTGAGCGCGCCCAGCAGCAGTTTGATGAGGAGGAAGCCAAGCGCATCAACCAGAAGATCCGTAAAAACCAGTTCAACTTCGACGACTTTCTCTCCCAGTTGGAGCAGATCAAGAAGATGGGCAACCTGAAGGACCTGGTGGGCATGATTCCGGGTATGGGCAAGGCCATGAAGGACGTGGAAATCGACGACAACGCCTTCAAGCCCATTGAGGCCATCATCAAGAGCATGACCCCCCAGGAGCGCGCCCAGCCCGAGCTGCTGAACGGCTCCCGCCGCCGCCGCCTCGCCAAAGGCTCCGGCACCGATATCCAACAGGTTAACAACCTGATGAAGCAGTTTGAGGACATGCGCAAAGTGATGCGCACCATGAACAAAATGAGCCAGACCAAAGGCGGTATGCAGCAAATGGCCCGCATGATGGGCATGAAAGGCCCGCTTCGCTAAGATATGGGACCAGCCGGGTTGCCCGGCTGGCCTCAATTCGGTACGGCCATAAATGACGACGTGCCTGGCGGCTTTAGCTGCCAGGCACGTCGTCATTTATGGCCGATGTTCATTACGGTCCACCATACTATGTAGTGCCTTTGCAGAGGTGCAGTGCGTTTGTGCGATACGCAAGCAACTACCAAAAAGGCCACTGCTCCGGGAGCAGTGGCCTTTAGGCTTTGAAAAGGAAAAGACCTTAGTTCTTCACCATGGGCAGATTGACGTTTACCGTCTGCCCGGTAACGTGCACAATGTAGGAGCCCATCGGCAAAGTGGGCAGCAGCGGGTGCTCCTGGCCACCGCTAAGCTGGGTGTGGTACACGCGCCGGCCAGCCAGGTCCAGTATATCTACTTGGTAGATGCCCGAGGGCAGGGCCTGCAAATTCAGCGTGAACCGTCCCTGGTGCGGGTTGGGGTACAGCGTAGCCGTACCCTGTGCCCGCTCGAAACGCACCGTCCGTACCTTGGTGTAGGAGCCGGGGCCATCCAAGTCCAGCTGATGCAGGCGGTAGTACAACGTTTTGGCAGTCAGGCGGGCCGCGGCGGCATCAGTGAAGGTATAGGCAGAAGCAGTTGAAGTAGTGCCCTTGCCTTTGACCGAACCAATTTTCTCGAAGTCAATGCCGTTCAGGCTGCGCTCCACTTCGAAACGGTCGTTGTTCAGCTCCTGGGCGGTAGCCCACGTCAGCAGTGCGTCCCGACCGGCCGCTTTGGCCTCAAAGCTAGTGAGCGTAACTGGTAGGGGCTGCACTACGGTTACATCCTCAGCCGAGGAAGAGGAAGCCAGGTAGTTGCTGCCCATGGCAGTTATTCCGCTAGCCATAGCCGCGCCGGGACTAACGGTGTTGTTAGTGCCCGTACGCGTGGGGTCAAGGTAACTGGTAGTGCCACCTCCCTGATATGCGGTGCCATTTACTGCAGAAGAAGCAATGGCGGCCCGGAAGGAAATGCGCAGCGACGCTCCTGATGGGATATTGAAACCCAAGAATACTGGGCTGTTGGCCGTGGTGCTGTTCACCGTATAACCCGAGCTTGCAATGGTCGAGATTGTACCATCAGCTAATACCAGGTCTACTTTTGTGGTGTTAGCAGTGTTCGTGTAGGTGAAGAGGGAATTGAGGCCTGCGGTAACCGAAGCGCCCGTTACGCCGCCACCCGTGTTGGCAACCACCAATACATAATCAGCCCGCATAGCTGCTGAACGGTTTACCTGGGGAGTGGTAGTACTCAGCGTTGCCGTGATGTTGGGCATACAGTCAGTGCCCAGCGTAGTGCTAGTAGATGTGTAGCCAGCGGAGCCACTTGCAGTATTGTTTACCGTTCCGCCCGCAACCGATGAGCTACCGCCAACGGCCGCGTTGCTCAGGATTACGCCGCCGCCGCCACCGCCACCATTTCCTGCATTTGTACTAACACCGCCATTGCCACCCGTAGCTGTAATGGTTAGCTGATTCAGAGAGGTACCACGCACTACTACAGTACCACCCGCACCGCCGCCCCCACTGCCGTAATCACCGGTTGCATTAGGAGTTGATAGGCCGTTAACGGAAATAGTGCCAGTGGTAGCTACCACCCCAGTGCGCAGGATAATCATTCCTCCGCCGTTTCGACCACTTGTTGTACTAGAAGCAGTGGTAGCAGCGCCTGCGCCGCCACCGCCCCCTAACCATATAAGGTCAGATGGAGAGCTATTGGTAGCGGCTACAATTCCCCCAAGTGCTCGATTGGAGCCATTACCTATATTCTGACCACTGCCGCTTGCCCCGCCATTGGAACCACCACTGCCTCCGCTGTAATTATTGCCATTTCGCGCTCCGCCGCCGCCGCCGTTTGCTGCGTTACCAGCTGCAAAACTGCCAGAAGCAAAAGTGGTATAGTTCGGTGTTACTGAGACGTTCGATGATCCATCGAATACCTCGGATGGAGCACCAGCAATGCCTTCGCCTTTAGCTGCATATGCAGTTGACGTTGTAACATACGTGCTATTGTTAGCAGAATTGGCATTGGCATTGGTTTGGCTTGCCCCGCCCCGAAAGCCCTTACCATCCATATTTAATGAACCGGAAGTAAAACTTATTTTGCCGGCTACTTCCAAGGCTAGTACGCCACCCGTGCTACCGTTCCAAGCACTACCAGTTACCGTTCCCGATACCGTTACGGAAGAATACTGCGGTATACGAATTACCTGAAACGTCTGGTAAGCATTCGCAGAAATATTCGTAGTAGCTATATTGGTAGTGTAGGTGTTCTGCAAAGCACCGGTCAGATCCAGCTGCCCAGTGGTGGTATTAACAGCACTAGCTGCAATAGCATACTCGTAAGTACCGGCCGTAACCGTGTTTACGTCACCATATGCTGTGCTATTGGCAATGGTCATCTTGGTCCCTTGCGTTTGCAGAATTAGCAGCATGTCGCCGGGGGCTATTGCGGTAGTATTGCCCCTTAATGTAGGGCTAACAGTCAAAAACTTGTTGCCTGCTGAAGCCGTGCCCGTGCCGGCATAGTACGTATTTGGAATGGTCGCACTTGTCAGCGTAACCGGGCCGTCTTTGCCCGGTATTGAACATACGCCAGCAATATTGCCCGAGCCCGACACGGCAACAACAAACGCAGAGCTGTTGTTGCTAGGCTCAGCATCCGGAATAGCCGCTCCGGAGGGGTAGGTGTAGTTCGAGGTAAACGTGTAATTGCCAGTAGTGGGCGGCATCGTTACCACAACACTATTCGTAACCGATTGCCCCGAAGTTAAAGTGGTCTGAGGAAACGATACCACCCGTGTATTGAGATTGAAACTGCCGCCTGAGACATACGAGACGTTCGTGGGTAGCGTCAGCGTTGGAATGAGGTTAGTAGCCACTTCCTGCCCATTATTTACGGCCGTTACCGTATAGGAAGTACTCGAACCTGGATTAACCGAAGTTGGTCCGCCAATAGTAGTAGCTACGTCGGCCCCGGTAACGGTTACCACGATATTAGCCGGGCTGGATCGGTCGCCCAGAATGGAGGCTACCGTGTACGGTATGGTTACTACCCCCGAAAAGGTACCGCTGGGCGTGAAGGTCACCACTCCGCTGCTGTTCACTTGAAACGTGCCCTGGCCCGCAACGGTGTAGGAGTTCTCAATGGCCGCGGTGTTAGGGTTGAGGTCAACGGAGGCCAGGTCTAGGTTACTGCCCTGGGCAATATCGTTGTTGAGGATGTTGAGCGTAACCGGCACATTGTACTTGGTGCCCGCCACGTCGTCGTTGGCAAACGGGGCCTTTACGATGGCCAGGTTCCGGATTTCGTGGAAGTTGTTGACCGCCCCCGTGGAGCCCGAAAAGCCGATGCGCAAATTAGAGGGCGGAGTCGAAATGGTTACCCGATTTACGGCCGTAGTCACGGCGTTGCCATGCTGAATGCGCACCGTAATCTGATACGTACCATTCGTTTGCGGAATCACGTCAATGTAGGCCCGACGGAAATCAGCATTGCCCTGCTGGGCCCGCACTGTCGCCACGTCCAGGCTGAACGGCAGCGAGCCGCTGCCGGCCAGGTACGGATAATCAGTGGCGCTGCGCCCGTTGCCCGGGCCGCGCAGGGATACGGCATCCGGCCGTGAGCCGGGGCCGCCCACCCGGCCTTCCGTGGGGTTAGCAAAGTTGCCGAACTCGTCAATACCAATGCCGACGTAGCCATTCGGCACTCCGTCACTAATGGGGTCAGACGTTTTCTGGGCGTACCCCAGTGAGCCGCCCGATGCCCCGATGGTAAAGGCATCGGCCGAGGTCTTGTCGGCGTCAATCAAAAACACCGAAAACCCGTCGGCTCCATTACCCCCGTAGGAGTAGAATTCAAAGGAAATGCTGAAGCCGGAAGGCGCCGGGAAAGAAGACTTATCAATGGCAAAGCCCGACTGGTTATTCCCACTGTCGGTAAGCCGCAGGTAGCCAGAGCCGTCAGCATCAGTTCCGCTGGCGGCAGTGAGCACCGCCGCCTTGGGGTTGCCTCCCAGCCGGAAGCCGGTACCGGAGGTAGTGGTGTTTTTAAAAGATTCAATCCGGGGAAACTGGGCCAGTGCCGCGGTGGTACAGACTAACCCAATGCCACACGCCGCCGTTAGCCGGCGAATCAGTTGCGGCAACGGAGGGCCCAGACGAAAAGGGAGGAAAGGTACATGCATAGTAAGCTGGAAAAGGAAAGTGAAACCGATGCGAGCAAGTCAGCCGATGCCGACGTAGGATTACTATAAATAACTTCCCGCAATCTTATATAACATTTCCAATGCGTCAGCATTTTGCCAAATCATTTATGTAACGTATGGAGATAATGCAATGACATCGTTCTTATTCTATATATGGGAATAGAAAAACCTGTTTACCACAGTGTTATCACTGTATATTTTCTTAACGGTAAGTAACTAAATCTACTGATGAGCTTAGCTTAATGCTACACTTATAGCCATACTCCAACAGCGACAGTAAATGAAGTATGTATAATAATATAATTATTTATGGAACAAGGTAGCTGTTATAATCCGTTTGTTGCAATCCTATTAGTGTTGGGCTGTTCACTTTGCGAATTTCGCAATAAGGTACCCCTAACAGGTATATATACTCGCCGAATCCTCAATGGCAGGGCATACCCGAATACCACGGTCGAATAGCTCGGTTCGGGAAACCAAGTGGATAAAGTAATGGGAGCTAAACCGCCAGGGGGGCTATTCCCGCTCGAAGGGGTTGGCCGGTGTTACCAGCAACACTTTTTCTCTCTCCACCAGCACTTGGCCTGGTTGGGCTCCTTTGGGCTTGCGCACAAATTTTTTGGGCGTGTACGTCACTGGGCAAAGCGTATCGTTTTGGCGGCGAGAGTACCAGGCGGCCAACTGAGCGGCCCGTTCCAGCACCGGGGCTGGTACCGGCTGCCCCGGCCGCTGCCGGATAACCACATGGGAGCCGGTTACGTCTTTGGCGTGCAGCCACACGTCGTCTTTGTGGGCGTAGCGCTGGGTAAGCAGGTCGTTGTTTTGCGCGTTGCGGCCCACTAGAATGGTAAAGCCACTATCCTCAAACACTTTGAATGGTAGCTCCTGGCTGGGTTTGGCCAGGGTAGCCGGGTCGAGGGCGTGTTGCTTGCGCCACTGCCGGAACGGCCGCAATTCTCCGGGGGGTAAGGCGGCCAGTTCCTCCAGTTGTTCCAAGGCCTGCAGGGCTTCCGTTTCACGCCGTTCGGCCCGGGCGCTTAGCTCCTGGGTTTCGCGCTGTTGGTTTTTGGCCTTGCGGTATAAGTTTTGGGCCGTGCGCTGGGGTGTTTCGGCGGGCTTGAGCTTGATGAGGCGAGGTTGGTTGTCCTGGTAGAAATCGACCACCTCTACTTGGCTGGCTCCGGCCGGAATCTGGCTAAGGTGGGCCATAATTAGGTCAGCGGTTTGGCGGTAGCCCACGGTGTTTTCGAGGGCGTGCAGGCGGCGGCGGGCATGATGGGCGGCTGTAGCCGCTGCATCGGCCCGTTTTTCCAGCAGCGCCCGCACTTGCTGCAACTCAGCTTCGTAGGTGCGGCGGTTGAGCAGCAGGGGCACAAAGCGGCGCAAGGCTCCAATAGGATCATCGGCCGGGAGGGTCAACTCTATCTCACCCACGGGCAGCAGGCTCAGCCTGGTGCGGCCCTCAAGCCGAACAACGTAGAAGGCGGTAGGCTCTTCTAGTTCTTGCACTACTTGGCCTACCAGCGGCCATTTGGCTTCCAGGGGAGCGGGGTCGTAGCCCCGGGTACGTAGGTAGGCGGCAGCTAAGTCGCCCAGGCTGGGGTACGCTTTGAGTGGGTTAATGGGCAGGCCATCCTCGGCGCCGGCCATGACTTCCACCGGGGCCAGTTCTGTATCGGCCACGTAACGCTGGTGGAACAGCTGAACCGGGGCATCGGGCTGCGGGCGAAAAAGGGCATTCGGACGCGTGCTGTACAGCTTCAGGGCCAGCGTAGCCCCGCTCCGGAAACGAAATTCGAGCACTCTGTCCTGGGGCCAGGCCGCTACCATCTCCACCTCTTGGCCCAGTAATTCCGGCAGCAAATCAACGGAGTTTTGCCGCGCCCGGTGGAAAGACTCGGGTAGGGCAACGAGGCAGCCCGCTGCGGCTAGGGTGATTTTCAGCCAGAACTCGGTCGTGCTATTCGTCAGCCCAATCACCAACTCGTCCTTCTCCTGCGAAAAGCACGCTGCCACCCGGTAACCTTGCAGCTGTCGGGTGAGGGCGGGGGCCAGCTGGCGCAGGAAGTAGTAGTTGGTGTGCATATGTGCAGGGTGAACTGGTTGATTGATTATTGCCGCTTCAACGGTCACTTAATACTCGGCACCCAAGTAAACTCTCAAGAATAGAATATGAGACTTGCGCACAAACAGCGGTTTGGTTTCGAGGCTGTGGAAACCTATTGACGTGAAACGCACAGTATAGCGCCCGGGAGCTACTGGCAGCGTCAGCTTGCCAGTAGCTGGCGCGTTAGTGTTTATTACTACCTGATGCAGGGAATCCAGCACGGCAACCGTCACTCCGCCGTCCAGCGGCAGTTGATTGATTTCTTCCTCGATCTGCAAACGAAAAGTACCGCCGGCTTGGTTTTTATCCGGACGAAACTCTTCCCGCTCGATACGGTAGGTACCCCGCCCAGGCGCAAGCGCGTGCCACCGTTCATACGAAGAAGAAACACAGCTTCCCAGCACTACGGTCAGTAGTAAGCACAATCCTTTAGCGGCAACCATGGCATAGTCAGCGTCAGTTTTCGGCGCAATACCGCTGGTAATTGCATTCATAAAGTGTTGTTCCAGAGAGCGGAAACTTGGATCAGGTAGAGGGTGTAGGCGGACGCAGTAGTTCGGCGAGTTGGTGGCGGACGCGCCGCGTCTCCACCCAGAAGCCCAGTAGCAGCACCCCGTACATACCTGCCGCCAGCAAAGCAGGAATTATGACATTGCCAACCTCCAGCGTGGTACTCGTGGAAGCCAGGAAGCGGCTACCACCCACGTAAGCCCCAGTACTCCCAGCGACGACCAAGCAGGCCGCAGGAAAAGCCGGAGTTGGCTGCTGGTGGAGGTAGCCGTTATATACCCCCGGCCCTGAGTGCCTCGTACTTTCGAAAAAGCAGCCGTTTCCACCTCGAACGCAACAGGATATTCCGCGTTTGGTTGCTGCGGGTTGAAGGCCGGTAACTTTTTGTCGATCAGACCTGGGGCATCCTGCAGAAGGGCAAGCAGGGTTCCGGGTGGTAAATGGCTACGCAGTACTACACGGGAAAAAAGCAACAGGAGCATCAGGCTATTTCGGCACGTGTCTGAGATGTACTTCGGTATTCATGATTCTGGCTCAGTGTATAGGGCGTTTAGGTACTGGGCTCGTAACACCGCAAACTGTGCGCCTACACCGTTACCCGTAGCCCGTCATACGCCAGCCGAATAAAGCTGGGCAACTCCGCCTCTACCTCCCGGTGGCGGCCCAACTGGTGGCTGATGTGGGTGAGGTAAGCGCGGCGGGGGGCCAAATCCTCCAGAATATCCACGGCTTCCTGCAGGGTGAAGTGCGAAATGTGCTGCTCATGGCGCAGGGCATTAAGCACAATCACCTCCGAGCCGCGCATGCGCTCTAAGGCCTCGGGCGAGAGGTAGTTGGCATCCGTAATGTACGTGAAGCCACCCACCCGGAAACCCAGAACCGGCAGCTTGTAGTGCAGCGCCCGAATAGGCTGAAACTCCACGCCTTCTACCCAAAAGCTCTCCGTCTCGCTCAGAATAGGGTGCAGCTGCACCTGCGGAATGCCGGGGTACTTGTGCGCCGAGAAGATGTAGGCGTACTCCTGCTTCAGCTGCTCCAGCACCCGGGGCTCAGCGTGCAGAGGCATATCCTGTTGTTGGCGAAAGTTGTACGCCCGGATATCATCAAGGCCGCCAGTATGGTCTTTGTGCTCGTGCGTGAACACCAGCGCATCCAGGTGGTTAATGTGCTCACGCAGAGCCTGCTGGCGGAAATCAGGCCCCGAATCAATGACAATGCTTTTGCCCTGCACCTGCAGGTGCACGGATACCCGCAGGCGCTTGTCGCGGTAGTCCACCGACCGGCATACCGCGCAGGAGCAGCCAATAATGGGTACTCCCTGCGAGGTGCCGGTGCCGAGGAAAGTTACTTCCATGGTAAGAAGTTAGAAGTCAGAAGCTAGGAGCTAGAATGGAAAATATCCTGTACAGGTAGACAACCACACATTCTATCCCCTAGCTTCTGACTCCGAGCTCCATAATACTACCCGATATACTGCTTTACCACGCGTACCAGCGCATCAAAATCCAGAGGTTTCGGCAGATAGTCGGTTACACCGGCCTCCCGAAATTGCTCCATGGAGTAGTTGTTGGCATTGCCGGTAATGGCAATAACCGGAATTTTGGCAATGCGCGGGTCAGCGCTGCGGCGGATTTCGCGGGTGCACTCCATGCCGTCCTTCACCGGAATATTGATATCCATTAATACGCAGTCAATGGGCTGGCTTTCAATTTGCTTGATTACTTCGCCGCCATTTTTGGCCGATACTATCTTGTACTTCTGGAGTTCCAGAATCTTCTTGGTCAGGTTGAGAATAACCGAACTGTCTTCAGCAATCAGAATCGTTTTAGAATCGGCCATGGAGAGGGAAAGTAGGAGGGTTGGTGAGGTTGTGGGGGAGCTGAAGGGCGACTACACTACCTGGTGAGTGATAAAGGAAGGATTAAGGGGCTTGCGTAAGTTTAGGATACGCAGCCTTAAATTGTACAAAAAAACCAAGTAATTGTTGAAATGATTCCGGAGTATGTTCCGTACGGCCATTTTTCAACTCATGTTCCAGATGTTTGGCGCTTTCTGCCACATCCCGAACGCCCAACGTGAAGCCTGTGCCCTTTAGCTGGTGCAAATGTGGTAAAATCTGCTCGTACTGCCCAGCGGCAACCAATTCGGCGGCCTCTGCCAACACTTGCCCGGCCTCGTCCTCGAAGTCAGAATAGAGCTGGGCCGCAAACTCACCCCCACCTAGCTGCCGTAGTTGCTCCACTATTTCCAGATCGATGCAGTCAGGTAGTTCAGCCTCTACCGTTGACTCCGGCGTGCCTGGGTCCGCGTCGGGTTTAAGCGAGTCGGCTAGGGGAGGGCCGTCGGTCCAGCGGCGCAGCACCGCGTACAGGTCCTGGCTTTTCACCGGCTTGGATACGTAGTCATCCATGCCCTGCTGAATAAACCGCTCGGCGTCCTCCTTCATGGAGTAGGCCGTCATGGCCACAATGGGCGGGCAGGCGCTGCCCAGGCGCTGCCGAATTTCCTTCATGGCCGTCACGCCATCCATTTCCGGCATCTGAATATCCATGAATATCAGGCTATAACGGGCACTAGGAGCCGTGGCCCGACTAATAGCCTCAAACCCATCGGAGGCCACCACAATGTCGCACCCCAGCTTGTCGAGCAAGCGGGTAGCCACCTTCTGGTTGATGGGGTTGTCATCCACGAGCAGGATGCGGGGGGCCGACTCGAAGCGCACCACTTCCTGGGGACGCTCCCGAGCCAGCAGCCGTTCCTGCACAATTTCCTCCTCGTTGCGGGCCACCCGGCAGCGCATCGTAAACCAGAAGGTCGAGCCCTCACCCACGTTGGAGTACACCCCAATTTCGCCGCCCAGCAGCTCGGCCAGCTGCTTGCTGATGGCCAGGCCCAGGCCCGTACCCCCGAAGGCTTTGGTGGGGGTAGTGTCGAGCTGGGTGAAGTTGGTGAAGAGCAGTTTTTCGTTGTCTTCAGAAATGCCAATGCCCGAATCTTGTACGGCAAACCGCAGCAAATGCTCCTCCCCATCGGTAACAGTGGAGGATACTATCACGCTCACCGTGCCCTGAGCCGTAAACTTGATGGCGTTGGAGGTGAGGTTGCTCAGGATTTGGAGCAGGCGCGTTTCGTCGGTAATGATGAAACGGGGCGTGTGGTTGGCAATGTGGTAGGTAAAGGTGAGATGCTTCTGGCTAGCCCGGTTGGCAAACAGGGAGTGAATCTTATCCAGGGTGTAATGCAGGTCGATGCCGGCTTCGTTGAGCTGCAGCTTGCCCGCCTGAATCTTGGACAGGTCCAGAATGTCGTTGAGAATAGCCAGCAGGGCATCCGAGGATTTGCGGAGCGTGTCCACGTACTCCTCCTGCTCCTCGGAAGCTACCGTCTGGTGCAGCAGGTCAATCATGCCGATGATGCCGTTCATGGGCGTGCGCAACTCGTGGCTCATGTTGGCCAGGAAGAGCGTTTTGGCTTCCAGGGCCTGCTCGGCGGCTTCCTTGGCCCGGCGCAAATCATCCTGCATCTGCTTCAGGCCGGTAATGTCGCGGGCAATGCCTTCGGTGCCGTTGCCGGCCTCGTCGGCCACGCGACGGGCATTCACCAGCACACTCACGGCGTGACCGTCTTTGTGGCGCATGGCAATTTCGAAGTTGCGGGCCTCACCGTAGCGGCGCACGTTTTCCAGCAGCGTGGCGCGCTCCAGCGGGTACATGTAGTAGTCGCCGATGTAGTTGCCGATGGTTTCCTCCGGCGTGTAGCCCAGCATATCCTGCACGGAGGGGCTCAGCAGCGTAATCAGGCCCTGGCCGTCGGTGCGGTAGTACACATCCTGGAACGACTCGAAGATGGCCCGGAATTTCTCCTCCTGAGCGGCCAGCTCCAGCTGGCTGCGCTTCTTGTCGGTGATGTCGTGGGCAATACCCGAAATTTCCTCGAAGGAGCCGTCGTCGAGGTAGATGGGGTTGAGGTAGATTTCGCGCCAGGTATCATGGCCCCGGGCGTCGCGCAGGCGCACTTCGAACCGCTGCGGGTGCCCCTGAAAGGCCTTGCGGTAGTTATCAATGAAGGCCACGCGGGCGTCTTCCTCCATCAGGGCCACGTCGGCCTGCCAGAGGTTCACGTTCAGGGCCGGGTACACGCCGTTGCGGCGCAGGAAATAGGCGGCGTAGTTGCGGTTGAAGGAGGAGAGGCGGGAGTGCGTGTCCACCGACCACATCAGGTGGGAGCCACTCTCGAAAATGGCGTTCAGGCGGGCGTTCTGCTTCTGAATCTGTACCTCGTTGCGCTTGCGCTCAATGGCCAGGGCCACTTGGTTGGAAATGAAGTGCAGAATCTCAATATCGGTGGGGGCGTAGGCATCGGCCTTTTGGTAATCCTGCACCGCAATAACCCCAATAATCCGCTCCCCAATGCTCAGGGGCGAGCAGAGCATTACCTCCGGCATCAGCCCGTAGGCCGTAATAGTGCCGCTGGCAATTAGCTCCTGCAACTCCTCCTTGAGCAAGTACTGCGGCCGCCCCGTACGGATAATGTACTCCGATACCCCCGAGGAAAACGGCCGGGCCATCATGCCCTGGTCACCCTGGGCGTTCTGGTCCACGAAGTAGGCAAACTGCAGTTGGGTGCGGGCCTCGTCGCAGAGGGCAATGTAGAAGTTGTTGGTTTCAATGATTTTGCTCAGCTCCCGGTGAATGGCTCCGTAGAGGGAGTGCAAATCCTTGGAGCTGATGGCTAGGTTGGCAATGCTGTAGTACACCTTCTGCAGCCGCTCCGCCTTAATACGGTCGGTAATATCGTGCAGAATGGCGCGGGTGCTCACCGGCTCGTTATCCTGCCAGGAGCAGCTGATGGAGCCAATCAGGTGAATGGGCTTGCCCGATTTGGTGAGGAATACTGTCTCCAGCTTGTTCACCTTTTCCCCCTTGTAGAGGTTGCGCAGCTGGTAGAGCAGCTTGGCCTTGTAGTAGGGGTGCACCACATCCGAGAGGGTGAGGTGGGGCAGGTCGATGTCCTCGTAACCCAGCTTCTCCTTCCAGGCCTTGTTCACGAACAGGAAGCGGTTGTCGATGCTCAGGTTCTGAATCAGGTCGTGGGCATTGTCCAGGAAATCCTGGAGGCGGTTGCGGTTATCGGTGAGGGCCCGCACGGCCACCTGCTTGTCGGTAATATCGCGCCCCACAAACAGGATGCCGTTGATGTGGCCCGTGGGGTCACGCTCAAACTCGGAATGCCAGAAGAAGGTGCGGCCCTGCCCGGAAATGGTGAGCAGGGAGCGTTCAAAGAAATCCTGCAGCTGCTCCTGCTCAATGGCCCGGTGAAAGGCAAACCGCCGGGGGGCCTGCTCGGCCTGGGGGGCAAACAGCACAAAATAGTCGCGCCCGATAAGGGTGGAGGCGGGCCGGCCGGTTACCTCACAGAAATACTCATTCACATCCTGAATGCGGGCTTCCTTATCCAGCAGCAAGTAGCACATACCGGCCCGGCTGAGCACGTCCCGGAATTGCCCCCGCGAGAAATTGGTAAGCGGAATGTCGGTAGTGGTGGCCGGCACAGCGGTAGGCTCCGGTACCGGGTGCACGTACTGAGCAATGTCGCGGAGGGTGAGCAGCACCAGGGAAGCTTCATCGTTGCCGATGCGGTTTAACGAGGCCCAGGCTTCCAGGCCCAACCCATCGGAGCGGTGCCCACTCCAGCGAAAGGACTGCCGCTCTCCGTTACGGGCACAGGCCATTATCTGCTCCCGCAGCTGCAACTCGGAGGTAAGCTGAATAGGGGAGGCCGGCTCCGGAACCAAGGCAAAGGCCATGAGGCCGGTGCCCAGCAGCATGGGCCGAGTGGTGTTCAGGTAATTGACGGCCCGCTGGTTACAGTCAAGCAGTGTACCGGTGGCATCGTAGAGGAGCAGCCCGTCAAAGGAGTCCTCGAACAGGCTCCGGTACATATCCGGAGCCAGACTAGAGCCATGCGTGCTGGCGGCGGTGGTGCTGGAAAGAATAGACATGGAAGTGGCGGATGCGCGGCAGATTGTGGCCCCGCTGGGAGCCGACCCGGAATGAAGTTCTTAAATTTGCGACAATTCCTGAAACTACCGCCGGTGCCCTGCTCCCCGGTTTACTGCTGATTGTGCCCCCACGCCTGGTTTTCACCGTTACCACCGACCTGAATTACGACCAGCGGATGCAGCGCATTTGCGGCTCCCTGGCCCAGGCTGGCTACGCGGTACTGCTAGTGGGCCGCCAGTGGCCCACCTCCCAGCCTTTGCAGCCGCAGCCCTACCAGCAGCACCGGCTGCGGTGCTGGTTTGCGCGGGGCAAGCTGTTTTACCTGGAGTTTAACCTGCGCCTGCTGCTCTACCTGCTGAGCCAGCGTGCCGCCGCCTGGTGCGCCATTGATTTGGATACAGCCCTGCCCGTGTGGCTGCGGGCCCGGTTGGGCGGGCAACCCTTCGTGTACGATGCCCACGAGCTGTTCACGGAGGTACCCGAAGTGGTAGCCCGGCCCAGGGTACAGCGGGTGTGGCGGGTTATCGAAGATTTTATTGTGCCCCGCGCCGCCCTGGCCTACACGGTGGGGCCGGCGCTGGCCTGCGTGTTTGAGCAGCGCCACGGCCGGGCTTTTCAGGTGGTGCGCAACATTAGCCGGCTCACGGAAAACGGCCCGTCTCCCGCCTCGCTGCCTGCTGCCACGCCTATCATTCTGTACCAGGGGGCCTTGAACGCGGGGCGGGGCCTGGAGCAGCTGCTGGCCGCCATGCCCCGGGTGAAGGGGCGGCTGGTTATCTGCGGGGAAGGCGACTTATCGGGCGCGCTTCGGGCCCAAGCGGCCGGGCTGGGGCTGGTGCAAAGCGGGCAGGTAGAGTTTCGGGGCTTCGTGCTGCCCACGGCCCTGCGGGAACTCACCCGCCAGGCCACGGTGGGGGTGATGCTGCTGGAAAATCAGGGACTCAGTTACTACTACTCCCTGGCCAATAAGTTCTTCGATTACCTGCACGCGGGCATTCCGCAGGTTACCAGTGACTTTCCCGAATACCGAGCCCTCAATGAACAGTTTGCCGTAGCCGACCTAGTGCCCGACCTTGAGCCGACTACGCTGGCGGCGGCCCTCAACCGCCTGTTGCCCGGTGGCGACGCAGGGCATTATCAGCAGTTGGCCGCTAACTGCCGCCGGGCCCGGCTGGTGCTTAACTGGCAGCAGGAGCAGCAGCACCTGCGCCAGCTTTACGCTCACCTTATTCCTCTTACTACTCCCGTACCATGAAACTGCTGGCTGAACTTGCGGAGGCTACTCACCCCACGCTGCTGGTTGTCAGCGGGCCCACGGCCGTGGGCAAAACGGCCCTCTGCGTGCACCTGGCCCAGCAACTGGGCACCGAAATCGTATCGGCCGATTCGCGGCAGTTCTTCCGGGAGCTGACTATTGGCACGGCTAAGCCCACCCCCGAGGAAATGCAGGGTGTGCCCCACCACTTCATTGATTCGCACAGGATTACTGAGGACTACAACGCCGGCCGCTTTGAGCAGGATGCGTTGGCGTTGCTGCACCAGCTCTTTCAGCGGCACCGGGTGGTTATCCTCACGGGGGGCTCCGGGCTATATCTGCAGGCGGTAACCGAGGGGTTTGATGCCCTTCCGGCCGTAGACCCCGCCGTGCGTCAGCAAATCAAGCAGGAGCTGGCGGCCGGGGGGCTGGAGCCGCTGGTGCAGGAGCTGGCCCGCCTCGACCCGGTAACCTACCAGCGCATCGACCGGCAAAACCACCAGCGGGTGGTGCGGGCCCTGGAAATCAGCCGGGGTACGGGGCAACCGTTCAGCTCCTTCCACGGCCAAACTGCCACGGCGCGCCCCTTCCAAACCGTTAAAATTGCCCTCAACCGCAGCCGGGAGGAGCTATACCAGCGCATTGATGCGCGCATGGACCTGATGCTGGCTGCCGGGCTGGAGGACGAGGCCCGGTCTCTGTACCCGCACCGCCACCACAACGCTCTGCAAACCGTGGGCTACAAGGAGCTGTTCGATTACTTTGAGGGCCAGTATGATTACGCGGAAGCCGTACGCCTGCTCAAGCGTAACTCCCGGCACTACGCCAAGCGCCAGCTCACCTGGCTTCGCCGCGACGAGGAGTACCAGTGGCTGGAGCTGTAAGATACTTTGCGGCCACTACTGGCAACTCTGGAGAAATACCCTGCACCGCTACCGGCCCGTTCATCCTGATTTTTCAGGCGTAGAGCGGGCCGGTAGCGGTGCAGGCCGTTTATGAGAGAAATGACTTATTAAGGCCAACGAGATTAAAACCGCCGGCTAACTTTTAGCTGCAGTGTAGCCAGGGAATTACCAAACGTGTCATTCTGGAACAGGGCTTTTCCGCCCACCAGCCATTTGCGGGCCGGGTCCACGGCCACATCCAGGTTCAGCGAAAACAGGTAGCCGGCGTGCAGGCCATTTTCGTGGTCGAGGGCGAGTACGGTAGCGTAGGATGAGGGGTCGGGCAGGCGGTTGGAGGGGGCGCCGTAGCGGTTGGAGTAGCCCGCGTAGCCGCCGCCACCCACCGCAAACAGCACCCGCTTGTCGTTACCGAAAGGGTAGAGGTAGAACTCCTGCTCCAGATTCACGGCCTGGTAGGTAAGGGCGTACGGCACGTTAACGCCAGCCCCACCCTGGCGCGGGTCGGGCGGATAGACGGTAGAAATATCTTCGCGGCTGCCGCCCACGAAAGCCAGTCGGGTGCCAGTGCCTAAGTGCTGGCCCAGCAACCGGCTATATTCCAGATGAGCTTTAAGGGCCATATAATCACCGGTGCCCACGCCCGCCGAGCCAATACCGAGTTGCAGGCCGGCCCGTGGCGGCGCATCCTGCGCCAGGGCTGATCCAGCAAATAAGCCGAATACGGCGGCGAAACGTATGGTGCGGACAAAATTCAGCATACTGAAAAAATAATGAAGGATTGAGGAACTTATTCTGGTCCTATCAAACACAAATTCCCCACCAGAATACTGAATCTGGTAGGGAATGGCTGCAATTCGTAAAATGAAGGACGTATCGGGCTATACGCTCAGGATTTCCACCATCCGCATAAAGCTTTGGTTGATAAGCTTCTTCTTGTGAATGGTGTCAGTGAAAGGCGTATACACCAGCTTACGGTCCACAATGCCGGCCATCACGTTGCGCATACCGTTGAGCAAGCCCTCCACGGCGGCAATACCAATCTGGGAGGCCAGCATTCGGTCGGCGGCGGAAGGGGCCCCGCCGCGCTGGATGTGCCCAATGATGGTAACGCGGGTGTCCAGCTCCGGAATGGCCTCCTTCACGCGCTGGGCTACCTGGTGGGCGTTGCCTTCTTCCTCGCCCTCGGCCACTACTACCAAAAACGAGGTTTTGGAGCGCTGCCAGCTGGATTTCAGGTTTTCTACCACGGCTTCCGTCGACATCTGCGTTTCCGGAATCATTACAATTTCGGCTCCGCCCCCAATGGCGCAGGGAATGGCAATGTAGCCCGAGTCGCGGCCCATTACCTCCACAAAGAAGCACCGGTCGTGGGAGTCGGCCGTATCCCGGATTTTGTCAATGGCTTCCAAGGCCGTGTTTACCGCCGTATCGTAGCCGATGGTGTAGTCGGTACCATATAGGTCATTATCGATGGTGCCGGGGGCGCCCACCGTTGGAATACCGAACTCCTGCTCAAATAGCGTGGCGCCCGTGAAGGTACCGTTGCCCCCAATGGCTACCAGGCCATCAATGCCGTGGTTCACCAGCTGGTCGAAGGCCTGCTGCCGGCCTTCCTTGGTCATGAACTTCTGGGAGCGGGCTGATTTGAGAATGGTGCCGCCTTTCTGAATTGTATTGGCGACGGAAGCCGAGTCCAGCTTCACAAACTCGCCCTTAATCATGCCGCTGTAACCGCGCATGATGCCGTACACTTCAATGCCGTGGTACACGGCCGTGCGAACCACGGCCCGGATGCAGGCATTCATGCCGGGCGCGTCGCCCCCACTGGTTAAAACTGCAATACGTTTCATCTTACTGCTCTTCAATACTCAACAAAATGCCCGACGTAGCCGGGCCAGGCAAAGGTGCTAATTCCAGCCGGAAAGGTAAGCCCCAACTTCATGAAATGTAAATTAACCATGTCAAATGACTGTTTTCAGAGAAGCTACGTAAGGTAGGGCTTGCGCTACTGCCGGTTTTTGAATAACTTCCCAAACTGGTAAACACGGCTTCCCAGAACCACGCGCTGCTTGCTTCCCCCAATTCCCACCACCCCCAACGTTTACGTGCATGTTTGGTTTTTTTGAGAATGAGCAAACCCGTCGGGTGAAAAGTCATCTGATGAACCTGGTGGCGCTGGCCAAGGCCGATGGGCACATGGATGAACGGGAAATGAGCTTTATTATGGCTGTGGGCAAGCGTGGGGGCCTGCGCACCGAGGAAGTCCGCTCCATTATGGGCAACAGCAGCGCCATTAACCTGCTCATCCCGGATAACGACTCTGAGCGTTTCGACCAGATATTTGACCTGGTGGATATGATGCTGGCCGATGGCATTGTGGATGACACCGAAATCAACTTCTGCGTAGACATGGCCGAAAAGCTAGGTTTCCGCAAAGAAGTAGTGACCCGCCTGGTGCGCCATATCTCCCAGTGCGTGAAGGATGGTATGGAGCGGGACCAGATCAAAGACGATGCCTTGGCGCTACTGAAAAGCTAACGAGATACCAAAACGTCATCCTGAGCAGAGCGAAGGACCTTACCACGTTGGAGCT
The DNA here is from genome assembly GCF_040547285.1 of Hymenobacter sp. UYP22. Lineage (NCBI taxonomy): Bacteria > Pseudomonadati > Bacteroidota > Cytophagia > Cytophagales > Hymenobacteraceae > Hymenobacter > Hymenobacter sp. UYP22. The sequence goes on along the minus strand of NZ_JBEPPK010000001.1, from coordinate 638,616 downwards.
ATTTGCCCTGACGTAATGAGGTCCTTCGCTCTGCTCAGGATGACGAGTGTTAAACCCCTTCTCTTTTACTTCTCAACCGAAGAAACGGCCCGTAGCAGCGCCGTGCAGGCATCGTCAATCTGCTCCAATGTGATGGTAAGGGGTGGGGCAATGCGCAAAGAGTTGTCGCAGAACAGGAACCAATCGGTCAGGACGTGCTCCTGCCACAGGGCGTGGTCGATGATGGGCTTTAGCACCTCAAAGGAGGCAAATTCCACGGCCATCATCAGCCCGCAGTTGCGCACCTCCCGAATGGCCGGATGCCGGAGCTGCTGCCGGAAGCGGGCCGCTTTTTCGGCCACGCCGGCCAGCAGGTTTTCCTCCTGAATAACCTGCAGCGTAGCCAGGGCCGCCGCGCACGAAACCGGATGGCCGCCAAACGTGGTGCAATGGCCTAATATCGGGTCGGTTTTGAAGCTGGCCATGATGTGCTGGGGCGCAATGAAGGCCCCAATAGGCATCCCGCCGCCCATGCCCTTGGCCGTAAGCAGAATATCGGGCTCGATGCCGAACTGCTCAAACGCCCAAAACGTGCCCGTGCGCCCGAATCCTGATTGAATCTCATCCAGAATAAGGAGCGCGCCCACTTCAGTGCAGCGCTGGCGCAGGGCGGGCAGGTAGCCGGGGGCCGGCAGCCGCACGCCCGCTTCACCCTGCACGGTTTCTATCACCACGGCGGCCGTGTGCTCATCAATCAGCTGCAAATCCTCGAAGTGGTTGTGGCGCAAATGCTGCACATCAGGCAGCAGGGGACGAAATGCATTCTTGAACCCCTCGGAGCCGGTGATGCTGAGCGCCCCGTGGGTGGAGCCGTGGTAAGCGTTGTAGCAGCTCAGCAGCTTAGTGCGGCCAGTGTGGCGCTTGGCCAGTTTCAGAGCGCCCTCCACGGCCTCGGTGCCGGAGTTGGTGAAGTACACATTGTCGAGGTGGGCGGGCAGGGTGGCGGTGAGGGCCTGGGCCAGCCGGGCGGGCGGGGCCTGCACCAACTCCCCGTACACCATCAGATGCAGGTACTTATCCAGTTGATTTTGGATAGCCTGCAGCACGCGCGGGTGACGGTGTCCGACGTTGCTGACGCCAATGCCCGAAATCAAATCCAGATACTGCTCATTGTTGGCGTCGTACATGTACACACCTTCGGCCCGCTCAATTTCCAGCAGCAGCGGAAAATCGGAAGTTTGGGCCTGGTGGCGCAGAAAAAGCTGGCGGGGGGTAAGCATACGCTAAGCAAAACGATTCGGCCAGAGAAGCCGATAGGGTAAGAAAAGCCACGCCGTGCACGAAACAGAGGAGTGACGTTGGAACAACAAAAACGGGCCGCAAAGGTAGGGCGCCCAGGCCGCTTACTTTTTCATCAACAAAAAACGGCCGCCTAAGCAGCCGTTTTCTATGGGTTTAGTAAAAGTGTCAGCCTCAATCATCCAACCCATCGGTGGGGCTGGCAGGCATACCAGGGCGGTTGGCCACGCGCTTGAGCACTTCCCGGGTAAACTGCCGCTCGGCCAAGGCCAGTTGGCCCACCTGCCGCACACTGATTACCCGCTGAAACCGCTCGAAATAATCCTTTTCCAGCATAATCTCCTGCTGGCGTAGCACAAATGACTGGTTGAGGCTTTCCTTGACCTGCTGGTCGCTGAGTCCATCGGTAGTGACGGGGCGCAACTGGCGTAGCCGACGGCTCAGGTCGCGGCGCTTGGCCGTGAATTCGTTATAAAGCGGCCAGAATTTTTGTGCCTGGTCGGGGGTGAGGGCAATTTTCTCGGTGAGGTAGGCAATGCGGGCGTTTTCGAGCTGGCTGAGGCGCTCCTGACGGCGCAGGCCACCCTGGGCACGGGCCTCCGCCAAGGGCAGGGCCGCCAGCAGGCAGAACAGTAATAGGCTACGGAGGAAATACTTCATTGGAGAGAAAAACAAAGCGGGCGGTGAAAGTACAGCTTACAGATAGGCTTCGTCGGCCGATTGAGCGTCCAGCAGTTCCTGCAACTCTTCGGGGGAGGCCTGTAGGGTGCCAAGGGGGACGTTCTGAGCGGCCCCAGGCACTTCCGCTAAATCGGCAAGCGTTACCCGCTGCTCACTGGCCAGCAGATACTGCACCAATTCTGCGCGCGGAACCTGGGCCAGGGAAGTCGTAGCCAAGGGCTGCACTGTCGCGCCGGGGCTCAGCAGGAACGAGGCCGCAAAGCCCCCCAGTACAACCCCCGCAGCCAGGGCCGTACGCACCGGGGCCGACAGCGCCGCCAGCCAGCCCCAGGCCGCCGGACTTGGGGGCCCGGCCGGCACGCGCTGCATTACGCGCATGGGCAACTGTTCAAAATACCGGTCTGGGGGCGGAGCCAGCGGCGGGTGAGGCCGACGGCGGTGTTCATCCAGACGAAAAGGAGTATGCATGGCGGTTAGAGGCGGCCGGGGCCGCCGGGTTTAATCCGTGAGAGTTTCGTTGTTGATGTAGTGCTCAATTTTTTTAGCGGCGTGGTGGTAGGAGGCTTTCAGGGCGCCCACGCTGGTGCCCGTTACCTCGGCCATCTGCTCGTAGGGCATTTCATCGTAGTAGCGCAGGTTGAACACCAGCCGCTGCTTGTCGGGCAGGCGCAGAATAGCTTTCTGCAGCTTCAGCTCCACCGCGTCGCCGGCCAGGCTTTCATCGGCCTCTAGTTTGGCCGTTAGCTCCGCGCCCACGTCGTTGAGGGGTAGGAAAAACCTGCGCCGTTTACTGTTCAGAAAGCTCAGGCACTCGTTGGTGGCAATGCGGTAAATCCAGGTGTAAAGCGAAGCATCCTGGCGGAAGTTCCCCAAGTGGTTCCACACCTTGATGAATACGTCCTGGGTCAGGTCGTCGGCGTCGTCGTGGTCTACTACCATTTTGCGCACGTGCCAGTACACCTTGCTCTGGTACTTGCGCACGAGCTGGTTGAAGGCCACGTTGCGGGCGGCGGGGTCACGAAACTTGACGAGTATCTCCTGGTCTTCCAAGGCGCAGGCAGGGCGGGTTAGGGCGGCGGGTTACGCAGGGTTGGAGTGGTTGGTGGGCAGGCGGTTTAATGGCGGCCCTGGCAAAAATATCTGGTAAGCCGGAATCAGCTGACTATGAGTTGCTAAAGTTGAGGTGGTTTTGCAGGCAATATGAGTGAATAGAAAACACCACAAAACCCTACTTTTACCCCGTTCTACTCACTACACGACTACCCGCTATGAGCAACATGATTCAGTTCGTCGCCAACCACGACGACCTTAGCACCGATAAAGGCTTCCAGTTCAAATTCTACTGCGACAAATGCCGTAACGGCCATATGTCGCGCTTTTTGCCCAACAAAATTGGTATTGCCGGGGAGTTGATGCGAGCAGCCGGCAGCCTGTTCGGGGGACACTTCCACGATGCCGGCAATGCCGCCTACCATGTGCAGCGGGCCATTGGGGGCAAAGCCCACGATGATGCCCTGGAAACAGCCGTGCAGGAAGGCAAAACCTACTTCAAGCAGTGCACCCGCTGCGGCCACTGGGTGTGCCCCACTGTATGCTGGAACCACACCGCCGGCCTCTGCGAAGACTGTGCCCCCGACGAGCAGGAGGAATTGGCCTCCCAGCAGCGCCAGGCTGCCCGGGAGCAAATCCACACCAAAACCCGCCAGCAGGATTACACCCAAAACCTCGATTTTCTGGGCACCGCTTCGTTGGTGCAATGCCCGAACTGCCAGACCAAACTAGCCGCCGGTCAGAAGTTCTGCCCCAGTTGCGGCACACCCAGTGCCGCCGCGCACCCCCGGGGTAAATTCTGTGGCGACTGCGGGGCCTCCGTAAAGCCCGAGCAGAAGTTCTGCGCCGAGTGCGGAGGTAAGCAATAGTGGGACCTCACCCCCGGGCCCCCTCCCCGAGGAGAGGGGCCGGGGGTGAGGTTACTTTGTACTATAAGTCACGCCGATGGTGACGTTGGTATTGTCGCGGGGCTTGCCTTCCGGGATGCGGTTTTCAAAGGTGTAAGCGTAGGTGCTGGTAATGGCAAAGCGCGGAGTAAAGCGCAAAGCCAGGGAGGAGGCGTGCGTAACGCGGTAGTCCGAAAAATCCTGGAGGTTGGGCTGGTAGAAGGTAGTGGAATTAAACGTGAACACGCGGTAGGAGTAGGCTACCTTCAGGCGGGTAGAGTTGCGCGACACGGTGCGGGAACTGCCATCCTGAAAGTACGTGGCCTCCCGTGTAAGCAAATTGCTCACGGCCACTTCTCGCCCCAACGAATCCTGGTAGAATGCCCAGCCCGGCCCGGCGCCCACTTGGTAGCGGTTGTCAATGCCGCGCAAATTGCTTCGCTCGTAGCCCCCAATGCCGTAGAAGCGGAAGCGGCCTTTCCAATAGTAAGGCGTGGCATTGAGCAGCCACTCCCGCTCCCGCAGCCGCCGCTCCTGCTTACCAAACGTGAAGCTGCCCGTTACCGGGGCCCCAAAGTGCAGCCCCCGCAGCAGCGTAACCGAGTGAGAAGTAGCAAACAACGTCCGGTTGACGCCTCCTGATGTATACTGCCCCGAAAGCTGCCCGCTGTAACGAATAATGGTGGTATCAGCCTTTTGGGCCAGCGCGGGGCGGGCCGCGCCACCGAGTAACAGCAGCAAAAAGAGGAAGAATACGCGCATGAGTACCTGAACAGCAGAAGGGCTGCCCCGAGGCAAAGGTAGCCGGGTAACGGGAGTAGGAGCCGCCGCTGCTCATCCTATGCTCATGGGTGGGGGCTACCTTTAAGGCGCGGGCCCTTGTTGGGCCTGTTGCTCAGCCGTTTGTTTACCCCGTTCCCGCTTGCATGCAGTTACCCGATTCGCTCCGCCGCCAGCTCAAAGCCCGCTACGATGCCCTTGCCAACCACCACATCAAGCGCGACCTGCTGAATGCGCTGCCGTTTTGGGTGGGGGCCGTGATAACTGGGCTGGTGGCCGTGCTCTATGCTAAGTTGTTTGGCTGGGCCGAGACGGGCACCCGCGCTATCTACGCCTACTCGCCGAGGGCGTTTCTGGCTGTTACGCCCCTGTGCTTTCTGGTCGGCTGGTGGCTGGTGCAGCGGTACGCGCCCTACGCGCGGGGCAGCGGCATTCCGCAGGTCAGCGCCGCCATTGATCTGAGCAACCCCCGCCACCGCTACAAAGTCAGCCGCCTGCTCAGCCTGCGCATTGTAGTCGTCAAAATTGTGTCGAGTCTGGTGATGGTGGTGGGCGGGGCCGTCATCGGGCGGGAGGGTCCGACCATCCAGATTGCCGCTTCCATCTTCAAGCGCATCAACGATTGGCTGCCGGCCTGGTACCCAAAGGTGTCCCGCCGCAACATGGTGATAACCGGGGCGGCGGCCGGTCTGGCCTCAGCTTTCAACACGCCGCTGGGTGGTATCGTGTTTGCCATCGAGGAACTCACCAAAACGCACTTCAACTACTTCAAATCGGCCCTGCTCACGGGCGTTATCATTGCCGGCCTCACGGCTCTTAACCTGCTGGGACCCTACCTGTACCTGGGCTACCCCAAACTCGACCACCTGCCCATCTGGATAATCTTCGTGGTGATGCTGGTGGCGGTGCTCACTGGGTTTGCCGCCAGCAGCATGGCCGAGGCTATTCTGTGGCTGCTGCGCCAGAAAAACCGCCTGACCAGCCCCGCACAACGGGCCCTCTACCCGGTGGCCTGCGGACTGCTGATTGCCGGGTTGGGCCTGGCGTTTGGGGAGCAGGTGTTCGGCTCAGGCAAGGAAATTATGGTCAGCACGTTGTTTACCGCCGACAAGCATGTGGCCTGGTATCTGCCGCTGCTGCGCATTATCGGGCCGATTATTTCCTTCTCTACGGGCGCGGCTGGCGGCATTTTCGCGCCCGCCCTGAGCGCCGGGGCCAGTATGGGAGCCGTACTGGCCGAGTGGATGTACCTGCCCGATACGGCCACTAACCTATTGGTGCTGTGCGGTATGGCCGGCTTCCTGACGGGCGTTACGCGCAGCCCGTTCACCTCATCCATCCTGGTGATTGAAATGACCAACAGCCACAACATCATCTTCTACCTGATGCTCACGGCACTGCTGGCCAACCTGGTGTCCAACCTCGTCACCCGCCACTCCTTCTACGACCAGCTCAAAGTGCAGTACATCCAGGAAATCCACCGCACGGAAGGGCAGGTGGGAATTTCTGCTACCAAATAGGTAATGGTGAACTCTGAATCAGTTCCGTGTTGGTACCAGTATATTGTTGCCCGTTGGGTCTTTTAAGTGCTGGTTCATAAGTAACCGTATGAACGTCCTGCTGAGCTTGTCGAAGCATCTCTACCGCTTCGTTCGAGCGTTTTTCAACAAAGCGGTAGAGATGCTTCGACAAGCTCAGCAGGACGTTCTCTCTGTAGCCGTTTACTTTTGGCTGACTACTTAATCCAGCAACTCTCTAATAAAAATCAGCAAGACAAGCATGAAACTTAATGAAGTTATAGCTGCTATTGACGAGCAACATGAAGCAGCAATTGTATTCGTCAAAAAGGTGAATGGTAAGGTTGTTCCTGATTCAGCGGCAGTGCTAGTAGAGGTACCTGAAGAAGAGGAAGACTGGAAGACAGATCAAATGGCAAGTAAATACTGTCCTGGATTTGAGTATTTTTTAGAGGTGTTTCTGATTAAGGATATGGTACACGGTTTAAAAGGAATGGCTGGTTATAAAACATTAGACCAACAGGTAAAACGGATTATCCATTATGCTGAATTTGATGCGTAGAATATTACTATTCCTACTGTGCGCTGCATTTGCAGCAGCGGCTAACGGCCAAACGGTTCTTCAGGGCGACTCACTGTACCGCGGCTTGCAAGTAGGCAAGTCAACTTTCAAGGACATTAAGCGGGTGATGGGCAGCGGCTACAGAAAAGGGAAAATGATTCGTCACTTCCATGCCTTGTGGCGCAATGGTAGTGCCGGTTGGTATCAGATTGAATATGGTTACACTTTAGAATATAAAAAGGCAGGTGTTCAGTTCGCTATTGAAACTGCCAAGAAACCCGAAAATCAGCAAACGATAACCGGTATTCATTTCAGAAAGAAGGCATCAGTAGTCACCGCCAAAGGTGTTTCTCCACCTAATACTTTTGCGGATGTCTTTAGCCGGTATGGGCCTTTAGACACAACACAGAGCAGAAGAGTTATCCCGTATGCGTACGGGTGGAGTGCGGATAGAGGAGGAAAGAAGGAAAAGCGGTATACTATTCTTCGGTATGGCAACGGAATGCGCTTTGTGAGCTACGGTCCAAGAAGCGAAGCTGAGAATTTGAATACCCGCAGAGTGGATGAAATATGGCTTGATTAAATGATCAAGCACAACGCCCCGGCTGCAGCAAGTGTAGCCTGGGCGTTGTGCTTGTGAGAAGTCGTTACGACCTACTTCCGACGAGTCATTACTTTCTCCACGGCGGCCACGATGGCCTGCTCGTTGAGGCCGTACTTCTCCATCAGCTGGTCGGGGGTGCCGGACTCGCCGAAGGAGTCGTTGACGGCGACCATTTCCAGGGGCAGGGGCTGCTCGCGGGCCAGCAGCTGGGCGATGGAGTCGCCGAGGCCGCCATGCATCTGGTGCTCCTCGGCCGTTACCACGCAGCGCGTTTTGCGCGCCGACTCCAGAATCAGTTGGGCATCCAGGGGCTTGATAGTGTGGATGTTGATAATTTCGGCGTTGATGCCTTTCTCGGCCAGCAGCTTGCCCGCCAGAATGGCCTTCCACACCAAATGGCCGGTGGCGAAGATGCTCACGTCGGCGCCTTCGTTCAGCACGATGCCTTTGCCCACTTCAAACTTTTGGTCGGCGGGGGTGAAGTTGGGCACCACCGGGCGGCCGAAACGCAGGTACACTGGGCCTTCGTAGTCGGCAATGGCAATGGTGGCGGCTTTGGTCTGGTTGTAGTCGCAGGGGTTGATAACCGTCATGTGAGGCAGCATCTTCATCATGCCGATGTCCTCCAGAATCTGGTGGGTGGCGCCGTCTTCGCCCAGCGTGAGGCCGGCGTGCGAAGCGCAGATCTTCACGTTCTTGCCCGAGTAGGCAATGCTCTGGCGGATCTGGTCGTACACGCGGCCGGTGCTGAAGTTGGCGAAGGTGCCCGTGAAGGGAATTTTACCGCCAATGGTGAGGCCGGCGGCCAGACCCATCATGTTGGCCTCGGCAATGCCCACCTGGAAGAAACGCTCGGGGTTGTCCTTGATGAAGGCATCCATTTTGAGCGAGCCGATAAGGTCGGCGCAGAGGGCTACCACGTTAGGGTTGGTGCGGCCCAGCTCCTGCAAACCGGCGCCAAAGCCGCTGCGGGTATCCTTCGATTCGGTGTAGGGGAAATCTTTCATGAAGTATGGTAGGGAAATGGGTTACGTTGGAATTGGCAGACTATCGGGTTACTGTTTCGTCTGCTTGGTTCATTTGCCCAGGGTTTAAACCCTGGGCTATGGAGCGGTGGCAGCACCCACTATTAAGGTTAGTTAACTGGAGAGATGCTTCGGCTGCGCTCAGCATGACGTTCAGGTTAACGCTTTTGCTCATCGTCCGAAAATGCTGACTGAGGTGGTTTGACCGGGACGGATGGTGAACGTGCGCACGTCGGTGAACTGGCTGCCGGTGGCGGTTTTGGTGCGGAACACAAGGCGGTAAGCTCCGGGCTGCATCGGCAGATTCACTTTGCTGCTGGTTTCGGGCAGGTTGTGCACCCACGTTTGCTGTTCATCGTTGCCGAGCCGGTAGACGCTACCGTAGCCTTTCAAGTCTGAAATGATGTTGAGGATGCCGGGAGCTTCGTAGGTAACAGCTGTTTCCTGGCCCTGCTTCACCGTGATGCGCCGTAGCTGCCGGGGCAGCGTGAGCAACTCCACCTCGTAGTTACCGGCCAGCAGCTTCTGTCGCGCCCCGAAGGGCAGGGCCACCACCGTGGCCGGACTGCCCTGGGCCCGCACCACTGCCTGCACCGTGCCGTAGGGGTTAGGCGAGGCGGCGGGGTTCTGCAGCCACAGCGTGCCCTGGGGCGTTTTGTAGCTGAGCACGTTGGCCCGACCCGGCCGGATGGGGAGATTGGCTTGTCGTACCGGGGGCACGGTGTTAATCACAAGGTCGTAGCTCTGCAACGCGTCAATGTCGAGCACGTCGGGCTTGCCCTGGGCGTCGCGGAAGTGCACGTAGTTGTACTCCGGCAGCTCCGTCACGTTGTTCACAAACGTCATGTTCACGTTCGATTCCACAGGGCGGCCGGCTTCGTCGGTGAGGTTCACGCTGACGGTGGTTTTAGCCAGCGTCTGGGCCACCACATCATTGAGGATGGTGCGAAAGGTCTTCACATCAGCCGCGTTGTAGTACTGGCCCAGGCATTCCAGCTGCTTGCCAAACTCCCGCTCGGCCCCGATACCAATAACGAACGGCTTCAGGAACACCCGCTTGCGCTGCAGCGCCAGGGCCGTGGCGCACGGGTCGCCCTTGCACGATTCCAGCCCGTCGGTAATCAGAATGAGCACGTTCCGGGCCGACTTATCCACCGGAAAATCTCTGGCCGACTGCAGCAAAGAGTAGGTGATGGGCGTGTTGCCCTTGGGCTCAATCGTTTTGAGCCGGGCTTTGATGGCTGCCGCGTTTTTGGGCGCGAAGGCCACTTCCAGCCGGGAGTCCTCGCAGTTGTTCTCTTTGTTCTCGTGCTGATGCCCGTAGGCCCGCAGCGCCAGCTCCAGGTGCGGGTAGGCGTTGAGCGAGTCCACCATCTTAGATAATAGCCGCTTGGCCACGTCCCAGCGCTGTTCGCCCTCCCAGGGCGCCCGCATTGAGCCGGACGCATCCAGCACGAACAGAATGCGCGTGGTTTTGGGTTGAGCAGGTGCTACGTTCTGGGCACGAGCAAGCCCGGAGGCCAGCAGCCCCGCAAGCAAACACATAACCAGAACCAGATGGCGCATTTCGGGTGTAACCGGAAATAAGGACGTCATGCTGAGCTTGCCGAAGCATCTCTACCGCTTCATTGGGCTACTATTGCACCGAAGCGGTAGAGATGCTTCGGCAAGCTCAGCATGACCGAACCGGGTGATTTAATAGTCGCCAGCTTTTTCTACGGCCAGCTGCTGGAGGGCAATTTCCAACTGCTCGTCGTTGGGGGCTACGCCGTGCCACTTGTGGGAGCCCATCATGAAATCGACGCCGAAGCCCATCTGGGTATCCATCAGCACCATCACGGGGCGGCCGTTGCGGAGCAGGCTCTGCGCTTCTTCAATGGAGGCTAGGAGCTTCTCGATGTCGTTACCGTCGGTTTCCAGCACCTGCCAGTTGAAGGCTTCAAACTTGGCGCGCAGGTCGCCGAGGCCGCCGATTTTTTCGGTGGGTCCGTCAATCTGCTGGCCGTTGCGGTCCACGAAGGCAATGAGGTTGTTGACTTTGTGGTGGGGAGCGTACAGGGCAGCTTCCCACACCTGGCCTTCCTGCAGCTCACCGTCACCCATCAGCACGTACACCGTGCGGTCGTCGCCGTTGAGTTTTTTGGCCTGGGCGGCGCCGGTGGCCACGCTCAGACCCTGACCCAGGGAGCCCGAGGCTACCCGGATGCCGGGCAGGTGCTCGTGGGTGGCGGGGTGGCCCTGGAGGCGGGAGTTGAGCTTGCGGAACGTAGCCAATTCGCTTACCGGGAAGTAGCCCGAGCGGGCTAGCACCGAGTAGAATACCGGGGAAATATGACCGTTGGAAAGGAAAAACAAATCCTGCCCGATGCCGTCCATATCGAAAGACTCTGGCGTGTGCTTCATCACCTTGAAGTACAGGGCCACCAGCAGATCGGTGCAGCCCAACGAGCCACCGGGGTGGCCTGAATTCACGGCGTGCACCATGCGCACGATGTCGCGCCGTACCTGGGCGGCAATCTGTTTCAGCTCGGCTACCGACTTGGTGGCTGCGGGGCTGTGGGTTTCGGATGAGGCGGCGAATGACGTGTCCTGCGACATGGGTTCGGGTTGAGAATGGAGTTGGTGAGGCAAAGGTAGGGATTTAGGGTCTTGGGGACTTAGGGACTTAGGGTCTTGGATGACGTTCGACAACTTTCATTTGCAACATTATTCAAGTATCTAAGACCCTAAGTTTCTAGCACAAAAAAGCCCCGCCGGAGGGGCGAGGCTTTCGAAGGAAAACTACAGCAGTTGGGCCGCGTGGTTCTTGGTATCGACTTTGGTAATGACTTTCTCAATCAGGCCTTTCTCGTTGATGAGAAACGTGTAGCGCATGGTACCCATGTACTTGCGGCCGTACATCGATTTTTCCTGCCACACGCCGTAATCCTGCACCAGCTTCTTGTCCTCATCTACCAGCAACGGAAACGGTAGTTCGTGCTTGGTGGCAAACTTCTGGTGCGACTTCTCTGAATCGATACTCACGCCCAGCACCTGCACGCCGGCAGCCTGAAGTTGGGCGTAATTGTCGCGGAGGTTGCAGGCCTGAGCCGTGCAGCCACTGGTATCGTCCTTGGGGTAGAAATAGAGGGCTACTTTGTGGCCCGCATAATCCTGGAGGCGGTGGATTGTGCCGCTTTGATCTTTGGCTTCGAAGGCCGGGGCCTGCTCGCCTGCTTGGGGTACTGCCATGCCGCGAAGATAGAAGGGTTTTTCGGTGTCTGCAGGGGTGAAATATAGATTTATCTGTCACCCTAAGCATAGCGAAGAACCTTGTCACGCACGAACTACTGGCGTAGGGGGGCTTGCATACGGAATAAGGTCCTTTGCTGTGCTCAGGATGACAGATGGTTCACTTCAGCACCACCTACGGCTTGCCGGCCACGGGCTGGGGCGTAAAGATCAAGTCATCCACTGGGAAACCCAGTTCCCGACCCTTGGCTACCAGCCTGTCACGCAGATTGCGCTCCAGGTGGGGCTTGCGGCTCAGCAGCCACAGCTTTTCCCGGCCCGGTTCGCCCACCAGCGCGTATTGGTAGTCAGATTGGTCGAGGTCCAGAATCCAATAGTCCCCCTCAAAAGGCCAGAAAAACTGCACCTTGAGTTTCGCGTTGGTAGCGTCCACGGCCCGGGCTACGGCGGTGGCAGCTTCGGCGGTGGCAGCTTCGGCGGGGCCGTTGAGGCTTTCCTTATGGCAAGTGTTGCGGACGCTCACCTTACCATCGGGGCGCAGCTTGTACTCGGCCGTTACGTGCTGGCAGCCTTTCTCGAAGCGGGTGGGCAGGCGGGCTACCTCGTACCACAGGCCAGCGTAGCGGTGTAAGTCAACGTGCGGTACGGTTGGTAGCTCGGGGTGAGTTTTGCGGCGCGTGTAGGCATAAGCGGCTACACCGGTGGCCAGTACGGCAGCAGCAGCACCGAGCAACACAGGCTGGCGGCGTTTAAGCAGATTTTTAGGCATAGTGTTGAGGTTGGAAGTAGCCGCTGTATACGCAAAACCATGTTGGCCCAGCTATCCATTTAAACTGTCGTTCCGAGCAACGCGAGGAATCTGGCTAATCCAATAGATGGAAAATCCAGATTCCTCGCGTTGCTCGGAATGACAACGTAAGCGCCGTTACAGCACCAGATTAATCACCTTCTCATTTCCCGCCTGGTCAGTGAGGCGCAGGGTGGCGGGGCCGCGCAGGGGCGGGCCGAGCGTATCGTCGCGCTCCGAGTAGATGGTGGCGTTCTTGTGCTCGAAGCGCAGGAGGCGAAACTGTCCGTTTACTTCCAACTTGTAGCTAGCCAGGCCCGAGAGGTCGTCGCCCACCTTGAATACCACGCCTCCGGGGCCGCGGCTGATGAGGCGGGCCGAGGGCGGAATGGTATCGGTGAGGAGCTTGAACTGACCGAATGTTTTGATGGGTGCCGTGATGCTGCTTCCGTCGGGGCTCCACTTGCCGCCCACGTAGGCCCGGCCGCCCTTGGCCGTTACGCTGTAAATGGCCGTGCGGCGCGCGTCGATGGCCGGGGTTTCGGGCTTGAGGGTAAGGGCCAGGGTTTCGTAGAGCGGGGTGCGGGGCAGGTGCACCGTCCAGAGGCCCTGCTTGTAGCTGGTTTGCACGTACAGGGTGTCGAAGAGCGTTTTCGGGCCGAAACCCAGTGCTAGGTTGGCCGTGCTGAACCCGTATTCCTTGCCCGAGGGAATGAGAGCCTGACGGTCAAACCGCTTGGTAATGCGCCCGAACTGCAGGGAGTCGGGGCGGCCGGCGCGCAGGTCGTAGAGGTACACGTTCTGGCTCTGCTCGGTGTAGCTGGGCCGGAGCGTGAGGCGGCGGTTGCCTTTAAACAGCGTGAGGTTGCCGCCCACGGCGGCCGTATCGGGGTCGGCGGCGGTGGCCACTAGCAGGTTGCGGCTGAGGTCGTAGCGCAGGGCCTGAGTTTTTACGGCTGCCGAGCGGGTTTTGTGGTAGCTGTCGGCCACGCCCCGGAGTACAAACCGGAGGGGTGTGAGGTTGCCGTAGGAGTCGCTCAGGCGCACTTCTACGCTGTACACCTGGCCCGGCTCCACGCGCAGCTTGCCCTTGCTGGGGCCGGTGGTATATATGCTCAGGTCATTGCCATCGTCCACAAACAGCTTTTCCAACTGCCGGCCCTGGGTGGCGCGCCACTCATAATCCAGGTGGCGGTTGATTTGCCGGGAGCCTTCCGGGAATGGAATGGCATCAATTACATGCTGATAGTGCGGCTTGCCATTCACCAGCACTTCCACCTTCTGAATCCCATTCTTGTTCCACACCTGGTCAAATCTATCGAAGCCCTGCATGAGCAGACCCACGGTGCCGTTGGCCGCAATGGTATCGGCCCACACATAACCGCCCCCGTTGGGCAGGGCTGGGGCTTTCGGGATGAAGATGGCCTTGCCGAACTTGCCCTGCACCCGGGCGTCAATGCTCAGGGCCTCCACCCCAAACGCCAGCAGCGTGGGCGCTACGTGGTCCTGAATTTCGGGGAAGCCGCCCCACTGCAGCGGGTTTAGCTGCGCATCCTGGGCGGTGCGCACTTCCCAGTGCAAGTGCGGGCCGGCCGAGCCGCCCGTGTTGCCCGAGAGGGCTACTACCTCGCCACGCTTCACCGGGAACTGATCGGGCTTGAAAAACAGCTCCAGGTCGTAGGTCTGTTTCTCATACTGGCGGCGGCGCAGCTCCTCCGCCACGGGCCCCTTAAAGCGGTTGAGGTGGCCGTATACGGTGGTGAGGCCGTTGGGGTGGGTGATATAAAGCACGTTGCCGTAGCCGTAGCTGCTCTGCTTCATGCGGGAAATATAGCCGTCGGCGGAGGCGTGCACGGGCAAATCTACGCGCCCATCGGTTTTGATATCGAGGCCGCCGTGGAAGTGGTTGGGCCGCAACTCCCCCATGCTGCCAGCCAGAAAATTCTGCTGGCCGGGCTTAATCGGAAACAGGAAATAGCCTTGGGGCACGGTTGGGCGGGCTGGTGCGGCCGGAGCCGAAACGGGCTGGGGTTGTTGGGCCGAGTCGGGCTCCTGGCCCCCGCAGGCAGCAGGCTGCAGCCCCAGCAGCACGAGCGGCAGCGCCACCCCTAGCAGGTGGCGCTGCCGGGTAAACAAGAAATCAGGCATTCTAAGGAAAGGAATTCAGCAGCGGAGAAAAGGAAAGGAATGCCGCAGCAACGCCCAGGGCAGGCATACGCGTACCCCCACGGACGGTAAAAAAGCTCCGGTAGGTAGCGGAGCAAGCAAGAAAGGGGCCGGGCCTTACTTCACGCTCAAATCAAACATCTTATCCTCCCCGATAAAGCCCACCAACTGGTCGTTGAGCTGCACGGGGCCCACGCCGCTGGGCGTACCGGTAAAAATCAGGTCGCCCATTTTGAGGGTGATGAACTGGGAGATGTAGCTGATGATTTTTGAGAAGTCGTGCAGCATGAGGCTGGAGTTGCCCTGCTGGCGTACCTCCCCGTTCACTTCCAGCCGAAAATCGATGTTTTTGAGGTCGGAAAACTCGGTTACTGGCTTGAACTCCTGGGAAATCGGGGCCGAGCCGTCGAAGCCTTTGGCCAGCTCCCAGGGCAGGCCCTTGCTCTTGAGCTGGCTTTGCAGGTCGCGGGCGGTAAAGTCGATGCCCAAGCCAATGGCATCGAAATATGTGGGGGCAAACTTCTCTTCGATGTTCTTGCCATTCTTGCAGATGCGCAGCACCAGCTCCACCTCGTAGTGAATGTCCTGGGAGAAATCGGGGAGGAAGAACGGCTGGTTGCGCTGCAGCAGGGCCGTGTCGGGCTTGGCGAAGATGACGGGCGCGGCGGGTGTTTCGTTCTGAAGTTCGGCGATATGGTCGGCGTAATTACGGCCGATGCAGAGGATTTTCATGCTCAGGAAGTTGAAGGCGTAACGGCGGCCCGGAGGAGGCCAAAAAGCGTACGGCCGGCACTAAAGGCGGGCAGCCGGTCAAAAATAGCGTTTAATTCGTGGGCCGGAAACCTTCACGGAGTTCCTTTTTGCGGCCGCAAGCTGCTGCGTAAACATTTTGCCCACCGCCGCACGTATAGTAACCCGGACAGCCCCAAACTCACCAGCTGTCCGGCCGCCCTACTGCTTTTCTTTCTCTCAACTGCCTACTCTCATGCTCAAGAAAATAGCCCTCGCCAGCTGCCTGCTTGTGGCCGCTGGCTGCGCCACGGTTCCCATCACCGGTCGTCGGCAGCTCAGCCTGGTTTCCGATACGGAAATGAACGCCATGGCCGCCACCGAGTACCAGAAGGTGCTGTCCAGTAGCCGGGTAGTGAACAGCGGTGAGCAGGCAGCCATGGTAAAGCGCGTGGGCCTGCGCATTCAGCAGGCCGTAGAGCAGTACTTCAGCCAGCGTGGCCAGCAGGCGCAGCTGGAAGGCTACCAGTGGGAGTTCAACCTCCTTGATGATAAGCAGGAAAACGCTTGGTGTATGCCCGGAGGCAAGGTGGCTGTGTACACCGGCATCTTACCCATCACGGAAGACGAAACGGGCCTGGCCGTAGTAATGGGCCACGAAATTGCCCACGCCGTAGCCCGTCACAGCTCCGAGCGGATGAGCCAGCAGATGGCGGCTCAGGGCCTGGGTAGTGTTGCTTCGGCCGCCGTAGGGCAAACCCCCACGGTGACCCAAAACGTATTTCTGCAGGCCGTGGGCGTGGGCTCCTCGCTGGGTTTGCTGAAATACGGCCGTAGCCAAGAGTCGGAAGCCGACCACCTGGGGCTGATTTTTATGGCTATGGCTGGCTACAACCCCGACACGGCTGTGCAGTTCTGGCAGCGCATGGATGCCCGCGAAAATTCCGCTTCCCCACCCGAGTTTCTTTCCACTCACCCCTCCAACGGAACCCGCATTGCGGGTATACAGAAGGAGTTGCCGGAAGCCCGTACCTATTATAAGCCCCGCTAAGCCGGGCTGGCTAACCCTATCCAAATGAATCGTATCCTGCGTCTTGCTCTTTCCCCGCTGCCACTCGCCTTGCTGGTGCTGGGGGGTATGAGTGCCTGTGAAACTACCAAAAGAGGCTTCCCCGAAGTGAGCACACCCACTACCGATACCGACGAAATGCGTCGCAAGCGGGAGGTGGTGAGTAAGCAGGTGGCCGAAGTAGCCGAGGGTAAAATCCGTTACATCGTACCTCGGGAGCAGCTTTCAGCCGCCTTTACGCGGGAGTTTGGTGATGGCACGGCCATCGACAAGACCATTATTCGCAAGGTGCAAGAAACGCCCAAGGATAAGGCCGTGTACTACATAGTGGGCATGGGCCTGCGTAACGGCATGTATCGGGCCATGGCTCTGCCCCTACAAACCTCCTCCGACAACAGCCTGTACCTGCCCTCTAACTCAGCCCGCTACATTATTACCGGGGTAGGCTGCACGTTCTGCTTTTTCAACTTCGAGAAAAACGAAATTGTGGGTACTACCTGCGAGGAAAACACCGGTGGCAGCCGCTGCGACCTGCGTGTGGAATCGAACAACACCTTCTTTGTGCGCAAATAGCCATGCTCAGTCGTAAATGGGTTCTGCGCCTTTCGCTCACGGCCCTGGCTTTGCTGGTGACAACCGACCGAAAACGGCCGAAACCTACTGCTGGCAAGCCAGAGGATAAGGAGAAGTAAGCAGGTAAATTCGGCGCAACGTGGGCGCTTCCCGTATGCTATAGGCTAACACTTTTACCTGTAGCACCATGTACAACGACCCCACCGCCAATAGCACCCAACTGGTACGCTACCACCTACACTTGTCTCCCACTCTGGAAGAAGCTCAACTCATTGCCGCGCGTACCCTGCTCACTGAGCAAGGTTTTGTAGTGGACCAACTCACCTCAGATGAGGCGGTAGTGGCCTCCGCGCAAGGAGCAGACCCCGATTGGGGGCCAGTGCGGGAAGGATTTCGCCAATTCGGGGGCACTATTGCCCACATTAACACAGCTGAGTAAAGCTGTGCTGGCTAGAAGCAAAATAGGCCCCGCCACTGTGACGGGGCCTGTTTTGCTTCTGGGCTGGAGGTTGGCTACGCCAGGCCTTCCTGTACTAGCTCTATAAACCGGGCAATGCGGTTTACCAAGAGGTCAGGGTTTACTTTTTCCAGCGGGTGGGGGGTATTCATGATGATTTCAAAAGTGCCCTGGGGCAGGTGGTCGGCAAACGACCGGGAAGCATCCACGCCGGCGGTTTTATCCAGCTCGCCCACCAGCACCTGCACGGGTACTTCCAGCTCGGCCAGGTTGTGCGCGTGCAGCAGGGGAGCGTCGCCGAGGCTGCGGAGCAGGGTAGCAGTGGCAGTCAGCAGCTCCGGCAGCGGGGTAGGAGCGTGCAGTTGCTCCAGCTGCGCGGCGAACTGCGGCACCTTCTCCCGCATCTTCTCGGCATCCAGCAGGCGGGTTTCCAGCGCGGCCGTGCCCGGGCTCCAGTCAAACTTAGTGCCCAGGGTGGTAATGCTGGCGAATAGTTCCGGCTGGGCTACTGCTGCCGTAAGCGCCGCATATCCGCCCATGCTATAACCGAATACGTGCACCGGCGGCAGGTCGTGGTCGAGGATAAACTGCTGGATTTCTCCCGCAAATTCCTTCATGGAGAAGCCCGACGCCCCTAACGGCCGCCCACCGTGGCCGCCAAAGGAAAACGACAGCACATCATAGAACGGTGGTAATTCCCGCTTGAGGAATTTTAGCTGCGCTTCAGCGCCCAGCGCGCCGTGTAAAAGCAAAACAGTATGTTTCATAGCAAAGCTCGCCAGCAACGGCTTTGGCGGCTCAAGCGCCCAAACCATTGCTGACCTGGAGTTATTGGGTTACTTCAGCGGCCAGTTGAGCTAGGTCTAATCCGTCGAATGTTCCCGAGGTCATCATCAGCAGGTTAGCGTTCTGCCAGTTTTGAGCGTGCAGGAAAGCCGACAGTTCCCGGCTGTCGGTGAACACGCGTAGGTCGGGGCGCTGGAAGGCCTGTTGCACGGCCTCCGGGGGCAACGCGGGCAGGCGCTTGTGGGCCAGCACTTGCGGGTTGAAGTACACCACGGCTACATCAGGCGCATCGAAGGTATGGGCGTACTGGGGCAGGAAGGCCGGATTGAGGGAGCTGAACGTGTGCAACTCCAGGCAGGCTACCAGCTTGCGCTGCGGGTACTGCTTTTTGAAGGCCGTAGCTGTGGCTTTCAGCTTGCTGGGCGCGTGGGCGAAATCCTTATACACCACCGAGTCTGCCCCTTCTTTCACTAGTTCCAGCCGCCGTGCTGCACCCTTAAACGTGCCCAGGGCCTCGTAAAACTCCTTGCCCTTGATGCCCAGCTGCTTGCACACTTCCTTGGCCGCCGAAATATTGCGCAGGTTATGCTCACCGAACACCTGCACGGGCACTTCCTCCTCCTTCTTGTTGAGCAGAAAGGTTTTACCGTTCCGGATGACGTGCTCGTGGGGGCCGTAGCCGATATACTTCACGTCCGGTGAGCTGGGAACAGTTACCAGTTGCACCTGCTCGTCGTTCTGGTCGTAGATGAGCACGCCGGCCTTGGGCGTCATCTCCGCAAAAATGCGGAACTGCTCCCGGTACACCTCCTCGGTCGGGAACACGTTGATGTGGTCCCAGCTGATACCGGAAATCACCCCGATATGGTGCTGGTATAAATGAAACTTGGGCCGCCGGTCGATAGGGGAGGAGAGATACTCGTCGCCCTCAATAATGATGATGGGGGCGTCGTCAGTCAGCTGCACCATCAACTCGAAGCCCTCCAGCTGCGCGCCCACCGCGTAATCGAACTTGCGGCCGTGGTAGCGCAGCACGTGCAGAATGAGGGAGGTAATGCTGGTTTTGCCGTGGGAGCCACCAATAACGATGCGCTGCTTATCACGGGAGGCCTCGTAGATGAACTCAGGGAAGGAGTACACTCGCAAGCCCAGTTCCTGGGCCCGCAGCAGCTCGGGGTTGTCGGGGCGGGCATGCATGCCCACAATCACCGCGTCGAGGTCAGCCGTAACCTTTTCCGGAAACCAGCCTTCCTGGGCTGGCAGCAGGCCCGCTTTGGCCAAGCGGCTCTTGGCGGGCTCAAATATCTCGTCGTCGGAGCCGGTTACCTGGGCGCCACGCTGGTGCAGGGCCAGGGCCAGGTTGTGCATAATGCTGCCCCCGGTTGCAATCAGGTGCAGGCGTTGGAGCGAAGAAGGGGTAGCGGCCATTGGGGTAGCAGAAAGGAATAGGACGACAAAGGTAAGGCGTGTTTTGTTGGGGAGTTGGTAACATCATGCCGGCCCTGCATCCACCCAGTGCGCCCCGTGCCGTCTCTACAAAAAAGAAACCTTTTCTGCCACTCCCGGATTGTAGAACCCAGCCGTTAGCTTTGTACCCCTTTGAGCAAAAAGCGGAGGGCGCCGGAAGAAATTCCGGCCGAAACCGGCTCAACCTGCTTACCTTGTAGTGCCTACCTAAGTGATGAATGACCGGATGGATGACCGCCTAAAACAAGCTGGAACTCGTGCCAAAGCTGCTTGGAACAGCCGCCCGGCGCAGTTGCCTATGGGGGGCGCCGCGGGCAAGTTACCGCCGCAGGCTCTGGAGCTGGAAGCCGCCGTGCTGGGGGCCCTCATGCTGGAAAAAGATGCCCTGACCACGGTAATTGACATTCTCAAGCCCCAGAGCTTTTACAAGGAAGGCCACATTCGCATCTTCAAGGCCATCCTGAACCTGTTTGACAAGTCGGAGCCGATTGATATTCTGACGGTTACGCATGAGCTGCGGGAAATGGGCGAGCTGGAAGCAGCCGGCGGTGCGCATTACGTGGCCAACCTTACCTTCAAGGTGAACTCGGCGGCCAACATTGAGTACCACGCCCGCATCATCACCGAAAACGCCATCAAGCGGGAGCTGATTCGCATTGCCTCCGACATTCAGCGCGACGCTTTTGAGGATACCACCGACGTGTTCAACCTGCTGGATACCACGGAGCAGTCGTTGTTTGAAGTGTCGGAATCCAACATCCGCAAGAACTTCGACGATATGCGCAGCCTGATGGGCAAAGCCATCAAGGAACTGGAGGAGAAAAAAGACCAGAAGGACGGCCTCACCGGCGTGCCCTCAGGCTTCTCGGCCCTGGATCGAGTAACCTCCGGCTGGCAACCCTCTGACTTGGTAATTATTGCCGCCCGACCCGGTATGGGAAAGTGCCTGGGCAAAGGTACCAAGGTGCTGATGTTCGACGGTACGCTGCGCAACGTGGAAGATGTGCAGGCCGGCGAGCTGCTGATGGGCGACGACTCCACCCCACGCCGGGTGCTGAACATTGCCCGGGGGCGCGAAAATATGTACTGGGTGCGCCAGAACAAGGGCGAAGCCTACCGCGTGAACGAGAGCCATATTCTCTCGCTCAAGCGCAGCCGCACCGAGGGCCCGCACCACCACGGCGACGTGCTCAACATCACCGTGAAGGACTGGCTCGGCAAGTCGGCTAAGTTTCGCTCCAATTACAAAGGGTACAAAGTACCCGTGGAGTTTGCCGCGCAGCCGGTTTCGGTTGATCCGTATTTTCTGGGCGTGTGGCTTGGTGATGGAGCATCGGATAACTGCCGCATTACGGGCCAGGACCCGGAAATTATTGAGTATCTGCACCAGTACGCTGCTGAACTAAACATGCAGGTGACGGTAGGCGTGGTGGAAAACCGCTGCAACAGCTACGGCATCACGCGGGGCCGGCAGGGCGGCAGCGTGGCGCAATACTCCGTGCAGGATGAGTTGCGCCAATTGGGCGTACTCGGCAACAAGCACATTCCGCAGCAGTACCTGAGCAACAGTACCGAAACCCGGCTGCTGCTACTGGCCGGCCTCATCGATTCCGACGGCCACCTCGACCCGGTTTCCAACGGCTACGAAATCACCCAGAAAAACCACCGGCTGGCCCGCCAGACTAAGTTTCTGGCCGATTCGTTGGGCTTCCGGACTTCCCTAAAAAAGAAGCGGGCGGCTATCAGTGTTATCGGCTACGAAAGCGAGGTATACCGGGTGCGCATCTACGGTGACGTTAACCGGGTACCGGTGCGCGTGGCCCGCAAGCAGGCTCAGCCCTGGCGTAGCGCCATAGATTGGCGTATGACCGGTATTGCGGTGGAGTTTGACAAGGAAGATGACTATTATGGCTTCAGCATCGACGGCAACCGGCTGTTCCTGCTCCAAGACATGACCGTGACCCACAACACCGCCTTCGTGGTGTCGGCTATGCGCAACGCGGCGGTGGAGTTCAAGAAGCCGGTGGCCATCTTCTCCCTGGAAATGTCCTCGCTGCAGCTCGTGAATCGTCTGATTTCGGCCGAGGCGGAACTGGATTCGGAGAAAATCAAGAAGGGTAACCTGGCCGACTACGAGTGGGCCCAGCTCAACCACAAGATTTCCGGCCTATCGTCGGCTCCCATTTACATCGACGATACGCCCGGCCTCAGCATCCGGGAACTGCGCACCAAGTGCCGCCGCCTTAAGGCCCACCACGACATCCAGATGATCATCATCGACTACCTGCAGCTGATGACGGGTAACACCGATGGTAAAGGTGGCGGGGGTAATCGGGAACAGGAAATTGCCTCCATCTCCCGGGCCCTCAAGGGTATTGCCAAGGAATTGAACGTGCCTGTGCTGGCGCTGTCCCAGCTTTCGCGCTCAGTAGAAACCCGGGGCGGCGACAAGAAACCACAGCTAAGTGACCTGCGGGAATCCGGCTCCATTGAGCAGGATGCCGACATGGTAATCTTCCTCTACCGCCCGGAGTATTATAAAATCACGGAAGATGAAATGGGCAACCCGACCCAGGGTACCGGCGAGGTAATTATTGCCAAGCACCGGAATGGCTCTCTGGAAACCGTGCAGCTGAAGTTCATTGGCAAGTTTACCAAGTTTGCTGACCTCGACGGGGCCGGAGGGGGCTTCAGCGACGTGGGCTTCAATCCCGGCGCCTTCCCCACCAGCACCTTCGATGATGATGCTTCCGGTTTCGCGCCGAATACGATTCGGTTGGGTTCCCGCATCAACAATGATGGCCCGCCCCCGGCGCAATCTTTCCCCCGTAGCAACTTCGACGACGGCCCACCACCATTTTAGCCTTGCCGCTTTACACGCAAAAAAGCGCCCCGGATATCACTCCAGGGCGCTTTTTTGCGTGTAAAGCGATACACTGCTCAATACGTTCGGCTACATACCACTGCCAAAATCAGCATCGGCGCCGCGGTTGGAGGCGGCGTCGCGGGTGGGGCTGGTGGGGGAAGAGTCGTTGTGGCGGTTACTGGCGGCGGGCGCATTGTAGGAGCCGCTGCGGGCCTCATGGCTCTTGGTAGCGTCGTGGTTGTTCCCCCAGCCTGGTCCTTGGCCCGTACGGCTTTCGTTGGCTAGGGAGCTGGCACCGTAACTCTGGCCATAAGGAGAGGTTTCGGTGGCGGAACCATAGGAGCCGGAAGCCCCGGTGTAGCTGCCCTTCCGCTTGCTGGCGTACTTACCCGAGGGTGTGTCGGATGATTTGCCGGAGCGCAATGCCAGGTAGCCTAGCCCAGCCAGGGCTACCGCCCCCGCAATCTTTTGGGTGGTGCTGAGCTTGTTGAATTGCTCCACCGAGTTCGGAACAAGGTCGCGCACTCCTTGGGGCAACTGGTCTACCACTTTCTGCAAACCAGCATATTCAAGCCAGTTTTTGCCGTCCGCGGATTTGGGCTGTTGGCCCGTAGATTGCGACGTATCAGCAGTTGACGAGGCATCGGGGGCTGTTGCTGCTGGTTCCTGGTATTGATTTACGGGCTGCTGAATATCCTGGGCCTCGGCTCCGGGCGTGGAGGGGCTGTTGTGTTGCGAGGATGCAGAAGTGGAGGTTGATTGATTCGGATCCATACCTATTGCTGATTGAGGTGGGCGTGATAGGCAGCCAATCTGGCTGTCAGAATTCTATCCGCATAAAAACGCAATTAGGTTGCGGCTGAGGTTAGAAAATTATTGTGCAAAGTGCTGATTATGTGCGCTAATTACCCGAACATTCCGACTGCATCCTTGCTGGGCAGGGCAGTTTTGCCCATTAGAAATAGGTCCACCTGCCGGGCGGCTTCGCGGCCTTCGGAAATGGCCCATACTACCAGCGACTGGCCTCGCCGCATGTCGCCGGCTACGAAGACATTGGGCCGGGAGGTGAGAAAATCGGTGTCGGATGGGGTACGCACGTTGCCCCGGTCATCGAGGGCTACGCCGAGTTGCTCCAAGAGGCCTTCGTAGCGGGGCGAGGCAAAACCCAGGGCCAGGAAAGCTAGCTGACAGGGGATTTCGCGTTCCGAACCTTCGATTTCGGTGAAGGCGAGGCGACGGCCCAGCACATCGGTTTCCCAGGTTACATCGGTTACCAGCAGGGCGCGCAGGCGGCCATGCTCGTCGCCTAGGAAAGCCTTGGTGTTGATGCCCCAGTAGCGCTGGCAGCCTTCCTCATGGGAAGTGCTGGTGCGGAACACGGCCGTGGGGTAATGGGGCCAGGGCTCGAAGTTAGGCCGCTCAGGCGCGGGCTGGTGCATGAGAGCAAACTGGGTGACGGAGCGGGCCCGCTGGCGGTTGGCCGTGCCCACGCAGTCGGAGCCGGTGTCGCCGCTGCCGATGACCACCACGTCGAGGCCGGTGGCCTGAATGTCGACTTCCGGCAGCGGCAGGCCGCTTACGCGGCGGTTGTGCTGGGTGAGGTAGTCCATGGCAAAGTGGATGCCCATAAGTTCGCGGCCGGGCAGGGTGAGGTCTTTCGGAACCAAGGCTCCACCAGCCAGCACCACGGCGTCAAACTGCGCCGCTAACTCCTGAGCCGGAATGTCCCGGCCTATTTCGGTACTGCAGCGGAACTGCACGCCATCTTCCTCAAGCACCCGGATGCGGCGGTCAATCACCCACTTATCTAGCTTGAAATCGGGGATGCCGTAGCGCAGCAGGCCGCCGGGCCGGTCGTCGCGCTCAAACACCGTGACGGCGTGGCCGGCCCGCACCAGCTGGGCCGCCGCCGCCAGTCCCGCCGGCCCCGAGCCCACCACGGCCACCGATTTGCCGGTTTTGAGCACCGGCGCGGTGGGCCGCACGTAGCCCCGGGCAAAGGCCGTTTCGATGATGTGCCGCTCGATTTCCTCAATGGCTACCGGCGCGGCGTGGATGCCCAATACGCAGGCCGACTCGCAGGGCGCGGGGCAGATGCGGCCGGTAAACTCGGGGAAGTTGTTGGTGGCGCTCAGAATCTGGTAGGCCTGCTCCCAGTCCTGGCGGTACACGGCGTCGTTGAACTCGGGGATGATGTTGCCCAGCGGGCAGCCCGCGTGGCAGAACGGAATGCCGCACTCCATGCACCGCCCCGACTGCTGCCGGAGCTGCGTATCAGAGTACTGGCCCACAAACTCGCGGTTGTGCGCCACGCGCTCCTGCGGGGTGGCTTTGGCGGGCAACTCCCGCTGAAATTCCTTGAAACCGGTGCTATTGCCCATGTGCGTGGTGCCTCACCCCCCGGCCCCCTCTCCTTCAGAGAGGGGGAGCCAGACGATGTCGGCGGTTGTAGAGACGCGATACTTCGCGTCTCGTCGTTGCTGAGGTTGTTTTTACGGCGCGGTACTAGTTATGCTGGCGGCGAGTTATTGTGGCGGACGCTCTGGCGGCTCGTTCTGGCGGGAGACGCAAAATATTGCGTCTCTACATCGTGCCGTCAGGCTCACCCTCTCTCCCCTGGAGAGGGGGCCAGTGAGGCGTTACCCCACGGCCACCCGTGCCTTTTGCAGCACCTTTTTGTACTCACTCGGGAACACCTTCACGAACTTGCCGGCTTCCTCGGGCCAGTTGGCAAGCAGGAAGGCAGCCAACTGGCTGCCGGTGAGCTCGTGGTGCTGGCGGAGCAGGTGCTGGATGTGGGTTTCGTCGTCGGGGTCGAGCGGGTCGAGCTCCACCATTTCGGGGTTGCAGTTGCGGGGGAAGGAGCCGTCGGCGTCGTACACCCAGGCAATGCCTCCGCTCATGCCGGCAGCGAAGTTGCGGCCGGTGGGGCCCAGGATGAGGGCTCGTCCTCCCGTCATGTACTCGCAGCCATGGTCGCCCACGCCCTCCACCACGGCCGTAGCCCCGGAGTTGCGCACCGCAAACCGCTCCCCGGCCTGCCCGCGCACGAACAGTTCGCCGGAAGTAGCCCCGTACAGGGCCACGTTGCCGATGATGATGTTCTGCTCGGGCGCAAACCGGGCGTCGGGGGCGGGGTGGATGATGAGGCGAGCCCCGCTCAGGCCCTTGCCCACGTAGTCGTTGGCCTCGCCTTCGAGCCGGAAGCTCAGCCCCCGCACGCTGAAGGCCCCGAAGCTCTGCCCCGCCGACCCGCGGAAGGTGTACTCGATGGTGCCTTCGGGCAAACCGGCGGCGTGGTAGCGCTTGGTGATTTCGTTGGAAAGCAGCGTGCCGATGGTACGGTTGGTGTTGCCCACGGCAAACTCGGCCCGCACCGGCTGCTGGAAGTCCAGGGCCGGACGGGCGTGCTCCAGCAGCTGCCAGTCGAGGATGTGCTGGAGGCCGTGGTCCTGGGCCTCGCTCTGGTGCAGGGTGCTGCCGGCCGCGGGGGAGGTCAGGTGCAGCAGGTCGCGCAGGTCGAGGTGGCGGGCTTTCCAATGCGTGATGTCGGGGCGGGGCTTGAGGAACTGGGCCCGGCCCACCATTTCGTTCACGGTGCGGAAGCCCAGTTCGGCCATGATTTCGCGCAGCTCCTCGGCCAGAAAGCGGAACAGGTTCACGATGTGCTCGGGCTGCCCGCTAAACAGGCGGCGCAACTCGGGGTCCTGGGTAGCTACGCCTACGGGGCAGGTGTTGAGGTGGCATTTGCGCATCATCACGCAGCCCCCGGCCACCAGCGCGGCGGTGGCCACGCCCCATTCCTCGGCCCCCAGCAGCGTGGCAATGGCCAGGTCGCGGCCGGTTTTCAGCTGGCCGTCGGCCTGCAATACCACGCGGCTGCGGAGCTGGTTGCGCACCAGCGTCTGGTGGGCTTCGGCCAAGCCCAGCTCCCAGGGCAGCCCGGCGTGGCGGATGCTGCTCAGGGGCGAAGCGCCGGTGCCACCATCGTAGCCCGCAATCAGAATCACGTCGGCGTGGGCCTTGGCTACGCCGGCCGCAATGGTGCCTACGCCGGCCTTACTCACCAGCTTCACGTTGATGCGGGCCTGGCGGTTGGCGTTCTTGAGGTCGAAAATGAGCTGGGCCAGGTCTTCGATGGAGTAGATGTCGTGGTGGGGCGGGGGCGAGATGAGGCCCACGCCGGGCGTGGCGTGACGTACCCGGGCAATCCACTCGTCCACCTTGTGGCCGGGCAGCTGGCCGCCTTCGCCGGGCTTGGCACCCTGGGCCATCTTGATTTGCAGCTCGTCGGCGTTGGTGAGGTAGTGGGCCGTCACGCCGAAGCGGGCCGAGGCCACCTGCTTGATGGCCGAGCGCATGGAGTCGCCGTTTTCCATCACCTCGTAGCGCATGGGGTCCTCGCCGCCCTCGCCGGTGTTGCTCTTACCCCCGATGCGGTTCATGGCAATGGCCAGGGTGCTGTGCGCCTCGTGCGAAATCGAGCCAAACGACATGGCCCCGGTGGCAAAGCGCCGCATAATGCTCTCGGCCGGCTCTACCTCGTCCAGCGGTACGGCCGGGCGGTGGTGGGCAAAGTCCAGCAGTCCGCGCAGGGTGAAGGCCCCTTTGCCGGGCTCGTTCACCAGCCGGGCGTAGCGCTGGTAGGTTTCGTAGGAATTGGTGCGGGTGGCGTGCTGCAGCAGGTGCACGGTTTCGGGGTTGAATTGGTGGGCCTCGCCCCGCCGCCGCCACTGGTAGACGCCGCCCTCGGGCAGCAGCAGCTGTTCTTCCAGGGTGCTGCTCCGGAAGCCCTGGAAGTGCTTGAACAGGGTCTCGCGGGCAATTTCATCGAGCCCCAGCCCACCAATGCGCGTTACGGCTCCGGTGAAGTACTGGTCTACCACCGCACGGTGCAGGCCCAGAATCTCGAACACCTGCGCGCCGTGGTAGCTCTGTAGCGTGCTGATGCCCATTTTGGAGAAGATTTTCAGCAGCCCGTCGCACACGGCTTTCTGGTAGTTGGCTTCCAGCTTAGGCACGCTCAGGGTAGTGCCCAGCCGCCCCTCGTAGTGCAGGGTGCGGATGGTGCTGAGCGCCAGATACGGGTTAATGGCCGTGGCTCCGAAGGCCAGCAGACAGGCAAAGTGGTGCACCTCCCAGGCGTCGCCGGCCTCCACCACCAAGCCCACCGAGCCCCGGTAGCCCTTCCGAATCAGGTGGTGATGCACCGCCGATACCGCCAGCAGCGACGGAATGGCGGCGTGCTCCGAGTCCAGGGCCCGATCGGAGAGAATCAGCACCTCAAACCCATCATCTACGGCATCTTCGGCGTAGCGGCAGAGGCGTTCCAGGCCGGCTTGCAAAGCGCCCGGCTTGCCATCGGCCCGGAAGTAGGTGTTGATGGTTTTAGCGTTGAACAGGCCCGTATCGATGCTGCGCAGCTTTTCCAGCTCGTGGTTGGTAAGGATGGGCTGGCGCAACGCCACGCAGTGGCAGTGCATCTTGTCCTCGTCGAGGATGTTGCCGTTGTTGCCGATGAAGGTGGCCAAGCTCATTACTAGCCGCTCCCGGATGGGGTCGATGGGCGGGTTGGTCACCTGGGCGAAGAACTGCTTGAAGTAGCTGCTCAGGTGCTGGGGCTGGTCGGATAGCACCGCCAAGGGCGAATCCACGCCCATGGAGCCGATAGGCTCCTTGCCCTCCACGGCCATGGGCGTGAGAATCGTGTCAATATCCTCACGGGTGTAGCCGAACACCTGGTGGTACTTGAACACCGACTCGGCCGACAAATCGGTAAACACCAGCCGGGGCTCGGGCAGCTCCTCCAGCCGAATCTGGTACTCGCTCAGCCACTGGCCGTAAGGCTGGCGGGTGGCGGCCTGGGTTTTCAGCTCTTCGTCGGTGATAATCTGGCCCGCTACGGTGTCGATGAGCAGCATTTTGCCGGGCTGCAGGCGGCCCTTGCGCACCACCCGGGCCTCGGGCAGACTGGTACCGAGCACGCCGGCCTCGGAGGCCACCAGCACCCGGCCGTCGTCGGTGACGGCGTAGCGCAGGGGGCGCAGGCCGTTGCGGTCCAGCATGGCCCCTACCATGCGGCCATCGGTGAACAGCAGGGCCGCCGGGCCGTCCCAGGGAGCCATAAACGTGGCGTGGAACTCGTAGAAGGCCTTTTTGAGCGGGTTCATCTGCTCGTTGCCGTCCCAGGCCTCGGGCACCAGCATCATCATCACCTGGGGCAGGCTCCGGCCGCAGTGTAGCAGCAGTTCCACAATGTTGTCGAGGCAGGCTGAGTCCGACTGGCCGGAGTCGATGACGGGCAGTAGAATCTCCATTTCCTCGGCCGAAAAGTAGGGCGAGAGGTAGGAGGGCAGACCGGCATAAAACCAGTTGAGGTTGCCGCGCAGGGTGTTGATTTCGCCATTGTGGGCTAGCAGCCGGAAAGGCTGAGCCAGCCGCCAGCTGGGGAAAGTGTTGGTAGAAAACCGGCTGTGCACCAGCCCCAGCCCCGACGTCACGCGCTCATCCGACAGCTCGGGGTAATAGCCGCGCACCTGGTAGGTGGTCAACTGCCCCTTGTAGACGATGACGCGGCAGGACAAGGACGTGAAATAGACTTCCTCCTGGAGCAGCTGGGCGGCGGCTTCCCGATTGATGAGGCGGCGCAGCACGTAGAGCTTGCGCTCAAACTCCTCGGGCGTGTGCACGCCGGCGGGGCGGCCCACAAACACCTGCTCCACGGCTGGCTCGGCGGCCAGGGCCGTGGGGCCGATACCGGCGGGGTTCACCGGCACCGGCCGGTAGCCCAACACCGGAAAGCCCAGCCGGGTGGCGGCTTGATTGATGATGTCGCGGCTAATGTGGCGCAGGGCTTCGTTTTTGGGCAGAAAGGCCATGCCCACGCCATACTCGCCGGGCTCGGGCAGCCGGATGCCCAGCGTGGTACACTCCTCCAGCAGAAACCAGTGGGGCAGCTGCAGCAGCAGGCCGGCCCCGTCGCCGGAGTCGGCGTCGCAGCCGCAGGCGCCGCGATGCTCCATGTTTTCCAGAATCGTCAGCGCATCGGCCACAATCTGGTGCGAGCGGCGGCCATCCACGTAGGCAATGAAGCCGGTGCCACAGGCATCGTGCTCAAACTCGGGGCGGTATAGTCCTTGCGGGGCAGTGTGCTCCATCGGAAAGAATTCGGTTGGTCGGAATGGCAAGGCAAACCTAGTGGCAGGCCAAAAGCCCAGTATACCGCCCGCCCCGAACCTGCGTAAGCCACCGCCGTACGAATTTCCGGTTTCTAACCAGGGCCTACACTGCCAGGTGTAGCCCGGTGTTACCCACAAATCCGCTTTGTTCTCATGAGCGTGCCGTTTTTGTGGATTCCGGGCTCTTGACTGTCTACAATTTCCACCCCTTGCCTAAACGCCGATATTTGCCCGCATGAAAGACCTGCTACGCCCCGACCTGACCTTCCGCCTGACCGGCCGCCTCTGGGTAGAATCCGCGGACGACCGGTTTATAGGTATCGGGCGGCTGGAGCTGCTGCGCCAGATTCAGCAGCACGGCTCCATCTCGAAGGCGGCGCAGGAAATGGGCATGTCGTACAAGCGGGCCTGGGACTTGGTATCGTCCCTGAATGCCCAGAGCGCCCGCCCCCTGGTACTCACCCAAACTGGCGGTAAGCGCGGCGGCGGCACCGTGGTAACGCCCGAGGGCGAGGCCCTTATTGCGGAATTCGAGTCCCTGCAGGCCCGATTTCAGGCGTTCCTGGCGGCGGAAGCGGTGCGGCTGTTCTAGTGTTGATTCGCGCAGTGGCTCGCAGTGGTTTGCGCAGGGGTTCGGGGTGGCCGTTCACTGCGAGTCACTGCGTGAAAACCATCCGCTCGGTTATTCGTTATGTTTGAAAAAATATAACGAATGAAACACGTTACGCCCGCTCTGTTGCTGCTTCCGATACTGGCCCACGCCCAGGCCCCTGCCGATACCACGCGGCTGGGAGAGGTGGTGGTGACGGCCTCGAAGGTGGAGGAAAGCATTCTGCAGTCGCCCGTAACGGTGGAGAAGCTCAATGCTCGGCAGTTGCGGCTTACGCCCGCCCCGTCGTTTTTTGATGCCATTGAGCACCTGAAAGGGGTGCAGGTGATTACGCCCAGCCTGAGCTTCAAGGTGATAAATGCCCGGGGCTTCACCAATACGACCAACGTGCGGTTTGCCCAGCTCGTGGATGGTATCGACAACCAGGCCCCGCACATCGGCGGGCCCATTGGCAACGTGCTGGGGCCGAGCGACCTGGATATAAGCTCGGTGGAAATTGTGCCGGGTACGGCCGCCGCGCTGTACGGGCTTAACGCTATTAACGGGCTGGTCAATTTCAGCACCCGTAACCCGTTCCGGAGTGAGGGGCTAAGCGTGCAGCAAAAGGTGGGCGTTAACCACGTAGGCGGTCCGGCCACCGGGGCCAACCTGTTTTCGGAAACCAGTGTGCGCTACGCCAAGGTACTGGCGCCCCGGCTGGCCTTCAAGGTGAACGGCACCTACCTGCGCGGCCGTGACTGGGTGGCCCACGACCAGACCGAGCTGAACCCCAGCGGCAACGCCTCTACCGGTTTGCTGGGGGCCGATAACCCCGCCCGCGACCCGGTAAACAGCTACGGCAATGAGTCCTCGAACCGGAGCACCCTCACGTTGGGTGGCAAGAGCTACCAGGTGGCCCGCACCGGCTACGATGAACAGGACGTGGTGGACTACAGGCTGCAAACCATCCGGTACGACGCGGGCCTGCACTACAAACTGGGCGGCCGCGCCGAACTGACCTATACCTATCGGGGCACCATGCTCGACAACGTATACCAGCGCAGCAACCGGTTTCGCCTGCAGAACTACCACCTGCAGCAGCACGCCGTGCAGCTGAGCGGCCCCGTGGTGCAGGCGCGGGCCTACTTCACCCAGGAAAATACCGGCCAGAGCTACAACCTGCGCTCCGCCGCCGAAAACCTGGACCGCAGCTTCAAGCCCGACCGGCAGTGGAACGACGACTACACCGCCGCCTGGAACGCAGCCACCACCAACGGCCAAAGCGTGGCCCAGGCCCACGCCACCGCCCGCACCGCCGCCGATGCGGGCCGCCTGCAGCCCGGCACGCCGGAGTTTAAGCAGCGGCTGCAGGAGCTGGCTGATATCAACAACTGGGACCAGGGTGCGGCCCTGCGGGTGCAGGCCAGCCTGGCACACGCCGAGGGCCAGGTGAATGTGGCGGAGGCCCTGCGCCGGGGCGGCTGGCAACTGCCGACTACCTTCGATGTGCTGCTGGGAGCCGACCACCGCACGTACATCGTCCGGCCCGATGGCAACTATTTCATCAACCCCGAAAGTGGCAAGGACCCGTTGCGCGACAACCTCACCTACGGCAAAACCGGCGGCTTCGTGCAGGCCGGGGCGCGGCTGTGGCAGGAAAAAATCCGGCTGACGGCCACGCTCCGGGCCGACAAGAACGACTACTTCAGTACCCGGTTCAACCCGCGCTTTACGGCGGTGTACTCGCCCACCCAGCGGCATAATTTTCGGTTGAGCTATCAGAGCGGCTACCGGTTTCCAAGCTTGTTTGAGGGGTTTTCCAATGTGAACAGCGGGCAGGTGAAGCGCATCGGGGGCTTGCGGGTAATGTCGGACGGGGTGTTTGAGAACAGCTACCTGCGCAGCTCCATTGACGCCTTTAATACGGCCGTAACCCGGGACCGGAACACCAACGGACTGACCCAGGCCCAGGCCATCGGCAAAAACCAGGGGCTGCTGGTGAAAAACCCCTACACCTACCTCCGGCCCGAGCACATCAAGTCCCTGGAAATGGGCTATAAGGCGGCCCTGCTGCCCGGTGGGCGCCTCTTGGCCGATGTGGACTTCTACTATAACACCTACCGCGACTTTATTGCCCAGGTAGAAGCCTATGTGCCCCTCAGCTCCGGCGGCCAGCCCCTAGGAGCCGGCTCCGACCTCAACACCGTGGCTACCGCCCTCAATGCCCGCGCCGGCCAGGCCCGCTACCGTCTCTGGACCAATTCACAAAGCCAGGTGTACAACTACGGCGGCTCCCTGGGGCTGGGCTACGAAGTGGCCGGCGGCTACCTGGCCGGTGCCAATGTCACCTACACCCGCCTCGACCGCACCGAGGCGGGCGACGGACTGGAGGATGGATTCAACACGCCGCGCTGGGCCTATAACCTGAGCGTGGGCAACGAAAACGTGGTTAAGAACTTCGGTTTCGGCCTCAACTACCACTGGCAGCAGCGTTACTATTCCCAAACCTTCCTGGTAAGCGGCCCCGTGCCCGCCTACAACACCCTCGATGCCCAACTAAGTTACCGCCTACCCGAGCCCAACCTGCGCTTCAAGCTGGGTGCCAGCAACGTGCTCAACCATTATTATGTGAGCTACCTTGGCGGCCCGAGCGTGGGCGGCTTGTACTACTTGCAGCTCACGTACGGGTTGTAAAAGTTTTAAAAAACTAGAAAGCTAGTTCCCCTCCTCAGATGAGGAGGGGTTAGGGGTGGTTGATGAAAGTTGAACGATACTAGTTCTATCATCTAGCTCTAGTTGTCAACCACCCCTAATCCCTCCTCATCTGAGGAGGGGAACTAGCTTTCTAACTTTCGCTCTACTTTTAGCGCGATGCTCGACGCCTTCCGTTCCTACTTCCACGATAAGCTTCCGCTCACTGAAACCCAGTTTGCGGAACTAGCCAGCCTGCTGACGCCGCGCCACTTGGCGAAAGGGGAGGTGCTGGGGCGGCAGGGCGAAACGGCGCGCTTTGGGGCATTTGTGGTGCGCGGTTGCCTGCGCAGTTACGTTACGGATGAGCGCCAGAAGGAGCATATCCTGCAGTTTGCGCCCGAAAACTGGTGGATTGCCGACCAGCACAGCCTGCGCCGCCACGAGCCCGCGCTGTTTGCCATTGATGCCCTTGAAGATTCGGAAGTGCTGCTGTTTGGAGCTGACTTTTTTGCGCAGCTGCAGTTTTTTGGGCCGGGGTTTCAGGTCTTCTTCTACGAGCTGTTGCAGCGCAGCCTGGTGGCTATGCAGCGCCGTTTGATTGGGGTATTGAGTGCGCCGGCCGAGGCGCGGTACCAGGAGTTTCTGCAGCTCTACCCCACGCTGGCCCAACGGTTGCCGCAGCGCCACATAGCGGCCTACCTAGGAATTACGCCGGAGTCGTTGAGCCGCATTCGGCGGGAAAGGGCACGGGGGTAAGTCGGCCTGTAAGGGCCAAGCCGTTGTGTTGCGGCTCCTTGTACTACCCCAATCGACTGGCAAAAAGCGTTGTGTTGGCTAAAATATAACGTAAGCCGGAAAGTAGCCAATGGCTGAGCTTGTGTGACCTAAGGTAATATTTAGAATTAGTATGGTTAAGTTGCTAACTGCTTGATGGTTAGTGAGACACTGTGGAGGTTGTTGCTATATAGTAGTGGTATAACGCAAAATAGAAGCTTCAGCATAACGTAGTGCCTAACACTGCGTAAGCACAAGAGCAGCTATGGCTTCGGCCGCTTGGTCTGCCTGCCACTTCTTCTTTCATCTATACTGTTTCTATGACTCAGCAACCGACCAATTCACCGGCCAACGCCGGTGGGGTGGCCGCACCGCCTTCTACCGGTCCGGTTCGCCTCACCATCAACGGCCAGCAGCATACGCTCCAGATTGCCCCCTGGACCACCCTGCTCGACGCCCTGCGCGAATACCTGCACCTCACCGGCACCAAGAAAGGCTGCGACCATGGCCAGTGCGGCGCCTGCACCGTGCTGGTAAATGGCAAGCGCATCAATAGCTGCCTTTCCCTGGCCGTGATGCACGAGGACGAGGAAATTACCACCATCGAAGGCCTGGGTACCCAGGAAAACCTGCACCCCCTGCAGCAAGCCTTCGTCGACCACGACGCCTTCCAGTGCGGGTACTGCACGCCCGGCCAGATCTGCTCGGCCCAGGGCCTCATCAACGAGGGCCGCGCCCACACCGAGGCTGAAATTCGGGAGCACATGAGCGGCAACGTGTGCCGTTG
Source organism: Hymenobacter sp. UYP22 (assembly GCF_040547285.1). Lineage (NCBI taxonomy): Bacteria > Pseudomonadati > Bacteroidota > Cytophagia > Cytophagales > Hymenobacteraceae > Hymenobacter > Hymenobacter sp. UYP22. Next base: position 604,079 of record NZ_JBEPPK010000001.1, on the reverse strand, counting down.
CGGGGCCTACGTGGGTATTCTGAACGCCGTGAAGGAAGTAGTGGATGGGACAAAGGCGAAGTTGTGAAAGGTGAAGTTGTGAAGTCGTTCTGATAACGCCTTCCACTTCTGTCCCGCACAACTTCACAATCTCACAACTTCACCTTTGAACACATGAACTCATTTACCTACCACCGCGCCACGGCAGTCCAGGACGCCGTGCAGGATAAGGCCGGGCACAACGGCTCCGCTTACCTGGGGGGCGGCACCAACCTTCTCGATTTGATGAAGGAAAACGTGGAGCGCCCCACCCATTTAGTGAGCGTAGGCAAGCTGCCTCTCTCCGACATTGAAAATCTGCCCGACGGCGGGCTGCGCCTGGGGGCCACGGCTACTAACGCCGATACCGCCTGGCACGAGGATGTGAAAAGCCGCTACCCGCTGCTCAACCAGGCTATTCTGGCCGGGGCCTCGCCGCAGCTGCGCAACGCGGCCACCAATGGCGGCAACCTCATGCAGCGCACCCGCTGCTACTACTTCTATGACCTCGCTACGCCCTGCAACAAGCGGGAGCCGGGCTCGGGCTGCTCGGCCATTGGCGGCTACAACCGCGTGTGCGGCATCCTGGGTACCAGTGAAGCCTGCATTGCCACTCACCCCTCAGATATGTGCGTGGCCCTAGCGGCGCTGGCCCCCATGGTGCGCGTGAGTGGCCCCAACGGGGAGCGAAGCATTGCCTTCGACGACTTCCACCGACTGCCCGGCAACCAGCCCGAAAAAGACAACACCCTAGAGCCCGGCGAGCTGATTGTCAGCCTGGATTTGCCGACCAAGGGCTTCGAGAAGAACTTCAGCTACCTGAAGCTGCGCGACCGGAGCAGCTACGCCTTCGCTCTAATATCGGTGGCGGCGGCGCTGGAGCTGGACGGCAACACCATTACGGATGCCCGCTTGGCCCTAGGCGGCGTGGCCCACAAGCCCTGGCGCGACCAGGAGGCCGAAAACCTGCTCAAAGGCCAGCCTGCTACCGTGGAAACCTTTGCCCGCGTGGCGGCTAAAGTGCTGGAAAATGCCCAAGGCTACGGCTCCAACGACTTTAAAGTGGAGCTGGCCCGCCGCGCCATTGTGCGCGCCCTCAAGCAAGCCGCCGAAGGCTCGCAAACCGCATCCGACGTCTTTCTAAACTCGAATCCATGAGCACGACCAACCATATAGGCAAGCCCACCAGTCGCGTTGATGGTCCGGCGAAAGTAACCGGCGCGGCCAAGTACGCGGCCGAGTACCACGTACCCGACCTAACCTACGGCTGGGTCATCAGTAGCCCCATTGCCAAGGGTAAAATCACGAAAATCCACGCCGAGGAGGTGCTGGCCCTACCCGGCGTCCTCCAGATTTTCTCCCACGAAAACGTGCCGTCGTTGGCCTGGTTTGACCGGAGCTACAAAGACCAGGTGGCCCCCGGCGGCTCGCCCTTCCGGCCCCTGCACGATAACGAAATCAAGTTCAGCCAGCAGCCGGTAGCCCTGATTGTGGCCGATAACTTTGAGGTGGCCCGGTACGCGGCTTCCTTGCTGCGCATCGACTACCAGGAAGACAAACACGAAACCAGCCTCGAAACCAAGCGGGAAGATGGGTTTGAGCCCGGCCGGGGCAAAACCGGCTACATGCCGCCGCCGCCCCCCCGCGGCAACCCCGACAAAGCCTGGGAAGAAGCGCCCCACCGCATGGAGGCCGAGTACGTGCACGGGGCCCAGCACCACAACCCTATGGAGCTGTTTTCGACCACCGCTGAGTGGCGCGGCGACGGCAAAATTACGGCCTACGACAAAACCCAGGGCGTGTACAACGTGCAGGACTACCTCACCAAAATCTTTGGGTTGAAGAAGGACGACTGCCGGGTGGTGAATGAGTACATGGGCGGCGGCTTCGGCTCGGGGTTGCGGCCCCAGTACCAGGTATTTCTGGCCGTAATGGCGGCGCTGGAGCTGAAACGCTCAGTCCGCGTCACGCTCACGCGCCAGCAGATGTTCAGCTTCGGCCACCGGCCTCATACGCTGCAATACCTCAAGCTGGCCACCAACGCCGATGGCACCCTGGCCGCCCTGCAGCACCACGCCCTCCACGAAACCTCGCAGTTTGAGGACTACACCGAAAATGTGGTGAACTGGAGCGGCATGCTCTACCAGTGCGAAAACGTGAAGCTGGGCTACCAGCTGGCCAAGCTCGACGTGTACACGCCCCTGGACATGCGCGCCCCCGGAGCCGCCACTGGCTCCATCGGGCTGGAAGTGGCCATGGACGAAATGGCCTACGAGGCTGGCCTCGACCCCCTGGAGTTCCGCCTGCGTAACTACGCCGAGCAAGATCAGAACCTGGACAAGCCCTTCAGCAGCAAAAAGCTGCGCGACTGTTACCACCAGGGCGCGGCCAAGTTTGGCTGGGGCAAGCGCACCCAGGCCCCGCGCTCCATGCGCGACGAAAGCGGCAAGCTGGTAGGCTGGGGCATTGGTGGGGGCGTGTGGGATGCATCCCAGAAAAAGTCGGCCGCCAAGGCTACCATCACCGCCGATGGGCACCTGACGGTGCTCAGCGCAGCCGGCGAAAACGGCACCGGCACCTACACCATCATGACGCAGATTGCGGCCGAAACACTGGGCTTGCCCATTGAGGCCGTCACGTTCAAGCTCGGCGACACCGACCTGCCTGAAGCCCCGCTGCAAGGCGGATCCTGGACAGCTGCCTCTGTGGGCACGGCCGTGAAAAACACCTGCGAAGCCCTGGGCGAAAAGTTGCTCAAGCTAGCCCAGAAGATGGTCGACTCGCCCCTGAAAGGCGCCAGCCTGGAAGACGTGGAATTTGTGAACGGCCAGATCCGGCTGCGCACCGACGCCGGCCAGGCCGTGGTGCTCCGCGACGTGCTGCAGGCCAGTGGCGAAACTAAGGTGGAAGCCGACAGCTCGGCCACTCCCAACATGGTGAAGCAGAACGGCTACTCCATGCATTCCCACAACATCGTGTTTGCGGAGGTGAAGGTGGACGAGGAGCTGGGCACCGTGCACGTGACACGGGTAGTGAATGCCGTGGCCGCCGGCCGCATCCTCAACCTCAAAACCGCCCGCTCGCAGGTGCTGGGCTCGGTGGTGTGGGGCATCAGCATGGCCCTGATGGAGGAAACGGTGATGGACCACAAGTTCGGCCGCTACATGAACCACAACTTCGCCGAGTACCACGTACCCGTCAACGCCGACATCCACGACATCGACGTGCTGTTTGTGGAGGAGGAAGACGACATCGTGAACCCGCTGGGCGTGAAAGGCATCGGCGAGGTAGGCATGCTGGGCGTGGCCGCCGCCATCACCAACGCCGTGTACCACGCCACCGGCAAGCGCGTCCGCGACTTACCCGTAATGATTGACAAGCTGCTGTAACCGCCGCCGCTTGCCGTAACGCAAACCGCCCCGTAACCGTGAGGTTGCGGGGCGGTTTTGTGTGGGGGCATTTAACGCAACGGATATTTATGCAGTGGTGGCATTTCCTGTTCCGTCGGCAATGATTAAAAATAAAAAGCTGGATTGAAATTGAAAGCTGATAATATGCACATCAGCCACTATTGCATGAATACCATGTTATGGGCTGCGTTTCTTGTTCTTATATGTTGCACAATGTTTTCACTGAATACTTTTGCTGCTGAAAAATCTTAATGTAATTTTCCAAATCGCCAAAAATTGTCTCAAACCTGTCGAAGTTATCCTCATAACCGAAAAAACCTGTTTGCTTTAATCCTTCAGCTATTTTCAGAGTGCCAACCTTTTCAAACTTGTCTTTGAAATTGATAAAGACTTTGTGGTCAACTGCAAGTTTGACAACGCCAAAAAAGAAGTCGCAACTTCCATCCGATAATTCCCAAATTCTCTCTATTCCTGGTTGCATTTCCCGGGTTGTCTGTTGATCGTATCCGCTACCTATTTGTCTGCCCAAAATCTCTTCGGCTTTCAAATCCTCTACTGTTGGCTTTTTATTAGAGTTGTATGTAGTGGGAACTAAAACATAATTGCATTGACCTCTATATTGGTCTATTGATGCACAAATAACCGCTCTGTAATTCCCATCTTTGAGTTGAAAAGTCAATAAGTCGTCAGGCTGGAAATAAAAATTAGTTATTTTTCTGTATTTCTTCCTTGCCCTTACTTTATTGTTTGGCTGGCTAATTTTATTCCAAAACTTATCAAGCTCCTTTTGCCTTCCCTTTCCTGCTTTCGTGTCATACTCTTCTGTCCACACCTTCACACAAGCTCCTTTATCGATAATTGATTTTGCATAACTCACTTTATCTTCTGTCATCTGCCCTATTTCCCACAGAGCTAAAGCGCAAGAAGTAACACAAATTTCGTTGTCGAAATCGTCAATGTAGTCTGTTTGAACAAGAGGAAACTCTTTGTTAATGGTGTCGAAGTCTGCACCACTATCATATAAATCCATGATGCCCCAATATGTGTCGTGGGCTGTGTCACCGTCTATTATTTTAACTCCATCCGTTGCCATTAGTATCTGTCTCTAAGGTTGCCCATAACATTCCTATTGCCGAAACCGACAATAGCGTTTTGGTTTCGGTTATAAGTGTACCGTAGGCAATATAAGCGAAACTCCTTACCCCACCACCCTCCTTCGCAGACCCAACGCCCACAGCCCCAGCGCCGGGCCCAGGGGGTAGTAGCAGTAGTTGAGACGGTAGGAGTGGGGCCAGCCGGTGAGCTGCGCGCTGCCGATGGTGAGGGCAAACCCCAGGCAGTTGACGATGGTCAGGGCCGCGCCGCTGGTAGTTCTGAGGTCGTAACTATAAGCTACAGCTTCTTGAGCATCTCGGCGGCGTTGGTGTTCTGCGGGTTCAGCTCCAACGATTTTTTATAGTTGGTGGCGGCTAGCTGCTTGTTGCCCGAAGCCAGATAGGCTTCCGCCAGGCTGTCGAAGGCGTTGCCGCTTTCGGGGTGCAGGGTGGTGTTGAGCTTAAACACTTCCAGCGCCTGCTGCTGGTTGCCCTGGCGCAGCAGGGTGTAGCCCCAGCTGTTCAGGTCGCTTTCCGAGTGGCGGTAGGTAGTTTCGCGCTTCTTAAGGTCATTGGTGGCGGCTACGGCGTACCGCTGGCTGCGCTGCAGCAACCCCAGGTTTTTCTCCTGGCCGGGAATACGGGTGTAGCCCTGCGCAATGGTACTGACCACCAGCGCCGGGTTGTCGGCAAAAATGTAGTGGCCGCTGCCGTAAGCCGTAATGCCTTCACGGTTGGGCTGCGCCGCCACAAACTGCTGATGGCACGCTTTCCAACGCGTCGCATCGGCCCCTACCGGCGAAAAAGGTTGCTCGGCTACCAGGTCGATAACGGGAATGGCGGCGGGAAACGGCGTTTTGCGGAGCAAGGCCACGGTAGCGGGGTAGTTGCTGGATTGGTAGTAGCGGCCCCGGTGCTCGGTTTTGTTTTTGGCAATGTCGGCCTGCAGGTCGCGCATCATGCCCGCCAGAAATTCATCGGTGGCGTAGCAGGCCGTCATGGCATCAATCAGCACCACCGATTTCACGGCCGCGGGGTTTCGGGCGGCGTAGAGCGTGGTGTAGAAGCCACCGTAGGAGTGGGCCACCAGCATCAGCTGCTTGCCGTAGCCCAGCTTTTTGAGGCCGGTTTCCAGGCCCATTACGCCTTCCAGTACCCCGTGCTTAGCGTCGTTTAGCTCGCGGGTGTTGGTTTCGCTTTTGCCGAACCCGGCCCGGTCGTAGGTGATAAGCGGGGCCCCGGTAATGGTGGCTAGCGGTTGCAGCAGCTCCTGCCACACCCGGGCATCGTCGCCGCCGCCCGCCTCAAATACAATCGGCACGCCCTGGCCCTTGGTGATGACGAAATGCAACCGGTAGCCGCCCACATCCACTAAGGTATCGAGGGTTTGCGCGCGGGTGCTCCGGGAAAATGATAGGATAGCGCCGATAAACAAGATGATGCGTAATGCCTTCATAAACTAAAGAGCAGGAAGTGAAAAGAATAGGTGCGTAACCCAATGGATAGCATCTGGTGGCGTCCGGTTGCAAGCAACATACCCGGCAATTAGCCGCCAGCCGGAATAGTAGAGCGCACCAGCCACAGCAGCTGCGAAACTCAACCAGAACGCTCGATAATAATCGTCGTCAGATAGCGGCTTTCAACGTCTCGGGCTCATAAAAGATTGTCGCAGCTGGGCTTGATTCTGAGGGCAAAGTAAGCCACCGATTTGCGGAGTGCTAAGCATGCACCCACACCAACTAAGGTCTGTGGACAGCAACGGTAACGGGCATTCTACATCCCTTTAGGCCATCATGCTTCGACAAGCGTACGCCAGATGAAGCATGACGTTCTTGTTACTTACTGTCCACACACCCTAGGTTACGGTTACTATGCCTCTATCGTCCGCCGCTCGCGCCCCAACGCCCACAGCCCCAGTGCCGGGCCGAGGGCCAGGGGCAGCAGTAGCAACTGAGACGGCAGGCGCGGGGCCAGCCAGCCGGTGAGCTGCACGCTGCCGATGGTGAGAGCAAATCCCAGGCAGTTGACGATGGTCAGGGCCGCGCCGCGCGCTTCGGCGGGGGCATGCCGGGCCACCAGGGTGGAAAACATCGGCGAGTCGGCCACCACTACCAGCCCCCAGAATGCCAGAAACGCCACTAGCCCCACCGCCGAGCTGCCGCCCAGTACCACCCCCGAAGCCAGGCAGCACGCCCCCGACAGCGCCAGCGCAATAGTGGCTACCCGCGCCGGACTCAATCGGCGGGCCAGTAGCCCCGCGCCTACGCAGGCCAGGCTGCCCCCGCCAATAATGCCGAACGAGAGTAGCGGTACCGGCAGCGCCGCCAGCGGGTGCCGCTGTTGAAAGCCGGCCAGCACCACCGGCACAAACGCCCAAAATGCGTACAGCTCCCACATATGCCCGAAGTAGCCCAGCGCCGCCGCCCGAAACTGCGGCTGCCGGAACCCCGCCAGAAACGCCGTGAGGCGGGGCCGCTGCCCGGGCCGGCGGTAGGGCCCATCGGGCACCAGCAGCAGCATGGCCACACCACCCAGCACCGCCAGCGCGGAGGTAGCCCCCGTCACGTAGTACCACGGGAGCTGCCCCGTGAGGCTACGCAGCAAATGCGGAAACGCCGTGCCCAGCACCAGTGCCCCCACCAGCCACCCCAAGGAGCGGCCCAGCCCGGCCTCGTAATAGTCGGCGGCTATTTTCATGCCCACCGGGTAAATGCCGGCCAGGAAAAAGCCCGTCAGGAAGCGGCAGGCTAGCAGCCCCTCGGCTCCGAGGCCGCTCAGGTGCACGCCGAGGTTGGCCGCTGCCGCCGCCAGTGCACTCACAAAGAATACCCGCGAGGGCGAAAACCGGTCAGCCACGGCCAGCAACGCAAACAGCAGCGTGCCGCTGATAAAACCCAGTTGCACGGCGCTGGTAAGTGAGGACACAAAGCCGGCCGGCAGATGAAACCGCGCCGCCAGCTCGGGCGCTACGGCATTGCCGGCAAACCACAATGAGGTGCAGCAAAACTGCGCCCCCACAATGGTGGGAAGAATACGGGACATGAGCGCGGGCGGGAGAGAGGCAGGCGGGAGAGAGGTGCGAAAGTACCAATTCTGCCCCGTTTGCCGTGCCCCAGTCGGGTCTCTATTGAGCGGTGTAGAGACGCAATACTTTGCGTCTCGTCGTTGCTGAAGTTGTTTGCCTTGCGTGTGTCTTTGGAAAAGTACCCAAACACGCCCGACCGTCATGCAGAGGCGTCGCCAAAGCATCTCGCGTGCTGACGTTGGAATGGTAACTCGAGTTAGTCGAACGTCATGCAGAGGCGTCGCCGAAGCATCTCGCGTGCTGACGTTGAGGAACTACTCTTGACGTCAGCACGCGAGATGCTTCGGCAACGCCTCTGCATGACAGTTAGTTTGGCAACGAAGCGGTAGAGATGTTTCGGCCTCCGGCCTCTGCATGCCGGTTAGCATTTCAACGTCAACATGCGAGATGCTCCGTTGCGCCTCTGCATGACGTTTCTATAAAGTAACCCTACCAGAACCGGTTGGTGCAGACTACCTGGGTCTTCTTCTTGAGGCGCAGGCCCACCAGCACCTCGTGGCTGCCGCCGTGGTAGCCGGCCAGCTCCGAAAGGCCCGCATCATAGGAATAGCCGAAGGTGAACTGCTCGTAGTTGAGGCCCACCAAGGCCACAAACGAATCAAACGCCCGCCACGACACCCCGCCCCAAAGCAAATCCTGGTACTTGAGCTTGGCGTTGAGGTCGAGGGATACGGGGGCCGGCTGCACGGCCTTCACCAGCACTGAGGGCACCAACGACCAGTCGTTGGAGAGAGGCACCCGCACCCCGGCCGTAGCGAAATAGTGCCGCTTGAGGGAGTTACCCGCGCCTTCGGCCAGGGTGGTGGGACCGTAGGAGAAGTTAAGCTTGTTGGCCAGCAGCTGCGCCCCCGATACGCCCACATAAAAATCGGAGCTATACACCCACAGGCCAATGGAGGCATCGGGCACCCGGGCGGCGTCGCTGGGGGCTACGGTGGTAGGGTCGAAAAACCGTAGCTGCGTCCCATCCACGGCAAACTGCTGCATGCCCGCCGCCACGCCCAGGGCCGCCCGCAGGTTGGGCCGCAGCACCAGGTTGTAGGCGTAGGAAAGGTAGGCGCCCTTGCGGCTGGTGGGTCCGGTCTGGTCGTTGTATACCAGCCCCCCAATGGCGTGAAAGGGCCGCCGCCGGTCATTGAGGGTGCGCTTATTGGTGGTGCGCCACTTGCCCAGCGAGGAGCTGGCGCTGAGGTAGTAGGTTTTAGGGGCGCCTTCCAGCCCCGTCCACTGGGTGCGGTAGCTGGCTTTCACGTCAATATAATCCTCCACGCCCGTAGCGCCGGGGTTGAGGATGTAGTTATTATTCATGTACTGGCTGTATTGGGCCTGCTGCTGGGCCAGGGCCGGGGCGGCAGCCAACAGCAGCAGCGGAAGCAGCAGAGGTAAGGCTCGTTTCATACCTGTTTGGTGGTAGTGCTGTCGAAGGAAGGAGGGTCCGACCGCGCAGGGTGCGCGGCCGGCCACCCTAGGTTAATACAGAATCGTAATCGACCCGCTGTAGGACCTACCCAGGGGGCCCTTCGTGACGACGACGTAGTAGTAGGTGCCCACCGGAGCGGGCTGGCCGTTAATGTCGCCGCGCCACTCATTGGCCCGGCCGTAGTTGTTGGCGGAGAAGATTTTGGTGCCCCAGCGGTTGAACACCGTCACGGTATTGTCGGGGAACTGCTCAATGAACTCAATCTGCCAGGTATCGTCGCGGCCGTCACCGTTGGGCGTGAAGGCGTTCGGAATCCGAATGGGTGGGCGTACTACCACGGTTACCTCGTCGGAGTCGGCGCAGCCCCCGCTCCCGGCCGAGAGCGTGTAGGTTGTGGTAACGGTGGGCGAGGCTATGGGCTTCAGAGAATCACCGGAGAAGCGCAGCGTCTGGGAGGGCGTCCAGCGCACGGGGTAGCGGCCATCGGCGCGGCCTTCCAGCGTCACGGAATTGCCGGCCAAAACTTCCTTGTCGGGACCAGCATCCACGTTTACGGGCGGCTGAATGCGCACGGCAATGGCGTTGGAAATGGCCGTGACGGGCTGGGCGCAGGTGTTAGTGGTGCGCAAGCGGAGCGTTACCAACTGCCCTGCGCGAAGGGTAGTGCTGGTAAACACCGGGCCCGTGGCCCCCGCCACATCAGCGCCATTCACCTGCCACTGATACTGGGGCGTGGGGCCGGCCCCCGTTACGCTGGCAATACTGAATGTGAGCGGAGCCCCCAGGCACACGGGGCCTCCCGGCTGCACCGCAATGCTGAGCGTGGGCGCAGGAGTAGGTATACGCGTGACGGTAACTGTAGCCACGGCCGGGCCCGTGCTACACAGGCCTGCCGAGGGCGTTACCTCCACCCGCACTTGGTCGCCGGTAACGAGGGCGCTGCTGGTGAAGGTAGGGCCGCTGGCTACGGCCACATTGTTCACAAACCACTGGAAAGTAGGCGCGGGGCCCGCGTTGGCGGCCACGGCCGTAAAGGTGAGTGGAGTACCGGGGCACTCTACGGGCGGGGAAGCCAGCGTTACGGTCGGCGTCACGCGGGGCTGCACCCGCACCGTTACCACGTTGGAAATGACCGTAGCGCAGGTGCCCGTGCCCGATGTTACGCGGCGGCGGAAGTAGGTGGTAGTTGTGAGCGGGCCCGGAGCGTAGGTTACGCCGGTTGCTCCGCCAATGGCCGCCCAAGTGCTGTTATCCAAGGAAGATTCCCACTGATAGGCGAAAGTGCCCGTGCCTCCACCGGCCCCGCCGCCGGTAAGCGGGGTAGGGGCTGTGCCAGCGCAAATGTCTTGGTCGGCGGCAATGGTGCCAGCCGTGAGGGTGGGTAGTACCGTCAGCGTAATAACGTTGGAGTACTCCGGGCCGCAGGGTCCGGAAGTAACGCGGCGGCGGAAATAGGTAGTAGCCGTGAGGGGCCCCGGAGCGTATGTGGCTCCATTGGCTCCCGGAATAGTGGTCCAGGTGGCGTTATCCGAGGAAGATTCCCACTGATAGGTGTAGCTGCCCGTGCCGCCGGTAGCGTTGGTGGTGCTGGCAAGCGGAACCGGGGCCGCGCCGGGGCACACGGTCTGGTCTTGTCCGATGCTGCCAGCTACCAGGGCTGGCGTTACCGCTAGGGTTACCACGTTGGAGTATACTGGCCCGCAAGCTCCGGCCGTGGCCCGGCGGCGGAAATAGGTGGTAGCCGTGAGCGGCCCTGGGGCATACGTTGCCCCCGTTGCGCCCGAAACAGCCGCCCAGGTGCTGTTATCCAAGGATGATTCCCATTGATAGGTTACCTCTCCAATCCCCCCGCTGGCGGCCCCTCCGCTCGTCAGCGGAGCCGGCGTAGCGCCGGGGCACACTGTCTGGTCGGCAGCAATAGTGCCCGCCACCAAAATCGGAGCCACCGTAATGACCACGGAGGCCGTGTACTCCGGCCCGCAACTACCGGAAGTAACCCGGCGGCGGAAGTACGTGGTGCGGGTCAGCGGGCCGGGGGAGTAGGTGTCACCCGTAGCCCCGCTGATGGTATTCCAGCTTACATTGTCCAACGATGCTTCCCACAGATAATCAAAGCTACCTGTGCCTCCGCTGGCTCCCGCGCTGCTGGTGAGCGGGGCAGGCGTAGCGCCGTTGCAGATGCTCTGATCGGCAGCAATACTGCCGGCCGTGAGAGTAGGCAGTACCCGCAGGGTTACCACGTTTGAGTACACTGGCCCACAGGTTCCGGCGGTAGCGCCCCGGCGGAAGTAGGTGGTAGCCGTCAGGGGCCCCGGAGTATACGTTGCACTGGTTGCACCTGGCAGGGCGGCCCAGGTAGTGTTATCGGCCGACGATTCCCACTGGTACGTTACTGCTCCCGCGCCACCGGCCGCATCGGTAGTGCTGGTGAGCGGGGCAGCCGTAGCGCCCGAGCACAGAATTTGGTCGGCGGCAATGGCGCCGGCAGTGAGTACCGGGGCCACCGTCAGCGTCACCGTATTGGAGTAAACCGGCCCGCAGGCTCCCGAAACAGCCCGCCGCCGGAAATAGGTGGTAGCCGTCAGTGGGCCGGGGGCGTAATCGGCGGTGGTAGCCCCGGCAACAGCCGCCCAAGCAGCATTGTCCAATGAGGATTCCCACTGGTACGCCACCGGACCCGGCCCACCCGCGGCGGGCGTGGTGCTGGTAAGCGGCGCGGGTGCGGCTCCGTTGCAGAGCGTCTGGTTGGCGGCAATGGTGCCGGCAACTAAAGCGGGGGCCACGGTGATGGTGACGGTATTCGACACGGCCGTGCAGGGCCCGGAGCTAACTAGGCGGCGGAACAGGGTAGTAACCGTCAGGGTGCCCGGTGTGTAGGTCTCCCCCGTCGCTCCGGCGGTGCTCGTCCAAGTGGTGTTATCCGTGGATAATTGCCATTGGTAGACAGGGTTGCCGGCGCCGCCGGTAGCGGGGGCACTGCTGGTGAGGGGCGCGGCGGGGCTGCCGGCGCACACCGTCTGGTCGGCGGCAATGGTGCCCGCAGCCAGGGCCGGCGTTACTGTCAGCCGCACCGAGGCAGTGAAGGTTGGGTCGCAGTACAGGTTACCGTTGGCGAGCAGAAGCTGCACCCGCCGCCGGAAATAATAGGTGCCCGCCGGTAATGTGTTAGTAGGCTGGTAAGTAGCGCCCGTAGCACCCGGAACATCCGACCAAGTGGCGTTATCCGTGGACGTTTCCCACTGGTAGGTCACCCGTAGAATTGGGTCACCAGTGGCGGGGGCAGTACTAGTGAAGGGGGCCGGTGTGGAGCCGGCGCACACGTTCTGGTCGGCGGCAATGCTGCCGGGAACGGGGAGGCCCGGCACCCGGAACAGGCCCTGGCTTTCCCGACAGAAGCAGTCGGTGGTAATGCGCAGCTTTACGGTATAGTCGCCTGGCTGGGCATAGGTGTGCGTGGGGTTAGCTTCGGTGGAGGTAGTGCCGTCGCCGAAGGTCCAGAGGTAGGTCTGCGGGGCAAAATCAATAGCCGGGGCCTGGAATTTTACCGTTCGGCAAGCCGTCAGTTCCGCCTGAAGCCCCACCCGCAGCAAGGAGCTTTGGTTGAAGTTGGGCAACCCCAGCCCGCTCCGGCGCCCACCTAGCAGCAGGCTGTCCTCGGCAAAGGCCACGACAAACCCCACCGAATCGGGGAAGGCATCAGGCTTCGGAATGAAACCCAGGGCCGGCTGATTTTCGCGGGCTACGTAAATTTTGCCATCGGGGGCGGCCTGCATGGAGCCTAGGTTGGCCGGGGGCGTCTGCTTGAGCGGAATACTGATTTTGCTGGCCGTCACGCTCGGTGCGCGCAAGTCGAACTGCAGCAGCTTAGCCGGGTTTAGTACGGTGGCAAACAGCCGGTTCTGGCTGGGCGAAAATTCCACCCCGTAGTAACCACCTTCCTTGCTGTCCACAATAAAAGGCGTCTGAGCACTGGCCGAAACCTCGCCCGTGTTGGTATCGAAACTAAATAATTCCACCGTGCTGGAGCTGTCCCCGGCCACTTCACTGAAGCGGGCCAGAGCTAGTTGCCGGCCGTCGGGCGTCACTTTCATCTGGCCCCGGTAGCCTTGCCTGGCCACGCTGGGCGCATGCAAAGAGCCGACGGAAGAAATTACTGGATTAGGGTTTCCATTGACTACTGGCAGTACTCCATTAATTGTTATTCGGTAGGCCAGAAAGGCGTCGCCCCGGTTGTTGTTGCCGGTTTTGGCGCTGCCCCAGCCGTGGGCGATAATCCAGATGTCGCAGCCGTTCTTGTGGAATACGCCCGTCAGCTTGTGAGCCGTGCCGCGGGCCAGCAGGTTATTGCGGCTGATAATGGTACCCGCGCCCCCGCCGGCGGGAATCTCAATTTCCGAGTAGCACAGGCCAATGGTGTCGTTGAGGGCGAATACGTAGTAGCGCGTGGGGGCAGTTTGGGAAATAAAGCTGCCAGGCTTCTTCACGGCCAGGGCTCCATCGGTGGAGCGGGGCGTGCCGCCTAGGCCCGTGCCCATAATGGAGTGGTCCCGGTTCCAGATGGTGTCGCCGTTGGTGTAAAACAGCAGCCGGCCGTTACCATCCGACATCACCCCGGAGCCAAACGGGGCCGTCATCCGGCCATCGGTGAGTACTGTGGGCGGGATGGAGTCGGTGGCTTGGTTGAAATCAAGGCCCGCTTTGTGCCCGAAGTACCAGGTGTTGGCAAACTTCTCGTCCTGGCTGCACTCCGGGGGCGGGGTACCCTGGCCCAGGGCGGAAACAACCGTCAGCAGCAGCAGGAGCAGCGGCAGAAGCCACCCGGCTGTCGGGCGGGCCTGCCAGCGGCAGGTTTGGCCGGGTGGGGCAGTGTTCGGCAGAAATACGGGAGCAGGCGGTGGTAGCGTTGTGGGCATAGAGGAGCGGGGCAGGGTGGGGCAGACAGATAAGCAACTGGCGGAAGGAAAAGTGCCTGCTATTCTGTTTATTAAACGAAACCAAAGGGCTGGTTATTGCCAAGTAGGCAGTAGCCTGGGTTGTAACCCCCTTATTTATCTTCTGCCCCATTCATGCAAAACAATGTATGAATAGTGCAGCAAAAAGTAGTGCCTTATTGAGTAAAAGGTAAGCGGGTAGGAGCCGACAGCTTCGGGAGGGAGCAACGCGCATTTCTTATCCCAGGTCAAGGCGCTACTGCTTTCCGGCGGGTACTTTTGCTGTCACTACCCGATAACCACCCGCAGCGCCACCACCTCCTTCACCTACTTGGTGCGCTGCCCTTAACTACGGCTATGAACTCCCTGCAAGACCTCCATAAAACTGCCAGTAGCTTCCAGCAAACCGCCAAAATGCCCGTGCTCTTCGTGGGGCACGGGTCTCCCATGAATGCGCTGGCCGATAACCCGTTTACCCAAACGCTGCACCGGCTGGGTTTGGATATCCGGAACCGGCAGCCCCCGCGGGCCGTGCTGGTGGTGTCGGCGCACTGGCTCACACGCGGCACTTTTGTGGCCGTAAATGAGCGGCCCGAAACCATCCACGACTTCGGCGGCTTCCCGCAGGAGCTGTTTGCCATGCAGTACCCCGCGCCCGGGGCCCCCGATGTGGCCCGGGAAGTACTGCAGGCCCTGCCCGATGCCCACCCCACCGATGAGTGGGGCCTCGACCACGGCACCTGGACGGTGCTGCACCATATATTTCCCGAGGCCGATATTCCGGTGTTTCAGCTCAGCATCGACTACCACCAGCCCCTGACCTACCACGCCGAGCTGGCCCGGCAGCTGCAGTTTATGCGGCGGCGGGGCGTCCTGATTCTGGGCAGCGGCAACATCGTGCACAACCTGCGCCAGAGCATGCCCAAGCTCATGGCCGATGACCCCACGCCCTACGCCTGGGCCTCGGAGTTTGACGAGTGGGCCAAGGCCAAAATCAACCAGCGCGACCTGCATGCCCTGGCCCATTACCAGCAGGCGGGCGCCAGCGGGGCCCTGGCCGTGCCCACCCCCGACCACTACATCCCGCTGCTCTACAGCCTGGCTCTGGCCGAACCCGACGACGACATCCGCCACGCCTACGAAGCCGTGGAGTACGGTGGCCTGAGCATGCGCACGTTTGTGGTAGGGCAGTAGCGCGAACTGCAAAATTCGCGCCTCCGCGCCGTTCCAACGGTTCTATTGGCGCGGGGACGCGAACTTTGCAGTTCGCGCTACTGCCAGGCAACGCCTGTGCGGTTGGCGGCATCTGTCAGAGCGCAAGTTTTCTACCTTGCGTCCTCTATGCGCCATATCCTTCTGCTGACTATCAGCCTGACAGCGGCCACCACGGCCGCCACCGCCCAAACTACCGCAACCACCTACCGCGCCGCCGAGCGCAAAGTCAACGACTTGGTGCATACCCGGCTGGACCTGCGTTTCGACTATGCCAAGCGCTACGCCTATGGTAAGGAATGGGTGACGCTCAAGCCCCACGGCTACGCCACCGATTCCCTGCGGCTGGATGCTAAGGGTATGGATATTAAGGCGGTGAATCTGGTGCAGAATAACGAGTCTACGCCGCTTAAGTACACCTACAACCAGCGCAAGCTCCTGATTCAGCTGGGGCGGGCGGTGCCGGCGGGTGAGGCGTACACCGTTTATATCGAGTACACGGCCAAGCCCGACGAGCTGGACATTAAAGGCAGCGCCGCCATTGGGGGAGCCAAGGGACTGTACTTCATCAACCCCGACAGCGCCGTGTCCGGTAAGCCGGTGCAAATCTGGACCCAGGGCGAAACGGAGTCCAACTCGGCCTGGTTTCCCACCATCGACAAGCCCAACCAGAAAACCACTTCCGAAATCAGCCTGACCGTGCCCGCCAAGTACGTCACGCTCAGCAATGGGGCCCTGATAAGCCAGACGCCCGCCGGCCCCGGCCTGCGCACCGATACCTGGAAAATGAACCAGCCCCACGCGCCCTACCTGTTTATGCTGGCGGTGGGCAGCTTCCGCAAAACCACCGAAACCTGGCACGGGAAGGAGGTCAGCTACTACCTGGAGCCGCAGTACGCGGGCCAGACGCAGGCCATTTTCGGTAAGACGCCACGCATGCTGGAGTTCTTTTCTGAGCGGCTGGGGGTGGCGTATCCGTGGAACAAGTATGCCCAGGTGGTGGTGCGCGACTACGTGAGCGGGGCCATGGAGAATACTACGGCCTCTTTGTTCGGGCCTCATGCCCAGGGCTCGGCCCGGGAGGTGGCCGACTGGGACTACACGCTGGTGGAGCGGGAAGTGGCTCATGAGCTGTTTCACCACTGGTTTGGCGACTACGTGACGGCTGAAAGCTGGAGCAACCTGACCGTGAACGAGAGTTTCGCCAACTTCTCGGAGGTGCTCTGGGCCGAGCACGAGTACGGCCCCGATGCCGGCGCGGCCCAGGCCTACCGCAGTCTGCGCAACTACCTCGGCAACCCCGCCAACCACTCGCAGCAGCTGGCTCGCTACCAGTACGCCGACAAGGAGGACCTCTTTGATGCCGTGAGCTACCAGAAGGGCGGTAGCATCCTGAATATGCTGCGCACTTATTTGGGCGAGCAGGTATTCTTCAACGGCCTGAAAACCTACCTGACGCAGAACGCCTTCGGTACCGGGGAGCCGCACCAGCTGCGGCTGGCCCTGGAGCAGGCCTCGGGTCAGGATTTGAACTGGTTTTTCAACCAGTGGTATTACCGCGCCGGCCACCCCATCGTCAGCATCGACTACGGCTACGACGCCGGCGGCCGGGAGCAGACCGTCACCATCAAGCAAACCCAGCCCGGCCTGCCTTTCCAGTTGCCCATTGCCGTGGATGTGTACGTGAGCGGTAAGCCCCAGCGCCACCAGGTAATGGTGCACCAGGCCACCGAAACCTTCCGCTTTCCGGCCGCCAGCAAGCCGGAGCTGGTAAACGTGGATGCCGACAAGGTGCTGCTGTGGCAGAAAACCGATAATAAGCCCCTCGCCGAGTACGCCGCCCAGCTCCGCCTCGCCCCCCGCTACCTCGACCGGCGCGAAGCCCTGGCCGCCGCCCAGAACCAGCTGAAAACACCGTCCTCGGAGCCAGTAGCCCGGCAGCTATTGACGGCCGGCCTCACCGATGCCTCTCCGGTGCTGCGCCAGTTTGCTATTGAGGCCCTTGACCTCCAAAATGCTGCTTCGCGCAAGGCCGCCGCGCCGGTTCTGGCCCGGTTGGCCGCCACCGATGCCTCGGCGCAGGTGCGGGCAGCGGCCCTCCTGGCCCTGGGCTCGGTGCAGGATAAGCAGTATGCGCCCTTGTTCACAAAAGCCCTGGCCCATTCTTCGTACCGGGTGCAGGGGGCCGCGCTGCGCGGACTGCTGCCGCTACAACCCGCGCAGGCCCTGGCGCGCGCCAAAGCCTTCGAGGCCGACAATAAGGGTGGGCTGACGGTGGCGCTGGTGCAAGTGTATGGCAAAGCCGGCAGCGCCGCCGAGTGGCCCCTGATGCGCGCCAAGTACGACGCTGCCGAGCCCAACAGCCAGTTCGACATGCTGGCCGGCCTCGGCGATATGATGGGCCGCCTCGACGACCCCACAGTCCTGACCGAAGGCATCACCCGCATCAAAGACCTGACGGTGCGCTACAAGCCCTACATTGATGCATCCCGCCTCATCGGCCTACTCCGTCAGATTGAGCAGCAGCAGGCCAAGCGCCCCAACGCCACCCTGGTAGCCCAGCAGGTAACCGCCGCCGTAGCCGAAATCGAAGCCGCGAAGTAGTCGGCACGGTGTCGAGACGCGTATTCGCGTCTCCTCGTTGCTAAGGTTGAAGCCGTTTAGAAAGATGAAAACCCTTGTCATCCTGAGGGAAGTGAAGGACCTTATCACGCATAAACAAACTGTTGCAACGTGAGAAGATCCTTCGTAAGCTCAGGACGACAGGTGGATGGTGCGGGTTGTGTAACGGGGAGTGTCGCGTCTTTATACCCTGTGCATTACCGGTTCTTATGGTTGGGATTTGACTGGTTTTGGGACTGAATACGCTGCAGGCCGGCAAACCCACAACCAGTCGGGCCAACTCTGTGCGCCCAAGCGCGTACCTTTGGGCTGGGATAATTTTCCCCAATGGTATGACGCAGGAACAAGTACGCTTAGCTCAACACCAGACCGGTGAGGCTCGTTGGAAGAAATTTGGCCCCTACCTCACGGAGCGCCAGTGGGGTACGGTGCGCGAGGATTATAGTCCCGATGGCAACGCCTGGAACTTCCTGCCCCACGATTTGGCCCGTAGCGTGGCCTACCGCTGGGGCGAGGAGGGCCTGGGTGGCATTTGCGACGACCAGCAGCACCTGTGCCTGAGCGTGGCCCTCTGGAACGGGCAGGACGAGATGCTGAAGGAGCGGCTGTTTGGCCTCACCAACGGCCAGGGCAACCACGGCGAGGACGTGAAAGAGCTGTACTATTACCTTGATAGCACGCCCTCGCACTCCTACATGAAGATGCTGTACAAGTATCCGCAGCAGGAGTTTCCGTATGAGGAGCTGCGCCGGGAAAATGCCGCCCGCACCCGCCTGGAGCCCGAGTTCGAGCTGCTTGACACGAACATATTCGCTGAGAACCGCTACTTCGATGTGTTTATTGAATACGCCAAGGCCGGCCCCGATGATGTTCTGCTGCAGATAACGGCCCACAACCGGGGCCCCGAGGCGGCTCCTCTGCACATTTTGCCTACGCTGTGGTTTCGGAATACCTGGGCCTGGGGGCATGCGCCCAGCGGCGCGGCGCCCACGCTGCGGGCCACCGGCCCCGCTGCCGCCACCGCCGACCACGCCGCCCTGGGCCGCTACCACGTGTACTGCGACGAGCCCGCCGCCCTGCTTTTCTGCGACAACAACACCAACTACCACCGCACCGGCGACCCATTTGGACCCACCGGCACCGGCCGCTACTACAAGGACGGCATCAATGATTACGTGGTGGAAGGCGACGTGACGGCCGTTAACCCGAACCGGGGCGGCACCAAGATGGCTGCTCACCACCCCCTGGAAATTGCTCCTGGTGAGGCCCGGGTGGTACGTCTGCGCCTCAGCCAACAGGAGTTGGCCCAGCCCTTCGCCGATTTCGGGCAGGTAATGGCTGCCGGCCTGCAGGATGCCGATGACTTCTACCAGTGCATGCAACAGGAGCTGCCGCCCTCCGCCGATGCGCGCAACGTGCAGCGCCAGGCCTTTGCCGGCATGCTCTGGAGCAAGCAGTTTTACTACTATGATGTAACCCAGTGGCTGGACGGCGACCCGGCCTTACCCCGCCTGCCGGCCCGCCGTCGCAAGGGCCGCAACAGCAACTGGCGCCACCTGCACAACCAAGACATCATTTCCATGCCTGATAAGTGGGAGTACCCCTGGTACGCGGCCTGGGATTTGGCCTTCCACTGCATTCCGCTGGCCATGGTAGATGCCGATTTTGCCAAAGACCAGCTGCGTCTGCTCTGCCGCGACTGGTACATGCACCCCAGCGGTCAGCTACCGGCCTACGAGTGGAACCTGAATGACGTGAACCCGCCCGTGCACGCCTGGGCCACCTGGCGCGTGTACCAGATGGACAAGAAGCTGCGCGACAACCAGGGCGACACGGCCTTCTTGGAGGCGGTTTTCCACAAGCTTAGCCTGAACTTTACCTGGTGGGTAAACCGCAAGGACAAAAGTGAGCGGAATATCTTCGAGGGCGGCTTTCTGGGGCTGGATAATATTGGCGTATTTGACAGAAGTGCCCCGCTGCCCACCGGCGGCCATATTGAGCAGAGCGACGGCACCAGCTGGATGGCCATGTTTGCCCTGAATATGATGCGCATGGCCATGGAGCTGGCCAGCCATAATCCCGTATACCAGGAAATGGCCGGCAAGTTCTTCGAGCACTTCCTCTACATTGCCGACGCCATGACCCGCGGCGGCGACGGACAATTCAACCTCTGGGATGAGGAAGACCAGTTTTACTACGACGTGCTCCATACCCCCGACGACGCCCGCACCAAGCTACGCGTGCGCTCCATCGTGGGCCTGATTCCGCTGTTTGCCGTGGAGGTTATTGATGAGGAGTTGCTCAACTCCCTGCCCGAGTTTACGGAGCGGGCCCGCTGGCTGCTCGAAAACCGCCCCCATTTAGCCCAGCTGGTAGCTCGCTGGCAGGAGCAGGGCAAAGGTGCCCGCCACTTGCTGAGCCTGCTGCGCCGTAGCCGCCTGCGCCACTTGCTCAAGCGCATGCTCGATGAGCAGGAGTTTCTGTCCGATTTCGGTATCCGGGCTATGTCGCGCTACCACCTGGAAAACCCGTACGTGTATAGTACCGTCGATACCGACTTTACCGTGCAGTACGTGCCCGGCGAAGCCGAGAGTAGCATGTTTGGGGGGAATAGCAACTGGCGCGGCCCCATCTGGTTTCCCATCAACTACCTCATCATTGAGTCCTTGCAGCGTTTCCACAGCTACTACGGCGACTCCTTCCGGGTGGAATACCCCACGGGCTCCGGGCAGCGCCTCACGCTCCAGGAAATTGCCGATGCGTTGTCGGGCCGGCTTACCAAGCTGTTTCTCAAGGACTCAGCCGGCCGCCGCCCCGCCTTCGCCGATGATGAGCTGCTGCAAACCGACCCCCACTTCCGCGACTACCTGCTGTTTCATGAGTACTTCCACGGCGACACGGGCCGGGGACTGGGGGCGAGCCACCAAACCGGCTGGACGGGCCTCATTGTGCGCCTGCTGCGCCACCAGCTACCCGAAAACCAAGCAGCTAGTTTGATAGGGGGAGCAGCCACGGCAAGCTAAGCGCCTGCTCTACCGGCCCCTGAAACACCAAGCGGCTGTCGCGCAAGGTGCCGGCGTATACCTCTACCTCACTTGTGTCGGCCGGAATAAAAATGCGTACCGTTTCGGTGCGGCGGGGCCGCACGTAGGTGCTGCCAGCTTGCTGGGGCTCAACTGGCCCGGATATTTCAAAAAAACCGGCGCTAGTCAGTTGTAAGTCAAGCATGTAGTTGTATAGATATGTTTCGGCAGCACAAAGCCTAAAGCGCTGGTACTTAGTTCCCACCAAAATAGTCCCGCCCCAAAAATAGTGTGCGGCAGACTGCCTTACACCGTCGATGAATAGCATTATATAGATGTAGCTATGCGCTGATGCCCGAAAGCAGTACTCACCAGTGCTACACGTACGCAAAAGGCCCGGTAGTTTTACCGGGCCTTTTGCGTACGTATAGAGTGCAAAATCTATTGTTTGCTCTGAATCAGCTTGATTACGTCGGCGTTGCCGCCTTCTTTGGCGTTGGCCAGCACATCTTTGCCGTCCTTGTCCTTGGCCTTGGGGTTGGCGCCGCTGGTTAGCAGGGCCTGCACAATTTCCAGGTTGCCTTTGGCCGCCGCCGCCATCAAGGGCGTCATACTGAAAGAATCCGTTTTATCTATCTGGGCTTTGTGCTTGAGCAAGGTTTTTACCACCTCCAAATGGCCGTTTTCAGCGGCCAGAAACAGGAAAGTGGTTGGGAAGCCGGGCATCATTTCAACCGTGGCATTGACATCAGCCCCGGCCGCCAGTAAGGTTTCAAGCGCCGCCACCTGGTTTTTCATAACGGCTGCATACACTTTCTGGGTAGGTGTCTGCGCCTGCACAGAAACGGCAGTAGCAAAAAATAGAGCGAAACCGAGAAGAAGTTTTTTCATGCCGGGAAATACACGCGGGAAGAGGGACGCAAACTCAAAGATAAACCAGTCATACCGGAATACCTCAATTTGTTCAATTTCCGCTGCTACCTTCAGCCGCTCGGTCTTGGGGCTGATAGCGCCCCAGTCAGAGGCGTAGAAACAGCTAAGCCCGGCGTAACTGAATTAGGACTTTGCCTCTGCCTGACGACCCATGTGTTGGGCCATCATGCTGGCCAGAATAATTTGCAGGGCGTGGTAGAGCATTAATGGCAAGAGCAGCAAGCCCGTAGCGGCCATACCTGGAAACAACAGGCTCGCCATTACGCTGCCGTGCACCAACGACTTCTTGGAGCCGCAAAATAAGGCCGTAATCCGGTCTTCCCGCGAGAAGCCCAGCACGTTGCTGATAGCCCATACCACCCCAAAAATGGCCAGGTACAGCCCCACCATGCCCAGGCCCAACAAGGCCACATCGGTGGGGGCATAGCTGCGGAAAATGCCCTCCGCAAACGACTCACAGAAAGCCGTAAACACAATCAGCAGAATCACAATCTGGTCGGAGATGCGCAGGCTGCCTTTGTGCTGCTCGGCAAACGCCCCGAAGCGGCGGCTAAGCAACACCCCGGCCACAACTGGCAAGATTACCTGCCAGGTGAGGCTGAGGGCCAGGCCCCAGAGGTGGCCGCTGTCGGCGGAGGTATGCAGAAACAGGCTCGTCCAGAGCGGGGTAAGCACAATGCCGAGCAGGCTGCTGATGCTGGCATTGAAAATGGCCGCTGGCAGATTGCCGCGCGCCATGCTCACCATCACTACCGAGGAGGAAACCGTGCTGGGCAGGGCACACAGAAAGAAAATGCTTTGCCAGAGTAACTCGCCCTTATCACCACCAAACAAGGGCCGCACCGCCAGGGCCAGTACCGGAAACGCCACAAACGTAATCAGCTGGACTACGATATGAAGCTTCCAGTTGCGCAAGCCGGCCCGAAGCTTATCCAGGCTCAGGCGCAGACCGTAGAAAAAGAAAATAAGCGCCACGCCGGCCGTGGTAATGGTTTTCCAGGGAATGGGGCTGGTTTTGCTGCCCGCTCCCGGAAACCAATAGGCCAGCACCACCGCGCCCACCAGCCCCAGCAGAAACCAATCGAGCAGGCCCGCCCGGCGCAGCAGGGCTACCAGGCGGTTCTCGGTGGGGGGCAAGGGCGTGGGAGCGAGGGGGGAGGAAACGGGCTGTGGCATAGGGGGCAAAATAAAAGCGTCGGGCTAAAAGCAGCCCGACGCCTTGGAAACGTACGGCAGCGGCAGCCGGAAGGTTAAATACCGCGCGGGATTAGGCCGCCGCTACGCGCCGCAGTTTCTTACGCTCTTTTTTCAGGCGATTCAGCCACATGATAATGCCGGTAATGGGGAAGGTGAAGCCCAACACGCACACAATCAAACTGATGATTTTGGAAGGCCAGCCGAAGATAGAACCTGTGTGCACGGGCTTGAACAAGCCCCGCACCCGCTGGCCCAGGTTGCGCTGCTCGTAGGTTTGCTCGCGCAGCACCTGGCCCGAGTACTGGTCGAGGAATACTTCATCAGTGGCGTTTTCGTACACGGCATTGGGCCGCAGCGTAGCTACCCGAATGCTGCCGGCAGAGTCTTTGGGTAGCTGCAGGGCGTAGGAAACGGCCTGGGGAGCCAACTGCCGGGCGCGGGTGAGGGCGGCATCAGACGTAAAGGCGCCGGCTGGGGCGGCCGTTGCTACAGCTGTAGCCGCGGGCACCACCGAAACCGGGGGCTCGGGGCGCTCCATAGGCGAGTTGGTAACCGCAAAGATGCCCTTGTTGAACCACTCAAACGACCAGGCCAGGCCGGTAAACGCAAACACAAACAGGAACAACGCCGCGTAGAAGCCTAGTACAATGTGCAAATCGTGGTTGAGCCGCTTCCAGCCGCTGTTCCACTTTACCTTGAGCCGTTGCTTCACGGCCTTACGCGTGGCGGGCCACCACAGCACCAGGCCGGTACCGATGATGAACAGGAACATGAGCGTGCTTACGCCCACGATGAGCTTGCCCACGGGGCCGCCCACCATGCCCCGGTGCAGGGCCATCATGGTGAAGAAAAACGTTTCGCGGTAGTTCAGCTCACCGGTTACGGCGGCAGTGTAAGGGTTTACGAATACCACCGGGCCCCGGCCGCCTTCACCGCCCTTGCCACCTTTACCTCCCTTGCCCTCCGGGCCTTTTTCCCCCTTGCCTTCACCGCCGCGGGCTTCCTGGCCACCTTCTGGACGGGAGCCGCGGGCTTGCTCGGATCGGGGGGCTGTGACTTCGCCGCCTTCCGGCTTTTTGCCGCCCTCGGGGCCGCCGGCCAGGCTGAACTCCACGGTGCGGGTGGGGTCGGCGTATACTTTAACGCCCGTAATTTTGGCGTCGGCTTTATAGGCTTGTACGGCTTGCTGCAGGCGGGCCAGGGGCAGGGCGGCCGTGGGGGCGGGCTGCACAAAATACCGCTCGGGGTGCCAGGCCTGCTCCAAGTCCTTCTCAAATACCAGTACGGCCCCGGTCAGGCACACTACGGCAATAATCAGCCCCGAAACCAGGCTGAGGTAGAGGTGAATGTTGCGGAAAAAGACTTTCATAACTCAGAAAAACACAGTTCGGAAATTTTACGGAAAACCCGGAAGTT
Source organism: Hymenobacter sp. UYP22 (assembly GCF_040547285.1). NCBI lineage: Bacteria > Pseudomonadati > Bacteroidota > Cytophagia > Cytophagales > Hymenobacteraceae > Hymenobacter > Hymenobacter sp. UYP22. The sequence goes on along the minus strand of NZ_JBEPPK010000001.1, from coordinate 579,718 downwards.
TCTGGTTGCAGCCAGTTACTTCCGGGTTGTCTCACTCACTAAAGTACTCGTTCACTCACGTAATGCCTACAGGCGGTAGCCTACGGTTGCGGCAAATTGGCGCGGAGCAATGGGGTTCACACTGTTGTCATCGTGCACGTTATAGCTCAGCTTGTTAAGCACGTTCGAGAGTTTCAGTCGCAGGCTCAGCCGGTCGTAGGTGTAGCCCACTGAGGCGTCGAGCTGGGTGTAGGACGGCAGCGGAATCAGGCGGTAATTGTCGTTTACCACGTTGCCCCGGGTGCTGCGGCCAGCCTGCCGTTCTCCGATGTAGAGGGTAGTTACGCCCAGGTTCAGGCCGTGTAGCAGGCCGTTCTCGAAGGTGTAGAACACGCTGGCGTTGGCCGTGTGGTTGGGGTTGTAGCGCAGCAGGCTGCCGATTGTGTAGATGTTGCTTTCGGTGTAGGCAGTGCGGTTGTAGCTGTACCCGCCAATCACCGACCAGCCCTGCATGGGCTTGCTCTGCACGTCCAGCTCCACGCCCTTGCTGGTCACCTCCCCGGCCAGCTCCTGGGCCGCGGGCATGTTGATGTTGTAATTGGGCGCGTCCACCAGAATCGTCTGGGCCAGGTTGCTGTTCACGATGCGGTAGGCCGTCAGGTTGGCCGAGAGCAGCCCGTTGAACAGCTCGTTCTTCACGCCCACCTCGTACTGGTCGATGATGGACGGGGGCAGGGCGCCGCCGGTGTTATCCTTGCCGCCATTGGTGTTAAAGGAGTTGGCGTAGGAGGCAAAAACCGACAAGGTTTTCAGCGGCTGGTATACTAAGCCCAGCCGGGGCGAGAAGGCGTCGTCGTAGCGTTTATCGCGGGTGAAAGATTCGGGCGTTCTGGTTGTTGCGTGCGTGAAGCGGTAGGTGCCGGTTTCCTGGTAGCTGTAGCGCACCCCGGCCAGCAGCTTCAGCTTTTCGGTAATTTCGATGAGGTCCTGCACATACACCCCCACGCGCCGGATGGGCGAGTAGGTGCGGGTGTTGCGGGTGAAGTTCGGGACGGTGTTATTTTCAACGTAGCGCTCCGGCTCAAACACGTTAATGGAGTCGTAGCGGCCAATGGCGTTGTAGGCAATGGCGCGGGTATTGTACTTATCGGCGTCCATGCCCACCAGCACGGTGTGCTTCAGGAAGCCGGTCTGCACCTTGCCCGTCACGTCCAGCTGGCCCAGAAAGTAGTCTTCCTTGGTTTCACTGGCCTGCAGGCCGCGTACCTGGTTACCGTACAACGCGGGGCTGCCGGTGAGAATTTTAATGGGCTTACCGTTTTTATCCACCCCACTGTACACGTCCACCGAGTCGCGCACATTGCTGGGGCGGGAGGCCGAGCGCAGGTCGTTGCTGAAGCCTTGGTAAGCCGCCACGCCGCGCACCTGCCAGTCCTCGTTGAGGTGGTGGGTGAGGGTAGCGGTAGTCGATTTCTGCTCCGTGCCAATATTGGCCCAGCTGGTGTTCAGGAAACGGCCGCGCGGCACATCCGGAATGCGGTAGTTGATGGCCCCAATGCCGAAGTCAGGAGTGCGGTTATCCTTCAGGTAGTCGCCTTCCAGCAGAAAATCGGTCTTGCGGCCAATTTTGAAAAGCAAGGACGGGTTCACGTAAAACCGCTCCCCCTTTACCTCGTTGCGGAAGCTGCGGCTGTTCTCGTAGGTGGTGTTCACCCGGAAGGCCACATGCTCGCTGCCGTTCACGGCCCCGTACAAATCTAGCGTGGGCTTGTAGAAATCGTAGCTGCCCACGCGCATTCCCACTGAGCCGCCTTGTTCAAAGCGGGGCTTCTTGGTCACCAAGTTGAGCACGCCGCCGGCGGCCACGTTACCGTAGAGGATGGCGTTGCTGCCTTTCAACACCTCAAACCGCTCCAGGGAGCTGGTTTCGGGCAGAATGCTGTTGTTGTAGCGCACCCCGTTTTTAAAGGTGTTGCTGCTGCCAAAGGCAAAGCCCCGACCCGAAATTTCTTCCTGGTAGCCGCCCGTGTTGCCGCTCACGTACACCCCGCTCACGTTGGCCAGCACGTCGCTCACGCGCAGCACCTGCTGCTGCTCCAGCGTCTGGCGCTCCACGGTAAAGGTGCTCTGGGGCAAATCAAGCGGGGCAATGGGCAGCTTGCCGATGGCCACGGGCCGCTCATTAAGGCTGCGGCTGCCGTTTACGCGCACTTCATTGAGCTGCTGCTGGTTTTGCTGCACCGTGAAGGCCGGTACGCTGGTGGTTTCGCCGCCCGTTACGGTCACAGTAACTTCCTGGGTGCCGTAGCCCAGGCTGCTCACCACCAGCTGGTAGGACCCCGCCGGGGCCGCTAGGCGGAAGCTGCCATCGGTGTTGGTGGTGGTGCCAAAAGCCGTGCCCTTCAGTGCTACCGTTACGCCTTCCACTGGTTGGCCCTTCTCGTCAAGCACGTGCCCGCTCAGGCGGCCCCGCTGTGCAGTATCATCGTCGCCGTTGTGCAACAAGCGGGTAGGGATGAGTTCACCGCCGAGGGAGGGAGTAGCGGCGGCCAGGGAAAGAAGAAGGAAGAGCGGTAGAGGGCGAGACATCAGAGCGGGAAGCTTGTTTAGATTGATTTAAAACAATGCAAAGCTCAGCTCTATTTAGATAGATTCAAAACAGTTCTTTAGAAAAAATCTATATTAATCAGTAAGCATTTGAACAGCAGTATATTATTGGGTTTTAGCTCATCAGTAGGAGGTAGTAGTAATAGCAAAAGCCCGGCCATTGACCGGGCTTTTGCTAGTGGGGTAAGTAAAGCAGTCTATGCTGGTACCGTAGCCCGCCGATGCAGTTGCGGTTGCAAGGCAAAAGCATCGGCCAGGAGCTCGTAGGAGCGAAGCCGGTCGTCATAATCGTGGGTGATGGTTACGGCTACCACTTCATCCACCCCATAAGAGGCCGCCAGTTGGTCAATTTCGGCCTTTACCTTATCGGGGGTGCCACTAATGATGCGGGAGTGATGGTAGGCCAACCGGGCCTGCAAATCGGCGGAGAGGTGGCGCACGTTCACCGTTTCCACAGCCTCAATGGGGGTAAACTGGCCGGTTTCGAGCTTGAGCATCTGCAGGGCCAGGTTATCGGCCAGGGCCTGGGCATGGCCAGCAGTATCAGCGCACGCCACAAAGATGGCCACGTTGGCCTGCGGGGCGGCCAGTTCGGGGGAGGGCCGGAACCGCTCCCGGTAGGTCTGGACCATGCGGGGGCCCCCGTTGGGGTTAATGAAGTGCGCAAAGCTGAAGGCCGCGCCCACGTGAGCCGCAAATAAGCCACTTTGCCCGCTGGAGCTCAGCAGCCACATTTCGGGCACGGTATCCACGAATGGAGCGGCTTTCACCTTGGCATGAATGGTATCTTCCACCACCTCGTCCCGCAAGAAAGCCCGCAAGTCCATGAGCTGCTCGGCAAAGTCTTCGTCGCGGAAGGCATTATGGGGATTGAGGGCGTGGGCCGTAATCCGGTCGGTGCCGGGGGCGCGGCCAATGCCCAGGTCAATACGGCCGGGGTAGAGGGCTTCTAGCAGGCGGAAGTTCTCGGCCACTTTCAGGGCCGAGTAGTGGGGCAGCATCACGCCGCCCGAACCCAGCCGGATGCGCTGGGTTTCGGCTCCGAGCCGGGCCAGCAGCACCTCGGGCGCGGAGCCGGCCAGGGTGCGGGTGTTGTGGTGCTCGGAAACCCAGAAGCGGGTAAAGCCCAGCCGGTCCGTAAGGCGGGCCAGCTCCACGGTGTGCTGCAGGGCCTCGCGCGGGGTGCGCCCCAGCGGCACTGGCGACTGGTCGAGCACGCTGAGTTGTATAGTCGGGGAAGTTGAGTCAGTGGAATTCATAGGGAATATAACCACCGAATGAGCCGGTTAGTTTACGGGCTCTGCGCCTACCCGATGCGCCGGCTTACATCGGTAGTTTATCACGCAGGGCACTGTACGTCCAGGTGCCGACCAGGGCCGCCAGAATCATGATGGCGGCGGCCGGTACGCCGCTGCCCAGTTGCGCAAACAAGGGGCCCGGGCAAGCCCCCGTAATGGCCCAACCCAACCCGAACAGCAGTCCGCCCAGCCAGACGCCGTGGCTGTACTGCTTGTCGGCCAGCCGGATTTCCTCGCCGCCAATGGTGCGCAGGCGGTTGCGCTTGATGAGCTGAATGGACAGCATCCCGACAACAATGGCCGAGCCGATAACGCCGTACATGTGGAAGCTCTGAAACCGGAACATCTCCTGAATCCGGAACCAGCTCACCACTTCGCTTTTGGTCAGGATAACGCCGAACAGCGTACCCAGCACGAGATATTTAAGATTTTTCATTTTGGGGACGTGGTGGAATTAAGTATTAGGGATGAAGGAGTATAGACTAAGGACGTCAGGAGTGAGGACATGGATGTGATTGTTGGAACCTCAGCTAAGTCCTTAATCCGTTATCCATACTCCCTCCTAAAACAACAGCGGATATACCACCCAGGTCATGAGTAGGCCGCCCGCGAAAAAGCCGATAACGGCCACCAGTGACACCCATTGCAAGTTGGACAGACCCGAAATGGCGTGGCCCGAGGTGCAGCCCCCGGCGTAGCGCGTGCCGAAGCCCACCAGAAAGCCACCCAGCACCATAAATACCCAGCCTTGCCACTGGCTCAGGTTGTTGAGGGCAAACAGCTCTTGGGGCAGCAATCCGGAAAAATCAGTGAGGTGCAACTCGGCGCGCAGGTCGCGCACGGTGGCCGCTGAAATGGCAATGACCTCGGGGTGGCCCAGCACGCGGTAGCCCAGAAAGCCGCCCAGGGCAATGCCCAGCACAAACCACAGGTTCCAGGCCTCCTTGCGCCAGTTGTAAGTAAGAAACGGCAGCCCGGCGGGTACGCAGGCGGCGCAGATGTGGCGCAGCGAGCTACTAATGCCCAGGGCCTTGTTACCGAGCAGTAGCAGAGCCGGCACCGTGAGGCCAATGAGTGGCCCGGCCACGTACCAGGGCCAGGGCTGGCGAAGCAAATCAAGCATAATTAACAGAAAAACAGGAAGAAGAGAAGTCAGGCCGCCATAGCCGGCTGGCGCTGAAAGGAGCAGAACAAAAAGTTCTGGGTGGTCTGGAAGGGCGTCTGGTGGTCCTCGGTGAGGCAGCGCAGCTTCCGGAACCCGGTGCGCAGCTCGGCCGTGAGGCTGGCCTCGCTGTACTGGCGGATGGGTAGGCCACTGCACTTGGTGGGGCCGGCCGGCGAAAACGTGCCCAGCGTCAGGTAGCCTTCGGGCTCCACGGCCGTGCGGGCCAAGTGCAGGTAGTGGGCTATTTCGGGGGCGGTGGTCAGGAAGTGAAACGCGGCCCGGTCGTGCCAGAGGGCGTAGCGGGTGGGCGGTACAAAGGCGCGCACATCGGCCTCCACCCAGCGCACGTGCCGGGCCGCTGCGCCCAGCCGCTGCTGCGCCCGCGCCAAGGCCGCCCCCGAAATATCCAGCACCGTGAGGTTGCGGTAGCCGGCCGCCAGCAGGTAATCCACCAACCGGCTGTCGCCGCCGCCCACATCGATAATCGGGGCCTCTGGGGGCAGGTTGAAGGCTTCGATAAACTGCAAAGAGGTAGCGGGCACCGGCTGCGTCCAGCTCAGCTCCTGGGGTTGCTTGTGGGCGTATATCTTTTCCCAGTGTGCCTTATCGGCCGCGGAAGCATCCATCTTGGAAAGGAAATAAGAGAGAAAAATAGGTTGAGCAGTGTAGAGACGCGACATTTCGCGTCTCGTCGTTGAACGACCCGGAACCGCACTCAGTAAACAACATCAGCAACGACGAGACGCGAAGTGTCGCTTCTCTACACCGGGTTACCGCACCAGCTGGCCGGGCCAGTCGAGGACGCCGCCCACCAGATGGGCCACGGCGGGGAAGCCGGCTTCGCTGAGCTGCCGGGCTGCCGTGGCGGAGCGCGCCCCGCTGCGGCAATACACGTACACCGGCCGGCTGTGGTCGAGGGTGGCCACGCGCCGGGCGAAATCGGGGGCGGTAACCTCTACGTTGAGGGCGCCGGGCAGGTGGCCGCCGGCAAACTCCTCGGGCCGCCGCACATCCAGCAGCAGCGCTTCGGGCTGGCGCAAGGCTGCCGCAAACTGCTCGGGACTCAGATTCTGGTAAGCAGTGGGCTTGGGCTTCAGGAAATCAAACATCAGACAAGGGAAAAGGAGGGAGGATTAAAAAAACGACTTAACGGCTTCGCCCAAATCGAAAACAGTAGCCTGGGGCAAGGCAGCGGCCACAATGCTGCTGCCCGCTGCCGAGCGGTAACCGCCGGCGCAATGCACCACTACGGGCTTGTCCACCGGAACTTCCGAGGCCCGCTCGCGCAATTCGGGCAGCGGGATATTGAGCGAACCGGCAAACAGCGGCTCGTCGCGGTGCTCGGTGGCCGAGCGGATATCCACGATGGTGTACTGCGCCGGGTGCTGGCGGAATTGCGCCACATCGAGCTTAGGCAGGGTGGCAGCCGCATCCGGGGTGCCCACCAAGGCCCCTAGCATCAGGGCCTCGTAGCCGATTTTGGCGGTTTTGCGGATCAGGTCTTCCCGGGTGGCCTCGTCGGGGGCAATCAGGTAAAACCGCTCCTCGGGGCCGACAATCGAACCCAGCCAGGTTTCAAATTTGCCGCCCTGCGGAATGTTGAGCGCGCCTGCGGCGTGGCCTTGTTTGAATTCGGCCTCGGGCCGGGCATCCACCAGCACCGCGCCGGGCTGCAAATCGGCGCCAGCCATCAGGCGCGGTACCTGCTGCACGCTGGGGGCGAAGGCCGGAGCGCCGGCTTTGTTCAAGGCCACATCATAGCCGAAATATTTGGGGATAAACGGCTGGTCAGCCAGCAATTCCCGTACAAACTCCGCCTCGCTCATGTTCCGCAGCATGGGGTTGCCGAATTTCTCGTCGCCGATTGTGCTGCTGTTGGCCCCGCTCAGGGCCTTACCGCAGAGACTGCCCGCGCCGTGGGCCGGGTACACCAGCACAGTATCGGCCAGGGGCAGGAGCTTGTTGCGCAACGAGTGGTACAGCTGCCGGGCCAGCTCCTCGCGCTGGGCGGTGAGGTTACCAGCTTTTTCGCGCAGGTCGGGCCGGCCCACGTCGCCAATAAACAGCGTATCGCCGGTGAAAACGGCCACATCCTGGCCCTCGCGGCTGAGTACAATGCTAATGGAATCGGGGGAGTGGCCGGGCGTATTCAGGGCCTGGAAAGTGAGCTTGCCGATAGTGAAAGCGTCACCTTCATCAAAGCCTTGGTGCGGATAATCGGCCCCTACAAGCTTGCTGACGCGAATACTGGCCCCGGTAGCTTGGGCAATTTCCCGGTGGCTGCTCACGAAGTCGGCGTGCGGGTGCGTCTCGATAACGGCCACGATGCGGGCCTCGTGGGCCCGGGCGAAATCGTAGTACGGCTGCGGGTCGCGGGCCGGGTCGATGAGCACGATTTCACGGGCGCACTCGCTCAGGATGGCGTAGGAAAAGTGGGCCAGGCCCTTGTCTTCAAACTGCTCGATTTTCATGGCAAAAAGCAACTAGAGAGGAAAATGAATAGATACCAGGACCGCCGGAGCCGGCCCACAAAACGCTGAACAAAAGCTTAGCAGAACGCTAGAAAACCAGCTCCCGCAGCAGGATAAACGTGCCCATGGCCAGCGTAAACCACCCGAAAGCCGGCTTGAGCCGGTGGCCCGGAATGAAGCGGGCCAGGTAGGTGCCCGCCACGATGCCCGCCAGCGCAAACGCCAGAAACCCCAGCAGAAACGACCAGGCAATGGGCGTGCCCGCGCTTAGGTCGCCGCTGAACCCAATCAGTGAGTTCAGAGCAATGATGACCAAGGACGTGCCCACGGCCAGCTTCATGGGCAGGCGGGCCCCCAGCACCAGGGCCGGGATAATCAGGAAGCCGCCGCCCGCCCCCACAAAGCCCGTGAGCGTGCCCACCACCAGCCCGATGCCCAGCACCAGCGGGTAGTTGAAAGGCGGCTGGGCCCCGGTTGCCAGCGGCACTTCCGGCTCCCGGCTCCGGATCATGGACGCGGCGGCCCCCACCATCAGCCCGGCAAACGCCACCAGCACCAGCAAATCCTTGGTAACTACCAGCCCGCCCACCGTAAGCAGCTCCGCCGGAATGGCCGGCATCACTAGCCGCCGCACCGCAAACACCGCCGCCAACGACGGCCCCAGAAACACCAGCGCCGTTTTCAGCGACACCAGCCCCTTGCGGAAGTAGCCCGAAGCGCCTACCACCGAAGTCGAGCCCACCACAAACAGCGAGTAAGCCGTGCTCAGCACCGGACTCACGCCCATCAAATACACCAGCACGGGCACGGTAAGAATGGAGCCGCCCCCACCCATGATGCCCAGCGAAAGGCCGATAAAAACAGCGGCAAGGTACCCGGTGGCTTGTAACATGAAAAGCTGAACGTATGTATTTATGAAAGATTGTTCATGTGTTGCGGCAAAAAAAGCCGCGCCCGTTACAGAAAGGTGCACGCGGCAATGCACTGGATAACATCCACCACTTCGCGCATTTTCAGGGAGTAGAACACGTTTTTACCGTCGCGGGAGCTGCTCAGGATGCCCTTCAGCTTCATGCCCGACAGGTGGTGGGAGGCCAGGCTCTGCTCAATGTTCAGCCGCTCGCTGATGTCGTTTACCGACAGACTTTCCTGGGCCGCCAGCAGCTGCACAATGGCAATCCGGGTGGGGTGAGCCGTGGTTTTGAGGATGAAGGCCACCTTTTCCATCTTTTCAATGGACAGGTTCATTTCGACGGGAGCAGTGGTAGGTGCCATACGGTATGCAAATGTATGATCATTTGTTCATGTATACAAATCAGCTGCTCGGTTTGGTTCCCGGTTTTTGCTGCTTTGTTTCAACGATTCACTAGCCCAGGGTTTAAAACCTGGGCTATGGAGCGGTGATCATCACAACGTCAGCACGCGAGATTCCTCGCACGCTCGGAATAACGTTCTGGCGAAGCGGTAGAGATGCTTCGTCCCTGGCTTGATGCGCCACATGCTCAGCATGACGTTCGGGTGTTTGCCGCTGCCGGCTACCGGGCCTTTTCCAGCGCGTCCACGTCGGCGGCTCCGAGCAACGCTAGGTGGCGGGTGATTTTATCGGCGGGCCAGTGCCACCACGCCAGCTTTTGCAAGCGGGCAATGGTGTCCTCATCGAAGCGGAAGCGCACTACTTGAGCGGGGTTGCCGGCCACAATGGCGTAAGCTGGCACATCACGCGTTACCACGGCCTTGGTAGCCACCACGGCCCCATTGCCGATGTGCACGCCCGGCATGACAGTGGCCTCGTGCCCAATCCACACATCGTGCCCCACCACGGTATCCCCTTTGGAAGGGTATTTCTCCGCTACCGTTTGTCCCTGCATGGCCGCTTCCCAGCCCTCACCAAAAATGGCAAACGGATAGGTGGAAACCGGGGTAGTTTCGTGGTTACCGCCGTTCATGATAAACTTCACCCCGGAAGCCAGGGCGCAGAAATTGCCGATGATAAGCCGGTCCCCGATAAAGTCGAAGTGGTAGAGGACATTGCGCTCGAAGTTGGCCGGGTCATCAAGGTCGTCATAGTAGGTATAGTCGCCGACGAGGATGGTGGGGCGCGTTACCAGGTTTTTCAGGAACACCAGCTTGCGGTGGTGGGGCAAAGGATGCAAAGTGGAAGGATGGGGGCCGGTCATAACAGGGAGAGGTAAGGCGCAAAAGTACGCGGATGTAGCCGCCCGAGGCAGTACCTTCGCGGCCGTATGATTTCGACGCTAACGCTGGGTTTACTGTGTGGAGCGGCTTTTCTGGCCGGTTTAATTGATGCCATTGTGGGCGGGGGTGGCCTGATTCAGCTGCCGGCCATGCTGCTGCTGCTCAAGGGTGTACCGACGCCCACTGTTTTCGGAACGGGCAAGGTATCCTCATTGATGGGGACGGCGGCCGCCTTCCGGCGCTACGCCGGGCAGGTGCCCATTCAGTGGCGGGCGGTGGGGCCAGCGGCAGTGGTAGCGGGCGTATTCTCGTTTCTGGGGGCGCGGGTGGTGAGCCACCTGCCCCAGGAGCTGCTGCCCAAGCTGGTGCTGGGCCTGCTGGTGGTTATTGCCGTGTACACCTTCTGGCGTAAGGATTTCGGCTCTTTGCACGCGCCCAAGCTGCCCGCCCGCCGCGAGCCGCTCCACGGAGCACTGGTGGGCATGACCATTGGGTTCTACGACGGATTTTTCGGGCCGGGTACGGGCTCGTTTCTGCTGTTTGCTTTCGTGGGGCTGTTCGGCTTCGACTTTATCACGTCCTCGGCTTCGGCCAAACTGGTGAACATAGCCACCAACCTGGCGGCCCTGGCCTACTTTGCCTATACCGGCCAGATTTTGTGGGCGGTGGCTATTCCTATGGCCATCAGCAATATTCTGGGTTCCACGCTGGGCGCGCATTTGGCTTTACGCCACGGCACTGGCTTCGTGCGTGGGCTGTTTCTGGTAATTGTCAGCGCGTTTATTCTGAAGCTGGGCTGGCAGATGGTAAACGGGGGATAGGGAAGTAAGGTAGGAGGGTGGGAGTTGTCATTGCGAGGACGAAGGACATTCCGCGCATCAAGCGGCGTCAATCCGTCCTGTACGCAGTCAAAAGCCTTAATAAATAAAAAACCCCTGACGTCCGTGCTGGCGTCGGGGGCTTTTGGGTAGGTCAGAGTTGAGCGCTTCGTGAAGGACGGATTGCTTCGCGCGGCTCGCAATGACAGGCTTACTCGCCGCCGGGCAAACCCGGAACGGCATTGCCTTGGATACCCTGAGAGCTAGGGACGCCCATTTTCTCCTCGCGCTTACGCTGGTATTTGTCGAACTGAGCAGGGGTGAGTGTTTCCTTGAGCATAGCCAAGCGCGACTGGCCGATATCATCCACTACACCAGCCATTTTGCGCACGTTGCGGGCGTACTTCTGCCGGGCCGATTCCACCCCCCGCACACTCAGCAGGTTAATCTGCCGCACCTTTTCCAGCTGTTGCGGATTCAGGCCCAGCGCCTTTTGCATGTTGTCGGTGAGGGCGTTGGCGCGGGCGGCTACCTGCTGCTCATTGAGCACGGGGGGCGCTGGCTGGGCAGAAGCGGCGGCGGGCTTGGCGGCAGGTTTTGTAGGGGGCTTGGGCCGGGTGGCAGTAGTCTGGGCCAAGGAAACCGAGGTGGCAGTGAGGGTAAGCAGGGCGGCCAGCAGAAGAGTTTTCATGTAATCCGACGTAGTAAGTGACGAAACCGGCGGCAAGTGCGGCTTCGGAGTTGAAGCAGTAAAGATGATGCCAGTTTTGCAAAGCAACTGCCAGAACGCCGCAATGGCCCGGGGTATTCCATTTCATGCCGAAAAATGTTGGGGCCCCGGCATCCGGGGCGTAACCTTTCTCCGCTGGTTCGCTTACAACGGGTGTCCACTCTGCCCCAACCATTCCGCCTATGAAACCTGATACCCGAAACTCCCTGCTGGTGGCCGCTGCCGGCGCCGTTGGCCTGCTGGCCGCCACGCTCTACGCCAACCGCCGGGGCCAGTACGATCTGAGCGGGCGAGTGGTCCTCATTACGGGCGGCTCCCGCGGCCTGGGCCTGATTCTGGCCCGGCAAGCCGTGGCCGAAGGTGCCCGAGTAGCCATCTGCGCCCGCGACGCCGATGAGCTGGAGCGCGCCCGCCAGGAGCTGGCCGAGGCTGGCAGCGAGGTGCTGGCCCTGCCCTGCGACCTAACCCAGGCCGCCGACGTGACGGCCCTGGTGGAGCAAGTTCAGCGGCAGCTGGGAGCCATTGATGTGCTCATCAACAATGCTGGCATCATCACGGCGGGCCCCTTGGACAATATTGAGCTGCGCGACTACCAGGACTCGATGGATACGCACTTCTGGGCTCCACTACACGCCATGCAGGCAGTGCTGCCCGCCATGCGGCGCCGGGGCGAGGGTCGCATCGTAAACATTGCCTCGGTGGGTGGAAAGGTAGCCGTGCCCCACCTGGCGCCTTACTGTGCCAGCAAGTTTGCTCTAGTGGGCTTATCGGAAAGCTACCGGGCTGAGCTGCTGCAATATGGCGTGCAGGTAACCACCGTCTGCCCCGGCCTCATGCGTACCGGCAGCGCCCGCCACGCCATTGTGAAGGGCCAGCATAAAAAGGAGTACGCCGCTTTCATCATTGCCGACTCCCTGCCCATGCTCTCCATGGATGCCGACCGGGCCGGGCGCGAAATCTGGAATGCCTGCCGCCGCGGCGACGCCGAAGTTATTCTGAGCGTGCCCGCTAAGGTGCTCTCCGCCTTCCACGGCCTGTTTCCCGGCACTACCGCCGATGTGCTGGGCTGGGTAAACCGTACCCTGCCCGCCCCCAACGGCTCCGCCGGCGACGAGCGGCGCCGCGGCTACGAGAGTGAGTCGGCGCTCAGCCAGTCCTGGCTAACGGGCCTCACCCGCAAAGCCGAAAAGCGCAATAACGAGCGGTAGTACTGGCGAGCAGCCAGCGGCCGACTATCCACCGGGCAGTCACCCAAGCTGTAATCTTGGGCAGCGCAAGAACCCTAGCCGCTGTTCCAGGCTGTGTCTGAAAACTCCAAAACGGTCCTGCTGAGCGAAGTCGAAGCATCTCTACTGCTTTGTTCAGGTGGAATAGTGTGAAGATGCTATGGCTGCTTAGATGCCAGATGCCAGACGAAGTACGACATGCTGATTGTAACTTCTGGAGCTTCTTACCATCGTGCAACAACTCATTTAGCTAGAGCGTGTTGACACTTGATAAACTGTTCTGCCTAGCACGTCCTGCAGAGCATGTGGCGCCTTGAGCCAGTGACGAAGCATCTCGCGTGCTGTTGTCTGGATCATCCTTGTAACGTCAGCACGCGAGATGCTTCGCCTGCGCTTCTGCATGACGTTCTCTCTACGCGACTCTCCACACCGCCTGATATAAGGCCCTGCGGCTGCTCAGAATGGCGGCCACAGTTGCACCGGCGCGTTTTATGTATCATTGTCTTCTGACAATTAGCAACTGATAACCGGCACTACAGTTGACGTATCCCGTTCATCTTTCCCTGGGGCCGCTGGCGCTGCCGGTTCACCTACTGCTGGAAGTGCTGGCCTATTCGGTGGGTTTCCGGGTATACCAGTACCTGCGCCGCCGCACCCTCGACCTGATTTCGGAGGATAACCGCCTCTGGATATTCGTGGGGTGCGCGGCCGGGGCCCTGCTGGGCTCCCGGGTGCTGGGGCTGCTGGAACACCCGGAGCTATTGATGCACCCGCCCGGCGGCTGGCTCTACTACTTCACCAACAAGACCATCGTGGGTGGCCTGCTCGGCGGTTTAGTAGGGGTGGAGCTAACTAAAAAGCAGCTTGGCGTCACTACCTCCAGCGGTGATTTGATGGTGTATCCCGTCATTCTGGGCATGTGCATTGGCCGCCTCGGTTGTCACCTCTCCGGCCTCGAAGACGGCACCTTTGGCACGGCCACCACGCTGCCCTGGGGCATCAACTTCGGCGACGGTGTACTGCGTCACCCCACCAACCTCTACGAAATCCTGTGGCTGCTGCTGCTTGGGTCCCTGCTCTGGCTACGGGAGCGGAGCGGCTCCTTGCCCAATGGTTGGCGCTTCCGGTTCTTTATGGTAGGTTACCTGCTGTTCCGGCTGCTGGTGGAGTTCCTCAAACCCACGCCCGCCCCGTCCGGTTGGGGCCTCACCGCCATCCAATGGGCCTGCGTGGCGGGCTTGGGGTATTATGGGTGGCTGTTTATAAGAAAAGATGAAGAGTCTTCTTTTCTAGTAAAGTAAATAGTAAATAAAAATTTAAAGAATAGTCGTTTCACTATGGAAGTAACCTATGCATTAACTGCTGATGATTACGTAAATCATCAATTGTATTTAGCCTCCACATCTGATAGAATAAGAAGTAATAGATTGCGAAGTCATGTTATTGCCACGTTGGCATTGGGGGTATTAGCATTGTTTTTCTATCTGCAAGATAATATATATTTGATGTTTTATTTTTTATTTTTCACTGTAATATGTGGAATTTTATTTCCTGTATATTCCAGGAGAAGGTATATGAAGCATTATGAAAATTTTGTGCGGGAAAACTATAAGGATAGATTCAATGAATTAATATTTATCAAAGTTGATAATAATTCGTTGTTAACCAAGGATAAGATATCAGAAGGATGTATTAATATGTCCGAAATATCGGAAATAGTCGAAGTTTCTTCTGCTATTTATTTGCGTCTGACAACGAATATGTCGTTGATTTTACCTAAACAGCAAATTGCGAGATTTCCAGAATTGCGGCACGAGTTGCTTCGTATAGCAACACAGCTTCAGATTCCGTACATCAATGCTTTAGGTTGGAGTTGGAAATAATGGATGCCCATACAGTGTAATCTTGCAAACACCCATGCCCGAACGTCCCTATACCTACTACGACTTCACCCTGAGCCTGTGCCCGCACTGCCTGCGGCGGGTGGAAGCCAAGATTGTTTTTGAAGATGGTAACGTGTATATGCTCAAGCGCTGTCCCGAGCACGGCCGGCAGCGGGTGCTCATTGCCACCGACGTGGAGTACTACAAGAGCATCCGCAACTACGTGAAGCCCAGCGAAACGCCCCGCCGCTTCAATACCGCCACGCACTACGGCTGCCCCTACGACTGCGGCCTCTGCACCGACCACGAGCAGCACAGCTGCCTCACCGTCATCGAAATAACGGACCGCTGCAACCTCACCTGCCCCACCTGCTACGCCGAAAGCAGCCCCTTGCACGGCCGGCACCGCACCCTGGAGGAGGTGGAGGCCATGGTAGATGTGCTGGTGCTCAATGAGGGGGAGCCCGACGTGGTGCAGATATCCGGCGGGGAACCTACGCTGCACCCACAGTTCTGGGAAATTCTGGATATGTGCAAGCGCAAGCCCATCAAGCACCTGATGGTGAACACCAACGGCGTGCGGCTGGCCAAGGACGAGGCCTTTGTGGCCCGGCTGGCCACCTACGCCGGGGCCTTCGAGGTGTACCTGCAGTTTGATTCGTTTCGGAAAGAGGTGCTGGAGAACATGCGTGGGCGGGATTTGCGGGAGGTGCGCCTGCAGGCCCTGGAGCACCTCAACAAGTACAACCTGAGCACCACACTGGTCGTCACCCTGCAAAAAGGCCTGAATGATGATGAAATGGGCGAAATCATCGACTTCGCCCTGAAGCAAAAGTGTGTGCGCGGCGTCACGTTCCAGCCCACCCAGGCCGCCGGCCGCTTGGAGCACTTCGACCCCGCCACCGACCGCCTCAGCCTCACCGAAGTCCGCCAGGGCATCATCGACCAGAGCCCGGTTTTCACGGCCGAGGACCTGCTGCCGGTGCCCTGCAACCCCGATGCCCTGGCCATGGCCTACGCCCTCAAGCTCGACGGTGAGGTATTCCCACTGACCCGCTACGTGGACCCCGCCGACCTATTGCAAAGCGGGGGCAACACCATCGTGTATGAGCGGGACCCGCGCCTGCGCCAGCACCTGCTCAAGCTGTTCAGCACCGCCAACACCGTGGACACCGTACTGCCCGAAATGAACCAGCTGCTGTGCTGCCTTCCGCAGGTGCAGGCCCCCAACCTCAGTTACGATAACCTGTTCCGCATCATCATCCTGCAGTTCATGGATGCCTGGAATTTTGACGTGCGCGCCATCAAGAAGTCCTGCGTGCACATCGTGAGCAAGGACCTCAAGATTATTCCCTTCGAAACCATGAATATGCTCTACCGCGACGAGGAGAAGCTGGCCCGCCTGCAGGTACTGCGCGATATTCCGGTATTGTAGTATGCCGTGCCCCGGTCCGGCGGCAAGCCGTCGGGCCGGTCGGCGTCAGCTGACAACCGAACGACGACGCAACAACATCAGCACACTTCAACCGGCCCGACGGCTTCCAGCCGCCGGACCGGCCCCGGTTTGTGAAGCCGCTACCTCAATGGAACCTACACCCGCCCCCAAGCACTACATCGGCCGCATCCTGCTCATCAACCTGGGCGTAGTGCTGGTGCTGCACATTGGCCGGCAACTCCTCACGGGCGGCGACGAAGGCATTTTTATTTTACTCTTTGCCATGGCTTTCGTAAACATGCTGCTGTTTATTGGCTGTCTGTTCAGTGGCCGGGGTAAAACCAGCATTGGGTTTCTACTGGCCGGGCTGCTGGTATTTATGATTGGTTTCGGTGACTGCGCCACGCACCTGAAACTAGGGAGCATGCACTAAAACCTGCGTCGTATGTCTGAGCCAACTCCTACTTCCCGCGTTCTGCGCAACAACCTGCTGGCCGTGTTGGGAGCAGCCGTGGTGTTGGGGCTGCTTAGCAGACTCACGAATGGTAGTTCGGTTATTCTCTTCGTAATCGTCTACTTGGGTATAGCAGTGGTGAATATCATACTCGGTTTTGTGCACTGGGAGCGAGGCCCGGCCGCTTACTTTCTGAGTGCGCTACTGGTATTCCTGGTTGGTTTCGGCTCCTGCGGTGCTATGCTCATGTTGGGAGCTTTGGGGCAGGTGTGATGCGCGTAGGTTCGCCTTCCAGGTAGCCAAAAAACCAATCCGTCCTGCTGGTGCCAGCAGGACGGATTGGTTTGAACGGTGGTCAGGAAGTAAGGAGGCGCCTAGCGCGAGAAAACGGAGGTGTACGTGGTGGTGCCCTGTTCACCAGCCTGCGTGAGCTTCACGCGCAGGGTAGTGGTGCTTAGCTCCTCCACAAAAAAGTGG
This sequence comes from Hymenobacter sp. UYP22, assembly GCF_040547285.1. Lineage (NCBI taxonomy): Bacteria > Pseudomonadati > Bacteroidota > Cytophagia > Cytophagales > Hymenobacteraceae > Hymenobacter > Hymenobacter sp. UYP22. Next base: position 562,979 of record NZ_JBEPPK010000001.1, on the reverse strand, counting down.
CGGGTTACGTTGGGTTGAGTTACGGTGAGCGAGTCGCCGGTGAGTTTCCAGGAGCCAGTGAGCTGCTGAGGGGCCTCGGCATAGGCTTTTTCGGCGGCCTCATCCAGCACGTAGCTGCCATCGGCCTTGAAGGTGTGCTGATTGTCGCGCTGGGCGGCTTTCATGCGGGGTAAGATATCGACGGCCGGCGTGGCAGTGGCACCGGGGGTAGCACTAGCCAGCGTGAGGCTGGCGAGGTGCCAGGGGCCAGCAGCCAGCAACTCGGGTTTCGATTGGGCATTTGCAGCGGCAGCTGCCACTTCCTGGGCGGGGTCTTTTATCTCCTCAATCTCTTTCTCGCACGAGGCAAACACAAGAGTGCTTGCCAACAAGCTCAGGAATACGGGCAGTTTCTTCATGAAAACGGGTTTTGGTGAATGTGCAACAACACGCTTTTCGGCGTAGTACATCTGCGGCATGAACCTCACATTTAATCGTCCAACTTCTCTACTACTTCGGTAGTTTTTAACTGCCGGCGAACAAATTTAAATGATTATAATTTGTAGTAGATCAGATGGTTAGCAAAATTGATCTTTTCTTCCAATGGAGTGCCCGAAAAGTGCTATTGTCAGTGTATTTTCTTGATAATATGGTAGTTAAATGCCAGAAAAATAAAACACCCCGATCTGCATGGCAAATCGGGGCTGCTAAAGCTGAAATTGCATTAAAGAATGTTTAATGCTTGGGCTGGCAAACAGGGCACGTGTAGGTAGCACGGCCACCCACATAGGTTTTATCTATTTCGGTAGTTGTGTGTACAGGGCAGAAATGGTGGCTATCGGTACCGGGTGTAGCGGAATCGTCCCATTCACGGGCATGAATCAGGAAGCTAGCTGGGAAATTCCGGTAGTTGGCTTCGTGCTGAATGGCTGTGCGCAACACCAGTTGAATGGCCGCGTGCAACCGGCCAAACTCTGCCTCAGTTACCGTAGCCGCCACCCGCTCGGGGTGAACCTTTGCCTGAAACAGAACCTCGTCCACTATCCAATTGCCTAGGCCCGCTGTCAGGCGCTGGTCAAGCAGCAGCGGTTTAATCAGGGTTTTGCGGCGGCTTAGGGCCGCCTGCAGCTGCTGAGCAGTAATATCCAGCGCATCGGGGCCCAGCTTTTTGGCTTCTTGGTAAGCTATAACGCTATCGGCCAGCCGGATGCGCCCAAACTTGCGCGGGTCCACAAAGGCGATGCGCAGGCCGGAGCCCAAGTGCAGGGCCACACGGGTAAAACGTGGGGCATCGGCCTCGTCGCGGTAGGCACCCACGTCGCCGGTCATGCCAAAGTGCAGTACCAGTACCCGGCCGTTGTCTAGGTGCAGAAAGCAGTTTTTGCCCAAGCGGCTGGTCTGCACAACGGTGCGGCCCACTAGCGCCGTCCGCAGCGCGGCTTCATCGGCGGCTAATACGTGAGCATCTTTTACTTCAAATGCGGTGATAGTTTCCTCGATAACGAGCTCATCCAGGAAGCGGCGGTACGTTTCAACTTCGGGTAATTCGGGCATTGGCAATGGTAAGCAATAGCGGAGTATACTGCCTCCCAACGGCCGAGCCACGGTGCAGGTTGAGTACCACGCAAAACAAACCGGCCGGCCCCTGGAAAAGAGGCCGGCCGGCAAAACAGGAAAACTACCAAGCAGGGCTACGAGGGGTCGGAAAGCAAGGCTACCTGCCGGCCACTGGTATCAAAAATGCTGCCACTACGGCTAACGTACAAGCGGCGCTGCCGGCCATCAACCAGCACGTATGGGTAAGTAGTGCTTTCCGAGCGAGTGAGGCGGCCCACCACTTCCGCCGTGCGGTCATCGTGGTCGAGGCGCACCACGTTGAGGCGGTTGGTAATGTAGTAATCCTCACCGGGGTTGTCACGGAAGGTAATTTTACCCAGCACGCTCACGGGAGAAGACGAGGTAGCAGCCACCGTGCGCACGGGTGCCGTGGCCCGGTTGGCCAGCACTGCCGGGGTGGCCGAAGGGGCTGATACCCGGTTACTGGCTACAATCTGCTGGTTGGCGCGCAGCCAACCGTCGCTGATGGCAGTAAGGCGGGTGCGGCGGCCCGGGTGGGTGGGGGAGGCCTCGTCATCGGATACTACGGCCATACCGGCCTGCGCCTGGGCCATACTGGCCCCCATTTTCCGCAGCACAAACCCCGAAAACTCGTCGGCTTCCAGCTCATCGGTGGGGTTGGAGCCGCCGGGGCGTAGGGTGTGGCCGTTGAGGTGGTGCCCCATTTCGTGAGCCAAAATGCTGATACCGGCCCAGTCGGTATGACCGGCGCGGTTCACGGCGGCCACAAACTGCGGGTTATAAAGCAGGAAACGTTGACCGTCATAGACAACAGCCGCAGCATTCTGCACCTGAGAGGTAGCGCGCAGTTGGAAGCGGGGTTTCAGGCCCACCACCTCCGTAATTTCGCGCAGGATATCGCGCTGGCCCGAGGAAGAAGACTGGGCCTGGCTGCTATTGGCAATACAAAACCACCCGGCAAGCACCAAGCCTGCAAAGCGGCGGAAAAAGCGAAGGTGGGTCATGGAAAAGTGCTTTTTATGAAACAACATATTTGCAATTACCTTGCCGAAAAAAGAATTGATAAGCTCCGAGCAAAACTTCCGCAAGAAATAATATCAGTTACTCAGGGAACTTATAGCCAGCGCTTCCGAAGCAATGAAAGGGGGCAAATAAACCAGCTGTAAACATGGGCTGCTTATGAGAAAAACACAATTGAATGCCGAAGGGTTCCGGTGTAACAGGTATCCAAAGCTGAAGCGCATAATGCTCATAGAATTTCCGAGATATACCTAGGAAACTACCGGTTACTCAGGCATTGAACGTACGCCGCCCAGAGTAAAGTATACGGGTGAATTATCCTCAAAAAAGCGCCGCCGGCCCGGCCCACTTATGTGGGCCAGGCCGGCGGGCACTGCTGGCGCGGAAACCAAAAAGCAGTTTACTATTCTGAATTCTGGGAAGCAGTAAAGGGAAGTGCGTTTCGATGGGATTCGGCTGGTTTGCCGAGCGGAATCTATTTCACCAGTTCGGCCTTTACTATTTCCCGCTCCCCAATCTGCTGGCGCCACATGGCGTAGTAGAGGCCGCGCTGCGCTAGTAGCTCCTCGTGGCGGCCGGCTTCGGCCACGTGGCCGCGCTCCAGCACAAAAATGCGGTCGGCGTGCAGGACAGTGCTGAGGCGGTGAGCAATCAGGATGGTAATGTGCTGGCGGGAGCCGGAAAGAGTGCGTACCGTCTGGCTGATTTCTTCCTCCGTGAGGGAATCCAGAGCAGAGGTGGCTTCATCGAACACCAGGAGGGTAGGATGGCGCAGCAGGGCCCGGGCAATGCTCAGGCGCTGCTTTTCCCCACCCGATACTTTCACGCCGCCCTCGCCGATGACCGTATCGAGGCCCAGGGGAGCGCGGGCCAACAGGGAGTCGGCGGCGGCTTGGCGCAGGGCGCGCAGGCACTGCTCGTCGGTGGCGGTGGGGGCTACGAAGCGCAGGTTTTCCCGAATGGTACCCGCGAATAGCTGCGTATCCTGGGTGACGAAGCCAATCTGCTCCCGCAGCGCGTCCAAATCCAGCTCGGGGCCGGGCACGCCGTTGTACAGAATGCGGCCTTGGGCAGGCGGATACAGCCCTACCAGCAGCTTCACCAGTGTCGTTTTGCCCGAGCCGGAGGGGCCTACAAAGGCAATGGTTTGGCCCAGCTGGGTATGGAAGGTGATGCCATCCAGGGCTGGGGAGCTGGCCGTGAGGTGCTGGAAATGCACGTTGTCAAATTCCAGGGTCTGAATCTGGCCGATGCTTTTGGGATGAGTGGGTTTCACTTCCTTGGGCGTATCCAGAATCTGCTGGTAGTTGGCCAGAGAAGCCTCCGTTTCGCGGTAAATGTTGATGATGGTGCCCAACTCTTGCAGCGGCCCGAAAATGGCGAAAGAGTAGAAGAAGAAGGTGATGAACTTACCCGGCTCAATGATGCCCTGCACCACCAGAAACACCAGCATCAGCAGAATCACGTTGCGCATCAGGTTCACAAACGTGCCCTGCACAAACGATAAGGAGCGGAGGTAGCGCACCTTTTTCAGCTCCAGCTTCAGGATTTTCCCGGTGGTGGCGTTCAGCCGCTGGGTTTCCTGCTGGGCCAGCCCCAGGCTCTTAATCAGCTCAATATTGCGCAGACTTTCGGTGGTGGAGCCGGCCAACGCGGTGGTTTCGGCCACAATCGTTTTTTGAATCACCTTGATGCGCTTACTCAGAAAAAAGCTCAGAGTAGCCAGCAGCGGGATGGTGAGGAAATACACCAGCGCAATGGGCCAGTACACGCTCAGGGCGTACCACGTCACGAAAATGATGCCCACCAACGAGATAAACAGCACGTTGATAAAGCTCTGAATGAGCTTCTCCACGTCGGTGCGCACCTTCTGGAGCTTGCCCAGCGTTTCGCCCGAGCGTTGGTCCTCAAACACCTGGTAGGGCAGCTCCAAAGAGTGGCACAGGCCGTCGGAATACAATGCGGCTCCCAGCCGCTGGGTGATGACGTTGGTGTAGTAATCCTGGAAGTTCTTGGCAATGCGCGACACCATGGCCACGCCCAAAGCCTGGAGTACCAGCCAGCCCGCCCCGCCCGTCAGGAACTCCCAAAACGAAGGATGCAGGCCGCTTTTCAGCTTCGGCGACACATACCGATCAATAATTTTGCCTAGAATGTAGGGGTCGAGCAGAGAGAAAATCTGGTTGATGGCCGCTAGCAGTAGCGCCAGTGCCAGCAGCCCCCAGTAGTTCCGAAGGTAGCGGTATAGAAGTTTCATGGGTAGCAGAGAGAGGGGGAGAAAGCACACAAGCCGCAAAGCCCCCCGAAAGTTTTCGCGGAACCCAAATCAGCCGCTTCAGGCCCAGGCAAAGTTAGGGTTGAAAGCCCTGTGCAGGCCGTGAGGGGTACCAAGCTGTCTGGAGACTTAGACAGAAGCCCGTCATGCAGAACCGCAGATGAAGCATCTAGTGTGCTGACGTTGCTTCACTAGCTCAGGGTTTAAGCCCTAGGCTACGGAGTGGTTGAATTTGCGGGGCTAATACTAACATCGGTACGCGGTATGCTTCGCCTGCGGCTCTGCATGACGGGTTGGTAGCTTACCCTCCGCATACTAGCTGGCTGAGGTGTTATTCCAGTGCTGCATAATTGCCGGGACGCTGCCCTCAATCCAGTCGGCCAGGTCGCGCACTTTGTGGGCGGCCTGCTGGCCCAGGGGCGTGAGGCTGTACTCCACGTGCGGGGGCACCACCTCGTAGGCCCGGCGGTTCACCAGGCCGTCGGCTTCCAGCCACTGCAGGGTTTGGGCCAGCATCCGTTCACTCACGCCCCCAATCAGGCGGCGCAGCTCACTGAAGCGGCGGGTTTCGCCCTCCAGCACCAGCAATACCAGCACACCCCAGCGGCTGGTAATGTGCTTCATGATGGCCCGCGAGGGACAGGCAGCCGACAGTAAATCCCCGCGCCGCATCTTTTCGGAAAGGGTAGCCGCTTCCTGAGCCGGAGCTACTTTAACTTTTTTCATACTTACCTTTTTGTGCGTACTTACTTTGCGTAAGTATACCACATACTTTTGTGGCGTTCCTCATCTAACCCGTGAAATCATGAAAATTGCCATTACCGGAGCCACCGGCCAACTGGGCCGCCTGGTCATCGAAAAGCTGAAAACCCAGGTTCCCGCCGACCAACTGGTGGCCCTGGTGCGCAACTCTGCCAAAGCCACCGACCTGGGCGTGGAAACCCGCGAAGCCGATTACGCCCAACCAGCTACCCTTGGCGCGGCCCTGGCCGGCGTGGATAAGCTCCTGCTGATTTCTTCCAGCGAAGTAGGCCAGCGGGCCCAGCAGCACCACAACGTACTTGAAGCCGCCAAGCAGGCCGGGGTGAAGCACATCATCTATACCAGCGTGCTGCACGCTGATGCCTCGCCGCTGAGCCTGGCCGAGGAGCACCGGGCCACAGAGGCCGAACTGAAGGCTTCGGGCGTGGCGTACACGCTGCTACGCAATGGCTGGTACACCGAAAACTACACGGGCTCGGTGCCCGGAGCCGTGGCGGGCGGCGCGTTTATTGGTAGTGCCCGCAACGGTAAAATATCTTCCGCTACCCGCGCCGATTTTGCCGACGCAGCCGTGGCGGTGCTGACCGGTGAAGGCCACGAGGGTAAGACCTACGAGCTGGCGGGCGACGAATCGTATACCCTGGCGGAGCTAGCCGCCGAAATTTCGCGCCAGACCGGCAAAGACATTCCCTACCGCGACTTGCCCGTGGCCGACTACGCCGCCACATTGGCTGGGTTTGGGGTGCCCGAAGGTTTTGCGCACGGCCTGGCCAGCTGGGATGCTGACGCCGCCGAAGGGGCCTTGTTTGATGAAAGCCGCCAGCTTTCCAAGCTGATTGGCCGTCCCACCACGCCTTTGGCTACGGCTGTAGCTGCGGCCCTCAAGTAGTTCGATACCTACCTTCGAAGCTGTTCTAAGAAATTGGATAACTCCATTCAGCCCGTCATGCTAAGCGCAGCCGAAGCATCTCTACTGCTTCGTCTGCACGATTGAATTAGCCAGCGGTAGAGGTGCTTCGACTACGCTCAGCATGACGGTCGGATAACTTCCTGAATAGCTTATTTGCCTAAACACCCGCAGCCAACATGAAGAATGGCTGCGGGTGTTTCTTTGTGGGCCTGCCAGGAAGCTAGGCAAGCAACTTAACCAGGCAACGCCAACCTGCACTAGGCAGTGGCCTCGCCGGCGGTGCTGGCTACCAGGCGGGTACTGCCGGGCACCATAACGGGAGGAGTAGCCGTGGGGCGGTAGTGCTGGGCCAGCAGGTGCGTTATGTGGGGGGGCTCCGGACCCTGGTGCAGCTGCCGGATCTGGTTTTTCAGGTCGGCCTCGTCCCGGCTTACGCCCCGGTCGTGCTGCTGCTCGTGCTCCTCCCACGACTCTACTAAGAAGTATTCTACCATACGCGCGGGCTCGGCCAAATCGGCGTAGAGGCCCCAGCCAATAGCGCCTTCCCGCCGCCGGATGCGGCCCAGCTGCTCCATGAGGTAAGTAAACTGCGGGCGGTGCTCGGGCAGAACGCGGTAGGTAGTGGTGATGATAACCGGGCCCTCAGTAGGGGCGGGCTCCTGGACCAGCACCGGCTCCAGACGGGGCCGGGCGGGCGTATGGTCGAGGGTTTCGGGAGCGGTGCGCAGGGAGAATTTTAGTACCAGCAGCATGCTCAGGCCCAGCCAGGCGGCGGCCCCCGTCAGGGCCAGGGGTAGGCCCAGGTGTTCGGCCACGGTACCCCACACCACGCTGCCCAGGGCCATACCGCCCTGAATGGTGAGCAGGTAGAGGCTGATGGTACGGGCCTGCACCCAGCGCGGCACTACCGTCTGTACGCCCACGCTAAACGAGTTCAGCACCAGCATCCAGGCCATACCCACCAGCGTGAGCAGCCCATACAGCAACCACTGATTATTGGCGTACCCCAGGCCCAGCAGCCCGGTGGCGAAGGCGGCCGTAGCCAGCGTCACGCGCCAGTCAATGGAGAGGCGCTGGTTGAGGCGGGGTAGGGTAACGGCCGCCAGCACGGCCCCCAGACCCATGCACGAGAGCAGCAGAGAGTAGAAGGAAGTGGGCAGGTGGAGCCGCCGGGATACCACCGCCGGCATCAGGGCAAATAGGGCGCTGGCTCCAACCGTGAAGCTCACCCCGCGCACCAGAATGCGCTGCACCGGGGGCGCAAACCGCGCGTACCGGATACCACCCCGAATGGCCGCTACCACCCGCTCAGTAGCCAGCGTGGAAGTAGCCTGCGGCTCCCGCTTCCAGCTGTACACCATGTAGATAGTAGCCAGAAACGACAGCCCATTCAGCAGAAACGCCGCACCCGCCGAGAAATACCCGATAACCAGCCCGCCCAGTGCCGGCCCAAAGGCCCGGGCCAGGTTAAAGCTCACGCTGTTAAGGGCAATGGCCTGGGGCAACTCCTGGCGGGGTACCAGCTCGGGCGTCACGGTTTGCCACACCGGGTTGTTCAGGGCCCCGCCCAGGCCCAGCATAAACGTGAGGGTGAGCAGCAGCCAGGGCGAGTTGAGGCCCAGCAGCGTCACGGTAGCCAGCACCAGGGCCGTGGCGGCCATCCAGGTTTGGGTGAGCAGCAGCATGCGGCGGCGGTCCACCAAATCGGCCAGGGCCCCGGCGGGCAAACTCAGCAAGAACACGGGCAGGGCCGAAGCCGTCTGGAGCAAGGCCACCAGCACCGGGGAAGCCGTCAGCTCGGTCATCAGGCCCACCGCCCCCACGTTCTGCATCCAGGTGCCAATATTGGATACGAAGGAGGCAATCCAGAGCATCCGAAAAATGGGGATGCGCAGCGGCGTGAAAGGGGAAGTAGAAACCGGCGGCGCGGCAGCAGTAACAGGAGCAGACATGTAGCTCCCTTACGTAAAGGTGAAAAGGGGAGGTGGTGAAATAGTGAGTTTCCGGTCCGGCGGGAAGCCGCCGGACCGGTGGAGCTGAAGCAATCTGCCTCTTCGCCAAGCACCAAGCACCAAGCACCAAAAATCGAAAAGCCCCTGACACCGGGGGCTTTCGATTAGGTTGAGGTTTTCGCGCCTGAGACAAGAAGGATTAGCATTGTTGTCCTTTAGGCGCTTCAGCTGCGTCACGCACCGCCGGTTTCGCTCCGCTATAATCGTATCCCAATGCCCGGCCCGAATAGGAAGAATAAAGAGCGTTTGTTCATCAGATAGCCCCCGCCCAGGTACAGTGGAAACGTCAGGCGAGCATCGGAGCGGGTGGGGTACACCGAGCCAAGTACCACAATGCCCAGGTCGCGGTTCACGTTGGAGTCTTGGCTGAGGTTGAAGGCGTTGAGGGCCACGAAGCCGGCACCCACCTTATAGGGCCGCAGCTTGTTGATTTTGGTAGGGTGATAAAAGCTGAACTGCGCCAGCGTAGCCAGGGAAATACCGCCAAACGAGGTAAAGCTCGATTCGCCCTTGTACTTGGTGAGCAAACCGCCCGGAAAGCTGATGTCAATGTCAAATTTCACCCGGCGCTGCAGCACCAGCTCCAGCTTCTGGGTGAAGCCTGGCTCACTGTACTGGCCCTGGTTGTGGCGCACCGTCACGATAATCGTGCTCCAATCCTCCAGCGCGTAGGTTTTGCGGGCTGAAAGCAGATTGTTGAGGCTGATGTTGCCCACCTGGCACTGCTTATCCTGGTAGAAGGCAGCCCGCACCGAGCTTTCATCGGGGCAGATAACCACATTTTCCACCGTGCGCATCTCAATCAGCTCGCCCTTGGCGTTCTGCGTCCGGATGTCGAAGGTGAGGTATTGCTTGCCGTAGAGCTGTTTATCGGAGTCGATGCCGGCCGTGTTGAAGCTAAATACCACGTCGCTCACCGTGCGGTCATAGAGCACCGGGCCGTTAAGGCGGGTGATGGGCCGGGGTGCTTCGCCGAAGGTAACGCCCACAAAATCCAGGGGGTGAGGCCGCTGAAACTCCCGCACCGCCAGGCTCTGGCCCGTGGGCTGCCCGGCGTTGTAAATGGTGATGCGGCGCTTATCAATGGTGACGGGCACCTGAATGCGGTACACCACCGCCGCGTCGGTCTTGATGCTGGAGTCGGAGGGAATCACGCGCACATCATCAAAGTGAAAGCGCGCCCTTGACAACGACTCCCCCTCCAGGCGCACGTCCACGGTTTCGCCGGGGTTCACGGTGGCGCTGTTGCTCCAGTCGCCGCCCCGGTGCCGCACGCTCACGGCCGTAATGGTGGTTTTGGGCGAGATGTTGAAGTTGGTGATATACTTAGCCTGGTCGTTTTCCTTGATGTAGAGGTAGCTTTCCGTCTGGCGGTGGGTGTTGTACACGCGCAGCCAGCACAGCACCCGGTCGTTGGTGAGGTACTGGCGCGTAAACAGCTCGGCAATGAGCGTCCCGCCCGCTTCCTCCTGGTCCTCGATGCGGTAAGTGCGCTTCAAATCAAAGGTGCGGCCGTTGTCCAGAATCAGCTCCACGCCCTTGCGTCGCGAGGCTTCATCCAGAGTAATTTCCTTTTTATCGACGCTCAAAAACCGCAGACGGGAGGCTTTCACGGTGAATTCCTGGCGCAGGGGAGGCAGCGCGTAGGTAACGCGGCGGTTGTTGTCGGTGAGGAAGGGCCGCTCGGTTTGGGGGCGCAGGGTGAGCTGGCGGGTGCCCAGTGCGTTGGGCAGTACGTGCAGGCGCAGCACGCCCTTTTCCTGCTCCAGGCGGTAGTCAATATCCTGGCCGCGCGTCCAGTCCGTCGTTACCCGAATGTTCTTGGGGTTGTTACTGCTCAGGTCGAACACCTTTTCCTCGCCCACAAACAGCTCCGTATCGGCGGGCCGAAACTCCAGGGTGGTGCGCGTAACGGGTAGCAGCTTCACGGTTTGGGTGCGGGGGGCAAACCCCACCGAATCGGAAGGCTGGCGGAAGGTGAGGCTGAGGAAGTTGTTGCTGCTCAAGTCCTTGAAGCGCAGCTTAGCCCGGAAGTACTGGCCGCCATCTACGGGCGTCAGGGAGTCGAGCAGGGTAAAATCGGCGGAGCGTTGCAGGCGTAGGCCCTGGCGGCCCGGGGTTTCGGGATACACCAGCAGCTCGGCGGTTTCATCGTCCTGGCGGTAATAGAAGTACAGGTGCGCTTCGCCCTGTACCAGGGCCGTGTTGCGGCTGAGGCTGTAGCGGACGGTATCAGTCCGCAGGCTCATATCACGCAGGAGAGGGGCGCGCTGGGCGCGCACGGAAACGGCACAGAGCGACAACAGGCCCGTGAGCACCACCCACAGGAGCCCACGCAGTCCGGAAAAATGTATCACAGCAAGTAGACAGAAAACCGCTTCCGACCCACCGAAAGCACTACAAAGGTAGGATAGCTCAGCCGGCAGTTGCACGGCCCCGCCTGGTTTTTTTACCAATCACTCATGGTGCAGCATACCCTGAAAGGCAAGAAAAAAGCCTTCTGCTGTACAGCAGAAGGCTTAGTGTAGTCCGTAGGGGAATCGAACCCCTGTTGGTAGAATGAAAATCTACTGTCCTAACCCCTAGACGAACGGACCAGCTATCCAAACCCGGAGCGTGTTCCGTTTTGGTGATGCAAAAGTAGAATGTTTCTGGCTGAATGCAAGAAGGTGGGTTGAAAATATTTGTTGAAGTCGGCTAAATACCGCAGAATCAACACGATTATTTTTGCTTGGTCCGATTTCGGTCCCACCAGACGTAGGCCCCGAACAGCAGTACGCTCACGCCCGTTACCCAAAGCAGGCCGGTTTTCAGTCGCTCACTGTCCTCGCCCAGGTAGGCCAGCAGGGCAATGAGGGGCACTACGCCGGCTACGGTAGCGGCCATAAACTTCCAGTAGCCCATGCGTGCCAGCCCCGCCACAAAGCTGATGGCATCATCGGAGAGGGCGGGGGAGAGGCGGGCTATGATAATGGCCCACACGCCGTAGCGGTCCACTACGTCCAGCACATTCTGCTCGGTTTTGCGGCCCAGCAGCTTCTGAATAAATGACTCTCCCAGGGCCCGGCCCAGCGCGTAGCCCACCGAAGAGGCCGCTACCACGCCCGCCAAAGCCAGCAAAGAGCCCCACCACGGCCCGTAGGCCAGGATGGCTACCAGAATCAGCAGCACCACGTTCACCACGAACAGGAACATCTGCACCACCATGGCCAGTACCAACACCGCCGGCCCCCAATAGCCAAACTGCCGCATCCAGGCGGCAATGCGCGGCTGCTCCCCCGATTTCAACACCTCCCAGGCTTCGCGGGCCTGGTCCTGGAAGGCAGGCCAGCCAAACCAGCAGCCAGCCAGTGCCGCTAGCAAAACCAGGGTGATGTACAGTGGCGCGCGGCTGCTGCGCTTTTCGGTGGTCGGTGAGGCGGAGCGGGCTGTAGGCAAAACCAGGCAGATAAAAGGACAAGCGCAAGACGAAACCACCCGCTGCGGGTGGTATAGCATCTGCATACGCACCCCACGAATACGCGGCTAACACAACCTGCAGGGCCTGGGCAGGGTACTACCACCTTCCACACTGTGCCCGTGCCTCCGGTTTGCCGGGCCAATTCTTCGCCTGCATGATAAAACATACCTATGATTTCGGCCTGATTGGCAACTGTGCTTTCCTGGGGTTAATTGGGACTGATACGGCCGTGCGCTGGCTGTGCTGGCCCCGCTTCGATAGTAGCTTCGTATTTGGCTCTCTGCTGGATGAGGAGAAGGGCGGTGAGTACAGCATCCGGCCCGCCGACCCCACGCAGCAGTTCACCTCCAACCAAACCTACCTCTCCAACACCAACGTACTGCAAACCGACATTACCACCACCGATGGCCGCTACCGAGTAACCGATTTTGCGCCCCGCTTCCCGCAGTATGACCGGTACTATAAGCCGCTGATGTTTATTCGGAAGGTGGAGCCCCTGGAGGGAATGCCCCGCATTCGGGTGGCGTGCCGGCCGGTGGGCAAGTACGGTGAGCTGGAACTCACGCGCCGCCGCAGCTCCAACCACATTGCATTTCTGGGGCTGGAAGAGGAAATCCGCCTGACTACCAACATTCCGCTCACGTATGTGCTGGAAGAGGAAGACTTTGTACTCAATGAGCCGAAATACCTGGTGATGACCTACGGCGCTCCGTTGGAGGCTCCGCTGGAAAGCACTGCCGAGCGGTTTCTGCGGGCCACGGTGGAGTACTGGCGCACCTGGGTGAAAAGTACCAGCATTGGCAGCTTCCAGCAAAGCCAGGTGCTCCGCTCCGCCCTGGCCCTGAAAATGCACCAGTACGAGGACACCGGGGCCATTATTGCCGCCACTACCACCAGCCTGCCCGAGGCCCCCGGCAGCACCCGCAACTGGGACTACCGCTACTGCTGGATGCGCGACACCTATTACATCCTCACCGCCTTTAATAACATTGGGCACTTCGAGGAAATGGAGCGGTATTTCCACTACATCGTGAATATTTCGACCAAGGTGCAGGGCCGGTATCAGCCGCTGTACGGCATTAGTGGGCAGTCGAAGCTGGTGGAGCAGGAGTTGCCCTTGGCCGGGTACCGGGGCAACCAGCCGGTCCGTATTGGCAACGACGCCTACACCCACATCCAGAACGACGTGTACGGCCAGGTGCTGGTGGCGCTGCTGCCCCTGTACGTGGACTGCCGTTTCCTCGACCCCGAACGTCTGGCCCCGGAAAAGCTGGTGTACGACACGCTGGCCCTCATCGAGCAGACTATGGATCAGCCCGATGCCGGCCTCTGGGAGTTCCGCAACCTGGCCCAGAAGCACTGCTACACCTACCTGTTTCATTGGGCCGGCAGCCTCGCGGCCCATAAGGTGGCGCGGGCAACGGGTAACACCGCCATGGAAGCCCGGGCTGAGCGACTGATGCAGGTGGCCGCCGACCACATTGAGCAGTGCTACAACCCCGAGCTAGGGGCCTACACCAATGCCATCGGCTCGCCCCACCTTGACGCCAGCGGCCTGCAGTTGATTCTGATGGGCTACCTGGACCCCACTTCGGAGCGGACTCACAAGCACCTGCAAGCATTGGAAAAAGCGCTGAAAACCCCCGAGGGCCTGTTCTACCGCTACCGCCACGCCGACGACTTCGGCACGCCCGAAACCACCTTCCTGATCTGTTCCTTCTGGTACGTGGAGGCCCTGGCCAGCGTGGGCCGGGTGGAGGAGGCCATCCGGGAGTTTGAGAAGCTGACTACCTACACCAACCACCTGGGCTTGCTTTCCGAGGACGTGGATGCCAAAACCGGCTCGCAGTGGGGCAACTTTCCGCAGGCCTACAGCCACGTCGGCCTCGTCAACGCGGCCTACCGCATTGCCCAGAAGTTAGCCCAGCCCAACTTCGTGTAAGTAGCTGCTTTTGTAGAGAACCTGTCATGGCGAGGTGAGGCCGCAGCAATCCGTGAATAAGCAGTAGCGCAAACTTTGTAGTTCGCGCCTTCGCGCCGCCTGAAGCGTGCGGACGGCGCGGGGACGCGAACTACAAAGTTCGCGCTACTGTTCTGCAAACAGCCCCACATAAAAGCCCCTGATGCCAGCACGGCGTCAGGGGCTTTTGTGTGATACGAGGGTTTCAGATGCCGTCTATCCTAGAGCAGGCTCCGCAGCAGCTGGCGAACCTCGGTGGTAGAGGCCACGTGGTAGCGGGCCAGGGAGCGGGCCACCGTGCCCACTTTAATGGTGTACGCTTCGGGAGGCATGGCCCGGAAGGTATCCTCGTCGGTACGGTCGTCGCCGATGGCCAGGGTAAAGCCGGGCTGGTAGGTAGCCAGCCACCGGGCCGCCGCCGTGCCTTTGTTGAGGCCGGCCGTTTTGATTTCAATCACCTTGTTGCCCTCCATTACCTGCAAATCAGAGTTCGACGTCATGAAGGTGAGGTGGTTGAGCATGTCACGGGCCCGCACGGTGCCCAGCTCGGTATCGGCCCGGCGGTAGTGCCACACCAGGGAATATTCTTTATCCTCGATGAAAGAGCCAGCAGTCCGGGCCACGTACAGCTCCAGAATCGGCCGGATTTCCCGCTTCCACTCGTTGCTGAGCGTCTGGAACAGCTGCCACTCCTCGCCGGCAGCTCGGAGCCACACGCCGTGCTCGGCAATGAAATCAACGGGCAAATGGCCCAGCCACTCCTGCAGCGTAGCCCGGTCGCGGCCACTGATAATGACCACGCGGTTTTGGGGTACGTCGGTGAGGGCACGCAGCAGCAGCAGCAGTTCCTGGTCGGGGCGGGCGCGCTGGGGGTTAGCGTTGAAGGGCGCTAGGGTGCCATCGTAGTCCAGCAGCAGCAAGCGGGTTTCCGCGGCGTGATATTCGGCCCGGAGCTGCTCCGTGAGGGCCGGCTTCATGGTTTCGGTGTCCAGGGTGTGTTGCTTGATTTTGCTGTAGGCCAAGCGGTTCATAAACAGCTTGGTCCAGGCAAACACGTTGTACTGGCGCACCAACGCCTGCATGGCCCCCATGCGCTGTATCTGGTCTTCTTCGGGCATCACCAGGGCATCATGCATGGCTTCGGCCAGCTCCCCCGTATTGGTGGGGTTGATGATCAGCGCATCGGACAGCTCCCGCGCGGCGCCGGCCCGCTCACTCAGAATCAGCACACCTTTTTGGTTGGCTTTGCTGGCTACAAACTCCTTGGCTACCAGGTTCATGCCGTCGCGCATGGGCGTTACCAAGGCCACTTCGGCCAGGCGATACAACGAGGCCAGCTCCTCCAGGGGGAAGGAGCGGTAGAAGTAGTGGATGGGCGTCCAGCTGATGGTGCGGTACTGGGCATTGATGCGGCCCACCAGCTCGTCAATTTCCTCCTTCAAGCTGGCATACTGGGCTACCTGGTCGCGGGAAGGTACTACCACCATAATCAGGCTCACCTGCTCCCGCCACTCAGGGTAACGCTGGAGCAGCAGCTCAAAGGCCCGCAGGCGCTGGGCAATGCCCTTGGAATAGTCGAGCCGGTCGATGGACAGAATAACGCGCACTTCCCGTAGGGCCTCGCGGTAGGTGGCCTCGTGCCGGATGGCCACCTCAGAAGCCGCCGCCTGCTCGTACCGTTCGTAGTCGATGCCCATGGGGAAGGCATCGACTAGCACGGTACGGGAGCCGGTTTCTATCTGCCCATTCTGGGAGGAGAAGCCCAGCAGCTGCGACACGGCACTGAGGAAGTGGCGCATGTAGCCGAAGGTGTGAAAACCCAGCAAATCGGCTCCCAGCATACCCTGCAGCAGCTCTTTGCGCCAGGGCAGTACCCGAATCAGCTCATAACTGGGGAAGGGGATGTGCAGGAAAAAGCCGATGGTAGCCTCGGGCCGGGCCTGGCGGAGCATGGCGGGCAGCAGCAGCAGCTGATAATCATGCACCCAAATCGTGTCTTCGGGCCCGGCCAGCTCCAGTACGGCCCGGCAAAATTTCTCATTCACGGCCACGTAGGCTTCCCAATGCGCTTGCTCGTAGGTGGCGTACTGGGTAAAGTAGTGGAAAGTGGGCCACAGAGTGGAGTTGCTGAAACCCTCGTAAAAGTCCCGGATTTCGGCCTCCGTCAGGAATACCGGCACCATGCTATCCTGGCGCAGCTGCTCGCACACGTACTCCTCCTCGGCCGCATCTTCCACAAACAGTCCCGGCCAGCCTACCCACACATTGCCATCAGCCTGGTAAATAGACCCCAAGCCCGTCGCCAGCCCTCCTTCGCTGGGCTGAAAGGTGAGGCTGTTATCCGTACGCAGGATTTTAGTAGGAAGACGATTCGAGACAATAATGGTGCGCGACATAAGTCAGAGCAGGTTGGTGAACCCACAAGCTTACGGGCGGAAGCCGACGGTGGCCATTATTTTCTTTCCCGGTTTCTGTTACCACGCGCGCCCCGTAAGTGGTTAAGCACAACCGTACTGCCCAGGTGCAGCCTCGGCATCAGGCACCCGCCGGCTGCCGGCCAACGTGGCCCAGATGCGTGTACTGAAAGCCGGTGCTATGCTTTAGCCCGTAGCCCAGCAGGCGGTCGAAGGCGGCGTGAAATAGCAGCACCGTACCAGCCAACAGCAGCAGCGGCTGCCCCAGCAGCCAGCCGGCCAGCCCCGCCAGCAGAGCCAGTGCTTTATGGTGCAGCAGGTTGTAGCAAAATGCGCCCATCCGGGGGCCGGCCAGGTAGCCTAGCATGCTCAAATCGGGAGCAAGGAACAGGGCGGGGAGCCACCACCAAGCATAGGGCAGTTGCGCAAATATCAGGGTAGCTACCAGCAGTTGGGCCAACTCTTCGAGTTTGAGGACGGTTTTCATGAGCTTCGGGGTGAAGTAAAACAACGTCCCAAAGGTCAGGCCCAGGTAGTTCCGGATTCGTTAACAAAAGCTAAGAAATGGAGCTTTGGCTGGGGAACTGTTAGTTCTCTGAACTGATGCAGAGAGGCGCACTTGCCTCCGCCCGCTGAGTGGCCCCAACCGCGCCAGACAACAGCAGAGCCAGCACTGGTAAAGCATCAAGCTGCGGCTCAGGTACCGCTAAGCGCAGCTTCATCATCGGCCTGTAGCCGCGCCCGTATGCGGCTAAGGGAAACCGGCGTTATGCCTAGGTAGGAGGCAATGTACTGCTGCGGTATGCGCTCCAGAATCTTGGTTTTGTGGCTGTGCAATAGCGCTTGGTAGCGTTGCTCGGGGCTCAGCAACAGTAGTTCTGCTAGGCGGGCATCGGTTCCCAGCAAGAGGTACTCGGCCAGCTGCCGCCCAAACCGCTCGTACACCGGGTGCTGATCGAATAGTTGGCGCAGCAACGCATACGGAAACGTGAGCAGCTCAGTAGGAGCCAAGGCCTGAATACTGAACTGGCTGGGCTGGCCCGTCAGGCAACTCTGGTAGCTGCCCATCAGGTGGTTGTCGAAGAAAAAATACGTGGTGCGCTCCTCGCCATCCGGCCGAGTATACAACAGCCGGCAGGCGCCCGAAACCACCATAGCCAACTCCGGAGCCAGCCGCCCCTGCGTTACAAAATCCTCCTTCCGCCGCAACTGCCGCGAAACCAGCCCAGCCGCCAGCGGTGCCCACTCGGCATCAGTCAGGGATACAAATCGTTGAATATAGGTACGAAGCGGATGCATGGCCGCAAGGTAGGCGCAAGTAGGGTAGCATGGTATAACAGGCGAAATCAGGATATCATACTAAGTAGACCAAAGTATCTTCCTCGCCCCGTCTGGTGTACTATCCCAACAAAACCGGGAGCTGTTTCGGCCTACTCAACATGCCGAGCCGGCCTGTGTGCTCACTACTGCACCCGCGTAACCCGCAGGTAGTCGAGCATGGCCTGGTTTACTTCCCCGTGCATATTCTCATTCGCTGGCTCAACTGTTAGCGTGAGTGGGTGCGTGCCTTTGGTGAGCTGGACCAGCACCGGGTTAGAGAAGCCCCAGTTCGACCACTCATCCACCCCGCGTTGGGGCAACACCACAGTACCCAGCTGCCGCTCACCCAGCCGGAGCGTCCGGATGGCGCAGCGGTTATTGGTGTTGATGGGGCCGTTGCCATTGGCGTAGCGAAAATCCAGGGCGTAAAGGCCGGTTTCGGGTGCCGTGACGCGGATGCTCAGACGGGTGTTCACCGTTTTGCTGACTTCGACGAAACCCCGGCCACTAAAGCCTGTAGCCGGGCGGGTAGACCGGGCAGCTACGGTTTCCAATTGCACCAACTGGGCTGGCTTGGCGGCTACCGGCAGGGGCTCACTGGCAAATGATTCTAGGCCCTGTCCGTTTATAGCCAGCACCTGGTACTCGGCGTAGGTGGCGGGCGTCAGGGCAACGCTGGTTTCGGTGGTACGGGCCGCAAACTGGCCGTTGCGCAGCACCTGGTAGCCAGTGGCGCCGGCCACCGTACCCCAACTGAGGCGCCCGGCGGCGTAGCGTACAACGGGCGTTTCGGGGGCAAACTGGTTGGCTACGTGGTTGGTGGGCGCTGCCGCTGGTAGCTGGTTTTTCAGGCTGATGCGCACCGTATGGCGACCAGTAAGCGTGGCCGGCACCCGGGCCGCGGGCAACGGCTGGCCATCAAGGGTAATGGTGTTGATTACGTTGCCAAAGCCTTGGAGCTCAATATCCAGCACTGCCGCCCGGTACCGGAAGCCGGTGAGGTCCCGGCGCCCTTGCAGCGCCTGAGGCACGAAGGGCCGGAATACCAGGCCTTCCGGCTCGAAGCTCATCCCGAACAACACTTTGTACACCAGCCCCAAACTGCCCGAAAGGCTCCAGAGCATGTTGCTGCTGTTGATCTGGGTGCCGGCAAAGTCGCCGTTTTCGGCCACGAAGTTCTCCTTATTAGTCAGGAACAGCGCCGCCGGCCGGTACACTGCCGCCATACTTTCCAATACGGCCTGTTCGTTCCCGGCTTTGGCGGCCGCCAGCGTCCAGAAGCTCTGCACGAAGGGCCACACCGCGTTGTTGTGGTAGGGCGGAATACCAGGAATCTGGGGGTAGATGCAGGGAATGCCGAAAGCGGTAGTAGGCGTGCGGGCTACCACCTGCTTGGTGCGCGCCTCATCAGCCACGCCGTAGAGTACGCTCAGGGCCTCGCCCAGGGCTTCGGCTTTAGGCGAGCGACTGAGGAAGTTGCGCCCGTACAAAAACTGCCCATAGTAGCCTTTGTCCGGCTGCCAGAGGTGTTGGTTGATGCCCGCCCGGATACGTTCCGCCTGCTGCCGGGCTTGCCGGGCTACGGCGGCCTCACCCAGCTGCTCGGCCATTAAAGTCAGCACCTGGTTGGCCTGAAAATGCACGGCGTTGGTGCCCAGGTCCTCGCTCTGGTAGATATCCACCGGCTGCATCCAGCGCGGATACGTCTGCTCCCGCCAGTCCAGAAACGACGATTCGCCGCGCACTAGGCCGGTTTGGGCATCGTATGCGTTTTGCAAATCGTCTTCAATCGAGCTTTTAATGATAGGGTACACCTTCGCCAGCCATTCCCGGTCACCAGTTACCAGGTAGATTTCCCAGGCGGCCACGGCCCAGATCATCCGGTCGGTGGAGCAGGGGTAGGCCCCACCCGTGCCAGTGTCCTGAATGATGCGGCCCTGCTTTGATACCTTGCGCAGCAGGCTGTTCATGGCCACTCGGGGCTGCAGCGTAGCCTGAGCCAGAATGATGCTGTAGCTGATGTCGCGCGTCCATACACCGGCCCACTCCTGGCCCGTGCGGAAGGTGCTGTCGGGCTCCACGGCGCGGCGGGCCTCCTCCAGGGCCAGGTTATACAGGGCATCGGTGAGCGGGTAGCTGGAGTGGTACTGCGGAAAGTCGGCAGTATTGAGGCTTTGCTGCCAGCGGCCGGCCGTGGTTTTGGCCGCGGCGGGCTGGTTCAATACCAGCGTTACCTCGTAAATGCCGTTGCCGTCGGGGTCTTTCAACTCCGCGCCCGGCTGGTTGCTGAGGTTGGCAAAGTCCCAGCTCAGCGGGGCCGTGTTGCCGGCCACGAACACGCCTTTAAAGTCTTGGGCGTATAGCTTGTCGCCTTTATACGTGGTGTAGTAGCCCTGCTTTTTGAACGCCGCCAGCACCGGCCGCATGTCCAGCCGAATTTTCAGCGGCGTGTTAGGGACCAGGTAGGTGTTAATGGGTACTGCCGTCTTGTCTACAAACTGCTGCCCGAACGTGAGCACCGGCGTTTCAGCCGCCGTGCTGCCTGCTTTGGGCAGAGCCACTAGGCTGTGGTCTTGGCCAGGTGCCATTTCGTTATCCTGGCCGTTGAGGCTGAATTTAAAGCTAATGCGCGGGTCCTGATAAGCGTTGGCCGGGCTTTGGTAATTAGACGTCAGCTCCGTGCGCGACACGGCCCGGGCCATATGCGGGCCCTGCTCCACCCGGTCGGCGTAGAGGGCAAAAGCCTCATTTTTCCAGATAAGCGGCATTTCGGCTGGCTGCGGCTGGCCCGGAACGGAGGGAGTTTGCACGGAGGTGGCAGGTTTGGGCGTCTGGCAGGAGCCCAGCAGGGCCAGAGCCAGCAGGCCGCCCGGCAAAGCGGAGGAATAACGCATAGTAGGCTAGCAGACGCAGAACCCCTGCCAGCGGTTGCGCCCGCCCTGCCCATGCGCCGCCCAACTCCAGAACAAGTCTCCAGGGCAACAAAAAAGCCTTCTGCTGTAGAGCAGAAGGCTTTAGTAGTCCGTAGGGGAATCGAACCCCTGTTGGTAGAATGAAAATCTACTGTCCTAACCCCTAGACGAACGGACCAGCTATCCAAACCCGGAGCGTGTTCCGTTTTGGTGATGCAAAGATAGACAGCCGAACATTCGGCGCAATACCTGGTTTTGAAAAAGAATCCTCGTTTCGGGTAAGTAAGCTGATTTTCAGGCAAAAATTTTTTGCCTTTCCGAAAGCCGGCGGCAGGGAAGGGGCGAAAGGATCGGCCAAAAGGCCTGGCTACGACAGGGAGTTGTGGTTTGATTTGGCGAAGTACCCCCAGCCCGTTACCTTCGCTCCGCGTTTTCACCCGGCCCTCCCGGACCGATAAACCTCCCATTTCCCCAATCCACTATGGCTAAAATCAAAGTTGCCATCAACGGCTTCGGCCGCATCGGCCGGCTCACGTTCAAGGCGCTGCTCCAGCGCGAGAACGTAGAAGTCGTGGCCATCAACGACCTGACCGACAACAAAACGCTGGCGCACCTGCTGAAGTACGACTCCGTACACGGCCGCTTCGACGGCACCGTAGCCTACGACGAGGAAAGCCTGACCGTAAACGGCAAGCGCATTGCTGCCCTGGCTGAGCGTGACCCCAAGCTGCTGCCCTGGGGCGACATGGGCGTTGACGTAGTGCTGGAATCGACCGGCCGCTTCGTGGACGAGGCGGGCGCTGGTCAGCACCTCACCGCTGGTGCCAAGAAAGTGGTTATTTCGGCTCCCGCTACCGGCAACATCCCCACGGTAGTACTGGGCGTGAACGAAGACATCCTGACGGGTGAGGAAACCATCCTCTCCAACGCTTCGTGCACCACCAACTGCCTGGCTCCCATGGCCAAAGTGTTGGATGATGCTTTTGGCATCGAGAAAGGCTACATCACCACGGTGCACGCCTACACTTCCGACCAGAACCTGCAGGACGCACCCCACAAAGACCTGCGCCGCGCCCGCGCCGCCGCTTACAGCATCATCCCGACTAGCACGGGTGCTGCCAAAGCCGTTGGCCTGGTACTGCCTCAGCTGAAGGGCAAACTGGATGGTATTGCCATGCGCGTGCCTATTCCAGATGGCTCGACGACGGACCTGACCGTAATTTTGAAGCGGGAAGTAACCAAGGAGGAAATCAACGCCGCCGTGAAGGCTGCCGCTGAGGGCCCGCTGAAAGGCATCCTGGAGTACACCACCGACCCCATCGTGAGCATCGACATCGTGGGCAACCCCCACTCGTGCATCTTCGATTCGGAGCTGACTTCGGCCAACGGCTCGTTAGTGAAAGTAGTAGGCTGGTACGACAACGAAACCGGCTATAGCACCCGCACCGCCGACCTCATCCAGAAGCTGGGGGAGAAAATGAACGGCTAAGCCTCCGGGTTTTGCGTTATTGAGAAGCCGCCTGTTCGGGAAACCGGGCAGGCGGCTTTATTTTGAACTGTAATACGGACCTCTCTTTCCAAATCAAGAGAGAAAAGTCTGGGTGCTCAACTCACTATTTCCCTACTCTCCCGCTCGTGCGCATCTGCTTTATCCTCAATCCTACTTCCGGCACCAACCGCACCCAGGATGTGCCGGCGCTGCTCACGCGCTACGCCACGGCCGCCGGGGCCAATTTCGAAATTCAGCTGACCCAGCGCGCCGGCCATGCTACGGAGCTGGCCCGGCAGGCGGCGGCCGAGGGCTGCCGGGTGGTAGTGGCCGTGGGCGGTGATGGTACCGTGAACGAAGTGGCCCGGGGCCTGCTGGGCACGGCGGCAGCTCTGGGCATTGTACCCCGGGGCTCGGGCAACGGGCTGGCCCGCCACCTGCACATTCCGCTGGATTTGCCGGGGGCCGTGCGCCGGGCTTGTCAGCCCACCTTTCAGCGGATCGATGCGGGCCAGATTAACGGGCGCTGGTTTTTCTGTACGGCCGGGCTGGGGTTTGACGCGCACGTGAGCAAGCTGTTTGCCCAGGCGGGTACGCGCGGGCTCAGCACCTACGTGAAGGTGGCTCTGCGCGAATACCGCCGCTACCGCCCCACGCCCGTGCAGATGGAGCTGGAAAACCAAGTGCTGCTGGATACGCACTGCTACGTGCTGGCCTTCGCCAACGCCGCCCAGTACGGCAATAACGCCTACATTGCCCCCCGCGCCGATATTCAGGATGGCCTGCTGGATGTGTGCCTGATTGATGCGCTGCCCATGCTACGGGCTGTGCGGGTAGGAGTAGGGCTGGCTCTGGGCACGCTGCCCACCTCGGGCGGAGCCGCCTACCACACCAGCCGCCGTATCCGGGTGCGCGCCGCCCAGCCCCTCGGCTTTCACGTTGATGGCGACTACGTGGCCGACGCTACCGAGTTTGAAGTAGAACTTGAGCCCCTGGCCCTGGAGGTGGCCGTTTGACAAAAGTGAAATGGTGAAGACCGAGGGTGTGAAAAAGGAAGTCGTAAAAACGACCCTGTAATGGCAGTTAGGCAACAATTCCACAATTTCACCTTTCACAACTTCACAACTTGCGCCCCATGAAAGTCGATAAGAACCGCCGGGAAGGCGTGGTGTACTCCACCAACCCCGATTTTGAATACCAGGAAACCGGCGACGAAACCGCTGCCACCCTGCCACCCCAGCAGCAAAACCTGCGCGTGCAGCTGGATAAAAAGTCGCGCGGGGGCAAACAGGTGACGCTTGTTACCGGCTTTGTGGGGCAGGATGCCGACCTGCAAACCTTAGGCAAACTGCTCAAAACTAAGTGCGCCGTGGGCGGCAATGCCAAGGATGGCGAAATCATCATCCAAGGCGACTTCCGCGACAAGGTGCTGGCCGTGCTGCTGGAAAAAGGCTATAAAGCTAAGAAGGCCGGTGGCTAAGCGTATCTCTGTCTTAGCTGGGCTGCTCGCGGGCAGCGCTTTGCTGGCCCCAGCGGTGCAGGCCCAGGATATCTACGAGTACCTGCCCGACAGCGTGGGCAAGCGGCTGGTGCGCCAGGCTCACGTGCGCCGCCTGACCTGGCTGCTGGAAGATACGCGCTACTACCACGAGCCCCGGCTGTACAAGGAAATGGCCTTCGACAGCAAGGGCCGCATGAGTGCCTACCGCTACGCTCACGACAAAACCATTTACGGTTTCCGCTACGATGAAAGCGGGCAGCGGCACTTGGTGTACACCCAACAGCCCGGCCCCACTACCGACCTCACCACCCTGGACCCCGACCAGGACCAGTCGCGCACCCGCACCGAGTACGACGCGCTGGGCAACCCCGTGCTGGAGCTACACGAGCGGGCCGGACAAGTGGATACCCTGCGCCAGCGCCGCACGGTGGAGGTAGCCGATACCACCTGGGAGCATGAAATGGAAAGCCCCCACAATCTGCACGTGACTCGCACCTTTCTGCAGGACAACGGCCGCACGTTGCGCTATGACTTTCTCAAGTACCGCCACCCCAAGTACAACCCCGAAGGCCCGAACTACCTGGCCGAAGTAAAATCCTACTACAACCGCTACGACGCCCAGAAACGCGAAATTGAAAGCGGCAGCGTTGATTTTGAGCAGGGCATGGAGGAATGGCTGGAGCAGCGCATGGCCCAGGAACTACCGCTGCCGGGCGGTTATCAGCAGTTTTTGTACGGGGGCGGCTTGCTTCAATTGGTGCTCAAAGGCCGCATTCCGGGACAGTTTCGGCCCAGCAAGAGCACCCGCTACAACAAGCTAGGCCAGGTAGCCGAAACCTGGAGTACCTACCAAGGCGGCCTGCGGCGCTACCGCTACAACGCGGCCGGACAGCTGCTGGAAATCCTGCTGTATCGGCAGAGAGAAATATATGAGCCAGCCGGCGACCTGTCGGGCCGCGTGGTGCTGACCTGGGGTGCCGTGGGCCTGCCCGTGCGGGTTGAGCAGCAGGATGCCGACGGTAAACCCGTTCAGATCAGCACGTACTCCTATGAGTTGTTCCCGGCTGCGGCCAGTGCCCCCGCGGAGGCACGCAAACGTAAAAAGGGTAGAGTTTCTGGTGGCTTGTTGCGTTGCCCGCCGCTGGGCCGCGGCGTAATTGGTCAACAGGGCGGCGGAAGTGGCTAACGGCCGCCTAGCCGTTCTGGCCAGAAGCGGGCAACTTGCCTGCTCAAACCCGTGTACCGGGCTGCGCGTGTAGTCCGTCTTACCCCGTTCACTTTTCCCACCTACTCCGTATGAATTTATTTGGTATCCCGGCGCGTTACGCTGGGTGGCGCGCGGCGCTCCTGCTGCTGTGCTTTAGCGTGCTGGCGCAGGTTGGCCGCGCCGAGGAAGTGAAGTCGCCCAACGGGCAACTCACCCTCAATTTTGATGTGCAGGGTGGCATACCTACTTACTCGCTTACCTACAAGGGCCGGCCGGTTATCAAACCCAGCAAGCTGGGTTTGGAACTGAAAAATACCACCAGTCTGCAAACCGGCTTCACCCAAACCGACAAGCAAACCCGTTCCTTCGACGAAACCTGGACGCCAGTGTGGGGCGAATCGAAAACCATTCGTAACCACTACAATGAGCTGGCCGTGACGCTTACCCAGGCCGCTACCCAGCGCACCCTGCGCGTGCGGTTCCGGGTGTTTGATGACGGCCTGGGCTTCCGCTACGAGTTCCCGCGCCAGTCCAAGCTGGATTACTTCACCATTAAGGAAGAACGCACCCAATTTGCCCTGGCCGGCGACCATAAAGCCTTCTGGCTGCCCGGCGACTACGACACCCAGGAGTACAGCACCGTCACGTCCAAGCTCTCGGAAGTGCGCGGGCTGATGAAGGCCGCCACCACACCCAACGCTTCCCAAACGCCCTTTTCGGCCACCGGCGTGCAAACGCCCTTGATGCTCAAAAGCCAGGACGGCCTGTACATCAATATCCATGAAGCCGCCCTCATCGACTACAGCTGCATGCACCTGGAGCTGGACGATAAGAACATGGTGCTGGAAAGCCACCTGACGCCCGATGCCGTGGGCGACAAAGGTCTGATTCAGACGCCTGCCAACTCGCCCTGGCGCACGGTGATTGTGAGCGACAAAGCCGGCGACATTCTGCTCTCCAAGCTGGTGCTGAATCTCAACGAGCCCACCAAGTTCAAGGATGTATCCTGGATTAAGCCGGTGAAGTACGTGGGCGTGTGGTGGGAAATGATTACGGGCAAAAGCACGTGGTCATATACCAACCAGGACAACATCAAGCTCGACTCCATCGACTACAAAACGGTGAAACCCAACGGCACCCACGGCGCCAACACGGCCCACGTGAAGGAGTACATCGACTTTGCGGCCAAGCACGGCTTTGATGCGGTGCTGGTGGAAGGCTGGAACACCGGCTGGGAAGACTGGTTTGGCAAGCACAAGGACTACGTGTTCGACTTCGTAACGCCCTACCCGGATTTCGACGTGGCTGAGTTGAACCGCTACTCTGCTTCCAAGGGCGTGAAAATCATCATGCACCACGAAACCTCGGGCTCGGTGCGCAACTACGAGCGGCACCTGGACTCTGCTTTTCAGTTCATGAACAAGTACGGTTACAACGCCGTGAAAACCGGCTACGTAGGCGACATCGTGCCCCTGGGCCACCACCACTACGACCAGTGGGTGAACAACCACTACCAGTTTGTGCTGGAAAAGGCGGCTGAGCACAAGATTATGGTGAACGGCCACGAAGCCGTGCGTCCCACTGGCCTGGCCCGCACCTTCCCCAACCTTATCGGCAACGAGGCCGCCCGCGGCACCGAGTACGAGTCGTTCGGGGGCAACAACGCCGACCACACCACCATTCTGCCCTTCACCCGCCTCATCGGCGGCCCCATGGACTACACGCCCGGCATCTTCCAGACCAAGGTGAGTGCCTACAATCCGCAGAATAACTCCTTCGTGCACAGTACCCTGGCCCGGCAGTTGGCCCTGTACGTAACCATGTACAGCCCCCTGCAAATGGCCGCCGACCTGCCCGAAACCTACAACAAGCACCTCGACGCCTTCCAGTTCATCAAGGACGTGGCCGTAGATTGGGATGATACCAAAGTGCTGGAAGCCGAACCCGGCGACTACATCACCTTCGCCCGCAAGGCCAAAGGCAAGAGCAGCTGGTTCGTGGGCAGCACCTGCGACGAAAACGGCCGCACCTCCAACATCGACCTCAGCTTCCTGGAACCCGGCAAAAAGTACACGGCCACCATCTACGCCGACGCTAAAAACGCCCACTACGAGAAGAACCCTCAGGCCTACCAGATCCGCAAGCAGGCAGTAACCAGCAAAACCAAGCTGAGCCAGCTCTGCGCCCCCGGCGGCGGTTACGCCATCAGCATAGTAGAAACCGGCAAATAATCCCCAGATTCCGCAACTGTACATAACGGGCCGACGGCTGCCAAAATCGGGCAGGCGTCGGCCCGTTTGGCTTACGCAAGGAGGGTAACCGGGCCGGTGAGCTGGGGTTGGGGTAGGTGGACAGTAAAGATGATGGCCTGGTTGTTTCCTGTCCACGCGGCCTAGCATCCCGGCCACTGCTTTGCCGTATGCTACGGCATGCCTACGCCTACCTCCCTGGTGCCGGGCGGCCGCCCTCGTTTGCCCGCCCGGGCCGAGCTGCTCTTGGCCCTGCTGCCCACCGTCATGATTCTGCTCATGCTCTGGCTGCTGGAAACCCTTAGCAACCAGCGCCTGCTGTTCGCTTCCCTGGCTTCCAGCGCCTTTCTCATCTACCTCGACCCCGGGCACCGGGCCAACAGTACGCGCACCTTGCTTATTAGTCAACTGGGTGCGGCAGTGCTGGGTTACGGCTGTCATGCGCTGCTGGGGCCCAGCTATACTGGGGCAGCCCTGGCCCTGGTAGCCGTTATTCTGGTGATGATAACCCTGGACGCCATGCACCCGCCCGCCGTGGCTACGGCGCTTAATTTTGCGTTCCGGGCGGGTAGCGGGGAGGGTAACTTGTTGCTGTTCGGCTTGGCCGTGGGGCTGGTGGTGGTGCTGCTCTTGGTGCAGCAGGGCTCGGTGCTTCGGCTGCGCCGGCTTTCGGTTTCTTCCACATCCTCCTCTGCACATTAGCCCATGCCTACCACCGAAACTTCCTTTCACGCTCTGGCCGAAAACGGCGTCATCGAAGCGGTACAATGGCTGAAGCTGGGCGTAGAAACCATTGGGGCCTGCATTATTGCGCTGGGCATTCTGGGCGCGGGCTGGCTATTTCTGCAAGCGTTGCTACGCCGCCAAACCGCCGACTTCACCGCCATTCGCCTGACGCTGGCCCGCTACCTGGCCCTGGCCCTGGAATTCCAGCTCGGGGCCGATATCCTGTCGACGGCCATAGCGCCCAGCTGGGAGCAGATTGGCAAGCTAGGAGCCATTGCCGTGATTCGTACGGCCCTGAACTTCTTCCTGTCCCGGGAAATGAAGGAGGAGAAGCACGATACCTCGGAGCAACATGTAACGGCCCGGGCCGCCGGCCACCCGGCCCCGGTAGAGCAGGCGTAGCCAGTGGCCAGGGCGTTATGAGGGAGGCGTGCTACCCAGAAACCGCAGCGCCCGCTCCACATCCTCCGGGGTGTCGATGCCGATGGTTTCCAGCTCAGTTTCGGCCGTTTGGATGCGGTAGCCGGCTTCCAGCCACCGCAGCTGCTCCAGGCTCTCGGCCAGTTCTAGCGGCGAGGGGGGGAGCTGGGTGATTTCGTGGAGCACGTCGGGGCGGTAGGCGTAGAGGCCGATGTGGCGCAGGTAGCGGTGGTGCTGCAGCCATTCGGACTCGGGGTGCTGGCGCTGGTAGGGCAGGGGGTGGCGGCTGAAGTAGAGCGCCTCGGCCCGGGCGTTCAGCACCACCTTGGGCAGGTGGGGGCTGAACAGCTCTTCCTCGCTCACCACTGGCTTCACCAGCGTAGCCAGCTGAGGCGGCTCGGGCACGGCGAATAGCTGCACCAGCGCATCAATCTGCGCGGGGTGGATGAACGGCTCGTCGCCCTGGATGTTGATGATGCAATCAGCTTGCACACCCAACTGCTCGTAGGCGTCACGCACCCGGTCAGTGCCGCTGGGGTGGTCGGGGTTGGTCAGCACTGCCTCGCCCCCGAAGCCGCGCACATGCTCCAGAATGCGCTGGTCGTCGGTGGCCACCACCACCCGGCTCAGGCTGGACTGCTGGGCCTGGCGCACCACTCGCTCAATCATCGACTGGCCGCCTAAGTCCACGAGCGGTTTGCCAGGTAGGCGGGTGGAGGCAAAGCGGGCGGGAATAATACCAATGGCAAGCATAGCGGACAGCAAGTGGAGGGAAGGTTGCGGCGCAAAAAACGGGAAAAACCCGTAGACCGTCTCGGCTTTCCACTCGCGCTACTATTCGGTAGCCGGATTTTTTCCGAAAATCACCAGGTACTTACCGCTACCGTCATAGAAAAGCGGTGGCTTCGGCCCGAATCCGTAACTTTCGGACACTTGTATGCAAGCGGAGTATGCTGGACCGATGGAGTTCTGCGCCCGCTTTGCGCCTGCCGACTAGTATGTTCCGATTTCCGTTGCTGACTGCCGCGTTTGTTCTCACTGGTATTTCTGCCTGGGCTGCCCCCGGCCTCATTGCCCCGCCCGATTCCATCGGCGTGGAGTATCGGGGTAATAAGCTGCTCATCAAACACCGCGTAACCCCCGGCGAAACGCTGTACGGCGTGGCCCGGCGCTACAAAGTGCCCGTGGAGGACATCGTGGAAGCCAATTCCGGCCAGAAAGGCGCGCTGGTAACCGGTCAGGTTATCCTGGTGCCCCGTAACCGGGTGGTGCTCACGCAGCCGGCCGCGCCCAAAACTACGGCCGCCGCGCCGGCTGCTACCCGCGCCCTGGCCACCGATGCCCGCGGCAACAAAGTATACAAAGTGGAGCCCGGCGTAACGCTGTTTGCCATTGCCCGCCGCTTCCAGACCACTCCCGCCGAGCTTTCCCGCCTCAACGGCTTCCCCACCAACTACAACGTGCGCGTAGGCGAATCGGTGATTGTAGCTGGCTCCGCCACAGCAGCCACAGCTCCGGCCACGCGGCCCAGCACGCCGGTGGCCGCCACGCGCCCGGCTCCCTCAGCCCGCCCCGAGCGGGATGAGGAGGCCGAACGGGATGCCCGCGAAGCCCGGGAAAAGGAGGCGCGCGAACGGGCCGCCCGGGAGCGGGCCCGCGACTCGGCCAGCTCTCCGGCCATAACACCCGCCACGCCCACGCCCACAACGCCGGCTCCCGAGCGGGAAAAAGCGCCCACCCGCGCCAGCGAAATTGTGCGGCGCGTGTCGGAAAGCGGCTTGGCTACGGCTATCCAGACGGATGCTTCCGACAAGTACCTGGCCCTGCACAAAACGGCTCCGGTGGGTACCATCATGGAAGTAAAAAACATCATGAATGGGCAGTCGGTGTACGTGCGCGTAATCGGCCAGCTGCCCGATACCGGCGAAAACACCAACATTCTGGTGCGCCTCTCCAAGCGGGCCGTGCAGCGCCTCGCCACCCCCGACCAGCGCTTCCGCGTCGAAACCAACTACGTACCGTAACGGTGAGTTAATGAAATGGTGATTTAGTGAGTTTGCCGTTCTGTATGTGCTGTTGGCTCTGGCAGAACGGCAAACTCACTAAATCACCATTTCACTAACTCACCACTTCCCCACATGAACCACGCCCAGGTTCGGGCTTTGCTCGACGAGAAGTACCGGCACTACGACCAGCCCGACTTTATACCTCTTGACCCCATCAGCATTCCGCACCAGTTCACCGAGCGGGCCGATGTGGAAATCAGCGGGCTGTTTGCGGCGTTGCTGGCCTGGGGCCGCCGCCCCACCATCATCAACAAGTGCCGGGAGCTGCTGCAGCGCATGGACAACGCGCCTCATCAGTTTATCTTGCAGCACCACGACGAGGACCTGAAGCGGCTGCTGGGCTTCTGCCACCGCACCTTCTGCGACACCGACCTGCTGTACTTCGTGCACTGGTTGCGCTGGTTCTACACCCGCCACGATACGCTGGAAGATGCCTTCTTGACTGGTAACACGCAGAAAGAACGGCTGGAAAACTTCCACACCCTGTTCTTTAGCCTCGAAGATGCGCCCCAGCGTACCCGTAAGCACGTGGCCACCCCGGCCCGAGGCTCGGCCTGCAAGCGCGTAAACATGTACCTGCGCTGGATGGTGCGCCCCGACGCGCACGGCGTGGACTTCGGCCTCTGGACCCGCCTGTCGCCCGCCGAACTCATCTGCCCCTGCGACGTGCACGTGGAGCGCGTCGCCCGCCGTCTGGGCCTGCTGGAGCGCAGGCAGGTCGACTGGCTGGCCGCCGAAGACCTCACCGCCCACCTCCGCACCTTCGACCCCCACGACCCCGTGAAGTATGATTTTGCCCTGTTCGGATTGGGAGTAGAAGGGGAGATGTAAGATAACTAGCAGGGCTAAAATGAGAAATTATACGGTTCGAGTTGCGAGAGTTAAACGGGTAGTAGCCATTTGCTTGGGCTGTATAACCTTGTTGATTGCCGGACCATTCATAGTAGACTTGCCAAATACAAACTATACGTATGGCATTGTTCTGTTTTGGTCGTTTGCTTGTATGGGTATTGGCTACTTTCTGTTAAAGCAGTTAGCAATGGAACCTTTGCAAGTGAGTTTAAGTGCAGAGGAGCTGATTATCGATTCACCTCGGTCAGGGAGTAAACAGGTTATCAAACTGGATGACATTGCGTCATTTGTGTGCCAGGAATTCAACGGCAGCAAATCGCTGCGGTTGCGGCTCCATTCCGGGAAAAAAGTAACATTAGGCCGCAGTGATACCTTTGCTGCAAATGATGAGTTGCCAACATTGATTGCGGATTTCCAGGAATATATATGCGGCCGGGCCGTAACCAATGAGCATCGTCACAAACCTGCCATTATTCGGGAAATGAGCTTTTTCGAGAAGCCAATTGCTAGTGTATTAGGTTGGATTATTGTTGCAGGTCTGGCTTGGTTCAGTATTGATCTACTGATGCATGGAGTGAAAGATGGAAAATGGGGTTCACTGTTTATGATTTATGGCAATGGTTTGGCTTACCTGGGCTCATGGCTGGCTGCCCGCCGGAACGCCCAAAGTTGATAATTACTATTCTATAGTATTTGTCGACTTCAGCGAATCTTTAGCCCGCATTATACTGTTTATCTTCGCATCCCATTCCGATTTCCAAGACTCCCCGATTTGATTTTACCCCAGAATTTCGAGCAGAAGATTGGCTTCACGCAGCTGCGTGAACTGCTGGACAGTCTGTGCCTGAGCGCGCTGGGCCGACAGTTTGTGGCCAAGATGAGCTTCCTGACCAAGCACGACCAGCTGGAAAAGCTGCTGCTGCAAACCGACGAGTTCCGCCAGCTGCTCAACAGCGGCGCGGAGTTTCCCGGCTCCCACTACCACGACGTAAACCAGCACCTGGTGCGGGCCAACCTGCCCGGCTCCTACCTGGAGGTGGCCGCCTTTTACGCCATCAAGATGAGCCTGCGCACCATCCGGGAGGCGCTGACGTTTTTTACCCGGGCCGAAGAGGATCTGTACCCCACGCTGCGCCTGCTGGGCATCGGCGTGCAGGTAGACCGCAACCTGCTGGCCGCTCTGGACAAAGTGGTGGACGATGAAGGCCTGGTGCGCGACGATGCCTCGCCGCTGCTGCGCCAGATTCGGCAGGAGCTGATTAGCCGCCAGGTGCAGCTGCGCAAGCAGATTGCCGGTATCCTGCGCCACGCCCGCCAGGAAGGCTGGGTGCCCGAGGGCTCTGAGCCTACCATCCGGGGGGGGCGGCTGGTGCTGCCGGTTATTGCCGAGCACAAGCGCCGGGTGAAGGGTCTAATTCACGACGAATCGGCTACGGGCCAGACGGTGTACATCGAGCCGGAAGCCGTTTTCGAGCTGAACAACGACATCAAGGACCTCGACAACGCCTACCACCGCGAGCTGGTGCGCATCCTCACCCAGCTCACGGCCCAGCTGCGCCCCCACATTCCGGATCTGCGCAAGGCCTATCAGTACCTTGGTTTGCTCGATTTTATTCGGGCCAAAGCCCAGTTGGCGCGCCGACTGGAGGCTTCCTTACCGGTGCTGCACCCGCGCCCCATGATGCGCTGGCAGCAGGTGCGCCACCCGCTGCTCTATCTCACCTTCCTCGGCCACGCCAAGGACGACCCTCGCGAAGTGGTGCCCTTGGATATTGAGCTTACGCCTGAGCAGCGTATTCTGCTGATTTCGGGGCCCAACGCGGGCGGTAAGTCGGTGAGCATGAAAACGGTGGGGCTGGTGCAGTACATGCTGCAGTGCGGCCTGCTGATTCCGGCCGGCGAAACCTCCGAGGCCGGCATGTTCGATGATATCTTCCTCGACATCGGCGACGAGCAGAGCCTGGAAAACGACCTGAGTACGTACTCTTCCCACCTGCTCAGCATGAAGCAATTCGTGACGCTGGCCGGTAAGCGCAGCCTAGTGCTGATCGACGAATTTGGTACCGGCACCGAGCCCAGCCTGGGCGGAGCCATTGCCGAAGCGGTATTGGAGCAGCTCAACCGTGCCCGGGCTTTTGGCGTCATTACTACCCACTACACCAACCTCAAGAACTACGCGGAGCGCACACCCGGCATCGTGAACGGGGCCATGCGATACGACCCCGACCAACTACAGCCGCTGTACCGCCTGGAAATTGGCAAGCCTGGGTCCTCGTTTGCCATCGAAATTGCCCGCAAAATTGGCTTGCCCAGGCAGCTGGTGGAGCGCGCTACCCAGCTGGTGGGCAAGGACAAAATCCGCTACGACCGGCTGCTGGAAGGTCTGGAAAAAGAGAAAACTGAGCTGGAACAGCGCACCGCTGAAGCTGCTAAGGCCGAGCGGCGCATGAAGAAAGCCGCCCAGGAATACCAGGACCTCAAGAAGTACCTCGACGATACTACCCTGGAGGTGCTGCGCGACGCCAAAGCCAAAGCGAAGCTCCTGCTCAAGGATGCCAACCAGCAGATTGAGGCCACCATTCAGGAAATCCGGATTGGGCAGGCGGAGAAGGAGCGCACCAAGGAGGCCCGCGGTAAGCTGGAAACCTTTGTGCGCGAAAAGCTGCACATCGAGCCACCCAAGCCCCGCGCCACCCGTGAAATGGCCGACCCCAACACCCTCAAGCCCGGCGACAAGGTGGCGCTGCTGGGGCAGGAGGGCCACGGGGAAATCATGAGCGTGAAGGGCAAAACGGCCGAGGTAAGCTTCGGGGGGCTGAAAACCATCGTGAAAGTTAGCCAACTGGAAAAACTCACGCGCTCCGAAATTCGGGAGCGGGAGAAAACGGCGGCCCGCAAGGCTCCGGCCCAGCACGCCACCCTGGACATTACGGGCCGCATGGCTGGCTTCAACACCACCCTCGACTTGCGCGGGGAGCGGGCCGAAGATGCCCTTAACCGCATCATGGCCTACGTGGATGACGCCGTGATGCTGGGTGTGCCGGAAATCAAAATTCTACATGGCCGCGGCAACGGTATCCTGCGCCAAATTGCCCGCGACTACCTGCACCGCACCCGCGCGGTGGCCAGCGTAGCCGACGAGCACGCCGACCGGGGCGGCGACGGCGTGACCATTGCCGTGCTGAAGTAAATTGTTCACTTACTTGTCATTCCGAGCGTGAGCGAGGAATCTGGAGTAGCCGCCCGATGGTCAACCCCAGATTCCTCGCTTACGCTCGGAATGACAGTTTTTACCAACCTATGCACCCTCGCAACCCCCACAACGCCCGCTACGATTTTCCCCAGCTGCTCAGCCACAGCCCCGAACTGGCCGCCTTCCTGGTGCCCAACCCCACCGGCGACCAAACCATTGACTTCAGTAACCCGGCCGGCGTGAAGGCGTTGAACCGGTCGCTGTTGCGGCAGTTTTACGGGGTGCAGCACTGGGATATTCCGACCGGCTACCTCTGCCCGCCCATCCCGGGCCGCGCCGATTACCTGCACTACGCCGCCGACCTGCTGGCCGAAACCAACGGCGGGGAAGTGCCCAAAGGCAAAGTGGTACACGTGCTGGACGTAGGCGTGGGGGCCAACTGCATCTACCCCATTATTGGCTCCCAGACCTACGGCTGGCGCTTCGCGGGCTCCGAAATAGATACCGTGGCCCTGAAAGCGGCCCGCTCCATGGTAGCCGCCAACCCTGGACTGGCCGGCCGCATCGACCTGCGCCTTCAAACCCACGAGGCCTTCATTTTCGAGGGCATCGTGAAGGCGCGGGAGGAATTTGACTTGGTGGTGTGCAACCCGCCGTTTCACGCCTCGGCGGCAGCGGCGGCGGAAGGCAGTAAGCGCAAAAACCGCAACTTGGGCTACGCCAAAGCGCCCGAGCCGGTGCTCAACTTCGGGGGGCAGAATACCGAGCTGTGGTACGAAGGCGGGGAGGAAAATTTCCTGAAGCGCATGGTAACCCAAAGTGTAGCCCTGGGCCCACAGGTGCTGTGGTTTACCACCTTGGTTTCCAAGAAAGAAACGCTGCCCAGCATCTACCACTTTCTGAAACTGGCCGGCGCCGTGGAACAGCAAACCCTCAGCATGGAGCAGGGCCAGAAAATCAGCCGCCTCGTAGCCTGGACCCTCCAGACGCCCGAGCAGCAGCAGGCTTGGGCTGCGCGGCGGTGGAAATGAAATACCATCGGCTCCTCATCGGGTATGATAACCCCAGCTTTGAAACCTATGATGCTATAACCCAATTGCTGGGCGTAGCGCCGGAGCCCTGGGAAAAGCATTGGTTTAGTGCTGAGGAACCAGACTCTTGGTCTTATCTGGTTATTTCAAATGAGGAAGCTCCTTACTTTGATTTCATCAACGTCTTTCTCGACCTGCTGGAGCCAAAACTTGAC
This sequence comes from Hymenobacter sp. UYP22, assembly GCF_040547285.1. NCBI lineage: Bacteria > Pseudomonadati > Bacteroidota > Cytophagia > Cytophagales > Hymenobacteraceae > Hymenobacter > Hymenobacter sp. UYP22. The sequence continues at coordinate 527,428 of NZ_JBEPPK010000001.1, read as the reverse complement.
GCGCTGTTACAACTGGGTGTCGAGAAGGCAAATATCAGCTTAAGCTTGACTTACCAGTACACCCATCAATGCGCGTTAGGATTTGATGCACAGGAAATGCTGCGGCTGGGACAAAGCGGGTTGGGATTGTCTATCGACTGTCACGAGGACCAATAGCGGCAAGTAAAAAAGGCGGCTCCCGATATCGGGAGCCGCCTTTTCAATGGCTACAAGAGAAGCCGGAATCTACCTTCTCAACAACCTACTCCACCACTATGCGGCTAACCTGCGTGGCTTCGGCGGTTTCGATTTGGACCAGGTACAGGCCGGCGCGTAGCTGCGAGGCATCTACGCTTACATCCTGGCCGGTGAGAGCCGTGGTTTGGTCGAGGACTATGCGGCCGGTGGCGTCGCGCAGGATAACGCGTGCCGTGCGGGCGGCACCTGATTGCACGCGTAGCTGGAACTGGCCGCTGGTGGGGTTGGGATATACCTGCACGCTGCTCTGCTGCACGGTAGCGGTTTTGCTGCTCAGCACCAGGTTACACACCAGCACGCCGTTCTTCTGGTCGGCGATGCGCTGGGCGAATTCCTGGTAGTACTGGTTGGTCACGCGGGCATCGTGCACGATGAGCGTGTTCTCGTCATTCTCGGTGTTGGCCGAGAGGCTCCAATTGTGGGAGCCCACGAATACCTGCGGGTCCGACTGGGCCGCGCCGGCATCAATAATGGCCGTTTTGTGGTGCATCTGACCCGAGACGTTATCGACCATGATGCGGTTGCCGAGTACGCCCTGAATGTTGTCGAAGATGCTCTGGGCAGCCGTGTTGGCGGTAATTTCATCGAGCAGTACTTCCGAGCAGCCGGCCATATTCCGGGCCTGAATCTGGTCACGGATGGCGCGGCCGATGTCGGTCTGGGTGATGAGCATGGTGGCAATGTGCAGGTCGTTGTCGGCGGTTTGCACGGCCTGAATCAGGCGGCCGTTCACGTTATCCGTCGGTGAAAACCACGACTCCACCAGCTTGCCCCCGATGTTGAGGTAGTGGGGCGTGTTGTCGGTTTTGCGCGAGCCGAACAAAGCCGTCGCCTGGGTACCGGAACCCCACATTTCGTTGAATTCAATGGCGTACACCTTGGCCAATGATTGGTCCTGGATGGCGATGGAGTTGTTCTGGTCGGTGCTGAGCTGGGCGGGCGTCCAGTTGGTCGAGCCGGTCCACACCCAGGGCTGGTTAGGGTTGGTGCTGTTGGCGTCAATCACCACAAACTTATTGTGCATGATGTTCTGCTGGGTTTGGCGGCCCAGGCTGGGGATACCAGCGGCCAGGCCGGCAATGCTGGCGTTGGTGTTGTCGTTTTCGTACAGCACCCGAATGGCTACGCCCCGGGCCTTGGCGGCGTTAACGGCCGTGAGAATAGCGGGGCTGTTCCAGTTGTAGATGGCAATATCCAGGGTCTGCTGGGCGCGGCCGATGTAGCGGGCAATGGTATCGGCCACGGCCCCGCCGGGCAGGTAGGTGGCGTTGTTGCCGGGGCTGGCCAGAGCGGTATTCACCGGGCGGGTGAAGTAGGTGCGCATCTTACCAGTCGATTGCGAAGCCGTAATCATGGGAATCACGCGCGACTCCGAGAGGCCGGTGGCGTTGGTGCTGCTGGCCTTTACGTAGTAAATGGTAGCCGGCTGCAAACCCGTAACAGCGAGACTGTGGCTGGTGGTGCTGGTGGTGCTGGTTACGGCCGTGAATGGGCCGGCAGCCGAGGTGGCGTACTCCAGCTTGGTGTCACCCGCGTTCTGGGTGGTGAAGTTTACCGTGAAGCCCGTGGTGCTGATGCCGGTAGGGTAAGGCGTGCTGGCCAGGTTGGGTGTGTTGCCCTGGCGAAAATCGGCGTAGAGGCGGGGCAGCAGCTGGTAGCCGGTGCCTGCGCCTGTGGGGGCCGTGTTGGTGAACTGGCTCATAATACCTACCACATCGAACGTGCCGGTTGGGGAGGGTTTGCCAATCAGGCCATCGGGGCCCGTGGAGGCCGCATTGACGTACAGCACGGTGGCCGCGTTGCCACTGATGCGGTACGTAGTGCTGGAAAACGCCGTAACGGCTGCGCCGGCCGTAGTAGTTACCGTGGTGGCATTAGCCAGTTTCACCAGCTGGCCTTCGTACTGCTCAGCATACGCGGCCGCGGCGTTGGCCGAGGGAAACGTTACCGGCGCGGGCAGCGGCCGGTTGCCCGCCAATACCGTCAGCGAAGCCACCGGATCCAGCTCCAACAGGCCGCGGTAGTCCTTGAGCGTACCCGTTACGATGATAGAGTCGCCGGGGCGCACGTTGGGGGTGAGCGTGGTGGAGTACACGCCAATGCCGGCCGTGCCATCCTGCATATAGCGAATCACGCCCAGCTCGGGGCCGTTGGTAACCACGCCGCGCACCGTTACGGTAGCGCCCGAGGCATTGAAAGCCGGCGCCTGGGCGCGGGCCTGGGCAATGGTAATGGCGGTCTGGGCCTGGGCCGGCAACCACGCGGCCACACCCAGAAGGGAGGCCAGCAAGAGTACTTGTTTCATCAAATGAGAAAAAGATTGGGGGGAAGGTGTGCAACTGAAAAAACGGAGGTAAATATCCTGATTTTCAGCGGTAAGTTTTGTTTCCAATAGATGAAGAGCCGGTGATGCTCCGGCGCGGCGCCGTGGGCAACTTAGCGGCCCACGGGCTTTTTCTTGTTATCGGTGAGCATGAGCACGGCGGGGGAGGAGGAGGTGCCGGCCGCGTTAGTTGAGGATACCCGCACGTAATAGCTGGTGCTGGGTTCCAGGTCGTTGATTTCGAGGGTGTGCTGGCGGGTAGCCGGCTTGAGCTCCGCCACGCTGCCCAGTGCCGGCGTTTTACCGTACTCCACCTTGGTCGTGCCCGGGTTTAGGGTCTGGAAAACTACCGTGAAGCCGTTGCGGTAAATGTTGGTGGGCACGGGCTCCCCCTCAATGGCGGGCAGGCCCCCGGCCACCACAAAATCGGTGGAGAGGCGGGGCAGGATCTGGTAGCCGCCGGTGCCGTTCTGGGTAAACTGGCTGACGATGCCCAGCAGATCAAAGGAGCTGGTGGGGGGCATTTTGTCCAAGAGGCCTTTCTCCCCGGTGGAGGCCACGTGAATACGGATGGGCGTGGCGCGCTGCCCGTTAAGCAGGTAATTGGTGTTGCCCTTGAGCGCGTCAATGGGGGTGCCGCTGGCCGTAGTAACGCTGCTGAGGCCCTTCACCCGCACCAGTCGCCCTTCGTAGGCATCATCAAAGACGGAGCCAAGGTCGGCAGCCGCCACCTCTACGGCCTGCACCGGGCGGCCGGCCGCCAGTTTCGTTACGCTGGCCACGGGGTCCATTTCCAGCAGCCCGTTGTAGTTCTTGAGCGTACCGGTAATCTGCACACTGTCGCCGGGCACCAGGGAGTGCAGGTCGGTATTCGTGGTTGAGAATACGGCCAGGCCGGCCACCTTGTCCTGCACAAAGCGCAGCTGGCCCAACTCGGCTCCGTTGCTAACGGTGCCCCGAATGGTAACCGTGGCGCCGGGGCCCGCCGCCCGGGCCGCCGTGATGGTAGGAGGCGCCGGAGCAGGAGCAGCGGAGGACCCGGCCGCAGGCGCGGCCTTAGGCCGGACCGGCTTACGCTGGGCCTGGGCAGTTAGTGCCGTCGAAAGTAGAAGTGCCGAAAGCAGAACGTGCTTCATGTAAAAAGGGGTGGTTGTGTACGGGCTGAAAGAAAGCAAAGCAGGTGGGGAAGCAGAACGGTAGGGCCACCAACGAGGGCTAAAAATACGGCAACCGATTCCGAATTGGATGTGCTTTTCTCCGGAAATGGGAAAAAATCCAGAAACAAGAAGGCCCGGCTACCGTGGCGGTAACCGGGCCCAGCAAACTACTTACAGAATGTTGACTTCGGGATGCAGCTCAATGCCGAATTTCTCGCGCACCGAGGCAATAATATCGTAGGCCAGCTCCCGGATATCCTGGCCCTGAGCGCCGCCGTGGTTGACCAGTACCAGGGCCTGTTTATCGTGCACGCCGTGGGCCCCGCGGCGCTGGCCTTTCCAGCCGCATTGCTCAATGAGCCAGCCGGCCGGTACCTTCACGCCGCCCGGCACCGGGTAACCGGGGATGCCGGGGTGCTGAGCCTGCAGCTCGTCAAATTTGGCCTGCGAAACCTCGGGGTTTTTGAAGAACGAGCCGGCGTTGCCAATCTGGGTAGGGTCGGGGAGCTTGCTGCGGCGAATGTGCATCACCGCCTCGCTCACCTGCCGCGGCGTGGGTTCCCCGCCAATGCCCATATCCTCCAAGGTAGTCTGGATGGCGCCGTAGCTCACGTTGGGTTGGGCGCGGCGGTGCAGGCGCAGCACCAGGCCCGTTACCACGTACTGGTTTTTGAGTGGCCCCTTAAACACACTTTCGCGGTAGCCGAAACCGCACTCCGTGGCCGAAAACGTACGCACGTGGCCAGTCGCCAGCTCCAGGGCCTCCAGGTGGTCGAAGGTATCCTTGAGCTCAGCGCCGTAGGCCCCGATGTTCTGGAGCGGGGCCGCGCCCACCGTACCCGGAATCAGGGAGAGGTTTTCGATGCCGTTGAGTTGGTTGTCGAGGGTGAACTGCACCATGCCGTGCCACGACTCGCCGGCCCCGGCTCTCACTAGCGCTGAGGCCTCATCCTGGCTTAGCACTTCCAGCCCCCGGATTTCGTTTTTGAGCACTACACCGTCGAAATCCTGGGTGAATAGTAGATTCGACCCTCCACCCAGAATCAGCTTCTCAGCCTGCTGCACTTCGGGCAGGGCCAGTAAAGCCCGCAGCTCATCGATGGAGGCAAAGCGGGCAAACAGTCGGGCTTTCACATCGAGCCCAAAGGTGTTATAAGGACGCAGGGAAACGGAGTGTTCAAGTTGGGAAGCCGGGGCCATAGCGCGGGAAAACGAATGATGCAGGCGCAAAGGTAGCCGTTTGCCGCCGCGTTCAGGTGGTGGCCTGCCATCTTGCTCATCGGCCTCAAAAGCAAGCGGCCGGCTCCCTGGGAAGCCGGCCGCCTGGCAACTGAGCAACTGCCGGATATTACCGCACCCGGTAGCCGCTGAGCGAGTAATACAGCAGGTAGGCGTAGCACAAAGCCGGCAGCAGGAACGCCACCTGCAAACCGCCCGCGTACGTGGACACGGCACCCATCAGGAAGGGAATAACTGCCCCGCCCACAATGGCCATAATCAGGTAGGAGGAGCCCTGCTTGGTAAGCGGCCCTAGGCCTTTGATAGCCAGCGGAAAGATAACCGGCCACATAATGGAGTTGCACAGGCCGCACAGCACCACCAGCCACAGGGCCGCCTCGCCCTCAACCAGCACGGCCGCCACTACGCTGAGCAGGGCCACGGCGCACACCAGCGCCAGCGCCAAGCGGGCGTTGATGCGGCTGAGCAGCGGAATACCCACCACGCGCCCAATCAGGGAGCCAAACCAGTAGGATGATACAAGCACTGCCCCCACGGCCTTGGTGAAGCCCGCCGTAGTATCGATGGGGGCGGGTGCCTGCCCGAACAAGGCTGCGCCCCAGTTGGTAGCCACGCTCAGGCCCCGTACCAGCGCCTGGGTAAAGCCCGACAACTGCTTGATATTCTGAGTTTCCCCGAAACGAATCAGGTAGTCGCCCAGGCCTACTTCTACGCCTACGTACAGGAAAATGGCGGCTATTCCCAGCACCAGGTGCGGGTACTGCAAGGCCGAGCGGCGTGCGGGCTGCGCGGTTTCGGCCGTAGCAGCCTCGTCGTCGGCGAAAGTTTCCAACTCGGGCAGTTTGAGCAGGGCAAACACTCCCGCCAGCACGGCCAGAAAGATAGCCAGGCCGATATACGGGCCTTTGACCAAGGAGGCTTCCTCGCCCAGGCGCTGGGCCACGGGCATGGCCGCCAGCCGGGCCTTCAGCACCTCGGAGCCCCCAAACAGCAGCAAACCGCCCAGTAACGGCGAGAGGGTGCCCCCAAAGTTATTGGCTACGCCTACTAAACTCACCCGGGAAGCTGCCCCACTGGCTGGTCCCAGCACCGATACGTACGGATTGGCCGCCACCTGCAGCAGCGTGATACCGGCCCCCAGAATGGCCAGGCCCAGCAAAAACACCCCAAATACCCGCGAGTTGGCCGCCGGAATAAACACCAGGGCCCCCACCGCCATAATCAACAGCCCAACCACAATACCGCGCTGGTAGCCCAGGCGCTTCAGCAATACCCCCGCCGGCAACGACATCAGAAAATAGGCCCCGAAAAACGCCACCGATACCGTGGACGACTGAAAGTCGGTGAGTTGGCACACGTCCTTCAGGTAGGGCATCAGCACCCCGTTGAAGTTGGTAACGGCCCCGAACAGAAAGAACAGGCTGGTCATGGCCGCCATGGGCAGCGCGTAGCTGCGGGTGGCCGTACTGGTAGCTGCGGTGGGCGAAGAAGTGGTGGGAATAGCCATGTAAGGCGCAGTTGAGAGAAATAAAAAGCCGGCCCGATAGGCCGGCTTAGCAATGCTACGGAGTTTTTTAGAAATAATACGGCCCTACAATGCATCTATAGCGAGGGGGTAACCGCACGGATTCAACAGTTTTGCGCAAACCATCAATGCGGCGGCGCCGGCTCCGGGCGCTGCACAAAGTAAAACAGGTCTCTCTCCAACTCATATGCTGTCTGCTGCATCTGGCGCCGGGCTCGTGTGTACGGAATACCAATAAACACTATTCCGTTCATCAAAAGCATACATAAGCTGGCTAGCAGAGTAGCAAATGTCAATTCGCTGCCCAACAATGCCATGAACACGAGCATCAGCAGACTGGAGCCTACACAGACTGCCACGGAAAAAGCCAGATAAGTAGAAATGCCATTCAACTCACCGGTTAAGCGCACCCCTGCTTTTACGGGAGAAACCGTAGCTTCCATAGTAGCCAACGCCCGATTGCCGGGTGCGCGTGGCTTCAGCCGAACAAAATCTGCCTCAACTACGCCAGTGTAAGGCGCAACCGTAGGGGAGAAGATGCGGCCTAGCCAACTAGCCGGGTTGATGTGCGGGGGAGCAACGTGGGACTTCAGGCGTTGAATGAACAAGTCTTTGTCAACCGGTAACTCCAGTACAATTGGTGTAATCAGCCGCACTCGGCGTAGGAGTTCTTTCATAGAGGAGGGCCACCAGAATCTGTCTTACTTGGCTGCAGTCTGTTGGCAAAGATACACGTCGGAGCCGCCGCCGCACCGTACCTTTGCGCGTCTTTTCGCGCTTACCAGCCCAACTTATGCCCCAGCCAAACCGCCGCTCCGCCCCGTTTTACATGACTGCCACCACCCAGTTCGGGCTGGAAGAGGTGTTGGCCGGGGAGCTGCGCCAGCTCGGGGCCAAGATTGAAAAAGTGGGCCAGCGGGCTATTGAGTTCGTGGGTGATACGCAGCTGCTCTACGAAGCCTGCCTCTGGTGCCGCACGGCCATGCGCATCCTGCGGCCCTTCGCCGGCTTCTACGCCCAGGATGAAAAAGCCCTCTACCGCGAAGTTGGCCGCATCGACTGGAGCAAGTATATCCGCCAGGACCAGACGTTTGCCATTACGGCCGTGGTCAACAAGTCCACCTTCGACCACTCCTTGTTCGTGGCCCAGCTCACCAAGGATGCTATTGTGGACCAGTTTCGCAACCGCACCGGCTCACGCCCCAGCGTGGACGTGAAAAACCCGGACATCCGGCTGCACCTGCACATGATTGAGAACGACGTGGTGCTCAGCCTCGACGCCTCCGGCGAATCGCTGCACAAGCGCGGCTACCGCCAGCAAACCAACGTGGCCCCGCTCAACGAGGCCCTGGCCGCCGGCCTGCTGCTGCTCGCGGGTTGGGACGGCAAGAAGACGCTCATCGACCCTATGTGCGGCTCGGGCACGCTGCTCACTGAGGCCGCCCTCATTGCCCAGCGCATTGCCCCCGGCCTTTACCACCAAGGTAAATTCGGGTTCGAGAACTGGGCTGATTTCGACGCCGCCCTCTGGGAATCGGTGCAGCTGGATGCCCGCCAGGCCCGCATCGAGGAGCCCCAGGCCTACCTGGCCGGCTCCGATTTATCGCGCGAGTTCATTGAGCTGGCCCGCGAAAACGTGGCCGCCGCCGACCTGGAGGACTACATCCGCTTCGGGGTGCGCGACGTGAAGGAGGCCAAGGCCCCGGCCCGCGAGGAGCCCGGCATCGTCATCATGAACCCGCCCTACGGCGAGCGAATCGGGGAGGAAGCCGAAATGGATGCCCTCTACAAAACCATCGGCGACACACTTAAATCCGGTTTCCAGGGCTACGACGCCTACATTTTCACCGGCAACCTGGAGGCCGCCAAGCGCATCGGCCTGAAAGCCAGCCGCCGCATCCCGCTCTACAACGGCCCCATTGATTGCCGCCTGCTGAAATACGAGCTGTACCAGGGCACCCGGAAAGTGAGCAAGCCGGAGTAGTAGGTATGGTAGCTGCTGGACGACGGTGTGCCGGTCCGGCGGCTGAAAGCCGTCGGGCCGGTTGTCGTTCGGGCCGTTAGCATAACACGTCCCAACGTCAGCTACCTTCAACCGGCCCAACTGCTTTCAGCCGCCGGACCGGCAGATCCGCCATCTGTTCTTTATTATCTCAGCGGCCCCGTATCTTCCCCTCCCCAATTCCCACTGCCATGAAGAAAACGCTCTATACGCTGCTGCTGGCCGCCGCGCTGCCATTTACCGCCGCGGCCCAGTCCATCACCCGCCTGAACCCCACCAACTGGTGGGTGGGCATGAAGCACAACACCGTGCAGGTGCTGGTGTACGGCCCCCAGGCCGGCACGCTAGCCTACACCGTGAACTACCCCGGCGTGAAGCTGGTGAAAACCAACACCGTCGAGAACCCCAACTACGCCTTCCTGGACCTGGTAATTGCGCCCACGGCCAAACCCGGGCAGGTGGCGCTGGTGGGCAAGAAGGGCGCGAAAACCGTGACCCAGAACTGGGAGCTGAAGGCCCGCGACAACGCGGTGAAAGCCCAGGGCGTCACGCAGGCCGACTTCATCTACCTGGCCATGCCCGACCGGTTTGCCAACGGTGACCCCTCGAACGACAAGTTTGCCGACATGGCCGACCCCAGCTCCGACCGCGCCAACCCCTTCCTGCGCCACGGCGGCGACCTGCAGGGAGCCGCGCAGCACCTCGACTACCTGAAGGAGCTGGGCGTGACGGCCGTGTGGTTTACGCCCGTCATCGAAAATAACCAGGGCCTCACCGACGAGGGCGGGGCCAAACGCTCGGCCTACCACGGCTACGGCTTCACCGACCACTACGCCGTGGACAAGCGTCTGGGCGGCAACGCGGCCTACAAAGCCTTCGTGCAGAAAGCCCACAGCATGGGTCTTAAAGTGGTGCAAGACGCCGTGTACAACCACATCGGTAACAACCACTGGTTTATCCAGGACCTGCCCATGAAAAGCTGGCTGCACCAGTGGCCCGCCTACACCAACACCAGCTACCGGCAGCAGCCCATCACCGACCCCCACGCCGCCCAGATTGACAAGCGCGTGACCCTCGACGGCTGGTTTGTGCCCTTCCTGCCCGACCTCAACCAGCAGAACCCCTACGTGGCCAACTTCCTCATCCAGCATGCCCTCTGGACGGTGGAGAACTTCGGGGTGGATGCCTGGCGCATCGACACCTACATGTACAACGACCAGCCCTTCATGAACCGCTGCAACGCGGCCCTGCTGCAGGAGTACCCCAAAATCCACATTTTCGGGGAGTCGTCGGTGAACAATGTGGTGGATCAGGCCTACTACGTGCGCAACAAGATTGACTTTCCGTTCAAATCGAACCAGCCCGGCGGCCTCGATTTCGTGCTGGAAAATGCCATGCTGGCCGGCCTGAAGGAAGTGGGCACGCCCGGCGCCACCGGCTGGGACAACGGCGCCCAGCGCATGTACCAGGCCCTGGCCCAGGACGCCGTGTACCAGGACCCCACCAAGCTCGTGACCTTCATCGACAACCACGACCACAACCGCTTCCTCTCGGAAGTAGGCGAGGACGTGGCCCGGTACAAGATGGGCCTGACCTGGCTGCTAACCACTCGCGGCATCCCAAGCATGTACTACGGCACGGAAATCCTGATGAAGAACTTCAAGGACCCCTCCGATGCCGAAGTGCGCCGCGACTTCCCCGGTGGCTTCCCCGGCGACGCGCAGAACAAGTTCACGGCCGCCGGCCGCACCGAGGCCGAGAACGACGCCTTCCGCTTCGTGAGTACCCTGGCCAACTACCGCAAAACGCACCCGGTGCTCAGCTCCGGCCAGATGATGCAGTACCTGCCCGAAAACGGCCAGTACGTGTACTTCCGCTACGCCGACGCCGGCACCGTAATGGTAGCCTCCAACACCACCGACAAAGCCGCCAGCCTGCCCACCGCCCGCTTCTCCGAGCGCATGACCGGCTTCAACAAAGCCCGCAACGTGCTCACCGGCGAAACTTTGAATGACCTGAAGACTCTGCAGCTCCCCGCCAAAACGGCCGTGGTGCTGGAGCTGATGAAGTAACAAAAAGCCGTCATTGCGAGCGAAGCGAAGCAATTCTTCCTCTACAAAGCGCAAAACCCCAACATATTCAAAAGCCCCTGATGTGTACACATCAGGGGCTTTTGTGTGTAGAGACGCGACACTTCGCGTCTCGTCGTTGGGAGTGGCTGCACGGTAGGGTTTGGGGCCGGGACCGTTCAACGGGGAGACGCGAAGTATCGCGTCTCTACAGTCTTTCTATATATTAGGAGCTTGACATACATCACATACATCAAAGTGGGGGCACGGAAAAGATTGATGCCGCTTGATGCGCGGAATGTCGTGCCTCCTCGCAATGGCTCTTACCTACCCCGCGTACTGCTGGCAGGCCTCGGCGCAGGCGCGGCAGGCGGCGGCGCACTGCTGGCAGTGGGGGTGGTCGTGCTTGGCGCATTCGTTGGCGCATTTCGTGCACACTTCAATGCACTCTTTGATAAGGTGCTTGGCGTGCTCGGAGCCGCGGGCGACGAGGCGGGCGACTAGGGCGCAGATATCGGCGCAGTCCCGGTCGAGGCGGATGCAGTCGGTCATGTGCTGCACGTGCTCTTCGCCCAGGCAGGCGGTGGCACAGTGCTCACAGGCGGCTACGCAGCGGTTGAGCGCGTCGAGCAGGGCCTGGTTCTGGGTGGCGGAGGCGGGGGAGTTGGTCATGGCGGAAAGGGTGTAAGGAAAGGATGATGCATGGTTGTACGCAGCCCGCCGGGGCTGCGGGCGTGCACGATTCGGGCCGGCGGGGTGCACCATTTCCGCCCGGGTGGGGTTAACTTCCTACTTTCACCCCGCCCGGTTTAGCCGTATCTTTACCCCATGTTATTTGCCGCCGAACAACTCGCCCCCACCATCGAATCTGCCCGCCGCGTACTGAAAAAGTACTACGGCTACGACAGCTTCCGGCCTATGCAGGAAGACATCATCAGCACGATTCTGAGCGGGCAGGATACAGTGGTGCTCATGCCCACGGGGGGCGGCAAAAGCGTTTGTTTTCAGGTGCCGGCGGTGGTGCAGGAAGGTACGTGCGTGGTCGTGTCGCCGCTCATTGCCCTGATGAAGGACCAAGTGGAAGCCCTGAAAGCCAACGGTATTTCGGCGGCCTACATCAACAGCAGCGTGGGCCAGAGCGAGCAGAACAACATTGCCGCCGACTGCCTCAATGGCTACCTCAAGCTGCTCTATGTGAGTCCCGAGAAGTTGCTTTCGGAAGGGTTTATGACCTTTTTGAAACGCCTGCGCATCAGCATGTTTGCCATTGATGAAGCGCACTGTATTTCCAGCTGGGGCCACGACTTCCGGCCCGAGTACACCCAGCTGCGGGTGCTGCGGGAGCGGTTTCCACAGGTGCCCATCATTGCCCTTACCGCCACCGCCGACCGCCTCACCCAGCGCGACATTCAGCAGCAGCTGCGCCTACATGAGCCCCGGGTGTTCCTCTCCTCCTTCGACCGGCCCAACCTCAACCTGATTGTGCGTCCGGGCCAAGACCGGGTAGGGGGGATTCTGGAGTTTTTGGAGCGCCATCCCGGCGAGTCGGGTATCGTTTATTGCCTCTCGCGCAAGCAGTGCGAAACTCTGGCCCAGAAAATCCAGGCCAAGGGCGTGAAAGCCGGATTTTATCACGCCGGCATGACGCCCAACCAGCGCGCCAGTGTGCAGGAGGGCTTTCTGAAAGACGATTTGCAGGTGATTGTGGCCACCATTGCCTTCGGTATGGGCATCGATAAGAGCAACGTGCGCTGGGTGATTCACTACAACCTGCCCAAGAATATTGAGGGTTACTACCAGGAAATCGGGCGGGCCGGCCGCGACGGGGCCCCGGGCACTGCCGTGCTGTTCTACAGCTTCGCCGACGTGATGAGCCTGCGCGACATGCTCACCAAGGAAAATCCCAACCTCACCCAGCTCAACCTCACCAAGCTGGAACGCATGCAGCAGTTTGCCGAGGCCGCCGGCTGCCGCCGCAAAATCCTGCTCAACTACTTCGGCGAAACCCTGCCCCAGGACTGCGGCAACTGTGACATCTGCCGCAACCCACCTACCACTTTCGATGGCACCGAGTTGGCCCAGAAAGCCCTGTCGGCCGTGGTACGCGGGCGGGAGCGGATGAGCCTTACTTTGCTGATTGACGTGCTGCGTGGCATGCGCAACCAAGCCGTGCTCAGCGGGGGCTTCGACCAGATTAAAACCTACGGCGCGGGCCGCGACCTGCCGTATCTGGACTGGTATAGCTACGTGCACCAGATGCTGAATGATGGGCTGCTCTACATTGCCTATGAGGAGGGCTACGCGCTGAAAATGACGGATTTGGGCCGGGAAGTGCTGCAAGGCCAGCGTCCGGTATCCATGAAGAAGTTTCAGCCCGCCGAAAAAGCCGAGAAGCCTACCCGGGGCCGCAAGGCTGCTGCGGCCAAAGCCGCTGCGGCCAAAGCCGCTGCCACCACGCCCGAAGCGAGCTTGTTCGAGGCCCTGCGCGCCCTGCGCAAGCGCATTGCCGACGAGCAGGGCGTGCCGCCCTACGTTATCTTCACGGATACCACGCTGCAGGAAATGGCCGTGGAGCGCCCCGTCAACCGCAATGCTATGCTGGCAATTTCGGGGGTGGGCATGAAGAAGTTTGAGAACTACGGGGAGGCCTTTATCCGGGAGGTGCTGGCCCACGGCGGTAACCCCGCTGCTCAGGCCGAACTGGACGAGGATGAGGAGTTGCTATCCGGTTTTGAGCCGAGTGGTGCGGCTCCTGCCAAAGCTCCCCGTAAGCGGGCTACTAAGCCCGCGTCCGAGGTGGGCGGTGACGTGAATGGCACCATGGAAACCACGTTTCAGCTGCACCGCATGGGCTTGAGCACAGAGGCCATTGCCGAGCGTCGCGACTTGGCTCTGTCCACGGTGCAAACCCACCTGACCACTGGCTACGCCAAGGGGCTGGAGCTGCGGATGGAAGAATTTCTGAAGCCCCAGGAGTTAGCTGAAATCCAGACTGCCCAGGCTCAACTAGGCGGGAGCCCCATGCTCCGCGACCTGTTCGACCACCTGCGGGAAAAGTACGACTACTTCCGGCTACGGCTGGCCCTACTGTACTTCAAGCGGCTGAGAGGGGAGTAGGTAACCGAAGAAGCGCAAAGACCAGGGCAAGGGGCTGGCTGCTTGCTTCTGGATTTGATGAGTCGCCTAAAATATTAGTAAAAATTTCAGCTAATTGAATTAGTATTCGCGTAAACGGGTTCGTATCTTCGTGAGCCGGTACTTGCTTGCCGTCGCAGCCCTATTCCCCGGCTCCTCTGCGTTATGATTAACACCAACCTCAAATTCTGGCGGCGCGAGCTGAGCCTCACGCAGGCCCAGATGGCCGAAAAACTTGGCATTAAACGCTCCCTGGTGGGGGCTTATGAAGAAGGCCGCGCCGAACCTAAGCTAACCACGCTGGTAAACATGGCCCGCCTGTTCGGTATTACCCTGGACTCCTTGGTAACCACTGACTTCACCAAGAAAAAGAACGCCAAAACCGCCGCTCAGCTGCAGGCCCAAACGGCGCAAACGGCCGCCGATGCCTCGGCTAACCGGGCCGGGGGCCTCCGCATTCTGGCCCTTACTGTTGACCGGGAACAGAATGAGAATATTGAGCTGGTGCCCCAGAAAGCGGCGGCCGGCTACCTTAACGGCTACGCCGACCCGGAGTACCTAGAGGAGCTGCCCAAGTTCCGCCTGCCCATGCTGGGCACCACTGGTACCTACCGCGCCTTCGAAATTGCCGGCGACTCGATGTTGCCCATTGCCAGCGGAACCGTTATTGTGGGCCGCTATGTGGACGACTGGCTGAGCATTAAGGACGGTACCCCTTGCATTGTGGTATCGGGTAAGGAGGGAATCGTGTTTAAGCGCGTGTACAACCGCCTGAAGGATGCCGCCCGCCTGACGCTGCACTCGGATAATACTTTGTACTCGCCCTATGAAATTGAGGTGGAGGATGTGGTAGAAATCTGGGAGGCCAAAGCCTATATCAGCAGCACCTTCCCCATTGCCGACCTCTCCCTGAACCGTTTGGCCAGCATTGTGCTGGACTTGCAGCAGCAGGTGAGCACCATGAAGAAAGTGTAAGTTCTCAGGTTAGAGAACTCAGCATAATAAAAAGCCTCCGCCCGCGGGGGCTTTTTTGCTGTTGGCCGCTACCTAACCGCAGAGAAAGGCAGGCGGTATCAACCCCTGCTGCCCGGCTTGCGTAAGCTTCTGCTAAACCTAGCCTGACTCCCGATGCTCAAACTTATTCCTGCTACCGACCGACATCATGCGGCCCCCGTGGCTTGGCTGAATAGCTACTTCCTGTTCAGCTTCGCCGACTACTACGACCCCGGAAACGTGCATTTTGGGCCGCTACGGGTATTCAATGATGATACGGTGCAAGGCAACGCGGGCTTTCCGCAGCACCCACACTCCGAAATGGAGATTGTAACGCTGGTGCTGGAGGGGGAGTTAACCCACGAAGACACCATGGGCAACCGCCGCACTATTACCAAGGGCGAGGTGCAGCGCATGACGGCCGGCACTGGCCTGGCGCACTCCGAGAAAAACGAAACGGATAAGCCGGTTCACCTATACCAGCTGTGGTTTCTGCCAAACCAGAAGAGTTTAGCCCCCAGCTACGAGCAAAAGGACGTTAACTTCCTGGATACCAAGAACGAGCTGGTGCCGCTGGTTTCCGGACAGAAAGTGCTGGAAGACGTGGTGTACATGAACTCCAATAGCACGGTGTATTGGTGCAACTTGCGCGAAGGTAAAACGGTGTCATTCAAAACGTTCCCCATTCGCAATACATTTTTGTACGTAATGGAAGGCAAGCTGTACGTGAACGGCGTGGACATCGGGCCCAACGACCAAATCCGGGCCACGGATGAGCACGTACTGGAAATACAGGCTTCGATGGATGCCCAGTTCATCCTGATAGACTTGCCCGGCAGCGAAGCCAATTACTAACTCCGCCTCATGACCCAAGAATTTCCTGACAAGCTGGTACCCTCCGACGAAGCAGCCCGCTTACGGACGCTGCACGTGTACCAGATTGCCAACACCACGCCCGAGAAGATTTTTGATGAGTACGTGGCTTGGGCCGCCCAGCTGTTTGGTACGCCCATCTCCCTGATTTCCTTGGTAGACGAGGAGTACGTGCACTTTAAGGCGGTGGCGGGCGCCGAGGGCGTGCCCGGTTTGCCACGTGCGGAAAGCATGTGCTCGGCGGCTATTCTGGTTGATGCACCCATTATCACCTCCGACTACAAGGCCGAAAGCTGCCGCCTTATTAAGCCAGATGTGGCCCAGGCAATGGGGCTGAACTTCTACGCTGGCTCCGCCCTGAAAATGCCTGACGGAGAGCGTATTGGCATGATGGCCGTTATCGGGCGGGAGTACCGTACGCTCTCGGCGGCTGAAGAGGATGTGCTGAAGCGGCTGGCCAACTTGGTGAGCCGTACCATTGAGCTGCGCTTCCAATATCTGAATGCCGATTTAGCTGAGCAGTGGGAAGCTGCCCAGCATGAGCTGTCCGGTACCTTGGACGACAACGCCGCCCTGACCCGCTACTTAGCCACCCGTAATAACGGCATCAACCTCGACGATGAGGAAATTCAGGACTTGGTGCTTCGCCGTTTGGCTGGGGTAGATAAAGTGCTGGACCGCCGCCTAAAGGCCCTTCCCCAAGCAGCCTAGAAAACCAGGTTGTATCTGAAACGTTTGGGCGGTACTGCTAGGCTGTGTGGCCAGTAAGCAAGCCTACATAACGTCATGCAGAGCCGGAGGCGAAGCATCTCGCGTGCTGAGGTTGCCAGACTACTCCAGACATCAGCACGCGAGATGCTTCGTCCCTGGCTCCAGGCGCCACATGCTCTGCATAACGCTCCGCTTGGTAGTAAGAAGCGTGACTGTCCACGCAGTCTAGTGAAGTGCTAACAATTTTCCAGCGTATAGCTCAGCTTCAAAACAAGAAAGAGCCGGCCCCATCAGGGCCGGCTCTTTCTTGTTCTACGCAAATATGGATATCAGCTTCTTCGGCTACATCGTGTATTTGCGGCCCTTGTTCTGCTGCTTGAGGTAGGTCATCAACGGCTGGAAATACTCCACCATAGCGCGGGCGGAAAGGTCCTCGCCGGTTTTCTCGCGGAGCACGGCGCGCCAGTCCTTGCTGGCGCCGGGGCGCATGATGTCAGCCAGGAACGCGCCCACTTCCTTGTTGCCGTAGTAGTTGGTGGCGTGCGGGTCCTGCTTCAGGATTTTCTTGCTGATATGGTCGTGGAGCTGGAACAGGATAACGTACGATAGGGCGTAGTCATAGTACTGGGCCGGGTCGTCGTTAATGTGGGTTTTGGTGGCTGGGTCGAGGTACTGCTCCCCGCGCGTAGTCGGTGGCACAATGCCCTGGTACTGCTTGGCCAGCGCCCACCAGCGGGCGTTCAGTTGGTCGGCGGGCAGCTTATCGGCGTAGAAGCTGTTTTCCCACTCGCTCATCACGCCCGAGGCGAAGGGAATGAATACGGCGTAGTTCAAGGCCTCTTTGAGCAGCGTCTGGGTCTGGTCGGTTTGAGTTTTGGCATCTACCAGGCCCAGCCCGGCCAAGAATGGCTTCTGGGTGGCCGCCAGGCCCATCAGGGAGCCCATAGCTTCGTGGTAGGCGCGGTTGGCCCCGCCGCGCAGCAGCGGCGGCACCTCGGGGTTGGTGTAGGTGAGGTAGTAGTAGATGTGGCCCAGCTCGTGGTGGGTGGTTTCATACCACTCGGTGTTGCCCTCCACACTCATCAGGCTGCGCACGTCCTGATTCAGGTCCATGTGCCAAGCCGAGGCGTGGTTATTCTTCTTGTAGGTAGCGCCCTTGGGCAATGGGTACAGGCTGGATTTCTCCCAGAACACGGGCGGCAGCGCCTGAAATCCGAGGCTTTGGTAAAACCGCTCAGCCTGCTGCACCTGCCACTCGGGGCCTTTTTTGGCCAGCACGGGGTCAATATTCAGGCCCTTCACATCCACCATAGCACTCCAGTCCTGGCCCCAGCGGTTGGGCAGCCAGGAGGCGGGCAGGTAGTCGGGCACCTGTTTCACGTTGTACTTTTTGGCCAGTTCGTAGCGGGCGTAGGTGTGCAGCTCCCGGTATAGAGGCCGCAACTCCTCATTGATTTTGCGCACCAGCTGCATCATCTCCTCCCGGCTCATGCCATAGTCGGAGGCCTGGTAGCTGAAATAGTCAGGGTAGCCCAGGGCCTGCACGGTTTGGTTGCGCAGGTCGCGCAGGTTCAGCAAACCTTCTTTCAGGGTAGGGCCAATGGCCTTGCTGGCTTCCCAGATTTGCTGGCGCTTCAGCGGGTTCTTCTCCTTGCGCAGCAGCTCGTCCAGGTCGTTGGTTGTCACCGATTTGCCTTGGTACTTGTAGTCGAAGCCGTAGAGCTTTTCGGTCTGCTGGGTTTCGGCTTTGATGCGCTGCTTCACCACGTCGGCAATGGTCTGGGGCGAGTTGGCGGCGTTGTAGAGGGCCGTTTGCAGCTGCTTTACCTGAATTTCGGAGAGGTCGGCTTTGTGGTCCAGTAGCTCCCGCAGGCGCTGAATATTTTGGGTAGAACCCGCAAAGGCGGCCATCCGCTCATTGGCCCGGGCCGTGGCCCCAGAGTTGGCAGTATCACCGGCTACAATGCGCGTGTTGGAGCGCCACTCCGCCTCTGCTGACTGGGTGTACAGCCGCACGTACTCCACCGAATATTCTTTCAGGAAAGCATCGGCCTGCTCCGCCCACGAAGGGGCAACGGGTTGGGTAGCGGGTTCGGGTTGAGTGGTAACGGGGGCAGTAGCCGTGGGCGTTTTGGCCGTGGGGGCGCAGGAGGCCAGCACGGCGGCCGTGAGGGCAGGCAGGAGGTAGTGCTTCATAGAGCGGAAAAATAAGCGGAACGACAGTAAAGGTACATTGCCCGCCCCTAACCAAGAGAGTGAGGCTCCACCAAGTAGTATATAAGCCGAAAAAGGCCTCTAGGGCTAACAGAGGCCAATTTAACTATAGGAAGTGCAGGGTTGGCAGCCAGGAAATTTGGTGCCCTCAAAAGAAAAGTTGGCAAGCACCGCAAGTTTCTGCCGCTTCCGGGTCCTAAGGTAGTGTAGCACTTTCACTGCTTCCTCTGCTCCGGTTTGGGGCGTTCCTTTTCTCGTTGTTGCCCATGACTTCTCTGCTCGCCTACCTCGTCTGGAGTCCGGACCCCATCATTGCCCAGCTGGGCCCGGTTACGCTCCGCTGGTACGGGCTGTTGTTTACGTTGGGCTTCGTGGTGGGGGCGCCCGTGTTCCGGCATATTTTCCGCTCAGAGCAAGTTTCGCCGCATTGGGTAGATGTGCTGACCATGTACGTGCTGGTGGGTACCGTGGTGGGCGCGCGCCTGGGGCACGTGTTATTTTATGAGCCAGACATGCTGCTGCACAATCCGCTGGAAGTGTTCAAAGTCTGGCACGGGGGGCTGGCTTCGCACGGGGCCACACTGGGTATTCCGGTAGCCTGCTGGCTGTTCGCCCGCAACCACAAGTTCGATGTACTGTGGGTGCTCGACCGAATTGTACTGGTGGTCGGTATTGGCGGCGCACTTATCCGGCTGGGCAATTTCATGAACTCCGAAATTGGTGGTCACCCTACTAACGTGCCCTGGGCAGTAGTATTTCCGCGCGACACGGGGCACCTGTTGCCCGCCGCTTACCCGCTGCCTACCGGGGCCGTGCGGGTAGCCCGCCCCGCGTTTTTGCCAACCGGTGAAGTCAGCCATCAACTGCTGCCCAGTGATGCGCCCATCGGCCCCAATTCACTGATGGCCGTCCCGCGTCACCCTACCCAGCTCTACGAGGCGGTGTATTGCCTGTTATTGGTGTCGGTGCTCTACTACTGCTGGAACCGCACCAAAGAACGTACCCCGCGGGGACTGCTGCTCGGGCTGTTTCTGGTGCTGTTGTTCACGCAGCGTTTTCTAGGCGAATTCCTGAAAGAAGCACAGGTGGCTTTTGAGCAGAATAATCTGCTCAACCAGGGCCAGTTGCTCAGCCTGCCGCCCATTCTGGTGGGACTGTGGCTACTGTGGCGCGCTGGCAAAAACTCCGAAAATCCCTTCGGGTATGCCCCGCGTGAGGCGTACGAACCCTTGCCAACTGAACCGATAGTTGCTTCTTTACCCGTTGGTAGCAACGGGTAGCGGCCACACGGTATATGTGGCACACAGCCAGCTTCTGTATTTCTGCTAGTTTATGGTCCTGCGGCCGATGTATGCGTGAATTCTAATCCTACGGATTCTGAACTGGTGACCCAGCTCCGGGCGGGTCAGGCGGCCGCCTTTCGCATGCTGGTTGAGCGGTACCAGGGCCCCGTGTACCGGACGGCCCTGAGCCTGCTCCGCTCACCCGAGGAGGCGGAAGATGTAGCGCAGGAAGTGTTTGTGGAAGTCTATCAGACCATTGCTGATTTTCGGGGCGAAGCGGCGCTCAGCACCTGGCTGTACCGTCTGGCTACTTCCCAGGCGTTAAAGCATCGGCGGAAGGCGCGGACGAAAAAACGCTTTGCCTTCCTGACGTCCCTTTTCGGAGTAAACCAAGAGGTGCTCCACGAGCCGCCCGACCACCGGCACCCCTTAGCGTTGCTGGAAGGCCGGCAGCAAGAGCAGCAACTCCTCGACGCCATTGCCCGGTTACCGGATAGCCAGCAGATTGCCTTCACGCTGCGCCACGAGCAGGAGCTGAGCTACGAGGAAATAGCCGCCGTGCTTGCCATCAGTCGGCCGGCCGTTGAGTCCTTGTTGTTTCGGGCCCGGCAACGCCTGCGCAAATATCTCCATCCTCATGTAGCCTGATCCGCCATGTCTGACCTCCCAAACCTGCCTGAAGAAGATGATGAAGCCTGGACCACGCTGCTGCGTTCAGTCTCGCCGAGACAGGCAGAGCCGCGCGCCTTTTTCTTCACTCGGCTCCAGGCCCGCCTGGCAGCCCAGCAGCCTCACCCACCCACTATGCCTACGTGGCTACGCCGCTCCGTCTACGCCTTGTCCGTGGTAGCCCTAGGACTGGCCCTGAATGCGGATACTGCCTTGTATGGCGTGCGGTAAGCCTATATTCTCAGATAGTTGAGATAGGATGATGCGTCTTAAGCGGCTTCTTGCTGCAGTAGATGGCACTCCTTGTACTTCTTCCCGCTCCCGCAGGGGCAGGGTGAGTTGCGGCCGAACTTCTGCCGGCTGCGCATTTCCTTGAGCCACTGCCGCGGGTCGGTGGCCCAGCGCTGAAAGCGGCTCTTGGGGTTTTGGCGGAACGCCAGCAGCAGCAGGCCATACAGCTCGGGGTGGTGCTCCTGCAGCTTCTCGGGCTTCTCAAAGAAGTACTCCGTTACCACGGCAAAAAACTCCGCTTCGTTAGTGCCTGCGTAATCGTTGATTTCGGAATTACCGGCCCGAATGGCTTCAATTTCGCGGTGCATTACGGCTTCCCATTCGGGGCGCAAAGCGGCGGGTAGGGCCAGGCCGGGTACGCCGTCAATTACCCCGTCGGCTTCATCCAGCAAGTGCACAAATTCATGAATCCCCACGTTCTGCCGGTCCATAGAATCCTGAAAACCCCGCTCCAACGACGACTTGGAAAGCCGCATGTAGTGGGAGGTCTGGAAACCTTGCACCGAACCCAGCAAGGTGCCTTCCAGCCCCACAAACTCTTTGTTTGGGTCCCGTTTCAGGGTCCAGGCATCGGGCACTACCAGCACTTCGCTCAGGTTGCTGTACTCCCAATCGGGAAAGCCAAACACCGGAATAACCGCCGAGGCCGCCACCAGTACGCGGGTGGTATCGTCGATATCCGTCTGAATGCCGGTAATGCGCGTCTGGGCCAGGAACACCTGCAAACGGCGCTCAAACCGGGGCTTATCCGCGTCGGAAAGGGAGAGGTAAAAGGCCACGCGTTGCTGAAGAGTTTGGCGCCATTCGGCTGGAAATTCCGCCTTGAGGGCCTGCTGTTTCAGGCGGGCGTCGCGGGTGAGGTAGCGGTAAAAGAAGAAGCCAACTACCGCTACCAGCGCGGCAAACAAGAGGTACTGCATGGTGTGCCTCAACGCAGGGCGGCGGCGGAAGGTTGGTGTAAGCGGAGCAGCTCAGGCGGTTGGGTACGCAGGCTACTCCGCTTCACTTTCGCACTCAGGCCATTACCAGCCCGTCAGATTACCACGCAGGCTACCGATGGCGGCGCAACGCCAGATAATCCAGGTAGTACAGCACCTTCACGGAGAGGGAGTTATTGTGGGGCGTATTGATGGTGTTGTTGAAGTTCTCAAAATACAGCGGTGTGGCCTGCTCGCCCAGCAGATAGGTGCTGCCGGCATTCTTCCACACAATGCTTACCTGCGAGCCGGGCGCAAACCACCACGAGTACACCGCGTCCACGTTGAAGGCGTTGTAGGTGTTGTCCCGGTTGCGGCGGTAATCAGCCAGGGTTTCTTGTCCATCTGGCTGCAGCACCGCAAAATCCTGGTAGCGCACGTTGCTGGTGTAGTGGCGGGCCCGCAGCGTGAACGACATGCGGTTGGTGAAGGTGTAGGCCACCGAGGCCACGTTGGTAACGGTGGCCACGTTGCGGCGGCCCAGCAGAATCTGACCCATAAAGGGTTGGTCTAGCTCTTCACCGGAGCTGAGCCCCCCGTTCACGTAGCCAATCTGGTGGCGCTGCAGGTTCCAGTCGAGGCTGTAGCGGAAGGTGAGGTGGTTATTCACGCGGAAACGGGGGTAGAAGCCGGCCCGGTAACGTAGGCGGCGGGGGCGGGGCAGGCGCTCATCCTCGGCGTAGTAGGTCAGGCCAGCATTTACGCCCAACGACAGGCGCTTGCGCGTATCAGAGTTCAGGAAACCAATCCAATCGGCGTTGGCCGGTACCCGCACATAATATTCGCCCAGCGGGTAGGTGCGCGGCTCGAAGAAATCGTGGGTGGTGGGCGAGTACATGAAGTCGTAGCCCACCTGCAGGAAGTTCTTGGTGAAGGTGGTATTGAAGCCGTTGTACACGTACATGCTCTGGTAGCGCGTAGGCCGGTACAGCAGCGTGTGGTTTATTTCCGAGTAGAAACTCATGTTGTTCACCTTCCAGAACGGCTTATAAATGCGGTAATTGGCGTAGGCGCTCTGGGTGATGTTGTTGTTGCCGAACAGGATGCCCAGGTCGTTGGGGTTGTAGTGGTCCGACTCGATGCGGTGGTTGAGGCCCCAGGTAAAATTGCCGCTGATTTTGCCCACGCCCAGGGTGTACTTATAGCCGTCCGGGTCGTCGATGGCCTGGTCGGAGCCGAACCTGTTGCCCCGCCGCCGCGAGTACACCACGCTACCATCCACGGCGTAGGAGTTCTTCTTGTTGGCGAAGCGGAACAGGCCGCCCGTCACGTTGGCATCGTATGTGCTGCCCCAGCGCGTGACGTTGGTATTGATGAGCGACACGTAGCTGTTGTTCTTGAGGCTCTGATCCAGCACCGCAATATTGTAGTTGCTGAAGGGCTGGGTTAGTACGGTGTGTTCCTGGCCGGTTTCGGTGTTGCGCACAGTGGCGTACACATCATTGCTGAGGGCGTTGAACAGGCCAATACCCAAGCCATTTTTGGTGCGGCCCGAAATTTTGGTGGCATTAAGCAGGCGAGTTTCGGCCGGGTTGCGCACCACCTTCTCGTTTTCGGCCAGCCCTACTCCGTAAAAGCCGATGGGCGTAGCGCCCACCCGGCGGGAGTAAAACAGGTTGCCCTTATTAAACAGCTCAGTTCCCTCGGTGAAAAACTGCCGGTTCTCCTGAAACTGCACCTCGAAAGGCGAGAGGTTGAGCACTTGGTTGTCGCTTTGCACTTGCCCAAAGTCGGGTACTAGCGTAGCATCCAGCGTAAAACTCTCGTTGATGCCCCACTTCACGTCGGCCCCGCCGTTGAAGCTGGTGGTTGTTCGGCGCGTGCCCTCGGCGTTCAGCGGGTTGTGGTTCACATACCCCGACACGTAGGGTGTGAGGGACAGACGCAGCGGCGGTTTCAAGCCTTTTAGGCCCGTTAGCTCGCCCCACTGGTTTACAAACCCATCCACCTCCGGCTTTACCTCGCTCCAAAAAAAATCCTGGCGCAGGGCCTGGCGACGGCGCATAAACTGGAGGCCCCACTGCTGCACCTCGGCCGTGCTGAAACGGATAGCCGAGTACGGAATGCGCATCTCACATACCCAATCGGTGCCGCGCTGGGCGGTGCGGGCATCCCACACGGCATTCCAGGCGAAGTCCTCACCGCTGGCCGGGGAGTAGCGGGCATCGGCCTGCACCCCGCCCGCCGTTACAATAAAGCCGTAGCCGTTCAGCTTGTCGTGGTAGGTATCCAGGAAGATGCCGAAGAAGTCGGTGTTGGGCAGGTTGTCCCGGGCCGATAATTCCCGTTTGATAGAGTCCGGCGACACATCGTGCATCACGGCGCCCACATATAAGGCGGCATCATCAAAGAGGATGCGCACCTCGGTGGGGTGTTGCTCCCGGGGGCCGGGCTTGGGGCGGTTCTGGACAAAATCAGTGGCAATGGGTGCCTGCTGCCAAACCGCCTCATCCAGCACCCCATCCAGCTTGATAGCCTCGGTGATGCGAATGGCCTGTAGTTGACGCTTCGGAGCTGCGGAGGCAGCCGGAGCCGGCCCCGTTTGCGCCCAGGCCTGGGGCTGGCACACGGCCAGCAAAACCAGGGTAATTACCAGAAAAATAGACGTTCTCATAGCGCAGAAGGCGTAAGCGGCGGAGAAACAAAAAGGCATGGAAGGGGCTGGCAGCCGCATCAGCAGCGCTACACAGAAAGCCAGCAAAAGAGAAGAATGAAACGCTCTGCTGCGCCCAGCCTGACCGGCAACCCGTTGGCGGGAGTCACTCACCACAGCTACCCGCGGGGGCTGCAGCCAGGGCTGGGCGCAGAGCGTAAGCCGGTTACTTGGCCCGGCGGATGTAGATGTTGCCGTTCAGGGTTTTCACCATGAACTCAGGGCCACCGCCGTTGATTTTGCCGTAGGTCCAGGTGTCCTGGGCCACGCGGTAGAGGCCGTCCTTGGCCGTGCGCGTCACTTTGGTGGGCGTGCTGTCGGCCGTTAGGTCAAAGTCGCTGTAGATTTCGCCGTGGTCGGATTTTAGCTTCACCGATACTTTGGCCCGGGCCGGCAGCGTCACGTCAACCTTGCCGTTGATGGTGGAAAAAGCCATAGGTGCGCCGGCAGTTACCTCCTTGAAATCGGCAATCAGCTCCCCGTTCACCGTGTTCAGCACCGCCGAGCCCGCCACGTCGTTGAGCCGGATAGAGCCGTTCACGTTGGATATTTCCAGCTCTCCGGCCACGTTGTCCACGGTAATATCACCATTCTGCACGGTGGCTAGCTGCAGGGAGAACTGGCGCGGCACTTTAATGGTGAAATCTACCGGCGTTTGCCAGGATTGGGTTTTGATGTACACGTGGTTACTCTTCTCCTGAGCCGTCACATCAAGGCCCCTGACCTGCGAAATGCGCCGCATGCCCGAGGAGTTTTCGGTGGAGCTGGTTTCGCGCCGCTCGTTGCGGGAGGAGGCCTCAATCACCACGTCCTTGCCCGCGTAGCCAACTACTTTGATGCCGCCGCCCACCAGTTTCAGGTGCACGGTGCCGGGCTTGCCCGGCGAGCTTAGCGGCACCACCAGCTGCTCTTTGCTAGCCTGCTGGGCCTGAGCCGAGTGCAGCGAAAAAAGCGTGATACAGGCGAAGAGGGTACGATATAGGAGCTGGTTCATCGGGTTTGCTGTTTGATGGTAACGTCGCCGTTCAGGGTTTCCAGGCGAATGTCGGGCCCGCCTTTGCCCAGGCGCACGGCCGTTTCCTTGCGGATTTTGTAGGTGGTGCCGGCGGCTTGGCGCTCGGTATTCTGGGTGACCTGCACGGGCAATACCTGCGTCTGCGGGAAGTCGGTGTACAGTTCCCCGTGCATGCTTTTGAAGTAGAGGTCGGCGGAGGCAGTGGGCGGATAGCTCACCGTAATGTTGCCGTTGATGGTCTTGTAGGAAGCGGCGGCCGAGGGTGCGGCCGTGAGGGCTACTTCCACTTTGCCGTTGACTGTGTGGGCTTTTGTAACCTGTCGCACATTCTGCAGGGAAATGCCCCCGTTCACGTTGCTGGCCTGTACCAGCCCGTTTACGTTCTCCACCTGCACCTCACCGCCGTTTACCGTCGAGACGGTTACGTTCATGCCCTGGGGCACTTTCACCGTGAAGTCGAAATTGAACTGGTAGTGGCGGTCTTCGCTGCTCCAGTTCTGGTTGCGGCGGGGGCGGGAATCGAAGGGGCCTTGCTGGTACACCACCAGGCTGTCGTTGTGCTGCAGGAAGCCTAGCTGCACTTCTTTCTGGGCCTGGGCCAGCGAGGCCGCGTCTTCGGCTTTCAGGGTTTTGGTAGCTTCTACCTCTATTTTGTTGCCCGTGCTGCCTACTATCCGCACCGAGCCCATGACGTTGTAGAGGGCCAGCGTACTGCGGCCGGCATCGGCGGTCAGAGTAAAGTCGCGGCTGATTTTTTCCGTGGTTTCACGGTTCTGGGCTTGCAGTGAGCAGCTAGGTAGCCACAGAAGTATCCAGAGTACCAGGGTTATCGGGAAGGGTTTCATGAGAGTTCGAAGAGGTTGGCGGGGCCGCGGGGGCCCGCCCGTGGGACAAAGACTGAATGCTTTGCTCGATTTTGTTTTTCACTTGCTCGTTGAGGTTGTCCTGCTGGAGTAGCTTGCGCAGGGGGCGCACCGAGCGGCGCTCCTGCAGCTGCACCATCAAATCGGCCAGGGCCGACTGTACGAGCGGGGACTCCTGGTAAGCCAGGGAGCGAACCAGCCCTAAGCGCACCGTAGGGTCGTCGGCCAAGCCAGCCAGCGCATCCAGGGTGGCCAGGCGCACATTCACGTTGGGGTCCTGGTTGAGGGTGCTGAACAAGGCCGCCAGCACCCGCTCGTTGGTAGGAGCCACTTCCTGGGCGTCACTCACGGCCTGCAGGCGCTGCACGGCCGAGGGGTTGTTGAGCCGAGAAATGAGGCCCACCTGCCGGGCCGTAGCCTCAGTAGGTGCTGGCGTGTCCAGCCGGGCCAGGGACTCGTCAGCCCCGGTGCCCGTTTCGCGGCCCTTCAGCCCGTAGCCAATTCCCAGGCCCACCAGCAGCAAGACCGTGCTGTAGGCCAAGCGCTGGGCAAAGGCGGGTTGCCACCACTCCCGGAGCCGCTGCAGCAACCCCGCTACCGACCAGCGCTGTCGGCGCTGCTCTTCGGCCTTGAAGTCGGCCAGCATGGCGTAAAAGTTGGGCCGCAGCTCCTCGCTGGGCGCCGGAACCGGTAAAGCGCCCATGCTCGTCCAGAGCTGTTGCAGAGTATCCAGCTCGTGCTGGCAGCCGGGGCACTGCGCCAGGTGGGCGGCTATGGTTTGCTTGTCCGTTTCCGGCAATTCACCCGCTAGCCAGTCCAGCAGTTCCTGCTGTACTTCCTCACAGTTTCTGAACCTTGCTTCCATTATCCATTTGCAAATAGATGTCCTTCAATTGGCAGAGGGCCCGGTGCGCGCGCACCTTTACGGCTCCTACCGTAGTATCGAGCAGCTGCGCTATCTGCTCGTATTTCAGCTCCTGAAACCGGCTCAGCACCAGTACTTCGCGCTGGTCGGGGCTGAGACGGGCCATGGCCTGGTGAAGCTGCGCCATTTCCTGGGTGCGTTGCAGGTGGGCGTCGGCCGATGCGCCGCCTGCAATTTTTTCGGCCCAGTCGGCAATGTCCTGGTGGTGGGCCGAGGGTTTGTTTTTCCGGGCCGTATCCGCCAGCACGTTGCGCGCCAGGTGATACATCCAGGTTCGAAATTCGCCTTCCCCCGAGAAGGTGTGCCGGTATTTCAGCATGCGGTAAAACACCGTCTGCACCAAGTCCTCGCTGGCCGTGGCGTTGCCGTTGGAGTGGTAAAAGAACGCCAGCAACGGCCGGTGGTAGCGTTCAAACAACAGGCCCATTTTCTCCACCTGACCAGCCTTCACCTGGAGCATGAGCGAGTTGTCGGTTAGCGAGTTCAAGGCGTTGGTAGCTGAGTGAGTGGCGAATTCGGGCGTGGAAACCTCGCCTTTTGGGGAAGGTTACAGCCGACTGAAAAAATATTTTTCGGGCTGCGGCAACTAGCGGCACGAATTATCCGTGCCGCACAATTACTCAGTACACTAAAGCGCTTATCTGAAAGCCAGCAAAAGTGCTCTATCGTATCAGAACAAGAATAAAGCCTCTCGATTTTAGAGAATATCTTCGCCCAAATGCTCCCGCAGCCGTTCCCGCAATAAGTCCTGCAGGATGTGGTCCATGAACTGAAATTTATCGGGGATGCGCAACGTGAGTAGGCGTTTGCCCGCCAAGGAATCGGGAAATTTCTGCCGCAGGTAGTCCGCGTGTTTGCGCTCCATTACTATTATAGTATCGGCCCAGCCCAGGTGGCCGGCCGTCACGCGCACCCGGGCCCCTGGCTCAGTTCCGGCCGAGCGAGCTTCATACTTGGGGTGATGATCAAATAGCCGCTCGGCCGTAAGACTGCGCCAGCGGTTCTGGCTGCAAATGAAGAGAAGTTGGGTGGGTGAGGGCGTGAGCACAGGACGCAGGAATATGAATCCGGGAAGGTACTGCCCCGCCGGTAGGATTGGGATGGGGTTTTGTTGAATTTTGTAGGTTCCTGAGAAGATTCCTACGTTAGCGAATCAGCTTGACCGTATGCCCTCTGCCGTTCCCTCATCCTCCATGCGCCATCAGCTCTATGCTGCCCGGACCGATGAGGCACTGGTACAGGGGTTGCGCGAGCATGATAATGAGGCCTTTGCGGAGATATATGAGCGGTACTGGCGGCGGCTTCTAGAAGCGGCCTACCGCCGCCTGCATTCCCGCGAGGCAGCCGAGGAAGTGGTACAGGATGTATTTGTGTCGCTGTGGCAGAAGCGCCAAGAACTGACAATTCAGCACCTACCCAACTACCTGCTGACGGCCGTGAAATATCGGGTTATCGATGCCCTGAAGCTGCGCATGAGCCGGGAAACCTACTTGGAACGCACCTTGCCTAAGCTGAGCACTGAAGACCACAGCACTGAGGAAACCGTGGCTGCCGATGACCTTTCGGGGGCATTGCTGCAAAGCTTACTGCAACTACCAGAGCACACCCGGGAGGTATTTCGGCTGAGCCGGTTGGAGCATCAGTCAGTGCCGGAAATAGCGGAGCAGCTACATATATCCCGCAAAACCGTGGAATATCACCTCACCCGCGCCCTGAAAATACTGCGCGTAAGCCTGCGCGACTTCCTGTTGCTGGCGGTACTGGTGCGGTGGTGGGAGTAAGGTAGTTTGCAACAGGGGATAGTGGCTACTCACTGGAAAAGCAGGCTGCTCAGGAGGTAGTTGCTGGCCGGTCTCATGCTGAGGTCGGCTTTTTTGATAATTTTTTTTGAGGTGGGCTAGGGTGTTGCGCGAGTTAATCGACTGTACTAATAGCCCGCCTCCTCACTTCAGCTGAACAGCTATGAGCCAAACCGATATTCATGCTTTATTACAGCGGTACCAACGGGGCGAGTGTACGCCCGAAGAAATACACGTTGTAGATCAGTGGTATGAATTGCTGGGCCAGGAACGGGCGCCCCTGCAACTAACGACTGCCGAGCAAGAAGAAGCCCGGGCTTCGATGTGGCAGCAGATTTCTGCCCGTACCCACCAAGCTGAGGATTTGAGTCCGCCGGCCGCTCACCGGCCCTGGTACGCCGGTTCCTGGCGCTGGGCGGCTGCGGCAGTGCTGGCTATTAGTGCGGGCCTGGGTGCTCAGAATTACCTGACGCGACTAGCTACGGTGCCGGTAGCTACAGTTCCTTTGGAAGCCAGCGGTTGGCAGCACTACGCCAATACTACCGCCCAGCCCCACACCGTGCGGCTCATTGATGGTACTACCGTGCGCGTATCGCCGGGGGGGCAGCTGAAATACCCCAGCCATTTTGCCGCTCAGCACCGCACAGTATATCTAAAAGGAGAGGCTTTTTTCGAGGTAGCGCATGATAAGGCGCACCCGTTTCGGGTGTACACTCGGCAGATAGTAACCACCGTGTTGGGTACCAGCTTCTTGGTGCAAGCTCCCCAAAATGAGGCCCCAGTAGTGGTGAAAGTGCGCACTGGTCGTGTGCGGGTGCAGCCCCGGCCCAGTGCGGAACTGGCCGCTACTCCGGCCCCGCTGGTGGTGCTGCCAAACCAGCAGGCTGTGTATTCGCCCCAGCGCAACGCCCTGGCCCGGCAACTGGTGGCCGAGCCAGTGCAGGTGGCTTCCCAGTCGTTCACTTTTGACGACCGGCCCGTGGTGGAAGTGCTGACCGCCTTGGAAAAAGCTTACGGGGTTGATATTGACTTTGACGCTCAGGTCCTGACAGGTTGCTCCGTAACGCTCAATCTGCGCGAGGAGTCCCTGTACGCCAAACTTGATGTGCTGTGCAAAACCCTGGGCGCCAGCTACCAGAAGACCGATACGAACATCCTTTTCCGCAGCTCCGGCTGCGCCGCCCGCTAACTCCGCTCCGTTCTTTCTTCCGCTTCTCTCACTCCAGTTTTTAGCCTCCTGCCTATGATGTGCTGATCCCCTTGCTGTACACGCTGTACCTCAGCAGCACAACAACTCCCATCTGGCCTGTTAGCGACGGCCGGTTTGTTGCGCTGCAGTTTTTCCTTCCGGGTTTACGGCGCCTTAGCGCTGCGCTGGGCGCGTTTCATCAATTCCCACATTTTATGAACCATCCCCTACACGCCTTTTCGCCCTTTTCCTGGAAAGGGGCGGCTCTGCTGCAACCCCTATGTATCACGCTGCTCAGCAGCGGCATAGCCACCGCCGCCTCATTGCCCACTGCTGCCCAGGAGTATCTGGAGAAGCCCATCACACTGCAGGCCGAGAATGAAACCGTGCAGACGGTTCTCACCAAAATTGAAACCCAGGCTAACATCCGGTTCCAGTACAGCCGCCAGCTGATTGGGGCCGGCCGGCGGGTGACCATCCAAACGGCTGGCCAGCCCCTGGCCGAGGTGTTGCACGTGCTGCTTGATCCGCTGCAGATTGCCTATGAGCCCATTACGAGCGGTATAATTCTTAAACCCGCTGCCGCCGCTGCCGATATTACCGTAGCCGGCCGCGTGCTGGATGAAAAAGGCTCCCCGCTGCCCGGTGTGAACGTGGTAGTGAAAGGCACTGCCATTGGCACCCAGACGGATGCCGACGGGCGCTACTCCCTGCAGGCTCCGGAGGGCGGTACGCTGGTATTCTCCTTCGTGGGCTACACGGCCCAGGAAGTATCCATCGGCGGGCGCACTACCGTTGATGTTTCCTTCGCCGCCAATGAGGCTCAGCTGAATGAAGTAGTGGTAGTAGGCTACGGTACGCAGCAGAAGCGCGACGTAACTGGCTCTATTGCTTCGGTGAAGGGGGAAGTGCTGGCCAACCAAGCCTCCCAGAATGCGGTTAGCTCCCTGCAGGGCAAGGTGGCCGGCGTGCAGATTACCAACACCGGCCAGCCCGGCGCTACCCCCCAGATTCGGGTGCGCGGTACGGGCTCGGTGCTGGGCAGTGCCAACCCCTTGTACGTGGTGGATGGTACCTTCGTGGATGATATTGCCTTCCTGAACCAGGACGATATTGCCTCTATCGAAATCCTGAAAGATGCCTCTAGCGCCGCCATCTACGGGGTGCGCGCGGCCAACGGGGTAGTACTGGTAACCACCAAGCGCGGCAAAGCCGGTGCGCCGAACGTAAGCTACAACGGGTTTGCTGGGGTGCAGCGCATCACCAACAAGGTGCAGATGGCCAACGCCTCGGAGTATGCCACCCTCATCAACGAGCGGACTGGCGCCCAAACGCTGGCTACTAACCTGCCCACCACCGACTGGTTCGACCAGATTTCGCGCACGGCTTCTATTCACAACCACCAGCTCAGCATGTCGGGTGGCTCGGAGAAGGTAACGTACAGCGTGAGCGGGAGCTACCTTAAGCAGCAGGGCATCGTGAAGAATAACGACTACGAGCGTATCACGGCCCGCTTGCAAACCGATTACAGCCCCACCGACCACATCAAGGTGGGTTACAGCGCCATCTTCCAGAACAACCGCTCCACGGACATTCCGGCCGATGTGCTCTTCTACCAGGCCTTCGTGGCACCACCGGTCCTGCCGGTGTTCGGTGCCAATGGCCGCTACGGCGACTCCAAAGATTTCCCACTGGGCAACTTCGCCAACCCTCAGGCTACACTGGACCGCTACAACCAGAAATCCAATGGGCAGCAGCTGGTTAGCAATATCTATGCTTCGGTTAACTTCCTGAAGGCGTTTACGCTGCGCTCCAGCCTGGGCGTGAACTACGGCGTGGCCCAATACCGGAACTACCAAGCCAAGGATTCGCTCACGAGCACGCAATTCTCTACGCGTAGTAACCTCACGGCTTCTAACTCCAAGAACAGCCGCTGGCTCTGGGAAAATACCCTGACCTACGACCACGCGTTTGACGACGGTAACCACCGCGTAACGGCGTTGGTAGGTGTGTCGGCTCAGCGCGACCAGTTCAACCAGTTCATCGGTACCATTAACGATGTGCCGTACTACAACGAGTCGTCGTTGTACCTGGGGCTAGGTACGGCCAGCACGGCCCGCATTCAGACACCGGCCGACAAATACACGTTTGCTTCGTACTTCGGCCGCCTGAACTACGCCTTCAAAGACCGGTACCTGCTCACGGCTACCCTGCGCCGCGACGGTTCCTCGAAATTCTCGGATGATAACCGCTACGGCTTATTCCCCTCAGTTGGAGCGGGCTGGGTACTCACCGAAGAAGGCTTCCTGAAAGACCAGAGCACCATTGACCTGTTCAAGCTGCGGGGCAGCTGGGGCCGCCTGGGTAACAACAACATTCCTTCCAACATTGCCATCCAAACCGTGGCAGTAGGAGCCGGAGCGCAATACTACACGGCCGTTTTTGGGGGTATCCCGTACACCGGCGGCAACATCAACGCCTTGGCTCAGCGGACCCTGGATTGGGAAGTGACCGAGGAAACGGATTTTGGAGTCGACTTGGGCTTCCTGAACAACCGCCTAACCTCGACCATCGACTTCTACAACCGCCGTACTTCCGATGCTATTTTCAGCATTCCGGTGCCGGCCACAGCGGGCTTGCGCGACAGCCGTACCACGGGTAACTACGCCACGCTACGTAACCGGGGCGTTGAGTTCACATTGAACTGGGCCGACCAGTCGAACGACAAGTTTGGCTACAATGCTGGCTTCAACGTGAACTACAACCAGAACCGAGTGCTGAACCTCACGGCGGTAGGCGCAGACTTACCAGCCGGCAACCTGCCAGTAGGCGGTGTGCAGACTTCTATTGTGCGTGAAGGACTGCCGCTGGGTGCGTTCTACGGCTACGAAGTACAAGGTATCTTCCAGACGGCGGACGAGGTGAAGAACTCTCCGCAAGCTACAAGCGGGGCCGTTCCGGGCTCGTTCCGGTACCGTGACTTGAACGGGGACGGTAAAATTGATGCGCTCGACAAGAAGGTTATCGGCAACCCCAACCCCAAGTTCAACTACGGTATCAACCTGGGGGTACATTACGGACCCTTTGATATTCAGCTGGATTTGCAAGGCGTAGCTGGTGTGGATATCTACAACGGTACCAAAGGGGTGCGTTATGGTAACGAGAACTTTACCAAGGACTTCTTTGACAACCGTTGGCACGGGCCGGGTACTTCCAACGAGTACCCCGGAGCTACGCTGAGCGGCAACGACTTGAACGCCAATACTTGGTATATAGAGAAGGGTGACTACATCCGCATCCGGAATGTGCAGGTGGGTTACACCTTGGCCAAGGCCTTTGCCAACACCTTGCACGTGCAGGGCGTGCGGTTCTACGCCAACGCACAGAACCCGGTAACCTGGTTTAATTACTCAGGCTTTACGCCGGAAGTGGGTCTGCTGCGCAACTCTACGGGCAACCTCAGCCCTGGCATCGACCTGAACGTGTATCCACTCTCGGCCACCTACAATGTGGGCGTAAAAGTGACCTTCTAACCGCCAACCCATCCCACCATGTACCGCAATTTTTCTTTTATAAAGCGCAACGCGCTGAGTGCGTTGTGCATTGCCACCCTGGCTGGCGGCATCACCGCCTGCAAAGACTCGTTTCTGGATGTTGAGCCTCAGGGCCAGCAGCGTGATACCCAGTTTTTCACCAACCAAGAGCAGGCTCTGCAGGGCGTCAACTCCATTTACGGCAACCTGCGCGCCTGGCCGCTGGTAGCGTTTGCCCACCTAGCCGTTACCACGCTTACCTCCGACGATGCCGATAAAGGCAGCGTATCCGGTGATGCTGCCTTCTTGAACAACTTCGATAACTTCACTTTCTCCTCTACGGAGGGCATCCTGAACGATTATTGGGGCGGTCAGTACCAGGGCATTAACTTGTGCAACCAAGTGTTGGCCAATGTGCCCAACATCAACATGGATGCCACGCTTAAAAATCGGTTGCTGGCGGAAGCCAAATTCCTGCGGGCCTACCACTACTTCAACCTGGTGCGGGCCTACGGCGGCGTGCCCCTAGTGCTGAAACCCATTACCAACACCAGCTCCCCGGATGAAATCAATCCGGCTCGGGCCAGCAAGGATGAGGTATACACCCAGATTGTGGCGGACCTGACCGAAGCCGGCGCTGTACTACCCACCACGTACTCGGCCGCCGATAAAGGACGGGCTACGAAAGGTGCCGCTTTGGGTATGCTGGCTAAGGTGAAGCTCTACCAGAAGCAGTGGGCCGAAGCTGTGTCCCTGACCGATCAGGTAATTGGGCTGGGCTACTCGTTAGCTCCTGACTTTGACCAGATGTTCCGCATTGCTGGTGAAAACGGCCCGGAATCTATTTTCGAAATTCAGGCCCAGACAATTCCTGGCAACTGCGACGCCTCCAACAGCCAGTGGGCGGAGGTGCAGGGCGCCCGTCCGCAGTTTGGCTGGGGCTTCTTTATCCCCACGGCTGACTTGGTTGCTGCTTTCGAGTCCGGTGACAAACGCCGGGAGGCCACCATTCTGTACCGCGGAGAAACCACGCCCCAAGGTGACAAGATTGACGCCGCTGCGGCCAACCCGTACTACAACCAGAAAGCCTACGTGCCTTCCTCGGCCGACCGGAGCTGCGGTTACGGCAAAGACCAGAACGTCCGCATTCTGCGCTTAGGCGAAATTCTGCTCATCAACGCCGAAGCGGCGAATGAACAGGGACAAACTACCAAGGCCCTCGCCGCAGTAAATCAGGTGCGCGCCCGCGCCGGCTTGGCGGCCCTCACCACCACCGACCAAGCGGCCCTGCGTCAAGCCATTTGGAAAGAGCGCCGCGTCGAGCTGGCCCTGGAGAGTGGGGACCGGTTTTTTGATTTGGTGCGCCAGGGTCGGGCTGGAACGGTGCTCCGGGCCCAGGGCAAGCAGTTTACCGATGGTAAAAACGAGTTGTTCGCCATTCCGCAGCAGCAAATCACCATTACGGGTGGTAAGCTGACACAGAATCCGGGCTACTAAGTCCCGGAAAAGCCCCGGAGCCGACTGCCGGTTTCGGGGCTTTTTTTCGGTGCAATTCCACAGGTATGAACTGGACATCTTCCCTTCGCTGGATACTGGGGCTAGCACTGCTGGCGGCGTGCCAAACGCCCGCCAACGATCCACCGGCGCCGGCCCCCGACCCTACACCTACGCCCACCGTTAGCAGCGTAGCCGCCGACCGTGCCCTGCTGAATAAAGTACAGGAGGCTACTTTTCGCTATTTCTGGGATTACGCCCACCCTGTATCGGGTATGGCCCGGGAACGAACTGGCTCTGGTGAAACTGTTACCAGTGGTGGTACCGGCTTTGGCGTGCAGGCCATAGTGGTAGCCAGTAGTAGAGGATGGGTGACCCGGGCCGACGCCGTAGCGCACCTGACGAAAATCTGTGCATTTCTGGGCAAGGCCGAGCGGTTTCATGGAGTGTGGAGTCACTGGCTGAACGGCAGTACTGGTGCAGCTATTCCCTTCAGCCAGCAGGATGATGGGGGCGACTTGGTCGAAACCTCCTACCTCATCAACGGCCTGCTGATTGCCCGCACGTATTTCAACGGCTCCGACCCCGCCGAAACCGCCCTGCGCCAGCAGATAACCCAGCTTTGGGAAGGAGTGGAGTGGGACTGGTACGCCTCCCGCGGTGACGGGCTGCTGTACTGGCACTGGAGCCCCCTCTACGGCTGGTCTATGAACCTGCCTATTCGGGGCTGGAATGAAGCTTTAATAACGTATGTAGTGGCGCTTGCCTCGCCTACGCACCCTATTGCCCCGGCTACGTACCGGAGCACCTGGGCCGCGGGCCTTAGCACTGCTCCCTCGACGTACGAAGGCTATCCATTGAATGTGGGCCCGGCCTACGGTGGACCACTTTTCTTCGCGCATTATTCCTTCCTGAGCCTCGACCCCCGGCAGATGCAGGACCAGTACGCCAACTACTGGCTGCAGAATGTGCGTCATACCCTCATTAACCGGGCGTGGTGCGTGTACTCGGCCCCAAAAAGCTACGGCTACTATGCCAGCTCCTGGGGCCTTACCGCTTCCGACGACCCCGCCGGCTACCGCGCCCACCAACCCACCGACGACAACGGCACCGTGGCCCCCACGGCGGCACTGTCGTCCATGCCCTATACCCCGTACTACTCCATGCTGGTGCTGCGTAATCTGTACAGCACCACTCTAGGGGCAGTAACTGGGCAGTATGGTCCATATGATGCCTACAACCGCAGCCAAAATTGGATTGCCGGCAGCTTCCTGGCCATCGACCAAGGCCCAATTGTGGCCATGCTGGAAAACTACCGCACCGGCTTGCTGTGGCAGTTGGGCCGCAATACGCCCGAGCTGCAAACCGGGCTACGGCTGGCGGGCATTCAGCCCCCGACCTACGAAACCGGTTTCTCGCTAGCCGTACCCGAAGTCCGGACCGGTGTAGTGGACCTGCTGCGCCACCCTGAGCAAGATGCCTACCTGATAGATATAGCCCTGGCCGCGCCGGGCAGCAGTACGCTCACGTTGCTGAAAGCCGATGGCACCGCGGCTGAAACCATCTGGCAGAACGAAGCCAAAGCGGCCGGTGTGCACGCAGTGCGTTTCGGCGCGGCGGCGGTTACCGGCACGTACACGCTGCGGCTGCAAACCGGTGCCATTACCAAAGAACTCTCCCTCTCCCTGCACTAAACCTTCCCACCCATGAAGCACCGTTTCGTCCTGCTTGCTATGACGCTGCTGCCCTGCGTTGCCGGGGCTCAGCAAAAGCCGGCGTCCCAGAAAGCGCCTACAACCAGCACCAAGTTTGACCCGAAACAACGTCCCCGCAACCTCACCGATGAGCAACTGCTAGACCTAGTGCAACGCCAGACGTTTCGCTACTTCTGGGACTTCGGGCACCCCGTATCGGGTATGGCCCGGGAGCGGAGCAACCGATCCTTTGACTACGGCGACGAAGTAGTAACCACTGGCGGTACGGGCTTCGGGCTCATGTCCATCATTGTGGCGGCGGAGCGCAAGTGGATAACGCGGGAGCAGGCCGCCGAGCGGACGCTCAAAATCGTGAATTTCCTGTGGAAGGCTGATATGTACCACGGTGTGTTTCCGCACTGGATGGACGGGGCCACCGGCAAAACCATCCGCTTCAGCCTTAAGGATGATGGCGGCGACTTGGTAGAAACTGCTTTCCTGTACGAAGGCTTGATTTGCGCCCGCCAGTACTTCACGGGCAACACCCCCGCCGAAAGCCAGCTTCGCAACAAGATTCTGTGGATGTGGGAAAACGTGGAGTGGAGCTGGCACCAGCAAGGCGGCCAAAATGTGCTGTATTGGCACTGGAGCCCCAACAACGGCTGGAGCATGAACCACCAGATTCATGGCTGGAATGAATGCTTGATTACCTACGTGCTGGCCGCCGCCTCGCCCAAATACGCCATTGATAAGAAGGTGTATGACCAAGGCTGGGCTACTGGCAACTACTTCAAAAACGGCAAGCAGTTCTACAACACCACGCTGCCCCTGGGCTTTGATTACGGCGGGCCGCTGTTCTTCTCGCACTACTCCTTTCTAGGCCTCGACCCCCGCGGCCTCAAAGACCAATACGCCGACTATTGGGAGCAGAACCAAGCGCACACCCGCATCAACTACGCCTACTGCGTAGATAACCCCAAGAAGTTCAAGGGCTATGGCCCCAACAGCTGGGGCCTCACCGCCTCCGATAGTTACCAGGGCTACGCCGCACACTCACCCACCGAGGACCTGAGCGTGATTTCGCCCACGGCCGCGCTGTCGGCTATGCCCTATGCGCCTAAGGAGTCGATGGCGGCGCTTAAGCACTTCTACTTTGATTTGGGCGACAAAATCTGGAGTGAGTACGGTTTCGTGGATGGCTTCAGTGAGCAGCAGAACTGGTACGCCAAGTCGCACTTAGCCATTGACCAAGGGCCGATTGTGGCCATGATTGAAAACCACCGGACCGGCCTGCTCTGGAAGCTATTCATGAGCAGCCCCGATGTGCAGCGTGGCCTCACCAAGCTCGGCTTCGAAAGTCCGCAGTTAAAAAAGTAAGCCGCACTTACATGCTTCTAAACCTGTCATCCTGAGCGGAGCGAAGGACCTTGTCACCCTTGAACGAACGTCGTAATAGTGCTCTGTTCTGCAGTAATAAGGTCCTTCGCTCCGCTCAGGATGACAGAGGTTTTCTGCTATCCATTGTTCGCCTTTATGTCCCGTTTCCTACTCCTGCTCTGTATGCTGCTGAGCCTCGCAGCCGGGGCCCAGCCTACGGCCAGTCCGGGCGGGCAGCACACGTACTGCAATCCGCTCAACCTGGACTACGGCTACACGCCCATCCCGAATTTCACGGAAGGCGGTCGGCACCGCGCCACCGCCGACCCGGTTATCACCCTTTACAAAGGCGACTATTACCTGTTCAGCACCAACCAATGGGGCTACTGGTGGAGCCATGATTTGTACAGCTGGAAGTTTGTACCCCGCCATTTCCTTAAGCCCGAGCACAAGGTATATGATGACTTATGCGCCCCGGCCGTGTTTGTGCTGGGCGATACGCTGTTAGTGTACGGCTCTACTCAGGAAAAAAACTTTCCCATCTGGATGAGCACTAACCCCAAAGCCGGGGAGTGGAAAGAAGCTGTGGATCCGTTTCAAGTAGGAGCCTGGGACCCGGACTTTTTTCTGGATGATGACGGCAAATTGTACCTCTATTGGGGTAGCTCCAACGTGTACCCGCTATACGGGCAGCAAATCAGTCGCAAAACCTTCCAGCCCATTGGGCAGCGCAAGGAACTGTTCAAGCTAAACGACGCCAAATATGGGTGGCAGCGTTTCGGCGAATACTTAGATAACACGTTCCTCGACCCCTTCATGGAAGGTGCCTGGATGACTAAGTATCAGGGCAAGTACTACTTACAGTATGGCGCGCCCGGCACTGAGTTCAGCGGCTACGCCGATGGTGTGCAGGTAAGTAACAATCCGCTGGGCCCCTTTACTCCGCAGGCGCACAACCCGTTTGCCTACAAACCCGGCGGTTTTGCCCGCGGAGCCGGCCATGGCAACACGTTCCAGGATATCTACGGCAATTGGTGGCATTTGTCGACGATGGTTATATCGGTAAAAAACAATTTTGAGCGGCGCTTGGGAGTGTGGCCGGCAGGCTTTGATAAGGATGGAGTATTGTACTCCAATACTGATTTCGGCGACTATCCCCACTACCTGCCCACCGGAGCCGCCGACCACCTGAAAAGCCAGTTCACGGGTTGGATGTTACTCAACTACCAAAAGCCCGTGCAGGCCTCCAGTACGCTAGGTGGCAACCTGCCCAACTACGCCGTAGATGAAAGTATAAAAACCTATTGGAGTGCCAAAACTGCCAATAAAGGCGAATATCTGAAGACGGACCTGGGCGAGATTAGCACGGTACACGCCATTCAGCTGAACTACGCTGACCAGGACGCTGAGTTCCTGGGCAAGCAGCAGGGTACCTACCACCAGTACAAGCTCTGGGAGTCGAAAGATGGCAAAAAGTGGAAGCTGCTGGTGGATAAAAGCCAGAACATAACCGACGTGCCTCACGACTACATCGAGCTGGAAAAGCCCGTGCAGACTCGTTACCTCAAACTGGAAAATATCCACATGCCAACGGGTAAGTTTGCCATCAGCGGACTACGAATTTTTGGCAAGGGGGCGGGTTCAGCACCCAACCAAGTGAAAGGTTTTGTAGTATTGCGCACCGAGAAGGACAAGCGCAGCGCCTGGCTGAAATGGGTTCCTTCCGACGATGCCTACGCCTACAACATTCACGTAGGCGTAGCGCCCGATAAGCTCTATAGCTGCATCATGGTGCACGGAGCCGCCGAATACTACTTCAAAGGCATGGACAAGGACCTGCCGTACTACTATACCATCGAGGCAATCAACGAAAACGGCATTTCCGCGCGCACTCCCGTGCTGGAAGTAAAATAATTGGTTGCTGATTGTCCGCCCGTTGTTCCAAGTTGTAGGCCAGGAATCTCGTGCGCTGGTGTATAGGAGTAGTGTTGCTACGTCAGCCCGCAAGGTGCTTTGACCTTACCTCAGCATGATATCCGGTTTAGCGTTGTTAGACCTCCCTGTCTGCCCCCTGATTTTGCCTATTTCATAATTCCATTCCCACATGAAACGAGTTTTTCGAACCGCCCTGCTCATGTCGCTGGGGCTGCTCACACCTCAACTTCAAGCTCAAAAATCCACCGTTCCCATGGCTGCCTCAGCTATGGCCGACGACCCGAAGATGACCAAGTTCATCAACGAGTTGATGCAGAAGATGACGTTGGAGGAAAAAATCGGTCAGCTGAACCTGATTACAGTAGGTTTCGATGTGACCGGGCCGGTTGTGAGCAAGGACGTGGACGCCAACATCCGCAAGGGCAACGTGGGCGCAGTACTGAACACATTTACCCCAGTGGCCGCCCGCAAGCTGCAGGAAATGGCCATGAAGGAAAGCCGCCTGCACATTCCACTCATCTTCGGCTACGATGTGATTCACGGGCACCGTACTATTTTCCCCATTGCCCTGGGCCTGGCCTCTAGTTGGGACCTCACGGCCATGGAGCGTAGCGCCCGCATTGCCGCCGAGGAAGCCTCCGCCGACGGCATCAACTGGGTGTACTCGCCGATGGTGGACATTGCCCGCGACCCGCGCTGGGGCCGCATCAGTGAGGGCTCGGGCGAGGACCCATACCTGGGCTCCCAGATTGCCCGCGTAATGGTGCGCGGCTACCAGGGCGACGACCTGAGCAAGAATAATACGGTGATGGCCTGCGTGAAGCACTTTGCGCTGTACGGGGCCGCCGAGGCCGGGCGCGACTACAATACCACCGATATGAGCTTGGTGCGCATGTACAACGAGTACCTGCCACCCTACAAAGCGGCCTTCGACGCCGGTGCTGGCTCGGCCATGTCGTCCTTTAATGACATCAACGGAGTGCCTGCCACTGGCAACAAGTGGCTGATGACTGACCTGCTGCGGGGGCAGTGGGGTTTTAAGGGCTTTGTGGCAACGGACTACACGGCCATCAACGAAATGACGGCCCACGGCATGGGCGACGATGCTCAGGTATCGGCCCTGGCTCTGAACGCGGGCATCGACCAGGACATGGTAGGGGAAATCTTCCTCAAAAACCTGGCTCAGAATCTGAAAGATGGCACCGTGAAGCAGGAGCAGATTGACCTGGCCTGCCGCCGCATTCTGGAAGCGAAGTGGAAGCTGGGCTTGTTCAAAGACCCCTACCTCTACACCAACGAGAAGCGCGCCAAGGCCACCATGATGAAGAAAGAGTTCATCACGGATGCCCGCGACATTTCCCGCAAGAGCATGGTGCTGCTGAAGAACAGCAACCAAACGCTGCCCTTGAAAAAGCAGGGTACCATTGCGCTTATTGGCCCACTGGCTACTCGTCAGCGGGATATGATTGGCTCCTGGAGCGGAGCCGGCGACTGGAAACAGGCGGTATCCTTGGAGCAGGGCATCCGCAGCGTGGCGGGCAGCGGGGTGAAGATTGTAACGGCCCAGGGCGCCAACTTCACCGACGACCAGCAGATGATTGACCGCCTCAACGCCCACGGCGGCGAGCTGAATGTGGACAAACGTAGCTCGGAAGAAATGATTCGGGAAGCCGTGCAAACTGCACAGGGCGCCGATGTGATTGTGGCCGCCGTGGGGGAAAGCCAGGGCATGACCGGCGAGGCTGCCAGCCGCGCTGATATCGGTCTGCCTGGCCAGCAGTTGGAGTTGCTCAAGGCGCTCAAGAAAACCGGCAAACCTCTGGTAATCGTGCTGATGAACGGCCGCCCCATGACGCTGCCTTGGGAGGATAAAAACGCCGACGCCATCCTGGAAACCTGGTTTGCGGGCACTCAGGCTGGCAACGCCATTGCCGATGTGCTGTTTGGCGCTTACAACCCGTCGGGCAAGCTCACGGCTACTTTCCCGCAGCACGTGGGGCAGATTCCACTGTACTACAACCACAAAATGACCGGCCGGCCTTACCAGGGCGTGGCCCTGGACAAGTACAAGTCGCGGTACATGGATGTGAGCAACGACCCGCTGTATCCCTTTGGCTATGGCCTGAGCTACACCACCTTTGAGTACGGCAAACCCGAGCTGAGCACCACCACGCTGCCCATGAACGGCACCCTGGACGTGAAAGTAACCGTGCGCAACACCGGCAACTACGACGGTGAGGAAGTAGTGCAGCTCTACACCCGGGACATGGTTGGCTCCATTTCGCGGCCGGTGCAGGAGCTGAAAGGCTTCCAGAAAATCATGCTGAAGAAGGGGGAGAGCCGCACGCTCACCTTCCGCCTCACGCCCGAGGACCTGAAGTTCTACAACACCGACCTGCAGTTTGTGGCCGAGCCCGGCGACTTCCAGGTGATGGTGGGCGGCAACTCCCGCGACGTGCAGATGGCCCCTTTCAAGCTGGCTGCGCAGTAAGTAATGGCCGATACCGTTCCCTCCAAACCGCATTTTCCGGCTCTGGATGCGTTGCGTGGCGTGGCGGCGTTGCTGGTGGTGGCTTTTCACCTGCTGGAAGTGCACGCCACCAGCCACCTGGATCAGCTCATCAACCACGGCTACCTAGCCGTCGACTTCTTCTTTCTGCTCTCCGGGTTTGTGATTGGCTACGCCTATGATGACCGGTGGAGCCGGATGAGCCTGGGAGAGTTCTACCGACGGCGGCTGGTGCGGCTGCAGCCCATGGTGGTGCTGGGCATGCTGATTGGGGCGCTGGCCTTTTACGGGCAAGTGAATCCACAGTGGCCGCTTATTGCCCAAACCTCCGTGGGTAAACTGGTGCTGGTAACCGTGCTGGGCTGCCTGCTGCTGCCGGTGCCGCCCGCCCTGGATGTGCGGGGGTGGCAGGAAACTTTCCCGCTCAATGGCCCCGGTTGGTCGTTGTTTTTCGAGTATGTGGCCAACCTGCTGTATGCCGTGGTGGTGCGCCGGTTTTCGCGGGGGGCACTAACCGTGCTGGTGGCGGTAGCCGCGGCGGCGCTGCTCCACCTGACCCTCACCAGCCCTAACGGCGACGTGGTGGGCGGCTGGTCGTTGGAGCCGGCGCAGCTGCGCATTGGCTTTACCCGGGTACTATTTCCGTTTTTTGGGGGGCTGCTGCTGTTTCGCACGGTGCGGCCCGGCCGCATCCCCTATGGCTTGCTGTGGAGCGGCCTGTTGTTGGTTACCCTGCTAGCCTTGCCCCGCATAGGTAGCGCGGGGCAGCCGTGGCAGAACGGGCTGTATGAGGCGGGTAGCATCCTGATTGGCTTTCCGCTGGTGGTGTACCTGGGCATAAGCCATGCGCAGACTTCGGCAACAGTTCAGCGCGCGAGCCGGGTGCTGGGCGAGCTTTCCTACCCCTTATACATGGTGCACTTTCCCTTCGTGCACCTGTATTTTGCTTGGGTGCACACCCATAAACTAGCGCTGAAGCAGAGCGCACCCGTGGCCGCTGGGGTGTGGCTGGGCACGGTGGCGCTGGCTTACGCCTGCCTGAAATTTTACGATGAGCCGGTGCGGGCCTGGCTGAGCCACTGGGTACTGCGGCGGGCCCAGCCGGTGAGCAAAGCGCAATAAGTATAATCAACTAC
This sequence comes from Hymenobacter sp. UYP22, assembly GCF_040547285.1. Lineage (NCBI taxonomy): Bacteria > Pseudomonadati > Bacteroidota > Cytophagia > Cytophagales > Hymenobacteraceae > Hymenobacter > Hymenobacter sp. UYP22. Next base: position 483,608 of record NZ_JBEPPK010000001.1, on the reverse strand, counting down.
CCCAACCTGCGCCTCGTGTGGGACGAATGCGCGGGGGCTTCCGGGAACCAGAATGCTAGTTAGGGGAGCGGACTGATTTTCCGGAAGCCGTGTATACAAAAAGGGCGAAGCCACACTGGCTTCGCCCTTTTTGTTTGTCATTCCGAGCAAAGCGAGGAATCTGGGTTACTCCCAAAAGGCTGACCCAGATTCCTCGCTCGCTCGGAATGACACTTCACTACTCAAACTGCAAATGCTGGTTGAAGAACGGCAGCAGGTTCAGGTACACGCGCCCCTCCCGGCCCATAATGCGGTTGCCGTGGTTGCCCTGGTAGCCTTCGGCGGCATGCGGGATGCCGTAGGCTGAGAGCTGAGTATCGAGCATGCGGCAGGTGGCCGGAATGTGCTGGAATTGGTCCTGCTCACCCCAATCGAAGGCCAGGCCGCGCAACTGGCGTAGGCTGGAGAGGTGAGCGGGTAGTAGCTCGGTGGGCGAGGTAGCGCCCCATTGGGCCAGCACCGCGTCACGGTGACGGAGGCTGTCGGCGCTGAAGGAGTAGGGCAGGGCTGCGCCAAACGCACCTTTGCCGGGCGTGGGCGAGAAGGCCCGGGCGCAGGCTACCAGCCGCACAGCATTAAAGTCCTTCAGCAACTCAGCCCGGGAGGTGGCCCGGCTGGCCAGCGCCTGACTGGGCCGGGCGGCCATCCACTCGGGGTGGGGGGCTACAAAGCCGGGACTGAGGGCATAAGCGGCGGCGTAGCGGCCGGGGTAGAGCATGGCCAGCCGCAGCGTGCCGTTGCCGCCCATGCTGTGGCCCGCCAGACCCCGGCTGGTGGGCTGAGCCAGCGTACGGTAGTTCTTGTCAATGAAGCTCACTAACTCTTTCGCCGTGAAATCAGCCCAGGGACCGTTAGTGGCGGAATTTGTGTAGAAGCTGCCCTGAAACAGCGTCTGCTCATTGGGTACCACCACAATGAGCGGCCGAATCTGCCCGGCGGCAATGGCCTCATCCAGCAAAGCGGCCATGCCGTCGGCGTGGAAGATGAGGCTGTCGTTCCAAGTGAAGCCGTGCAGGTAGTAGAGCACCGGGTAGCGTTTGGTTTGGCTGGCCTCATAGCCGGCCGGCAGGTACACGCTCACGCGCCGCCGGGGGTTCTCGCCCCCAGCGTTGCCCTTCAGCAGTTTCGAATCCAGGTAGGTAACCACCACGCGGCCCTTCGCGGGCGTTTGGGCCGGGGCTGGCAGTTGCCTAAGCAGCGTTAGCAGCAGCAGTAAGGAGAAAAGGCGCATGGGTACAAGAAGGGACAGGAAAAAAATAGAACGTCATGCAGAGGCGCAGCCGAAGCATCTCGCGGGCTGATGTCTGGATAGCACCATAACATCAGCCCGCGAGATGCTTCGGCTGCGCCTCTGCATGACAGTTATGTGCTTAGTTCACCACCATCGTCATGATGGAGTGGGCCGGACTGGTGGTTTGGGCCGCCTGGCCTTTAATCCAGAGCTGGAAGGGCTGCTCTTTCTCGGTGCTGTTCATTACCACCACGGCTACTTTACCATCGGTATTCAGAAAAGCGGTAGCCTGCAGCACGTCGCGGCTGGAGGTAACGGCTACCCGCTTGGCCCCGGGACGGATGAACTTGGAGAAGTGGCCGATGTAGTAATAGGCGTTGGTGTAGATGAGCTTGCCGCTTTTGGTGTCGCCGATAACGGGGGCGTAGCAGAAGTTGCCCACGTGGTTGGGGCCGCCGGTTTCATCCAGCAGTATGTTCCAGTCGGTCCAGGCCACGGTGCCGGCGTTAAAGTCGTTGATCATGGAGTTGCCGTACCGCTCACCCAAGGTCCAGTCCTGCACGTTGCTGAAATCAAATTTCTCCACGCAGCCCTCCGTAAACACCAGGTTTTTATCGGGGTAGGTTTCGTGCACGCGGCGCAGGTTATCGAACTGCATGGCAGAGCCGGTCCAGGTTTCGTACCAGTGGAAACCCAGGCCCCAGTAGTATTTGCTGGCTTCGGGGTCATCGAACAAGGTGCTGGCCCGCTGGAACATCAGGTCCCGGTTATGGTCCCAGCCAATGAGCTTTTTGTCACCCATGCCTCCCTTTTTGAGAGTAGGCCCCAGGAAGTTCTTCACGAAGTCCCGCTCTTCCTCAGCCGTGAAAATGCAGGATTCCCACTTCTGCTTCGCCATGGGCTCGTTCTGCACCGTGAGGCCCCACACTGGCATGCCCAGCTTCTCGTAGGCCTGAATGAATTTCACGTAGTGGTTGGCCCAGGCCTGGCGGAACTCTGGTTTCAGCTTGCCGCCCTGCAAGAGGCTGTTGTTGTCCTTCATCCAGGCCGGGGGGCTCCAGGGGCTCACGTACAGGGGCAGCTTGCCCCCGGCCGACTGAATGGCCTGCTTGATAAACGGAATGCGGTACTGCTCATCGTGCTTCACCGAGAAGGTTTTCAGCTCCTTGTCGCCATCCTGCACGTAGGTGTAGCTGCCGCTGGAAAAGTCGCAGCTGGCAATGTTGGTGCGGGCCAGGGTGTAGCCAATGCCGTTGCTGGGGCTGAAATAGGCCTGCAAAAACTCCTGCTGCTGGGCCTTGGGCAGCCTGGCAAAGGTTTCGGCCGAGGCATCGGTGAGGGCCCCGCCAATGCCCAACAGCGTCTGGAAGGTGTGAGTAGGGTCTACGAATACCGTGGGTTGGGTTTCCAGGGGCTGGCCTACCTGCTGAAAGGCGAGCTTGCTGCCCGCGGCCAGCCGCTGGGGCGTGCCACTGGCGGTGGTATACACCTGCACCTGCCGGCCGGCGGCGGAGTAGGGTTTGGCTGCGCCCGAAGCAGATTTCTGGGCGGTGGCGGCCGTGCTGAGGCCCGCGGCTAGCAGCGCGGTAAGAAGGGTTTTGTGCATGGGAAAGAAAGGAAGAATCATCGAAAGGAGCTTACCACACGTAAGTGCCCGCCGCGCCGGCCCCCAGGGAGGTGGTAACAGTCTTGTTCCGGTACTGGATATCAAATGTTTGGGTGGCGCCGGCCTTGTTCAGCACAACCAGCACCTTTTTCCCCTCGGGGTTTTTGAAGGCCACGTTGGGCAGGTTAGTCGGTACGTTGGTGTTGATGCGCACCGAGCCGGGCCGCACAAACTTAGCCAGGTGCGCCACCGAGTAATAGGCCGTGTTGCGCGTTACGTTATTGCCATTGATAGTGAGGGCCCCCAGGCAATTAATGCACCCACCGGGCGTGCGGGGGCCGTAGTTCTGGTCGGCAGCCAGGTTCCACTCCAGCACATTACGGCTCCAGTTGCGCGTGGCCCCAATCATGAGGTTATCCATGTGCCAGGTAAAGTCGCCGTTGAAGTTCCCGGGGCCGCCTACCCACTGCTCCGTGAAGTACACGTTTTTGTTAGGGAAGGCGTTGCGCACCGTGCTCAGCGTGGATATATCCCCGGCATACAGGTGAAAGGCTGAGCCATCCACGTACTGGCTGGCCTGGGGGTCGCGCAGAATACTGAGCGGGTAGTCCGGCACGTCCAGGTTGTGGTCGTAGAGAATGATTTTGGTGCTGATGCCCGCCGCCCGGAAAGCGGGTCCTACATGGTCGCGGATGAAGGTGGCCTGCTCGGCGGCCGTCATTTCCATGCTGGGGTTATTGCCCCCATGTAGGGGCTCATTTTGCAGCGTAACTGCGTCAATCGTCACGCCCTCCGCCTTCATGCCCTGGATGTACTTCACGAAATACTGCGCGTATACAGCGTAGTACTCCGGTTTCAGAGAGCCGCCCACCGAGTTGTTGTTGGTCTTCATCCACACCGGGGCCGTCCAGGGGGAGCCCAATATTTTAATGGCGGGGTTTATGGCCAGAATTTCCTTGAGCACCGGCAGCAAGTGCCGACGGTCGGGGTCGAGGCTGAACCGGGCCAGGGTGGGGTCGGGGGCACCGTCGTCGTAGGTAAACACCGTCGCGTCCAGGTCGGAGGCCCCAATGCTCAGGCGCAGGTAGCTGGTGCCGATGTTGGTGCCGTCGGTGGCAAACAGCTCTTTGAGCAGGGCAGCCCGCTCGGGGGCGCCCATCTGGTGCAGGAGCTGGGCGCTACCACCCGTGAGTGTGTACCCGAACCCATCAATAGACTGGTAAGTTTGGGTGGTATCTACCGTTATGGCCGTGTTCTGGCCATTGCCCGCGACAAAGTTGAGCGGTATGGTGCTCTTGTAAAACCGCGTGGAGGGGTCGGTGGTAGTTACCCACAGGGCCACTTGGGAAGGCCCGCCCGGCCCAGGTGGCAGCGGCGGTTCGGGGGTAGGGTCGGAGCCCCCCTCGTTGCCGCCGCAGCCGGTTAGCAGGCCCAGGGCCAGCAGCCCGGCCAAGCCCTGGGAGTAGTTGAAGGTGATTCTCATACGGAAGGAATAAAGTAGGAGCGGAGAGGAAGGAAAGCAGGCCGGCAGCAGAAAACCGCCCGCTAGCGGGGCCAGGTATCGGAGCGAAAAGGGGAGGCCGGCAACCCGGCTTTGTTGTAGAGCGTGGCGGGCCGGTTGTTGCCCCAGGCATAGCGCACGGCTACAGGGTTGGGTACGCCCTCCGCCCGCAGCACTACCGTATTGCCCTCAACCCGGGCCTGGGCCCACACAAACTTCTTGTCAGGCCCGGCCACAGCAAAGGAAGTGACCCCGTCAGCGGCCGGCTTCAGCACCAGTCCGCCGCCCAGGTTATCAAAGGAGAGAACCAGCTGGCCGCCAGCGGTACTAAGTTTGGTGAACGTGGGGCCCGAGGCTACAGCGGCCTTATCAGCGTAGGCTACGCGGCGGGCGGCCAGGGCCAGGCGGTGGCCCACATCCTGCTTGTTACGGGGGTGAATATCGTCAGCGTTGCCCAGGTCCAGGGCTACGGCCATGCCGGTTTTGGGCACCGTGAGGCTGGTGTGGCGCTGGGCTTCGCGCAGGTGGGCCCAGTCGGTATCAGCGGGCGTGGCGGGGTCGTGCATGTAGCCGGCCAGCTGCACAAACAGGAAGGGCAGGGCCGGCTGCTGCCAGCGGCTGCGCCAGTCCTGAATTAGTACCGGAAACAGCTGCTGGTACTGTTCGGCCCGACCCGCATTACTTTCCCCCTGGTACCAGATTACGCCTTTCAGGGCATAAGGCAGCAGCGGGGCAATCATACCGTTGTAGAGGGCGGTGGGCTCATTCTGGGCCCCTCCCGGGTAGGGTGGCCGGGGCTGGGAGCCGGGCGTGGTAGCCGGGCGGTACAGCCACTCCCCGGCCAGCGGCACGGTGGTAGCGCCCACGGTAGCCGTCATTTCGGCGGGTTTGCCCCAGATGCCGCCCCCGCTGCCGGTATCCGTTACGCGCACGGTTACCACGTTGCGGCCGGCGCGCACCAGGGTAGCCGGCACCGTGTAGCGGCGCGGCGCGGCGTAGTCCCGCATGCCACCCACGGCTACCCCGTTAAAAAACGTGCTATCGGCATCATCCACCTGGGCCAGGCTCAGCGTGAGGGGCTGCCCGGCCGCCGAGGCGGGTAGGGTCAGGTCGCGACGCAGCCACACCACGCCATCAAAGTCGCTGAGCTCAGGGGTAGAGGCCTCCCAGATGCCGGGCAGGGGCATGGTTTTCCAGGAGGCAGTGGAGAGGTTGGGGTCGGCCCAGGTAGGCCGGCCGGGCACCAGGCCCTGGTCCTGGCCCTCGGGGCTGCGCTGCCAGGTCCTGAGGCGGGTGGCGTAGGCGGCTTCCTGCTCGGCAAAGGAGCCGGTTTGCTGCGCCAGCGAAGCCAGCTTGGGTTGGAAATCGGGGAGCTTGCGCAGGGCTTCGGCGCTGGTCCAGGCTTCAGCCGCCGTGCCGCCCCACTCCGAGGCAATTAACCCAATGGGCACGTTGTACTGCTGCTGCAAGTCGCGCCCGAAGTAGTAGGCCACGGCCGAAAAACCAGCCACCGACTGGGGCGTGCACGCCTGCCACTCACCACCGGTCAGCTCGGCCTGGGGCCGCAGCTCGGCGCGGTTGGGCACGTTGAACAGGCGGATGCGGGGGTGGTTGGCGGCAGCAGCGGCGGCGGCTCCCTTTTCGGTGTCGCGCAGGGGCCACTCCATATTCGATTGCCCCGAGGCCAGCCAGACGTCGCCCACCAGCACATCCGTGAGGCGCAGCGTGTTAGTGCCTTTTACTTCCAGCTCAAAGGGGCCACCGGCCTGCTGAGCCGGCAGGCTAAGCTTCCAGCGCCCGTCGGGGCCGGCAGTGGTTTGGGTAGTTTTCCCCCGAAACGTCACGTTCACCGCCTCGCCCGGCGCAGCCCAGCCCCAGAGCGGCAGCGGCGCGTTGCGCTGCAGCACCATGTGGGAGCTAACCAGCCGGGGCAGGCGCACCGTGGCCTGGGCCGCCGGAATAACCAGCAGACAACCAGCAAACAAAGAAAGGGAGCAGAGTTTCATAGGGAATTGAACAGCTGTATACACCTCCGGGGAATTCCATTGGGCACCGGAAGGTAGCTTCCCAGTGCCAATAGCTGCACCAGGGGCGGCAACTGCATGAGCGGTAGTTTGCCCGCCGCGCACTGCCAACCACCGTGGTACCCTGTAGCGTGTAGGTTTGTGGCAACAGGCAGGTTGTGAGTAGACGTATAATCGATAAGCAACAGGCGAAAAACCGGCCCCGAACAAGCTTCGGGGCCGGTTATGAAAACGGATTATTCGTGAGCTACTACCACGCGGCGGGTGAGTTGACCGGCGGGCGTATCCACCTGCAGCAGATACATACCGGCTCGTAGCGCCGCTACCGGCAGGGTCAGGTGGTTGTCGCCGGAGGTTACGGCGCGGTTGGGCTGGTTTACCACCAGGCGGCCGGTAAGGTCCAGGAGGCGCAGGTGCAGGCGCTGGGCTGTTGGGGCGTTGTAGTGCAGGCTCACCTCAGCATCGGCCGTGGTGGGGTACACTTGCAGGCGCAGGTCGTCGGCGGAGCCGGCTGCGGCCAGAGCCACGCGGGCTGCGCCCTGGTCCGAGAACCACCAGCGCTGATTGTCGCCCCCGCCCCAGGTCCACTGCTGCACGGCCGCGCCATCGGCGGTGGAGTTGTTCTGCACATCCAAGGCCTTGCCGCTAAACTTGTTGATAAGGCGGAAGGTCCCGTCGCCGTTACTAATAATCTGCCAGTATTGGCTGTCCTGGCTCAGCCAGTCCCACTGGTGGGTGAGGGCACCGTTGGCGGTGCTGGGGCCGGCCACGTCCAGGCTCTTGTTGCTGTTCAGGTTCACCAGGCGCACGTAGCCACTGCCAGCATCCACCAGCTTCCACTTCTGGCTGGCCGCGCCGGCCCAGGTCCACTGCTGCACCCGCCCGCCGTTGGCCTGGGAGTTAGCCGACACCTCCAGCGCCTTGCCGCCGTTCTTGGAGCTGATTTCGTAGATGCGCCCAATGGCCGGGCCGCTGGGCGTAGCGGCGGTGCCGTTGTAGTTGCCGCCGCCGGGGTAGTTCACAATGCCGTTCTGGTTCGGCGACACGGCCGCCACGGTGGTGTTGGGCACGCAGTTGGCAAACCGGATGTTGGTCAGCACCTGGTTGAGGCCCGCGGGGCCATCCACCACGTAGGGCGGGTTGATGTGCATGAAGGCCGGGTTGCTGCGGTCCTCGAAGCGCTTGTAGGTCCAGTGGCACCAGCCGATGCCCACGGAGTTCAGGTTCTTGGCCGCGTCGCGCATCCAGGTATCGGAGTTTTCGCCGGTTTCCCCTATCCAGATGGGCACGTTGTGGGTGGAGCGGAAGTTGCGCAGGTTACCGATGAAGCGTAGGTCGTTGGACCCGCCACCGGTGGAGTTCACGCCGTTGTCCATCTCGTAGCCCGTGCCGCTGTAGCGGTGCGAGTTATACACCAGGTTCGAGCGGTTGGGGAAGGTAAACGGCTCCAGGTAGTTGTAGTCGTTGCCCCAGCCATTGCCCTCCACCAGAATCAGGTGGTTGTCGCCCTGGCCCCGAATGGTGGTAATCAGCCGCTGAAATACGTCGTGAATCTTCTGGTTATTGGGGTAGTTGTTCGGCTCGTTGATGAGGTCGTACATGGCCACCCGGGCGTCGTTCTTGTAGCGGTTGGAAACAAACGACCACAAGCGGTTAAGTACATCCTGGTTGATTTGCCGGTTCCAGAGGTCATTGGCCACAATCTGGTCGGCAATGTTGGCGTCGGTGCCCTGGGAGCCGGGCACGGCGTGCATGTCCAGCACCACGTACATGTTGTTGGCTTGCGCCCAGGCCAGGGTATTGTCAATCATGCTCAGGGCCGCCATGTTGGCGGGGTCCGTAAACAGCTGATTGGCGTTGTACCAGTTGGTAAGCTGGCTCACGTAGGAGTCGTACGTGACAGTACCGCGCATCACGCTGTTGCGCACGGCCCGCTGGCTGGGCGTCAGAAACAGCTCGTAGTGCAGGGGCAGCCGGATGCAGTTAAAGCCCTTGGAGGCAATGTAGTCGATGTCGGGCTTGGTGATGAAGTTGGCGCGGTAGTTCTGGTAGAAGGTTTCCACGGCCGCGTCGCTCATGCCCGCGTTGTAGAGGCTCTTTTTTACCGCGCCCTGCGTCTGCTTCGTGGCGCCGTTTATCGCGGCCCCAGGCCAGCCCACCTTCATCATGTAGCCCTCCTGCACGGCCCAGTTGCCCAGGTTCATGCCGTTGAGGATAACCTCTTGGTTGCTGGCATTTACAATGCGTTGCCCATCGGCCCGCAAAAAGCTCTGCGCCTGGGCGCTTTGCCCGAGGCCTAAACCGGCGAGTAGCAGCGGCGCATACCGCAACGCCCGGGCCACGCGGCCCCCTGAAAAAGTACTGGTGTTCATGAAAGTGGGAATTGGTTGTGAAAAAGGAACTGAAAAAAGGCCTTGGGATGGCCCGAAAAGGTCAGTGGAACCAGCCCGGAGGCCGGCGTAATTCGCTAGGTCACTACCATTTCCCACGCAGCAAGAGGGGGCGGGGTACTCTGGGTATTCAGTTGATTGAGCAAAAGGTCAGCTGAGGTACGGCCCGACCTTCTGGGGTTCGGTAGGGCCGTACCTCAGTGAGTTTACCACACGTAGGTGCCGGCCGCGCCGGGCTGCAGCGTGGAGGTTAGGGTTTTGCCCTGGTAGCGTAGGCTGAAAGGCTGGGCCTGCTTGGAGTTGTTTTGCACCAGCACCACTTTCTGCCCATTGGGCGCTTTAAAGGCCACGTTGGGCAGGGTTTCGGAGGCCGTGGAGGCAATGCGCACCGAGCCGGGCCGGGCAAACTTGCTGGCGTGGGCAATGATGTAGTAGGCATCTTCCCGGGTTACGGTGCTGCCATCAATGGTGAGGGCGCCGCGGCACTCGGTGCAGCCCCCGGGCGTGTGGGGGTTCTGCTGGGGGTCGGCGGCCAGGTTCCACTCCAGCACGGTGCGGGCCCAGTTGCGCGTGGCCCCAATCATGAGGGTGCGCACGTGCCAGGGGAAGTTCTCCTCGAACTTGCTCTTCGAACCCACCCACTGCTCGGTGAAGTACACGTTGCGGTCGGGGTGGGCGTCGTGTACCTGGCTCAGGGCTTCAATGGGCCCGGCGTAGAGGTGAAAAGCCGAGCCATCCACGTACTTCTTGGCCTCCGGGTCATTAAGGATGGTCAGGGGATAGTCGGGCCGGTCGGCGTTGTGGTCGTACACCACAATCTTGGTGTCGATTTTCGCTGCCTGGAAGGCCGGACCCAGGTGCTTCTTCACAAACTCGGCCTGCTGCTCAGCCAGCATCAGCAGGCTGGGGTTGTTGCCGGGGTGCAGGGGCTCGTTCTGCACCGTAATGGCGTCAATGCGCACACCCTCGGCCTTCATCTGCTGCACGTACTTCACGAAATACTGCGCATAGGCCGGGTAAAACTCCGGCTTCAGGGAGCCGCCCTTGGAGTTGCCGTTGGTTTTCATCCAGGTCGGCGGCGACCAGGGGGAACCCAGGATTTTGATGTTGGGGTTGATGGCCAGAATTTCCTTGAGCACTGGCAGCAAGTGCTGCCTGTCCGGGGCCAGGCTGAACTTGGCCAGCGCAGGGTCGGTCTGGCCCTCGGGCAAATCGTCGTAGCTGAACACGGTGGCGTCCAGGTCGGAAGCCCCAATGCTCAGGCGCAGGTAGCTCACGCCAATGTTGGGGCCATCGGTGGCAAACAGCTCCCGCAGAATGGCTTTGCGGGCCTCGGGCGTCATGCGGTGCAGCAGCTCGGCGCTGCCGCCCGTCAGGCAGTACCCAAACCCATCAATGGTCTGGAAGGTCTGCTTGTCATCCACCTCAATTACGGGAGTGCCGACGGCCGGCGCGGTGCTGCTCCAGGCCGGCGCGGCCTGCTGCTGAAACAGCACCGATTTATCGGGGTTGGTTAGCCAGAAAGCGGCCGAACCCTTAGCTGGGCCCTCGGGCTGGGTGCGCTGACAGCCGGCACCCAGCCCGAGGGCCAGCAGGAAAAGAGCGGAGGAAGAGCGGGAAAGGAAGGACATGGGGCGGAAGGAAAAGGCAAGCGGGTGGCTGTCAACCGGAAAAATCCGGCTGAAAAAGGCAGAAAATCAGTTGCAGAAGGAGGCTAGCCGGCTAGCACCGGCTGGCTCTTAGGCCTGAGTAGGCTTGTGGCCTTTCAGGCCGTACCACATAATGTAGAGGTAGCAGAGCACAGGCAGCACGAAGGCCCAGCGTAGGGCATGAATACCGCCGCCCCCAATGGTGCTGTCGGCAATCAGGCCAAACAATGGGGGGATGATGGCCCCGCCCACAATAGCGGCCGAGAGCAGGCCCGAGGCATCCTCGGTGTGGCGGCCCAGGCCGGCCACGGCCAGCGTAAAGATGACCGGGAACATGATGGAGTTCATCAGGCCCACCGCCAGCAAGCTGTACATAGCTACCTGCCCGGTAGTGTTGATGGAAATCAGAATCAGAACAACGGCGCCAATGGCGGTGAATACCAGTGCCCGACCTGGTTTGATGCTGCGCAACAGAAAAATGCCTGCGAAGCGGCCCACCATAGCGGCCCCCCAGTAGAAGGAAACCTTATACCCTGCATCAAGTGGCGACAGATTCATTACTTCTTCCTGGCCTAAGTAGCTAACAATGTGGGAGCCAATAGCTACTTCAGCACCTACGTAAGTGAAAATGCCCACTAGCCCAAGCAGCAAATGCTGATAATTCCAGGCCCGGCGAGTATCACCCGCTTCAGCTGGGGCGTGCGCAATGGTTGGCAGTTTCAGAAAGGCCAGCAGCAGACTGATGACGATGAGCACAATGCCGATGCCCAGGTACAATTGCTGCACCGGCGACACGTCCAGGGCCGCAGCTTGCTCTGCCGTGAGCTTTTTCAGATCGGGTAGGTGGGAAAGGATGAGGGCGGCCCCCAGTGGAGGCGCAATGGTGGTAGCCAGGGAGTTGAAGGCCTGCGTGAGGGTCAGGCGGGAGGAAGCTGTTTCGGGCGGACCCAGAATGGCCACGTAGGGGTTGCCGGCTACTTGCAGCGTTACAATACCGCTGGCCAGAATGAATAGGGCGCCCAGAAACAAGCCAAACGTGCGGCTCTCAGCGGCCGGATAAAACAGGAAGCAGCCGGCCGCCGCTACCAGAAAGCCGATGAGCATGCCCCGCTTATAGCCCAGCCGTTTCACGACTATGCCCGCCGGCACTCCCATAAAGAAGTACGCCCCGAAAAAGCAGAAGTTCACCAGGTTTACCTCGGCGTAGCTAAGCGTAAACAGGCTTTTCAGATAAGGAATCAGAATGTCGTTCAGACAGGTGATAAAGCCCATCATGAAGAACAGGACCGTGAGCGAGGCCAGCGCGGAGGTATAGCGCGGGGTTTCGGCGCCGGGGGGCGTAACGGGTGTTGGGTGGGTGGTGGCGGTGATGGGAGCAGCCATGTTGGGAAAGAAGGAGGAAAGAAAGGAGAAGTAATGCGCCGAACCCGTACAAGCCGACTCTACTCAACAAAGTAGCCGATTTTTATACGGATAATGGTTGCCGCTTACCCCAAGGACCGGCCCCGCTCCCCTTAAGCAAAGCCGGTCCCACAAACCCCGGTCAGTCTAGCGAAACCTGGCGGGGCGGGCAAAACCCGTTGTGCTGGTGAGCAACGGGCAATCTGATCTGGTGCTGGGAAAGAACGAGAGGGAGCCGCGAAATCCGGCCGGGTAGCAACCGGCTGGCAGCAGAGGCGCCGCAGTGAAAAGCGGCGTTGGGCGTGGTGGGCAACCGAATCAAATATATCGGTTGAGGGCGGCAGAAAACAAACCTTCAAAGCCAGTGTAGTGGCTCCGCAAGTGCCGTTTAAACGCTTACCACACACTCGAAAAACGCCGCTTTCAGTAGTCAGGAAGGGCATTATTGCAAAACCGAGCCTGGGCTTTTCGGATAAGAAACAACGAAAAACTCCGCCCGCCTGCGTATTGCCCCGGGCAGGTAACCGGCCCGGCAGTTGCCACGGCCCGGCCGGTACCGCACCGCTGGGTTAGTAGCCTGGGTTTTGCTGAGCCTGGGCGTTGTTGTTGAGCTCGGCCTGGGGTACGGGGAACAGCAAATAATTCGCGTCGCGGCGGGTCAGGCGCTGCTCGATAATATCCAGGGCCGTGGTGGTGTGGGCGCCGGGCTCTGCCTGGTTGTGGCGGGCATACCGGATCAAATCATACCACCGCTCCCCTTCAAAGGCCATCTCCAGGCGGCGCTGCCGGTCAATTTCGTCGCGTAAGCTTTTCTTGCTGGCAGCCTGGGGCGAGGCGGCAGTAAGGGCCGCAAGGCCCGCTCGAGTGCGTATTTGGTTGAGCTTATCCAAGGCATCAGCCGTGGGACCGTTCTGCTCGTTCACGGCTTCGGCGTACATCAGCAGTACATCGGCGTAGCGCAGAATATAGGTGTTGTCGGGGCTGTTGAAACCGTTGGGCGCGCCCGGCCACTTGTACACGAAGGGGCCCAGGTCGTTGGCACTGGCGCGGGAGTTGCTGCTGGTGCTAGCCACAAAGCTGGCGTGGTCGCGGCGCACGTACACCACGTTGTCGGCCGTAACGGTGGAGGTGGAGAGGCGGGCCCAGCGGCGGTCCGTTTGCTTGGCGGCACCGGCGGGGTAAGTAGCCGTGTCGGCGTACTGCAGCAGCTCGGCCGTAGGAATGTTGAACTTGGGGAAGGAGTAGGTTGCCGGGGGCGAGGGCAGCAGCAAATCGGGCAGAATGTTGTTGCCATCGGGCGTGCCCTGGTTCTGCACTTCCAGGATGGTTTCCGGGGCCCGGTTTTCGGCCGGGTACAGGCTTTTGAAGCTGGGAGCCAGGGAGTAGCCACCGCCGGTAATTACCTTGTTGGCCGCCGCGGCCGCTTCGGCCCACTTGCGCTGGGTGAGTAGGGCTTTCGTTAGCAGGGCATTCACGGCCCCGGTGGTGGCGCGGTTGGGGTTGGTTTTGCCAATCAGGCCGTCGGCCGTATTCAGGTCGGTAGCAATTTGGGCGTACACCGTTTCGGGGGAAGTGCGCGGCAGCGATACTACCGACGGCTCCCCGCTTTCGGTGGGCTCCAGGCGCAGGGGCACGGCCCCGTACAGGCGCACCAGGTTGTAGTAGTGCAAGGCCCGCAGGAAGTAGGCCTCGCCCAGAATCTGGTTTTTGCGCTCGGCCGCCATCGAAATGTTCGGCACGTATTTCAGCACCGCATTAGCCCGGTCAATGCCCAGGTAAGAGTCGCGCCAGATGTTGTATACCTGCCCGGTGGTAGGCGTCCAGGTGAGGCGGTCCAGGGCGGTTACGTCGCCATTGGTGCTGGTGCAGTTATCGGAGGGCATTTCACCCACCACAATCAGGTCTTGGCTATATAGGCCGGTGCCCTGCAGGGCATCGTAGGCGGCAGTAAGGCCCGCTTCGGCATCATCAGCCGACTTAAAGAAGTTTTCGGGGGCAATGCTGGGCAAGGGCTGCTTATCCAGGACGTCGCAGCTGCCCAGGAGCACCAGGGCAAAAACGGGAATGACTATCTTTTTCATGGGAAGGGGCGGGCTCGGCTTAGAAAGTAGCGTTCAAACCAACGGTGTAGGTGCGTGCCTGGGGGTACACGCCAAAGTCGCGGCCGATGCTGGTGGAGGAGAAGGGGTCGGCGCTAACCTCGGGGTCGTAGCCCGAGTAGTCCGTCCACGTCAGCAGGTTCTGGCCGCTCACGTACACGCGCAACCCGCTGAAACGGGCCTTGCTGATGAGGCTGGCGGGCAGGGTGTAGCCCAGCGTCAGGTTTTTCAGGCGCACGTAGCTGCCATCCTCAATCCAGCGCGAGGAGAAGCGGCCGTTGCCGTTGGGGTCGCCAAATACAGCCCGCGGAATGCTGGTATCGGTGTTGGTGGGCGTCCAGCGGTCCAGCACGGTAGTCAGCTGGTTCACTGGCCCACCCAACGACTCCAAGGCCTGGCGGTTGGCGTTGTAGATGTCGTTGCCGAAGCTGCCCTGGAAGAACACGCTCAAGTCCAGGCCTTTGAAGGAGAAGGTATTGGTGACGCCCCCGATGAGCTTGGGGTTGGGGTTGCCGATAATAGTGCGGTCCTCGTTGTTGATGACTTTGTCGCCATTGGTATCCACGAAGCGGATATCCCCGGGCTGGGGGTTGCCGGGTTGCGTAGCCGCGCCCCGCACTTCATCCGCCGACTGGAAGATGCCCTGCACCTGGAAACCGTAGAAAGCGCCTAAAGGCTGCCCCTTTTGGGAAACACTGTTGTCGTTGAAGATGGTGCGCTCAATCAGCTGGTTCTGGGCGTTGAACTGGGTGCCCAGGTCCAGCACTTTGTTGCGGTTGAGGGAGGCGTTCAGGTTGGTCGTCCAGGAGAACCCGCCGTCCTTGCCTTCCACGTTGGTGGTGGCCAGGTTGAATTCCAGACCCTTGTTTTCCACCGAGCCCACGTTCTGAATAATGTCCAGCACCTGCGCTCCGGTGCTGGGGGCCAGCGGCACGCTCAGCAGCAGGTCTTCGGCCCGCTTACGGTAGGCGTCTACGTTCAGCACCAGCCGATCCTGGAACATGCCCAGGTCCAGGCCCACGTTGTACTGGTAGGAGGTTTCCCACTTCAGGCCCCGGTTGCCAATCCGGTCGGGCCGGATGCCGCCCTGCACGGATGTGCCGTTGCCCACATAGTTGGAGCCCACCACGTAGGAGCTGAAGCGCTGGTACGTGTAGCCGAGCTCCTGGTTACCGTTGGCCCCAAAGCTGCCGCGCAGCTTTAGGTCCGATATGGGCGTGTTCTGGGGGAAGAAGCCTTCCTTAGAAATGCGCCAGCCCAGGGCCACGGCCGGGAAATAGCCAAAATGGTCGTCGAAGCGGCTGGTGCCGTCGCGGCGCAGGCTCAGGGTAGCTAGGTACCGGTCATCGAAGCTGTAGATGGCGCGGGCAAACAAGCTGGTCAGACCCCACTCTTCCTCGTAGCTGCTGGTACCCAGGCGCTCCGTACCGGCC
The DNA here is from genome assembly GCF_040547285.1 of Hymenobacter sp. UYP22. Lineage (NCBI taxonomy): Bacteria > Pseudomonadati > Bacteroidota > Cytophagia > Cytophagales > Hymenobacteraceae > Hymenobacter > Hymenobacter sp. UYP22. The sequence goes on along the minus strand of NZ_JBEPPK010000001.1, from coordinate 468,235 downwards.
GAGAGGTAGGGTACGGCGTTGGAGGCGTAGCCCCGCACCGAGGCGTTGGAAGCGAAGCGGTTCGACTCCTGAATAGACTGGCCGGCCAGCAGCTGCAGGCTGTGCCGGTCGCCCAGGTTGGGGGTGTAGGTAGCGGTGTTTTCCCAGAGCCAGATGCTCTGCAGGGTAGTGCCCGTGCGGCCGCTGCCCCGGGTGGAAGCGTTGGCGCGGGAAGTGCCCGGGTAGTCGCGGGTGATGAACTCGTTTTCGAGCTGGGTCCGGAAGTCGATACCCAAGGAGGAGCGCACCGTCAGGTTCTTCAGCACGTTGTACTCCCCGAACACATTGCCGATTACCTGGTAAGTAAGAGCCTTGTTGCTGGTTTCCAGCAGGTTGCCTACGGGGTTGTCGGAGAGGGAGAAGGGGTTGGTGCCGTACAGGCCGTTGGCGTCGCGCACGGGTACCGTCGGAATCTGGGCCAGCGTGCCCAGTACCGTGCCCGAGTTGCCCAGGCCCAGCTCCGAGCGGACCGAGCCATTGGTATTGGTGCGGCTCAGGTTGAGGTTGGTGCCTACTTTGAACTTGTCGCCGGCCTTTTGGTCGAAGTTCAGCTTGAAGTTGAAGCGGTCGAAGCCCGAGTTCAGAATGATGCCATCCTGCTTGAAGTAGCCGCCACCCACGTAGTAGTGCGTCCGGTCGGTGCCCCCGCTCACGTTCACCTGGTAGTTCTGAATGGCAGCCGTGCGGTACACTTCATCCTGCCAGTCGGTGTCGTAGGGCAGGTTGCTCAGGTTGGGGAAGCCCGGGGCCTGGCCGCCATTAATCTGCGACTCATTGAAGTACTCGGCAAACTGGCGGGCGTTGAGCACGTCCAGCTTTTTGCGCAGGCTCTGCACACCGTAGTAGGCATTAAAACCCACCTGGGGCTTGCCCGATTTGCCCCGCTTGGTGGTAATAACCACTACCCCGTTGGAGGCCCGCACACCGTAAATAGCCGCGGCGGCCCCATCTTTCAGCACATCAATCGACTCAATATCGGCCGGGTTGATGGTGTTGAGCGGGTTAGGCTTCTGGTTGCCCACGCTCAGCTCCCGGTCATAAGTGGGTAGCACGGGTACCCCATCAATGACGTACAGCGGCGAGTTGCTGCCGGTCAGGGAGCTGTTGCCCCGGATGCGCACGTTAATACCGGCACCCGGCGCCCCGGAAGGAGCCGTTACCTGCACGCCGGGGGCCTGGCCCTGCAAGGCCTGGTCGAAGCCGGCCACGCGCTGGCGCTCAATCTGCTGGGCACCCACGGAGGCTACCGAGGTAGTCAGCTCCTGCCGGGCCTGGGTGCCGTAGCCTACTACTACTACCTCGCTTAGGGCTGCCGCGTCGGTGTCGAGGCTCACACTCAGGCTGGCGTTGGCCCCGGTTACGGCTACCTCCCGGCTCTTGAAGCCAATGGAGCTGAATACCAGGGTGCTGCCCTCCGGCACGTTCAGCGAAAAGGAACCGTCGGCGCCGGTAGAGGTACCGATGCTGGTGCCTTTAACTACTACCGTTACACCCGGCAACCCTTCGCCATTGGACTGAGTTACGCGGCCCGAAACCGGTACATCGGCGAGGGCGTTGGCCGTACCAGACTTTGCACGGGCGCTGGGGGCTACCAGCACGTAATAGTCGGCGCGGAGCTTTTTATAGCTGAGGTCGGCCTGGGGTAATACTTCCGTGAGCTTGTCTTCCAGTGGAGCGGCTTCCGGGCGGGCAATTACCCGCTTGTTGCTCACCAGCGTGGCATCATAAAAGATGGTGACGCCGTACTGGGTTTCCCATTGCCCAAGCAAGTCCTTAAGCAGAACCGCTTCAACCGGCGCTGCTGGGCGCTGATTGGTAATGTGATTGGACGCTAGCAGTTGCGCGGAGGCCGTGGCCCCCGGTGCGGGCAGCAGCAGCGCACAGGCCGACAGGGCCGTGGACGCCAGGCCGCCACCCAGGCGGGTAGGGGTTGGGTTCATTGGTGGGAATGGTGGGAAAAAGTAAAAGTGAAGCCGTTACAGCATCCAAATAAAGGGGCGGATGCCCTAGCGGGCAGAAGGATCAGAGAGGGTCAGGTGGTCGTCCTGACGGTCAATTTTGAGGTGAAATGTCTCTTCCAGGGACCGAAGCAGCAGGTCCAGGTCGCGCACTGGTACCGTACCGGTCATGCGCCGCTCATTCAGGCTGGGCGAGGCAATGGTTACCTGCAGCCCGTAGGTATCGTGCAGGCGGGTGGCCAGGTCCGTAATGGAAGTGTTGTTGAGAACCAGCTTGGCATCTTTCCAGGCCGCGTAGGTGTCGGTTTGCACAGGTACGTGCACTACGGCGGCGGTTTTGGCATCCTGGGTTTCTACCAGCTCGCCGGGCTTCATAACCACGGCCGGCCGGCTGGCATCGGCAAAAGCAACCCGCACCTTGCCCGAGAGCAGCACCACCCGCGACTCCTGCCGCCGCCGAAACACGGTGAACTTGGTGCCCAGTACCTCCACGTTCATCCCCCCGTCGGTGTGCACCACAAAGCGCTGGTTGGTGGGCAGGTGGCGCACCGAGAAGTACGCTTCCCCGTTCAGCCACACTTCCCGGGGCTTGTCGTCGGAGGCCTCCACGGCGTAGCGGATGGTGGAGTTGCCGTTCAGCGTCACATCCGTGCCGTCGGGCAGGTGCAGCACGCTGGTCTGGCCGAAAGTAGTGGCGTAGGCCGCCGGAGCGGCGGGCTGCCGATACTGCCAGTATACGCTGCCACTCAGGGCCATAATGCCGGCTGTGGCCGCGGCCGCCGCCCAGTAGCGCCAGCGCGAAGACCGGGAAACTTCCTGCGGCTCTTCTTCGGCCGGCACCAGTTGCAGGTGGGGGGGGAGGCCCAGGCGCTGGTGCAGGCCGCCCAGCATGGCCTCGTAGTCGGGCTCGGGAATAAGGCTGTTGGGCCGGATATCCACGGTGTTCCAATGCTCCTCCATCCACACGCGGGCCAGGAGTTGGTTGGCGGGTTCGCACAGCCAGGCCCGTACCGCCGCCGATTCGGCGGGGGAGGTGGAGCCTTCCACGTACCGGAAGAAAGTGTCTGGAGTAGGCGTGGGAGCCATGCGGAGTAGAGTTGTTGCAAAGAGTACTACACTCAACCCGGCTGCTACCCCTACTCCGCCACTACATTATTTTCAGAAAATCTGTAGCCAATTTGTATCATATTGTAAATCAATGCCTTACTACGGTGCCTGCAAACATCAAGCAAACATCCCAGAGAAGGAAACAGCTAGGCTAATAGCAACAGCAGCGGCAGTAGCACGAGTGCCGTACCGTGGGCCTGAAAATACTGGCGCATGAAGTGCAGGGCCTGGGCCATCTGGGTTTCCACGGTTTTGATGGAAATACCCAGCTCCTGCGCAATTTCCGCATACGAAAGGCCCTGCTGGCGGCTCAGCGTAAAGATCTGGCGACGCTTGGGGGGAAGCTTTTCCAGGGCCGCCGAGTACAGCGTTTCCAGCTCGGCAAATGCCACGTCGGTATCGGTGCTGGTAGAGGGGGAGGTACCGGCCAGCAGCGCGTACTCCTGGTATAGCTGCTGGTAGCGCGACTGGCGCAACTGGTTCAGGATGAGGTGATGGGCCACCGTGAACAAGTAGCCTTTCAGGGGTACGTCGTCGCGCAAGTCGGCGCGTCGTTCCCAGATCTTCAGAAAGCAGTCCTGCACAATTTCTTCCGCCGCCGGCCCCGATTTCAGGTAGCCATACGCGAAACGGTATACCCGGGCGCTGTACTGCCGAAACAAGGCATCAAAGGCCCGCGGATCGTCCTGGCGCAGCCGGCTCAACCACTGTAATTCCGAATCTGGATGGGCTACTTCCAACGCGGGAAAGACTTTGAAATGTAGGTCAAGTTAGTCGTTTTTTCCAGCTAACCACAAACAAGCCCACCCCCGAAACGCAAGCTCGGCCGCAGCGGCCCGGTTTACCGTACGGTGCAAACCAAGCCGCTGCTGCTAAGCTGTGAGGACAGTTGCGTAAGAACGTCCTGCAGAGCCGGAGGCGAAGCATCTCGCGTGCTGAGGTTGCCAGACTACTCCAGACAGCAGCACGCAAGATGCTTCGTCCCTGGCTCCAGGCGCCACATGCTCTGCAGGACGTTCCAGGCAGGACAGTTTATCAACTCTGCACACGCTCTAGCACTGCCGGATGCTAAGCCACCACCGACACGCGTATTTTCTTGCCCTTTACCTTCGCGCCGGCCAGGCGCTCGGCCACGGCTTCGGCTTGGTTGCGGGGCACGGCCACGTAGCTGTAATAGTCGAATACTTCGATGTGGCCTACCTCCTCGCGGGTTACACCGCCCACGTTCACAAAGGCCCCCACCAAGTCGTGGGCGCTTACTTTGTCCTTCTTGCCCGCGGTTACGTGCAGGGTTACGTTCTCGGGGCGGGGCGCTTTGGGCGCGGCGGGGGGCAGCTTGGGCGCGTGCATCTGCTGCCACCGGATACTGGCCGCCACGGGCCACTTCTTCACGTGGGCCAGTTCCTTGTCCGTCACCAGAATGTGAGCCGTGCCCTCGGCGCCAGCGCGGGCCGTGCGGCCAGCCCGGTGCTGAAACGCGTCGGCTTTATCAGGCGCATCGTACTGCACCACGGTATCCAACTGGGTTACGTCAATGCCGCGGGCAGCCACGTCGGTGGCTACCAGGACCTGGCTGGAGCCGTTGCGCAGCTTCAGCAGGGCCTTGTCCCGCTCGGGCTGGGGCATTTTGCCGTGCAGCACCTCGGCCGCCACGCCCCGGCCCACCAGGAAGCGGGTCAGCTCCATGCACTTCTCGCGGGTGTTGCAGAAGATAAGGGCGCGGCCGGTTTCGGGCTTGTTGAGCAGGTGCAGCAGGGCGGCGGGCTTCTTGTCGAGCGGCCCCACGTGGCCCAGCAGGGTCAGGTTTTCGGGTAGCTCGTCGGTGTCTTCGCCGGCGTTTACCACCCGGGGGCGGGTTAGGTTCTTACGAATCAACTCCACCACCTTATCCGACATGGTAGCCGAGAACAGCAGCGTCTGGCGCTGCCGGGGCAGGCGCTTCACAATTTCCACCAGCTCATCCTGAAAACCCAGCTCCAGCAGCTTGTCGGCCTCGTCCAGAATCAGGGTTTTGAGCTTGTTGGGGATGATGGTGCGCCGCTCAAAGTGGTCGAGCAGGCGGCCGGGGGTGGCCACCACCACGTGCGGGGCCTGGGTGAGGGAGGCCGTTTCCTCGCGGAAGGCGTGGCCCCCGTAGAAGGCCGCCACCCGCAGGTTGGGCAGGTATTTGCCGAGTTTTTTGAGGGCGTCGCGCACCTGCAGAGCCAGCTCGCGGGCGGGCACCAGCACAATCACCTGCACGGCATCCAGCTTCAGATCAAGGGTTTGCAGTACCGACAGGCCGTAGGCGGCCGTTTTGCCCGAGCCGGTGGGCGCCTGGCCCGCCACGTCCTGCCCGGCCAGGGCCATGGGCACTACCTGCTCCTGCACGGCCGTGGGGGTCAGGAATTGCAGCTCTTCCAGGGCTTGCAGCAGTTCGGGGGCCAACCCCAGGTCGGCAAAGGAAGCAGTAGTCGAAGTCATAAGCGGTTTTTCTACCCGCAAAGGTACGCTTTATGCACGGGTGAATACAGGAAGTGTTGAACGGGCGGAATGCTCAGGAAGACAGTGCTATCATTCACCCGTGCATTCACTCAATCCTCCTCCGTCACATCCACCAGCTTGTAGCGCACGGCCGTTTTCTTGGGGCGGATATCGAGGCCGGTGTAGTGGGCGTAGGCTTTGGTGAAGCAGGCCCCGAAGTAGAAAATCATGGCCGAGTAGAATACGAACAGCAGCACCAGCACTACACTGGAAGCCGGCCCGTAAATAGGCCCCAGGTTGCGGGGTACCAGCAACAGGCCCAGCGCATTTTCCCCCAAATCAATGAGCACGGCCGTGAGCAAAGCCCCGCGCCACACCGCTTTGGGGGGAACCTTGGCGCTGCTCAGGTTGCGAAACGTCACCCCGCACCAGGCCGTCAGAATCAGCAGGGAAAACAGCTGGTTGCCCACCTGAAACAGCACTGAGGAAAACGCGGCCCCAAACTCCTGGGCGTAGTGGGAGAGAAAGGCCAGGGCCGCGTCGGAGAGAAACGCCAGCAGGGAGAGCAGCCCCGTAACCAGCAGCAGCCCCAAAGAGCGGCTCCGCTCCTTGAACACCTTGCGAAACTGCCCGGTACTGCGCCGCACCCGCACCTGCCAGAGCTGGTTAAGTGAGTTCTGAATAACCCCGAACAGGGTGGTGGCAATAAACAGCAGAAACGCAAACCCCAGCCAGGTAACCAGCCGACTACGCTGAATATTGGTCACGTTTTGCAGAATCTGCTCCACCAGGCCCGCCGCCGAGGAGCCCAGCAACCCCGAGAGCTTGGTGAGCAGCAGCACCCGCACCTGGGAGCGGGAATACAGGGAGCCCAGCAGCTGAATCAGGATGATGACAATGGGCGGCAGGGCAAACGTGGTGAAGAAAGCCGTGGCCGCGCCCAGCCGGAGGGGGTCGTTGGCGGCAAACTCCCGGGCCGCCCGGCGCAGCAGAATCACGAAATCACGCAGAGGATGCCGGCCTGCATGGCCGGGCGGGTGTACTTTTGTCATGGGAGGCGCGTACTACCTGCGGGCGAGCCGCCGCACAGAAGCCGAGTTACGAAGGTAGCACCCGGTAGTGGCATCACCCAGCCTCTTTTTTCAGCAACTATTTTACTTGTGCCGCAGCCGTCTCCCTTACTCGTTCCGGCCTCCCCCGAGCCGCCCACCAGCTGGTGGCGCCGCAAGCTGCTACAGCCCCTGCTCAACCTGCTCAAACAGGGCCTTACCCCCCAGCAGCTGGCCCTTACCATTGTGCTGGGTACGGCCACCGGCCTGGTACCGATGCTGGGCATTACTACCCTAATGGCAACGGCCCTGGCCGTACGCCTACGCCTGAACGTGGCCGCCACGTTGCTGATTGCTCACCTCTGGAGCCCGGTACAACTGCTGCTCCTGATACCATTGATAAGCCAGGGAGCCCGGCTATGGGGTAGCAACGGGCCGGCACTTACCCTGGAAAAGCTTCAATACTTATTCAGCCACGACACCCTGGGAGCCCTGCGGCTGCTGTGGCACGCTATATTGGGGGGGCTGGCGCTCTGGGCCGGAGCCTGCTGTATCCTCGGGCCCGTTCTGTATCTGCTCTTACGCCCCATCCTAACCCATGTCATGGCCCGCCGAAAGCCGCTTGAGAAGGAGGCATAAAAAAGTCCCCGTAACCTGCGTTACGGGGACTTTTTTATGTCGTAAGACAAGCTGGCTCGATATTAAGCCCGCTTGTACACGGGCTCCGAGTTGAGCAGGTATTGAATCAGCGGCTCCTCCGAGTTGGGGTCAATCAGCATCAGATCCACGAACTGGGCCTCGCCGATGTTGCCCTGGATGATGGGGCCCAGATCCTGCAGGAAAGCGGGGTCTTGGTCTTCGGTTTGGAAGGCGAGCAGCAGGCGGCTTTCCTGAGGGTTGTGCTGCATGCGCATCTCGGTCAGGAACACGGCCTCCACCTGGGGGCGGCCGGCGCTGTACTCGCGCAGAGCCTCTTTGAGGGCCAGGGGCTCCGGCTCGGGGTCGTGGAGGGAAACCTGCATATCCTGCTGGGGCGGGGCCTCAAACAGCTGACCCGCCAGCAGGGCATCAATTTCGGCCGCTTCCAGCAGCTTGCCCACTGCCGAGAAGGGGTTGAGGGCGCAGTCGGCCCCTTTCACCATCGTGAAGAAGTCGTGGCCCCGCAGGCGCAGGAAGGTTACGCTGCCCTCAGGTACGGCTCCATTGTCATGAATTCGCTCGGGGGCAGTGAAAACGGCAATTTTACCATCGTGCAAGGCCTGCAGCTGAATTTCCATGCCTTCGGTGGGCGTTACCTCTCCGGGCTCCAAGCCCTCCTGAGCGGCCATTACCACCGTCACCTCCTCGCCCAGCAGAGCCTGGTAGAAGGGGGTGCGGAACTGCGGCTCCACGGCGGCTTGCATCAGCAACTGCTCCAGAATGTTGAGCGGCTGAAAATCGGGTAGCTGGGGGGCCATGGGCTCACCCACGCCGGGCAGCGGAATGGGCGGGGCCGGCGGAATAAACGGCGTAGGCGCGGGGGCCGGCGCAGCGGGCATTTGGTAATTGGAGCCTTTGTAGCGGGGGCCAGCTGGCTTGCCCGAATCTGAGGCAGGAGCTTCGGGGGAAGGAGTAGCGCCGGGGGTGGGAGTAGAGGCGGGAGCGGGAGTGCCCTCGTCTTTCTTTTTCAGGAAGTCAAACAGACCCATAACAAAACAAACAGATGAAGATGCAAGCTAAGCAGGTTTGCTGGTAAAGGTGAAATTGTGAAGGGTGAAGTTGTGAAAAATCCCCGGCCTGTTCTTTCAGCAGGCATACACAACTTCACCCTTCACAATTTCACCAGCTCACCGCTACTGCCCATCCGAGCCGTTGCAGCGGCCCAGCAGCTCAGAGGCTTCCCGGATGGTATAGGGCTGGTTCTGGTTGCCCCAGTTGGTGTGCAGAAAGTTGAGCAGGTTGGTAATCTGCGAATCGGTGAGGTCCTCGTGGCCGGGCATCACCTGGTTGTAGCTGATGCCGTTCACCACCAGTGGGCCCTGCAGACCTTTGCGGATAATGCAGGGCAAATCGGCGCGGCGCTGGGCCATGAAGTCGACGCCGGCCACGGGCGGAATCAGGCGCTGCAGGCCCTGGCCCTGGTCGCCGTGGCAGCTGGCGCAGTGCGTGGCATAGAGCTGGGCGCCCTCGTTCTGGCGCTCCGTAAAGCAGCCGGTCAGGTTCAGCAGCGCTGCTGCGCCGGCAGCTCCCACTAGCAAGGCCCGGTTCATTTGGTGGCCACGGGCTTATCCAGCTGTTCTTCCTTCAGGAGCACGGGTAGCTCGGCAATCAGGCGGTCTACCTGCTCCTTCACCATGCCATCGTACACGCCCCGAATGCGGCGCTTGGAGTCGACCAGCACAAAAGCCCCATCGTGGGAGAAGCCGCCGGCCGCTTTCTTATCAATCTGGGCGCCCGAGACGTAGGCACTGGCCAGCTTGAACACGGTATCCTGCTGGGTGCGGGCGAAGTGCCAGCGCGAAGCATCCTTAATTCCGAGCCGCTCGGCGTAGTCGCGCAGCACCGGAATGGAGTCGTGGTTGGGGTCGATGGTGTGGCTCAGAAACTGTACGTTGGGGTTGTTCTCGAAGGCCTTGTATACGCGCAGCATCTCGCTCTGCATTTTGGGGCAGATGCTGGGGCAGGAGGTGAAGAAGAAATCGGCTACGTACACTTTGCCGGCAAACGTCTGGTTGGTAATCGGTTGGCCCATTTGGTTGGTGAGCCGGAAATTGGGTATCGGGTCCGGAAGCGTATCGGAAGGCGAGGTGGGCGCGGCGTGCTTGAGGCCGTACACGGACAGGCGCTCGGGCTCCTCGTTAGGGTTGGAAGTGCAGGCCAGAGGCAGCAGACCACCCAGGGCCAGCAAAGCTGCCAGCGCAACTGTGCGGCGGGTGCGGGAAAGGAACGTATTCATTTAGCGGGTAGATGAGGTGGAGGAAACTGCCGGCTGCGCCAGCCGGGCCGAGTCCTGGCTGCTGCGGAACAACCGGCCCACAGAGTCGATACGCTGCTGCTGGGCCGCGTAGTAGGCCAGGCGGCGGGTTACGGCCATGGTATCGGCGGGGCGGCGGTAGTGGTGCATCCAGAACATCATGCCCGCCTCAGCGCCCAGCAACGCCCCCTGTAAACGAGCCACGCGGGCCGTATCGGGAAGCTGCTGCACTTGCTGCCGTAGCGTGTACAGGTTGCCCATCTGGGCCATTAGCTCATCGTGACGGGCCAGCAGGGCTTTTTCGGCGGCTTCGGCCTGCTGCTCCTCGCTTTGCAGCGAAAGGCAGGCGGACAGTAAAAGCAACAGGGGGGCAAGGCGGAGGGTTTTCACGGCCGCAAAGCTACAACAGGAACGCCTGAAATTGGGGTGAAGCATGGCTGTATGCCCCACTTGGTGGCGGGGAGGTCTATATATGAGCGGCAACCCACTGCCACAGCGCCCAGCCGCCCCATACCAGCCCCCCGCCAATAGCCAGCAGCACTATGGTCAGCAGTACAATCAGTCCCGCCCCCGAGCCTTGGTACTTGCCCTCCTGGTAGTGGCGGCGCAGCAGCTCCACGTTGCGGTTGTTGGCTTTATAGGCGAAGTCGAAGATGCTGCCAATTATGGGAATAGCGCCAACCAGGGCATCCAGCACCACGTTCAGCACCATGCGCACCACCAAGTGGCCGCTGGCGCCGTGGCGCATCATGGTCAGGATAAGTACCCCGGATACAGCCAGGGAAGGTAGCCCGCCCACCACCGGAATCAGCCCCACTATCGGGTCGAGGCCGAAGCGCCACGTGGTGCCCGGCACCCGGAACTGGCTGTCGAGCAGGTGAGAAATCCGCTCTACCCAGCGCAGGCGGTCATCTTGGTCGAAGGAGGGAATGGGAGTAGGCATACGGGCTCTTCAACGCGAAAACCGGGGGCTGGTTGGCAACAATCGGGTGGGGGAGTGGGTACTATTAACGCCAACAGCGGGCTGGAACGTAGGCGTAGGGCCGCCTTCACCGCGGGCACATTTTTCACCGAACACAACGCAGCGTATGAAAACTCGTCAACTGGGCCAGCAGGGGCCTATTGTTTCTACCGTGGGGCTGGGCTGCATGGGTATGTCTGATTTCTATGGGGGCCGGGATGAAGCAGAAAGCCTGCGCACCCTGGCGCGCGCCCTGGAGCTGGGCGTTACCTTCCTGGATACGGCCGATATGTACGGCCCTTACACCAACGAGGAGCTGGTAGGTAAGGCCCTGAAAGGCCAGCGCGACAAGGTGGTACTGGCTACCAAGTTCGGAATTCAGCGCGACCCGCAGGACCCCGCCAAGCGGGGTATAAACGGCCGGCCCGAGTACGTACGCCAGGCCGTAGAGGGCTCCCTGAAACGCCTAGGCACCGATTATATTGACCTGTATTATCAGCACCGCGTTGACCCCAACACGCCCATTGAGGAAACAGTAGGGGCCATGGCGGAGCTGGTGAAGGAAGGAAAAGTACGCTACCTGGGCCTCTCGGAGGCGGCCCCTGATACCCTGCGCCGGGCCTGCAAAGTACACCCCATTACAGCGCTGCAGACGGAGTACTCCCTCTGGAGCCGCGACCCGGAAGATGAAATTCTGCCCACCTGCCGGGAACTGGGTGTGGGTTTCGTGCCCTATTCCCCGCTGGGCCGTGGGTTTCTGACGGGCCAGATTCAGCGGTTTGAAGATTTGGCCGCCGACGACTACCGCCGGCATACCCCCCGGTTTCAGGGTGAGAATTTTCAGAAAAACCTGGATCTGGTAGCCCGCATCCGGGAAATGGCCGCTGAAAAAAGCTGCACGCCCGGGCAACTGGCTCTGGCCTGGGTGCTGGCCCAAGGTGAGGATATTGTGCCGATTCCGGGTACCAAGCGGGTAGCTTACTTAGAGGAAAACCTGGGAGCGGCCGAAATCCTGCTTTCCTTGGAAGACCTGGCCCGCATCAACCAGATAGCCCCCCACAACGCCGCCGCCGGCCAGCGCTACCCCGAAGCCATGATGAACAGCGTTAATGGGTGATTTAGCGAGAGGGTGGCTTAGTGAGTTTGATGTTCAATCTGCGCAGTTGGCCGCAAGCAGAACGTCAGACTTACTAAGTCACCACCTCACTAAATCACCACTCTACCGCCGGGCGGGTGGGAGCAGATCTATCCAGCCGTCTTCGCTGACTACAATGGCCAGTACGGGGTAGCGGCTGCTTTCCACGTAGCGCAGGGCCGAGTTGTAACGGGAACCCCGGCTGGAGTCGCCTTTTTCGGTGGCTAGCCCATCCAGAATTACGCCGATGGCGTGACAGGTACCGGCCGGATCGATGAGTACGGCTCCGTCAATATTGGTAACCAAGCGAAGTACGGAGGGTGTCATTAGGCGGGGGGCTACCCGGAAGCATTGGCGGGTAAGGCGGGCGGCCTCTTGCCCGGCTCCTTCCGAAATCACCAGAATAGTACCGTTGGATTGAGAGGTGGCTTTGAGGGTTAGCTCCCAGAGGTAGGCAATGCCCGCCGTATCCACGGCCGGAAACACGCGGCGGACGGCTTCCGTGAAATTGTCCTCATCCACGGTGCCCCGGGGCAGGCGGGGCGTGTTGGACACCACTTTCATCATGGTGTGCCCATCGTGGCTCAGTTCCCAGCTGTAGTGCTTGGTGAAATGGACCGTGAACAGGGGCTCATACTGCGGGTCGGTGGACTCTACCAAATAGCCGAGGCCAAATACGTCGGTAGCATCAGTAATTAGGGAAGTGCGGTCTTCGCTGAGTTCCAGTAGCTTGCGGATCCGGCGGTAGTCGCGCAGGGGAATGGGAGTTTCGAGGGTGAGAACCGGTACCACGGCCGAGTGGTTGCGCCGGGACACGAGCATGGTGCCCACCCCCTCACCGCCCTCGTGGCGCAGGGCCGCCACGCCGTTGCAGGCATCGTAAAGGCCGTGGGAGCCGGCGGCGGCCCGCAGCATAAAGCGCCGGCCAGCGGCGCGCAGCACCTCGTTATAGTCCCGGTCCAGAACTGGCCGGTCATCATCCGTATCCGATTCGCGCAGAGCCCGGGAAGCATCCTGTAGTACTTCCTGCACAGTGGCTGCCAGCAAAGAGGCGGGCCGGGTGGGGCCGGTCGGGCCGGGCAGGGCGTAGTAGCTCTGGTACGCTTCGGCGTTTAGCTGCAGCACAATCACCACCAGGTAGCCGCCCACGCTTACTGGCTGAGAGCAAAAGCTCACGCGCTCCTCCCGGAAGCTGCTAACCAGGTCGTTGAGGGTATGCTCGGTGGCGCGGCGCAGCAACTCATACCAGCGCTGCTTCTCAAACCGGTCGTGGTCGAGGGGGTGCAGATGGTACACTACCTCACGAGGCCCGTCGGGCTCCAGGGCGGCGGCGTGGGCTTTAATAGCAGCAAAATCCTGGGGCTGGTAGCGGTGCATACGGGGCTCCACTACCACGGCGTCCGGCTCGTTAGTTTCACGGGCGGAGGCTAACCCCAGCAGAAATACCTCTGGTTTCAGAGTACGGTCAAGCAGATTAAAAACGCCATCAGCAAATAACTGGGCTGAAACGCGGAAAAGACTTTGGTTTTCCCACATACGGGAGAGCTAAACGAAAACGGAGAGGAGCGGAAAACTGTACGTACGCAAAAAGCCTGGTACGGGTGGTAGAGCCGGAAGAATTAGCTGGCGTTCCATCTTCTGAAAACAACCTGATTGCGGGCACGTTATAGGAAAGCGGCCGGCCCCGCACCCCGCCGTTGCCTTACACTATATCGTCCAGTCTGCTTTTTGGCTTTAGAAATCATGGTAGAAGACGTCGGGTTTGAGCTGTATGTCAAGCCGCTGTTCGGAGTACTGGTAGCAGTGGCCCTGCTGACCGTGGCACTAACCTCGGGGTACTGCGCCCGTAGCCACGGCCGCTCCTTCTGGCTATGGTTTGTTATGAGCCTGGTGCTGCCCGTGGTGTCGTACTTTATGCTGTTTGCGCTTATTCTGCATCAGCACATGAGCCAGGGCCAACGGCTGCTGAACGAGGCCCGCGCTATTCTGGCAGCTGCCGCTAGGGCTGCTCATCCCGAAGAGCACTAACCTGCTGAAACCAGCCCGTTAGCCAATAGCCGATAGCCACTCCCGTATGCCCCGCGCTGCCCACGCCCCGGTGCTGAAACAGCCCTGCAGCAAATAGCCGCCGGTGGGCGCTTCCCAATCCAGCATTTCACCGGCCACGAAGACGCCGGGGAGCTTTTGCAGCATCAGTTGCCCGTTCACCTCCGCCCAGGTTACCCCCCCGGCCGTGCTGATGGCCTCATCCAGGGGCCGCAGCCCCGCCACCGGAATGGGCAGCTGGGTAAGTAATTGAGCGGCTTCAGCGGCCTCTGAAGGAAAGTTGAGCATTCCTGCTTCCCGCAACAGCGTAGGTACCGGCGGGCCCAGCCGCAGGGTTTCCTTCAGAAAGGAAGCCCAACTGCTGCCACTCCGCCGCTGGCTGAGCTTGGCCGTAAGCTGCGCCGGCGCCATATCGGGCTTGAGGTTGAGGTGCAGGTGGGCGGGGTGGCCGGTAGCCAGGGCCGCCCGCAGCTGAGGCGTGAGGGCATATACGGGCGTACCTTCCAAGCCGTAGTCCGTTAGCATAAGCTCGCCGCGCACAGTATGGGTGCCGCAGCTAAGGGCAATGTTCTTGAGCGGCTGCCTCCCCACTTTCTCCCGAAAGTACGCCGACCACGCTACCTCCGCCCCGCAGTTGCTGGGCTGGAAGGGTGCGCAGGCTATGTTTTGTTGTTCCAGGATTGTGGTCCAGTGCCCATCGGAGCCGGTTTTGGCCCAGCTGGCTCCCCCTAACGCTAGCAGCGTGGCCGCCGGCCGTACCGTTAGCTCCTGGCCGGTGGTTTCCTGACGGATGCGCAAGCCTTTGTCAGCAGTGAAGCCCAGCCAGCGGTGGCGGGTATGCAGCTTCACGCCTAACTGTTGCAGCCGCTCCAGCCACGCCCGCAGCAGCTGGGCCGGCTTGTACTCCGCCGTCGGGAATACCCGGCCGCTGGTGCCCACAAAGGTTTCAATGCCCAGTGCCGCCGCCCAGGCCCGTAAATCATTGGGGGAAAAGTGCCGCAGGTAGTGGCTAAACGCTGAGGCGTGGATGGCGTAGCGGGCGGCAAAGCGGGTTTCGTCCTCGCTATTGGTGAGGTTGAAGCCCCCGTGCCCGGCCACCAGAAACTTGCGGCCCACGGTGGCCTGCGCCTCATACACTCGCACCTGGTAGCCGGCTTCGGCCAGGTGCTGGGCCGCCAGCAGCCCGGCCGGGCCGCCGCCCACAATGGCTATGCTGGGAGGGGAAGTCTGCTGCATCCGGCAAAGGTACTACGGCCGCACGGGCAACCCCGAAAAACCCTTCGCAGCGGCCATTATCCGGGGTTACCCGTATAGACCTCCAACATGGTTGGGCTTAACTGCGCCGTATGGGTTCGTATTCTATTCTGATTGGCCTGAGTCTGGCCGTCATCCTGTCCTACCTCTTCGACCTGGCCGCGCGGGCCACCAAGGTGCCTTCGGTGCTCATGCTGCTGCTCTCCGGCATTGCCCTGCGCCAGGCCGCCGAGTACTTCGATTTCACTCTGGACATTCCCAAAGTTATCCTGGAAATGTTCGGCATCATCGGGCTCATCATGATTGTGCTGGAGGGGGCCCTCGACCTGAAAATCAGCCGGGACAAGGGGCCGCTAATTCGCCGGTCGTTTTTTGCCGCCGCCCTTATTCTGGTGGTGCAAGCCGTTATCATTGCCCTGATTCTGCATTTCTGGCTGCACGTTAACTTCCAGAGCTGCTTGGTGAATGCCGTGCCGCTGGCCGTTATCAGCTCGGCCATTGCCATTCCCAGCGTGGCCAGCCTGCAGGGCGAAAAGCAGGAGTTTATCGTGTACGAAAGCACGTTTTCCGATATCCTGGGCATCATGTTCTTTAATTTTGCCCTGCAGGATAACTTTGCCCACGGCGCGTCGGTGTTCACCTTCGGGGCTGATGTGCTGGCGGTGCTGGTGGTGGCCGTGCTCAGTACCGCCGCCCTGGCGTTCCTGCTCGACCGGATTCGGCTGCACGTGAAGTTTTTCCTGATTCTGGCGTTTCTGGTGCTGCTCTACAGCGTGGCCAAAAAGCTGCACCTCTCGTCCTTGGTGTTGGTGCTGGTGTTCGGGCTGGCTGTGAATAACGCCGATACGTTCCTGAAAGGGCCGTTGCGCCGCTGGTTCCGGCCCGAGCGGCTGAGCGAGGAAGTGCACCAGCTGCGCAGTATCACGGCGGAGTCGGCGTTTCTCATCCGCACGTTCTTCTTCCTGCTGTTCGGGTTCAGCATCACGCTCAACAGCCTGCTCAACCCCCAGCTGCTGCTCCAGGGCGTGCTCATTGTGGCGGCTCTCACGGCCATCCGCTTCGTGTACCTGCGCTACATTGCCCGCACCGACCTGATTCCGGAGCTGTTCATCGCGCCCAAGGGCCTGATTACGGTGTTGCTATTCTACAGCATCCCCGAAAAGCACCTTATCGGGGAAGTCAGCGAGAATATCCTGTTCGTGGTTATCCTGCTTACCGGAGTATTAATGATGGTGGGCTTGCTTATGAGCCGGCAGCAGCCGGAAATTGGGGAGTATTGAGGGAAGGAGTTAGGAGCCTAGACATACATCTTCTGGCTCCTAACTCCTGAATCCTTAAAAGTTGGATTTGAACAGTTTGATGGCAATGGCCAGCAGAATCACGCCGAACACGCGGCGTAGAATGTCCTCGCCGGCCTTACCCAGCTTGCGCTCAATCCAGGCGGAGCTTTTCAGCACCAGATACACGAATATTAGGTTCACGATGATACCCGCCAGCACGTTGGGTAGCTGGTAGGCCGCCCGCAGCGACAGAAGCGTGGTCATGGTGCCGGCGCCTACAATCAGCGGAAACGCCAGCGGCACGATGGAGCCTGTGCCAGTGAGCGGGTTGTGCTTAAACAGTTCCACGCCCAGAATCATCTCCATTCCGATAAGGAAGATGATAATGGCCCCGGCCAGGGCAAACGACTGAAAATCAACCCCAAATAAGGATAAAATGCTTTGCCCTAGGAACAGAAAGGCCACCATCAGCATACCAGCCACCAACGTAGCTACCTCGGCATTGATGCCGCCTTCCCGCTGCCGAATCTGAATGATAATGGGAATGGAGCCCAGAATATCAATAATGGCAAAGAGCGTGAGTGTAACGGCGGATATTTCCTTGAGGCTGAACATAGGTGAAATTGTGAGATGGTGAAATTGTGAAAGGTGAGGTTGTGAGTTGTCTGATTGATATGCGCAAACTGCGCGGATGGAACGACTCACAACTTCACCTTTCACAACTTCACTCTTTAGGCGAATTCCCGGGCGAAGAATTGGACGAGCTGCTCGAAAGCCTCGTCGGGGATGGCGGGGAAGTTGGCAATGCGCAGGCTGGTGGGTTTCCAGGAGCCGTAACCGCTGCCCAACTGCAGGCCCTGGGCCAGGGCCCGGCGTTTTACCTCGTCAATCAGGGCTGGCGCACCTTGCAGGCCGATAACCGTGGTGGAGCGGGTTTCGGGGTTGCTGACGAGGGGCGTGAGCTGGGTGGCCTGGTCGAAGTAGTCGTAGAGCTTGGTGGCGCGGTCCTGCAGGTGCTGGTGCACCTGCTTGATGAGGGGCCGGTCGGTGAGGCTGCGGCTCAGCAGGTAAATACCCAGCACGTTGGGCGTGTGGGTAGTCTGGAAGTTGAGCATCTTCTCGTACTGGGCCGTGAGGGAGTTGTAGTGGCTCCGCTCGTTCACTTTGCGCAGACGCTCCACGGCCCTCGGCGAGAG
This sequence comes from Hymenobacter sp. UYP22, assembly GCF_040547285.1. Taxonomy (NCBI): domain Bacteria; kingdom Pseudomonadati; phylum Bacteroidota; class Cytophagia; order Cytophagales; family Hymenobacteraceae; genus Hymenobacter; species Hymenobacter sp. UYP22. Next base: position 450,794 of record NZ_JBEPPK010000001.1, on the reverse strand, counting down.
GAGCATTACCGAGAGGCCCGCCGGCAGCCCGAAGCACTTCTGCACCGAGGCGTACCAGATATCGGCCTTAATGTACTTAAGCTGGATGCCGGCCAGGGAAGAAGTGGCATCTACGGCCAGCAAGGCGTTGCCGGGCAGGCGGTTGTACAGGTTCAGGATAACGCCGTCGCGGAGCTGGGTGGCGTTGCTGGTTTCGTTCTGGGTCACGCACACCAAGTCGGTTTGCTCGTCGAGGCCGGGTAGGTTCTGCACATCGGGCACCTCATCCAGTCCGAACCGGATACCGGTACTGGCCGGGCGCAGGGCTTGGGCGTACTCAAACCACTTCTCCCCGAAAGCCCCGCTGTACAGGTGCAGGCTCTTGGTGGGTGTAAGGCTCTGGGTGAGCACCTCCCAGCACTCGGTGGCCGAGCTCATGAAGAACACGGTGTAATCCTGGGGTACGTTGAGCTTGTTTTTCAGCTCCTGAATGGTCTGGCGCATGAGCTGCACAAACCGCTCGCCGCGGTGCGGGGCCGAGAGCCAGCCCTCATCAAAGGCATCCTGCAGGTAGCGGCGCACCTGGGGGTACACTTGGGATGGGCCCGGATTGAATGTATACATAGGTTGGAAAGGCTAAAGGAAGGGGAACGGCAAAGGTAGCCAAAGGTGAAGTTGTGAAATGGTGAAGTTGCGAAATGGTTGAGAGGCGCAAACTGTGCAGAAGAGACGATTCACAACTTCACCTTTCACAATTTCACCTTTGTTATTACACCTTAAACCCTACGCGCTTGGGGCGCTGCCCGTCGAAGAAGTGCAGGGCCAGCTTGTAGCTCTCGAGCTTGAAGCCGCTGATGCTGCCGATGCAATTGCGGCCCAGCAGGCTTTTCTGGCGGAACTCCTCGCGGGCGTGCAGGTTGCTCAGGTGCACCTCCACCACGGGCGCACCAATGGCGGCCACGGCATCGGCCAGGGCCACGCTGGTGTGGGTGTAGCCGCCGGCGTTGAGCACAATGCCGTGGTGGCTGAAGCCCACCTCGTGCAGCTTGTCAATGAGTTCCCCCTCGTGGTTGCTCTGGAAATACTCCAGCTCCAGGTTGGGGAAGGCTTCGCGGAGCTCGGGCAGGTAGTCTTCAAACGAGCGGGTGCCGTAGATGCCCGGCTCGCGGCGGCCCAGCAGGTTGAGGTTGGGGCCGTTAAGGAGGAGAATTTTCATGGGAGTGCGTAGTGGTTAGGGCCTGGTGCTGGGCCGGTAGCAAGCAGGGTCGAAGACAGAGTGTGTAGCTTGCGCCGGAAGCTGGTGCTGCAAGCTACGGCTGCCCGGCAAGTAAAGCGAAGTTTACCGGCTACGCACGCAGTGGCCGATGGCCAACTGCCAAGCACCAGGCACTAACAACCAAGCATTTTCCCTCATGTCTACCTGGGCCATCACCATTAAGCAGTTTGCCGGCTACCTGCAGCTGGAGAAGTCGTTGTCCTCGAACTCGGTGGAAGCCTACGTGCGCGACGTGGAAAAACTGCGCCAGTACCTGGAGCTGGAGAAGCTGCCCGCCTCGCCCCAGCAGGTAACCACCCGCATCCTGCGCGACTTTCTGGCCTGGCTGGGCGGGTTGGGCATGGAAGCCACTTCCCAGGCCCGCACCCTCTCGGGCATCAAGGCCTTCTACCGCTACCTCATCATGGAGGACTTGCTGACCATTGACCCCACCGACACGCTGGACGCGCCCAAAACCGGCCGTAAGCTGCCCGATACGCTCAGCTACCCCGAAATTGAGCTGGTGCTGGGAGCCATTGATTTGAGCACGCCCGAGGGCACCCGCAACCGGGCCATGCTAGAGGTGCTCTACAGCTCAGGCCTGCGCGTGAGTGAGCTCACGGGCCTGCGTCTCTCCAACCTCTACGCCGACCAGGGTTTTGTGCGGGTAACCGGTAAGGGCAACAAGGAACGGCTGGTACCTATTGGGCGGGATGCGCTCAAGCACCTGGGTTTCTACCTGCAAGGCATCCGGGCCCACCTGGATATCAAGCCCGGCCACGAGGATACCGTGTTTTTGAACAAGCGCGGCAGCGGCCTCTCGCGGGTAATGGTGTTCAACATCATTAAAAGCGCCGCCGTGGCCGCGGGCATTCAGAAAAGCATCAGCCCCCACACGTTCCGCCACTCCTTCGCCACGCATTTAATTGAGGGCGGGGCCGATTTGCGGGCGGTGCAGGAAATGCTGGGCCACGAGAGTATCACCACCACCGAAATCTACACTCACCTCGACCGGGACTACCTGCGGCAGATTATCACCGAGTTTCACCCCCGCAGCTAGGGTGGTACGGGCTACGCCTGATGCTGCTGGCAGCTGCTGAGCCACTCAATGGCCTCCGGGGCGTTATCGAACAGCTGGATTTCGAAGGCGCTGAACAGCATGTGTACCGGCGTGGCCGTGAAGGACGTGGCGAACTTGTGGGCCTGCGTGACGTGGGCCACGTAGCGCAAACCCGCCCGGGCCGCCGCCGGACCCCACTCGTGGGTCAGCCAGTGCACCGAGTCGAACCAGGGGCCGTCGAGCTGGCTGTTGTCGTTGAGCAGGTAGGGGCAGTGAAACTCGTTGAGCATTTCCAAGCTCACGATGCCGCCCTGCTGCGCCTGGTCGGGCCCCACAAATCCCCGCCATACGGTCCGGAGCCACTGGCTGGTGGGGTCGTAAGTGAGTTGGCAGTACACGGTAGCATCGGGGGAGGAGAGTAGGCGTTGCGTCATAGCGGTAGGCAGCAGTAGGGCGAAACATGACTAACGCGAAGGAGGCCCTTGGGGATGCTGTTGAGGTAACGACTATTTTTGCCGGCTCGCCGCCGTAGCCTTTTGTATGCCCGAGTTAAGGTCTGTTTTTTCTGCGCGCCTCCAGGCGGCCTGGCCGCTATGGGGGGCAGTGCTGCTGCTACTCCTGCTCAGTGCGGCGTACCTGGCCCCGGCCGGCCGCACCTATATCCTCCTCGATGACAACCTGGATACTGAGCTGGCGGTGCCCTCCGTGCTGGTGCAGGAGGGTAAGGCCCTGGACTACCAGCCCGCCACGCGGGTAGAGCACTTGCAAGGTGGCATTCCGCGCAACGCGCTGCGGCCGGGCCTGCAGCCGCTGGTGGGCCTGATAGCCCTGTTGCCGCCCCTCCCAGCCTACCTCTGGCACGAGCTGCTGGTGCGCCTGGCGGGGCTGGTGGGCATGTACGTACTGCTGCGCCGCTACGGCCTGCATCGGCCCGAGGAGGCAGCAGCTTGCGCCGCGCTGGCCCTGGCCTGGGCGGTGCTACCGACCTACACGGCCTACGGGGTATCGGTGCTGGGGCAGCCCTGGGTGCTGTGGGCGTTACTAAATCTGCGGGCCAGGCGGCTAGTGGCCGTAAGCGTTGCGGCGCTGGTGGGGTTTGCGCTGTGGTCGAGTTTGGTGCTGGCCGGGCTGTTTGTGCTGGCTGGGGCCGGTGGGGTACTGCTCTACGATGCGCTGCGCAACCGGCGGCTGGTGTGGGGGCCGTGGCTGGGGCTGCTAGCCATGACGGCCACCTACTTGGTGGTCGAATATCCGCTGGTGTCGTCCTTGCTGATTGAGCGGCAATTTGTGCCCCACCGCCTGGAGTTCGACCTGGCCCGGCTGGCTCCCGGTGGGGTAGGGGCGGGGCAGGTGGCAGCAATGCGCTACTTTGCCTTGGGCCAGTATCACGCCAGCTTGTTTCCCCGGTTGGCTCCGCTGCTGGCCGCCGGGGCGGCCGTTACTCTGGCCGCTCCCGGCCCGGCCCGGCAGCTACTCCGGCGGCGCCTGGCCCTGGGGCTGGCCGCGCTGGCGGCACTGGCGTTGTTCTGTGGGTTCTACCCCCAGTTACTACCAGGCCTGCAACGGGCCGTGCCGCCACTGCGGGCATTCAACCTCACTCGCCTGCACTTCCTCACGCCGCTGGCGTGGTTTGGGGTATTGGTCCTGAGCTTGCGCCATTTGCCGGCGGGTCGTGCCCGGTGGGCGCTCATTGGGTTGCAAATACTGGTGGGCCTGGGCATGAATTCTGAGTGGACGCGCAACGTGCAGCGGCAGTTAGGCCGCCTGCCCGCCTCCGAGCCCACCTACGCGGCCTATGTAGCCCCCGAACTGCTGGGCCAGGTGCAGCGGGATATCCGGCGGCGCACCGGCCAGGAGCCGGCCGCTTACCGGGTGGCTTGCCTGGGTCTGCCGCCGGCCGTGGCCTCGCTCAACGGCTTTTATACGCTGGATGCCTACCTCAACAACTACCCGCTGCCCTACAAGCACGCATTTCGGGAGCTGATAGCCGGGGAGCTGGTCAAAAGTCCGGAATTGCGCACCTACTTCGATGCCTGGGGCAACCGGTGCTACCTGTTTTCGGCCGAGCTGGGCAAGAATTTCCGGGTGGGGGCGTTACCCGAGCGAGTGGTGCAGCACTGGGCTTTCAACGGGGCCGCGTTCCGCCGCCTGGGTGGGCGCTACGTGCTGTCGGCTGCTCGCCTGGCCCGCCCCCAGGAGAGTGGGCTGCGGCTATTTGGGCACTACCGCCAGCCGGGGGCCTACTGGCACCTGTGGGTGTACGAGGTGACATGGTGAAGTGGTGAAATGGTGAGTTGGACGTTCAATTGAGCTATATCGGGCAAACCGCGCAAGTAGTGGAAGCAGAACATCCAACTCACCACTTCACTACTTCACCATTTCACCACCTCACCGTTTATGCCTAGATTTGGTTTTTGGCGAGTATTCTGATGGCTAAAAATACCTACAAGCAACAACCTGATTCGGCCGCGGGCCGCTCCAACGAGCCCCGGCCCGTAGCTGAGCCCAAAACGGCCCGTAATCAGTCGCGCCCGGCGGCGGAGCCAGCCCGGGAGAACCGCCGGAATGAGCCCCGTACCGCCGCGCCCAAACCCCCACGCAAGCCTATCAAGCTGCCGACCGTTAAGCTCGGTGGGCTGTTCGATTTTCTGCGGGACCGGCGCTTTCAGCTGTTTCTGGGCTTCTTCTTCCTCATCGGCTCCATTTACCTCACCATTGCCTTCATTTCCTTCCTGTTCACGGGCCACGCCGACCAGAGCGTAACCGAGAACGTGGGCAATGCCACCGTCAATCAGGCCGGGCAGGAAACCAGCAACTGGCTGGGCCTGCTCGGGGCCCTCACGGCCCAGTTCCTGATTCAGAACGGCTTCGGGGTAGCAGCTTTTGCCGCCATTCCCATCGTGTTCTTCCTGGGCTACAAAATCGTGTTCCGCCGGGCCGATGTGTCCTTCACCTACGTGCTGGCCCTGTGCCTGTTTATCATGGTGTGGCTGAGCGTGTTGCTGGGCTACGTGGTGCTCAGCATCCAGGGCCCCGGCACCGACCCCGCCCTGGCCCATAGTCTCGATTTTCTGTGCGGACGGGTGGGCTACGAAACGGCCTTTTGGCTGGATAGCCTCATTGGCTGGGGCACGGTGCTGCTGCTGGCCTTCGTGCTGATTTCCTTCGTAGTCTTCTTCTTTAACGTCACCAGCCTCAACCTGAACTTGCGCCGTAGCGCTGGAGATGAGGAGGACGATGAAGAAGAGCCCGTAGCTGCGCCGGACTTTGCCGGCAACCGGGCCGCTGCTACCGTCGCGCCCTGGGCCGAGGAAGAAGAGGAAGAGCCTGAGTTAGGCATTACACTGCGCAAAGTAGGCCCGCTGGCAACCCCAACCGCCCCCGTAGCACCGGAGCCAGTTCCCGTTGAGCCAATCCGCACTGGCCCGGTAGCCTCCCTAGTTTTCAATGGAGCGGCGCCGGAAACAGCTCCCCTTGTAGCACCCGTGGCAGCTTCCGCAACGGTGGCGGCGGGCGGTTTGGCGGCTTCAGCTGCTGCCGTGCCGCTGAGCGTGGCGGCGGCCGGTGCTGCCGTAACTGCGGCGGTACTTCCAGCGGCCCCGGCCGGCCCCAGCTTCTCCTTTGAAATGGCGCCCGAAGAGCCGGCGCGTCCGGCCGCGCCAGTGGCTTCGGCTAGCGTGCCCACGCCGCTTTCCTTGGCTGATTTGGCCGATGATAATACCCCGTTGCCAGCCCCGGCTTTGGTAGCGCCCGTAGTAGCTGCACCTTTAGCTGCCGTACCCGCACCAGTGGCTGCTTCCGGCCTCTCCTTTGAGGTGGAAGACTCTACCAGCACCCCCGAGCTAGACCCCTCCGCAGGGGCCGATATGGCCGTTATTGCTGAGGAAGCAGAGGACGAAGAGGCCATGCCCACCGGCGAGTACGACCCCACCCTCGACCTACCCCGCTACCAGTACCCCACCCTGGAACTGCTCAACGACTACGGCGTGGCCAAAGCGCAGGTATCCAAGGAGGAGTTGGAGGCCAATAAGGACCGCATTGTGGAAACCCTGGGGCACTACGGCATCAACATTGCCAGCATTAAAGCCACCATTGGCCCCACCGTCACGCTCTACGAAATTGTGCCCGATGCCGGGGTGCGCATCTCCAAAATCAAGAGTCTGGAAGATGATATTGCCCTGAGCCTGGCCGCCCTGGGTATCCGTATCATTGCGCCCATTCCAGGCAAGGGCACTATTGGTATCGAGGTGCCAAATACCAAGAAGGAAATGGTGAGCATCCGCTCGGTATTCAACACCGAGAAGTTCATCGGCACCGAAATGGACCTGCCCATTGCCTTCGGCCGCACCATTACCAACGAGGTATTTGTGGTAGATTTGGCCAAAATGCCCCACTTGCTCATGGCCGGGGCCACGGGCCAGGGTAAATCGGTGGGCCTGAACGTGATTCTGGCTTCGTTGCTCTACAAGCGCCACCCCTCGCAGCTGAAGTTTGTGCTCGTCGATCCTAAAAAGGTGGAATTGAGCATCTTCAACAAGATTGAGCGCCACTTCCTGGCCAAGCTGCCCGAGTCGGAAGAGCCCATCATCACCGATACCAAAAAGGTGGTGAACACGCTCAACTCCCTGTGCATGGAAATGGACCGGCGCTACGACCTGCTCAAGGACGCCGGCTGCCGCAACCTCAAGGAGTATAACCGCAAGTTCGTGGAGCGCCGCCTTAACCCCAAGAAGGGCCACCGCTACATGCCCTTCATTGTGCTGGTAATTGACGAGCTGGCCGACCTGATGATGACGGCCGGCAAAGAGGTGGAAACGCCCATTGCCCGTCTGGCCCAGCTGGCCCGTGCCATCGGTATTCACCTGATTGTAGCCACCCAGCGCCCCTCGGTGAACGTGATTACCGGCATCATCAAGGCCAACTTCCCCTGCCGGATTTCCTTTAAGGTGACCAGCAAAATCGACTCCCGTACCATCCTGGATGCTGGCGGGGCCGACCAGCTCATCGGCCAGGGTGACATGCTGATTTCCCAGGGCTCGGACATCATTCGGGTGCAGTGTGCCTTTATTGATACGCCCGAGGTAGACCGTCTCTGCGACTTTGTGGGCGAGCAGCAGGGCTACCCCAACGCCTACGAGCTGCCCGAAGTACCCGGGGAAAGCGGCAGCGGCAACGGCGACGGGGACGAGTTCGACATGAGCGACCGGGACGCCATGTTTGAGGAAGCCGCCCGCGTGATTGTGCTGCACCAGCAGGGCAGTACCTCCCTCATTCAGCGCAAGCTCAAGCTGGGATACAACCGCGCCGGCCGTCTCATCGACCAGCTGGAGCACGCCGGTATTGTGGGTCCGTTTGAGGGCAGCAAAGCCCGGGAAGTATTAATTCCGGACGAGTACAGTTTGGAACAGTTGTTGAATAGCCTATCTAAGTAGGAAGCAGCGCACGAAAAGAGAGAAAATCAATGGCTCCGGCAATCTGTTGAAAACAAAGTGCCGTTTCTCTCGTCTCTGTACTCACTACCCCCATTCACCACCAACCATTGCAATGAAAAAATATCTCGCCCTGCTCGCTTTATCCGTGTCCCTGACCTCCGTGGCCACGGCGCAGCAGGACCCCAAAGCGGGTAAGATTTTGGACCAGATGAGCGCCAAGTACCAGGCCATGAAAGCCTTCAAGGCCACCTTCACCCAAACCCTGGAAAACGACGCGGCCAAGGTGAAGGAAAACCTCTCGGGTGATATTACCGTGAGCGGCCAGAAGTTTCGCCTGAAAATGAGTGGCCAGGAGGTTATCAACAACGGCAAAACCATGTGGACCTACATGAAGTCGGAAAACGAGGTGAACATCTCGGACTACGAGCCGGAGGAAGGGGAGGTGTCGCCTTCGCAGATTTACACCCTCTACAAAAAGGGCTACAAGTACGCCTATGTGCAGGAGGCCAAGGAAGGCGGCGAAGTGGTGGACGTAATCGACCTTTCGCCCGAGGACCGCAACAACCCCGTGTACAAAGTGCGCCTGAAAGTGGGCCGCACCGATAAGGCGGTAAAAAGCTGGCAGATGTTCAAGAAGAACGGCAACCGCTACACCTACCGCATCAGCAAATTCCAGCCTAACACGCCGGTAGATGCCACTACCTTCAACTTCGACAAGACCAAGTACAAAGGTGTGAAGGTGATTGACCTGCGCTAATCCGCCGTTACTTTGTCCGGCCGACCGGCCCGCTTCTGCACCAGCAGGGGCGGGCCGTTTGCTTTCCAGCCGGGTAAAGCAGTACTTGGGGCAACTGTCGAGCTGCTGGTGCAGAAGCGGCAGTATTGCAGTATTACCGATAGATATTTCGCTCGTGCTATGGCTATTCCGGCAATGAAGGAGGACTTTCTCCACTACGTATGGCAGCATCAATACTACGATAAAACCGACCTGCGCACGGAAGATGGCCAGCCCGTAACCGTGCTGCGCCCCGGCCACCGCAACCCCGATGCCGGCCCCGATTTCCTGAATGCCCGCCTGAGGCTGGGCGAAGTGGAATGGAACGGGGCGGTAGAAATCCACATCCGGGCTTCCGACTGGCACCGCCACCAGCACCAAACCGACGGCAAGTACGACCAGGTGATTCTGCACGTGGTGTACGCGGCCGATGCGCCGGTGCAGCGCACCAACGGCTCCGATATTCCGGCCCTAAGCCTGGGCACACGGCTGGCGCCCGGCCTGCTGACGGCTTACGAGCAGCTCAGCAACCAGCCCGCCGAGGCGGCGTTGCCCTGCGCCCCACTGCTACCCCAGGTACCCGAGCTGACCCGCACCATGATGCTGGGCCGGGCGCTGCTGGAGCGCGTGGAGCAGAAGGCCGACCGCATTGCCGACCTGCATCAGCAGGTAGCCGAGGATTGGGAAGCCACCGCCTGGCACGCCTTAGCCGGGGCCTTCGGCTTCCAGAAAAACGCCGAACCCATGAGCCAGTTGGCCCGCGCCTTGCCGCTAAGCCTGGTGCGCCGCCACCGCCACGATGCCCGCCAGCTGGCGGCGCTGCTATTCGGGCAGGCCGGCTTTTTGGGGGAGGAACCCGCTGATGAGTACAGCCGGCAGTTGCGCACGGAGTATGAGTTTCTGCGCCACAAGTACAACCTGCACGGCACCGCCCTGGCTACCTATGACTGGAATTTCCTGCGGATGCGGCCGGCCAACTTTCCCACCGTGCGCCTAGCCCAGCTGCTGGCCCTGCTGCACGCCCGCCCCACGCTATTCGATGCCCTGCTGACGGCCCAGAATGTGCGGGCACTGGAGCAGTTTTTTGCCGCGCCGTTGCCCGAGTACTGGCAGACGCACACCCGGCCGGGCAAACCGGGCAAAGTAGCAGTGCTGGGCCGGACTAGTATCCATTTACTCATTACCAATGTAGTAGTACCCCTACGGGTAGCCTACGCCCGCTCCACCGGCAACCCCGAGCAGGTGGAAGCCGCCGTAACCTTGCTGGAGCAGCTGCCGCCCGAGCACAACCACCTCACAGCCCCCTACGAAGCGGCCGGCTTCCTGAACAAATCTGCCGCCGATTCCCAGGCGCTGCTGGCGTTGCAGCGCGGCTACTGTGCCCCGCGCCGCTGCTTAGCCTGCGGCATTGGCGCCCGGTTGTTGCGCCAGCCGGCCGGGCCGCTGTAACTGCGGGCCGGCTGTTACCTTTGTAGCTGGCTATACTTCCCCGTCCGTTGCTGTTTCGACTTGTACTTGCCCTGGGCCTGAACGCCGGGCTGCTGCTGCTCCTGTGGCGGTGGCTACCCCGGGTACGGCAGTTGCCGACAGTAGGTAAATGGGTATTGCCTACGCTGACGCTCAAGCTGGTGGCCACGGCGCTGGCGGTGTGGTTGATGAGTGAGGATGCCCGGTATTTTACGTTGTGGGCCACCCGCATGACCGACCAGCTGCACCAGGCCCCGGCCCAATGGCTATATATGCTCGGACAGGATGAATTTCGGTGGCGAAGCTGGAAGCTGATTTTTCACGGGTTTTCCAATACGCTCTTCCTTATGAAGCTGCTTTCGGTGCTCAACCTGGCCAGCCTGGGCAGCGCCTGGCTCAACGGTTGCTACCTATCACTGTTCAGCTTTGTGAGCGGGTGGGAACTGGTGCGGAAGCTGCGGCTGCGCTGGCCCGAAACCCCGGCCGGAGCCGGGGTAGGGGCATTTCTGTGCTGGCCCACGGTGGTGTATTGGACCTCGGGCCTGACCAAGGAAAGCCTGCTGGTAGGTAGCGGAGCCTTGGTGCTGGCCCTGATGATGCACTTGGGCTATGGCGGCACGCAGCGGCGTGGCTGGGCGCTGGCAAGCCTGGTCGTTGTGGTCGGGCTGCACTTCAAAATGCGCTATTTCTTTGCCGTGGTGCTGTTTGGCGTGCTGGCGGGCCTGGCGCTGGTGCTGGTGCTGCAACGCCTGGGTACGGCACGTTCCCGGCTAGGGCAGGCCATTGTGATGCTCGGGCTGCTGCTGCTGGGGGCGTGGGCGGCCAGTGAAGTAAGCCCGGTATTCCGGGCCAATAAGTTTACCTCCCAGCTACAGCGCAACTACACCGAGCTGCTGGCCTCTTCCGGGCAGCGGCCCCACCTGGAGTACCCCCGGCTGCAGCCCACCACCGAAAGCGTACTGTGGCACACGCCTAAAGCTGTTTTCAATACGCTGTCGAGACCCTGGCCCTGGGAAGGAGGCACGCTGCTGTACGTGGTGGCGGGCCTGGAAAATCTGTTACTGCTGGCTTTGCTGGCCGTGGCCGTAGTGGCCACGGCGCAAGGGCGAGGCGGACGGCTGCCATTCGGAGTGGTGCTGGCTCTGCTTCTTTACTGCGTTATTCTGGCGGCGCTGCTGGGCCTCACTACGCCCAACCTGGGCACCCTGAACCGCTACAGGGTAACGTTTCTGCCGTTTCTGGTGTTTCTAGCCCTGCAAAACGACTACACGGCCCGGCTGTTGCGGCGGGTGGGGCTATAACCCCGAGCTCCGCTGGGCACCCCATTTAAAACTAATTGGGCACCCCGTATCTTTGCAGTTGTTGTATGAATCCTCACCGGCCGCCCCGCGGCCGTTTTTGCTACCGATGGAAAACCCCGTAATCATCCTGGGCGCGCAAGCCGTAGGCACCGCCGCCCTCGATGCCTTTCAAAGCAACGACGTAGTAGTGTACTGCCTGCTCGACGATAAAGCCGAGCTGCAGAACACCGAGCTGAACGACGTGCCCGTGATGGGCAACACCGACGATAAGGAGCTACTGAAGCTGCTGGGCAAAAAGTGCGAGGTATTCGTGGCTACCGAAGATACCGCCAGCCGCCGCAGCCTCACCAACATGCTCCGCGAAGAATACACCGTGGCTCCCGTCAACGCCATTCACCAGCGGGCCAGCGTGTCGCCCCACGCCTGGCTGGGCCACGGCAACCTGGTGGGCGCCAACGCCGTGGTGGCCGGAACCGCCAAACTCGGCGACGGCTGCATTCTGGGCGCTAACGTGGTAGTGGATGTGAAAGCCGAAGTAGGTGACTATGCCCAACTGGGCGCGGGTGCTATTCTCAACGCCGAAGTGCAGGTGGGGGAGCAGGCCTTTATCGGGGCTGGGGCGGTAATCGTGGCCGGCGTGAAAATCGGGGCCAAAGCCCGCGTGGGTGCCGGCTCGGTAGTCGTGGCCGATGTAGCCGCCGGCCAAACCGTATTCGGTAACCCTGCTCAGAAAGTTTAGAGCCAAGAACGTAGATCTGAGAACAAAGCTCCCTCACAGGTGTCTCAGTTCTCCCTTCTGACATCTTACTTCTAGTAACAATGGACTACCTCGTTTTACTGTACTACTGCTACACGCCCATCGACAATCCGGAGCAGTTCCGGGAGGAGCACCACCGGCTGTGCCTGAGCCTGAACCTGCTGGGGCGCATTATTGTGGCGGCTGAAGGGCTGAACGGTACCGTTTCGGGCCGGCGTGCGGACTGTGAGGAGTACATGCGCCTGATTAAAGCCGATCCGCGCTTTGCCGCGCTGGAGTTTAAGGTAGAAGAAGCCCCGGCCCATACCTTCCAGAAGCTGCACGTGCGCGTGAAGTCGGAAATTGTGCACGTGGGCCTGCCCCACATCAAGCCCTACGAGCGTACCGGTATTCACCTGTCGCCCACCGAGTTCCGGGACCTGAAGGACCAGCAGGACGTGATAGTGTTGGATGTGCGCTCCGACTACGAGCACAGCCTGGGCCGCTTTAAAAACGCCGTGACGCTGGATATCGAGAACTTCCGGGAGTTTCCGGAGAAGGTGCAGGAGCTGGAGCAGTACCGGGGCAAGAAAATCCTGACGTACTGCACCGGCGGCATCAAGTGCGAGAAGGCCTCGGCTTTTTTGCTGGAGCAGGGCTTCGAGGACGTATACCAGCTGCACGGTGGTATTATCAAGTACGGGCTGGAAGCTGGGGGTGAGGACTTCGACGGTAAGTGCTACGTGTTTGATGGCCGCGTGGCGGTGGATGTGAACAGCGTCAACCCCACCGTTATCAGCCGGTGCCACCACTGCCGCACGCCCTCCGACCGGATGGTAAACTGCGCCAACCCTCACTGCAACGCCCACGTGCCGCTCTGCGAAACCTGCGGTGCGCAGCTGGAGGGCGCCTGCTCTACCACCTGCCAGCAGCATCCCGATAAGCGCCCCTACGACGGCACCGGCACCTACCCCAAAGTCAGCAACCACTACAACCCCGAGCAGGGCCTGCTTTCTTACCGCGCCCCAACGGGAGTTAAAAATTAAGAATGAAGAATTAAAAATGGCAGCTTTCAGCAGGTATGACCGCAACAACGGCTAGCACGTTTTTGAAAGCATCCATTATTGATTTCTGTTACTTTTTAATTTTTAATTCTCACTTTTTAATTTCCTAATTCCCCACCCATGCCCATCGCCGAATCGGAGCTGATCCTCAATAAGGACGGCAGCATCTACCACCTCAACCTGCTGCCCGACCACCTGTCCGAAACCATCATCACGGTGGGCGACCCGGAGCGGGTGCCTTCCGTCAGCCAGCATTTCGACTCTATCGAAACCAAAATCCACAAGCGCGAATTCGTGACGCACGTGGGCTACTACCAGGGCAAGCGCCTCACCGTTATCAGCACCGGTATGGGTACTGATAACATCGACATCCTGATGAACGAGCTGGATGCGCTGGTGAACGTGGACCTGGTAACCCGGGAGCCGCGCCCCCTGGAGGAGCGCATCAACCTGCGCATTGTGCGGGTGGGCACCAGCGGCTCCCTGCAGGCCGATATTCCGGTGGGCACCATGCTGGCCTCCGAGCACGCCGTGGGCCTGGATTCCTTGATGCAGTTTTACCCGCTGGTGGAAACCGGCCTGGAGGTAGAAGTGGCCACCGGCATCCAGCAGGCCCTGCAGCTGCCCTACCGCCCGTACTGCGTGCGGGGCTCCGATTTGCTGCGCGAGCAACTGGGCTTTGATATGGTGAAGGGCAATACGCTCACCTGCCCCGGTTTCTACGGTCCCCAGGGTCGGGTGCTGCGCCTTGATTTGCGCCTACCCAACCTGATTCAGGAGTTCCAGCAGTACCGCCACCAAAGCGCCGAGGGCGAGTTCCGCCTCACCAACTTCGAAATGGAAACGGCCGGCTACTACGCCCTGGGCCGCATGCTGGGCCACGAAGTACTGTCGCTGAACGCCATTGTGGCTAACCGCGCCACCGGCGAGTTTGCCACCAACTCCGAGCAAGTCATCAACGACCTCATCCAGAAAACCCTGGACCGCCTCTAAGACCACTGATTTCACGGATTTTTCGCGGATTGCACGGACTTTGTAGACGATTAGTGCGTGGTTTACTTATAGCAAGTACTAGTGCATCCACTGCATAGAAAAGAGGCTGGCCAACTTGGCCAGCCTCTTTTCTCGTCATACCGAGAATGAATCGTCTACGAAATCCGTGCAATCCGCGAAAAATCCGCGGAATCAGTGGTTCTAGTAGAAGTCGAAGGCTACTACGGCCCGCAGGGGAATGGTGATGCCCGCTTTAAGGGTGATATATTCCTCGTGCAGGGCCCAGAGCGTGGTATAGACGCGCTTGGTGGCACCGTCGGCCGTCTGGAAGTAGATGTCGAGCTTGCCGTGGTAGCCGTTGCCCAGGGTAGTGCCGCGTTCCGCGTCGTGACGGCGGCGTTTGATGTCAGCGGGGTCGGTGAGTACATCCTGAGAAGGAAACTGCAGGGTTGGAATGACTTCCTTCTCGATGGTTTCAATAGCGGCGTCGGTAGGCTTAAGTTCGGGTATCATAAGTGAGCAAGTAAAAAGGCCGGAGGCAGATGGTCTCTGCGGCAAGCATACGGAAGGCCGGATGGAGTACAGATGAACATTCCCAGCGGCTTTCTGATCCGGGAATGGCCATGCGGTGTGCCTCTGTGTACGCAACAACCACCCGCAGGGTACAACCACAACCGTGCCCAACTGCCTCAAAATGCCGTTACGCCAGCCCTAGTACCCGGAATATCTGCGGATTAGGCCTAGATAAGCTGAGCCAGGAAATTCATTGTGTCAACCCCATCAGCGTAGTCGGAAATGCCGGGGTGCTGGGCCTGGCCGAACGCAACGCTGCCGGGGTACTGCGCCCCGCCCGATACCAAACACTGAGTTTGGGCGGCTACATCCGTGAGCTGATCCAGCAAATCTACCTCGCTGGCGTAGGCCACGTGGTGCAGCACCGAAATAGGCGAAACCAACTGGGCACTTTCCGTGAGCAGCAGGAACCCGGAATCCAGGTGGGGTACCCGGTTCACCAGCAGAATGCTCTTGTTGTAGTCGTAGTTATTCTGGTAGCGGTTGTGCTCCAGCACGCGGTGCCAGGGCTGCAAGGCGTCCAGCAACGGCGTGAAGTTGTAGCCCTGGGGGGCATATAGCTTGCTCACGTTGCGGCAGCCCAGACCGTAATACCGGAAAATGTCCTCGCCCAGCAAACCCAGGTCGTGGTCCGATTCGCGGCCGGTCAGCACCGCCAAGCTGGTGCGGTTGCGCCGGATGATGTGGGGCTTCTTACCGAAGTAGTAGTCAAAGTAGCGGGCCGTATTGTCGGAGCCGGTGGCAATGAAGGCGTCAGCGGCATTCAGGCGCTCAACCAGCTGAATCCGGTCGGCGAAGCGGGGCTCCAGCTGCACCAATTCATCCAGCACCCAGCGCATAAGCACGGTATCATCCTTGCTAAGCTTGGCCAGCAGCACGTGCCCGGACAGCAGCACGCACAGCGCGTCATGAAAACCTACCAGGGGAATATTGCCGGCCATTACCACGCCCACCAGGCGCGGGGTGGCGGGCTCCGGGGGGTAACGGGCCGACCAGCGCCGCAGGGGCTCCTCGCGCAGTAGCTCGGCTACGCCGCGCAGGGCTGCCAGCACGTTGGGTTGGTCGAACCACGGGTTCTGGTTGCGGCACTGGCTCAGGAGGGAGTACAGCGCGTCGTCGGGCTCCTGGGTGGGAAGGGTAGCGAGGCGGTGGCCCAGGGCTACAAAGGCGGCCAGGCGGTTGGGGTGCTGCATATCGGTGGGGAAGGAAAGTCGGGACAGAAAGAAAAACAAACAGGAACGGCGGCAAAATTACTCAACTGTGTACGGCTTATTCCTAATTTTGCCGGGTCGCATCCTGCCACCGGCCGGTTGCGTACTCTCCCTTACCGATTCTTTCTACCGTTTAACTGAACCCTGCGGCTATGGCCATCATGATAACCGACGAGTGCATCAACTGTGGTGCCTGCGAACCGGAATGCCCCAACACGGCTATTTACGAAGGTGGTGCCGCCTGGCGCTGGGCCGATGGCACCCGCCTGAAAGAAGTGCAGCAGGATGGAGGCAAAGTAGTATCGGGCGTGGCCCCGCAAACCCCCATTTCCGACGAGTACTACTACATCGTGTCCGACAAGTGCACGGAGTGCGTGGGCTTTCACGAAGAGCCCCAGTGTGCCGCCGTGTGCCCCGTGGACTGCTGCGTGGACGACCCGGATTACCGCGAATCCCAGGACAAGCTGCTGAGCAAAAAGCAGTGGCTGCACCAGGAAGCCTAAATCACGGATTTAGACGGATTTGTCGGATTACACGGATTTTTTGACACGAGTGGCGCAACAAAAAAGCCTCCCTAATGGGAGGCTTTTTTGTTGAAACACACGAAGCTGTGCGGTAAGGTGAAAAACGCTGTCATCCTGAACGGAGCGAAGGACCTTATCACCTTGGACGGTTCGTGTTAACGGGATAAGGTCCTTCGCTCCGTTCAGGATGACAAGCATAAACCACTCGCGTATCACCTGGCAACTGGTGTTGTGGCGGAGTCAGGATTCGAAGCGGAGGGTGCGGCCCGCCGCTTGTTCCTGGGCCAGCAGGGTCAGAAACTCGCCGCGGCTTACTTCCTCAGCCCCCAGCGCGGCCAAATGAGGCGTCAGCTGCTGAATATCGAGCAGCCCTGCCCCCTGGTTGCGCAGGCTGTCGGCCAGTGCTACTAGGGCCAGCTTGGAAGCGTTGGGCTGATAGTGAAACATACTTTCGCCGGCAAACACGCCCCGCACCGAAACGCCGTAGAGGCCACCAATCAGCTCGGGGCCGTCCCATACCTCCACGCTGTGGGCGTAGCCGGCCTGGTGCAGGGCCGTGTAGCCGCGCAGCAATTGGGGCGTAATCCAGGTGCCATCCTGGCCGGGGCGGGGTTGCTGCTGGCAGGCACGCATCACCTGCTCAAATGCCTCGTTGAAGCTGATGCGCCAAGTGGATTGCCGCCGTATCCGCGCCAGGCTGCGGCCCACGTGCAGGCGCTCCAGCCGCAGAATACCGCGCCGGGGCGGGCAAAACCAGGGCAGCACTGGCCACTCCGGCACCGGCCACGGAAAAATACCCCGGCTGTAGGCGGCCACCAGGTTTTCAACGGTTGGTGTACCGCCGGCCAGCACCAGCCCCTCCACGGAGTCGTCGGCGGCAGCATCGGGGTTGTTAGGGAAGGGCAGGAGCATCAGGTGCCACAATTGAAGTACTTGTCGTAGGCCGACTCTGGGATGAGACGAAACTGGCTCAGGAACTTGATGGGCCACTTCAGCAGCCGAATCAGCTCATAATTATTGGGGTAGTCGCGGAAGGTCCTGGGTGGAGTAGCCACAATCTGCTCAAACTCCGGGCGGGTAAGGCCCAGGCGCTTGATACACAGATCAATGACTTTATGATCCTCAATACTATTGACGTGCTGCACCCGCTTCAAGGCTACTTCCCGGGGCATCTGGCCGGAGCGCACCAGGGCCGAGTAGTTGAACAGCCGCCGGTCGATGCCAAATTTGGTGCGGTTGAGGTAGTAGATGACGCTCTGGTATAAATCGTCGAAATAGTGCGCCCCGGGGTTTACCCAGCCCAGCTCCCGCGCCAGCAGCTCATCCACCTCGGCGCGCACGTAATCCACGTGGTAGAGCAGGGTCACGGTTTTAATGCGGCGGATAAAGGCGTAATAGAACATTTCCCGAATATCCAGGTGAAAGCCCGGGTCACTGGGCTTCCAGGGCCGCAGCGGCACCGTACCGAACTGCTTGTGCACGGCCTTCAGGTACTTGCCATCCAGGTAATTCCAGCTTAGCGGGGCAATGCCTTCGGTGCGGAACGACTGCCCGATGACAATGCGCTGAATACCTTCTTTGGCCGCCACCCCGTACAGAGCCGTGGCAATGCCCACGTCGGTGCCTTCCTCCATATCGGGCACGGAGGCTTTCAGGAAGGCAATTTTCAGGTCCTTGGATTCGCGCCAGTCGGAGGTGATGGTGCGCATTTCTACGCCCAGCTTGCGGCAGGCCTTGGTCATGTTCTCGCCCGCCACGGGGTTGCCGAAGCCGTCATTGAAGTGCACAGCCAGGGGGCGCAGCCCCAGCTTTACCACGCAGTACCAGAGCGTAAACGATGAGTCGCGCCCCCCACTGACGCCCAGCACGCAGTCGTACTTGTTGCCCTGGCCCAGCTTTTTGATGTCCGCCGCCATTTCCTGCACGTGGCGGGCCCCCGCCTCACCCAGCGGAAAGGCCCGGTCCATTTTGTCGTGCAAGACACAAAAATTACACTCCCCCGTCGCACCGAACTGAATACCGGGTACAGTGGTATCCATAATACAGCGGGAGCATTGTCGGTAGATGTTGGTCATGCAGTCAGGAGTAGAGTACGGGCTGGAGGACGTATTCTGAAATTAAACTCTAGATAAAGCCCGGCACCAGAGCTGCAAGAGAAACTGGTTTATGCGGGCAGCTTATCGAAGCGGAACCCCTTGCGCTGGAGCATCTGGCCAATCTGGGTGCCTTGCTCGGCGCGTACCGGCCGAGGCAGGTCAGCCACTACCAACTCGCCGGCAAACTCATTGAACGTGCCCTGGGCCCGGATGCCGCTGGCGTCCACGGCCAGCGAGCAGCCCACGCTTTTCTTGCCCTCATAGGGCCCACCCACGATATAGCCGACGGAGGTAGTGCCCACCACCGATACGTTATAGAGCTGTGCCAGAATGGAATAGGGCTTTACCCACTTCTCGCGGTAGGGGTCGTCTTCTTCCGTGATGGAATAGTCCACCGTCCAGGAAGAGGGCGAGAGGATGAACTCGGCCCCCATGCGGGCCAGCGTGTGCCCGATGGGCAACCCATCCAGGAAGTTGTCGGCGCAGATGTTGACCCCGATTTTGCCCAGGGGGGTATCCACCACGTTCAGGGTCTGGCCCACCGCGTAAAACGGCAGCTCTACTTCCAGGAGGTTGATTTTGTGATATTTGCAAATAATTTCGCCCTGCGGATTGATGAGGATGGCGGCGTTGTAGTTGCGGCCATCGGGCGCGCGCTCCGTGAGGCCCGCGCAGATATAGAACTGATGCTGCCGGGCCGCCTGACAGAGTCGGTCGGAGTAGGGGCCGGGAATGGGCTGAGCCTCGGTGAGGGCGCTGGGGTGAGTCCAAGCAAAATCCAGGGTTTCGGGCAGCAGCACTACGTCGCAGTGGCGGGCGGCGGCCTCCGCAATCATGCGCTCGGCCCGCTCCAGGTTGCGTTCCGGTTCCCCGCCTTCCACCAGCAGCTGGCCCATGCCTACCCGGATGGAACCGGCAAATGCAGGGAGAACAGTGGGGGGCGGAGGCAAAGCTGCTGCCACTGGCACGGCTGGCGCAACTGCGGGTTTACGAAAGGAGAAAAAAGCCATACGCACGCGTCAACAACAGGAAGCAGGAGAGAATAGAATGGGACCGATAAAATAAGGTGGGGTGAGGGAGGGAGGACGGGGGTACTGTTAAGTTCCAAAAATAGAGGTTCTCCCAGAATGAAATAATTGAACCCGGAAATAAGCCGGAAAAGATAACGCGGGCGAAGCGGATCAGGCCGCCCGGCTCGTCGGCCACCACCGGCGGGCAGCCTATTTCCGGCCCCCGCCCGAATTGCCTACTTTTGCGCCCGTATCTGAACCGACTTTCCCGCCGATGTCCATCGCCAAAACCTATACCCCCGCCGACGTTGAAGCCAAATGGTACCAGCGCTGGCAGGAGCAGGGCTTCTTCAAAGCCAAAGCCAACCCCCGCAAAAAGCCCTACACCGTGGTGATTCCGCCGCCCAACGTAACGGGCGTGCTGCACATGGGCCACATGCTCAACAATACTATTCAGGATGTGCTGGTGCGCCGGGCCCGCATGCAGGGCAAGGAAGCCTGCTGGGTGCCAGGCACCGACCACGCCTCCATTGCCACCGAAGCCAAGGTAGTGGCGCTGCTGAAGGAGCAAGGCATTGAGAAGAAGGATCTGACCCGGGAGCAGTTTCTGGAGCACGCCTTTGCCTGGAAGGAAAAGTACGGCGGCATCATTCTGGAGCAGCTCAAGCAGCTGGGCGCCTCCTGCGACTGGGACCGGACCCGCTTCACCATGGAGCCCGAGCTGACCGAAGCCGTGCTGCGCGTGTTCGTGGATCTGCACCAGAAAGGCCTCGTGTACCGCGGCATCCGGATGGTGAATTGGGACCCGCTGGGCCAGACGGCGCTGTCCGATGAGGAAGTAATTCCGAAGGACGTAATGGCCAAGATGTATCATTTAAAGTACGAAGTAGTGAGTAGTGAGTATGTAGACTCTGCCCAAGAGCAAGGGGAAAAGTCTCAATACTCAATACCCAATACTCAATACTTAACAGTAGCTACCTCGCGCCCTGAAACCATTATGGCCGACGTGGCGGTGGCGGTGAACCCCAACGACCCGCGCTATACGCACCTGCACGGCGCGAAAGTGCGGATTCCGCTGCTGAATCGAGAAATTCCGGTGATTCTAGACGAGTACGTGAGCATCGACTTCGGCACGGGCGCGCTGAAGGTGACGCCGGCCCACGATTTGAACGACTACGAGCTGGGCGTCAAGCACAACCTGCCGGTTATCGACATCCTGAACAACGACGGCTCACTCAACGAAAAAGCCGTGCTGTACGTGGGCCAGGACCGCTTTGCCGCCCGCCGCAACATTGTAAAAGACCTGGAGGAAGCCGGCCACCTGGTGAAGGTGGAGGAGTACGCCAGCATCGTGCAGACCTCGGAGCGCACCAAGGCCGTCATTGAGCCGCGCCTGAGCTTGCAGTGGTTCCTGAAAATGGAGCACCTGGCCAAGCCAGCCCTGGAAGTGGTGGAAAACGACACCGTGAAGCTGCACCCGGCCAAGTTCAAGAACACCTACCGGGTGTGGATGGAGAACGTGCGCGACTGGTGCATTTCGCGGCAGCTGTGGTGGGGCCAGCAGATTCCGGCCTACTACCTGCCCGATGGTACCTACGTGGTGGCCCTCACCGCCGAGGAAGCCCTGATCCAGGCCCGCGAGCAAAGCGGCAACGCCGACCTGCAGCTCACGGACCTGCGCCAGGACGAGGACGTGCTGGATACCTGGTTTTCGTCATGGCTGTGGCCGATTTCGGTGTTCGACGGGTTCAAGGACCCCGACAATGCCGACGTGAACTACTTCTACCCCACCAACGACCTGGTGACGGGGCCGGACATTCTGTTCTTCTGGGTCGCCCGCATGATTATGGCTGGTCTGGAGTACCGCAAGGAAGTACCGTTCCGCAACGTGTACCTCACCGGCATCGTGCGCGACGCCCAGGGCCGCAAGATGAGCAAGCAGCTCGGCAACTCGCCCGATCCGCTGGACCTCATCAAGCAGTTCGGGGCCGACGGCGTCCGGACCGGCATGCTGTTCTCGGCCCCGGCCGGCAATGACCTGCTCTATGATGAAAAGCTGGTGGAGCAGGGTCGTAACTTTAGCAACAAGCTCTGGAACGCCTTCCGCCTGATCAAGGGCTGGGAGGTGGATGCTGCGCTGCCCTTCCCCAACGAGAAGGCTGTGGAGTGGTTCTCGGCCAAGCTGAACGCTACTATTGCCGAGCTGGACGAGCACTTCGAGAAGTTCCGGATGTCGGACGCGCTGATGACGGTGTACAAGCTGGTGTGGGACGACTTCTGCTCGGAGTACCTGGAGATGATCAAGCCCGCCTACCAGGCCCCCATCGACCCGGAAACGCTGCGCCTGACCACCGTTTTCCTGGAAACCCTGCTCAAGCTGCTGCACCCGTTCATGCCCTTCATCACCGAAGAAATCTGGCATGAGCTGAAGGAGCGGGGCCCCAAGGAGTACGTGTGCGTGGCCGCCTGGCCCAAGGTGCAGCCCGTAGCCAACAGCGCCGAGGTGCTGGCCCGCATGGAGCGCGCCCTCGGCATTGTGGGGGGCGTGCGCACCATCCGCAACCAGAAGGGCCTGGGTCCCAACAAGCCCCTGACCCTGGCCGCCAAAACCGACGACGCCCAGTTGCTCACGGACTACGACGGTATCATCCGCAAGCTGGCCGCCCTCACCGACGTATCGGTGGTGACGGAAGCGCCGGCGGCTTCGGTGGGCTTCGTGGCGGGCAGCAGTGAGTTCTTCGTGCCGCTGGAAGGGCAGATTGACCTCGGGGCCGAGAAGGAGCGCCTCAGCAAGGAGCTGGAATACGCCCAGGGCTTCCGCGACTCGGTGCTGAAAAAGCTGGCCAATGAGAAGTTCGTGGCCAACGCCAAGCCCGACCTAGTAGAGCGCGAGCGGCAGAAGCTGGCCGACGCCGAAGCCAAAATCACCGCCTTGGAGCAAAGCCTGGCGGCGCTGTAAGCCGGCGGGTCCAGCCTTTCCGTCATCCTGAACGGAGTGAAGGACCTTATCACGTGAGCGTACGGATTGAGTCGTGCATGCGTGGTAAGGTTCTTCACTCCGCTCAGGATGACATTTTTATGGGCTTACCGCTGCCCTTCGCAAATTCCCCGTTTCTTTAGCGCATCCTTTTCACTTGTTGACTTGTTGCGCTATGAACCCACTGTATACCTGGCTCACGGGTGCGGGCCTGCTGCTCAGCGGCACGCTCTACGCCCAAAGCTCCTCTGCTACCATGCCTAAACCACCCGTTGCGGCCCTCAAGGCCAAAGAACTCAAGTCGCCCTTTGGCACCCGCCTCGACAACTACTACTGGCTCAATGAGCGGGAAAACCCCGAGGTAATCAGATACCTGAACGCCGAAAACGCCTACACCGAGCAGCAAATGGCCCCGGTGAAGGGGCTGGAGGAAAAGCTGTTTCAGGAAATCAAAGGCCGCATCAAGGAGCAGGACGAGTCGGTGCCGTACCGGGAGAATGGGTACTACTATTACACCCGTTTCGAGGCTGGGGCCGAGTACCCGATTTATTGCCGCAAAAAGGGTAGCCTGAGCGCCAAGGAGGAAATTCTGCTGAACGCCAACGAGCTGGGCAAGGGCAAGGCCTACTACCAGATTGGCGGCTTCGAGGTGAGCGACGACAACCAGGTGCTGGCCTATTCCGAGGACGTGGTGAGCCGCCGCCTCTACACGCTGCGCTTCCGCAACCTGCAAACCGGCCAGCTCTACCCCGAGCAGATTCCGAACACCAGCGGCAACGCCGTGTGGGCCGCCGACAACAAAACCGTTTTCTACACCCGCAAGGACCCCAATACCCTCCTCGATTACCAGCTCTACCGCCACACCCTGGGCACCGACCCCAAGCAGGACCAACTGGTGTACGAGGAGAAGGACAACACCTTCCGCATCGGGGTACACCGCTCCAAGTCGCGGCAGTACGTGTTCCTGACCATCGGCAGCACCATGTCCTCGGAGGTACGGTACCTGGAGGCTGGCAAGCCCACGGAGGCGCTTAAGGTGTTTTTGCCCCGGGAAGCCGACCACCTGTACGAGGTGGAGCACTTCGGTTCGGACTTCTACGTGCTGTCCAACGCCGGGGCGCCCAACTTCCGCCTGCTGAAAACGCCGGTGAAAAACACCGGCAAAACGGCCTGGCAGGAGGTTATTGCCCACCGCCCCGACGTGTTCCTGGAAAATATGGAGCTGTTCAAGGACTACCTGGTGCTGGGTGAGCGGAAGGAAGGCCTGCTGCAGCTGCGCGTGATTCGGTGGAAGGACAAGCAGGAGCACTACCTCAACTTCGGGGAGCCCACCTACACCGCCGCCATCAGCATCAACCCCGAGTTTGATACGCCCGTGCTGCGCTACGGCTACTCCTCGCTCACCACGCCCAACTCCACCTTCGACTACGACATGAACGCCCGCAGCAAAAAGCTGCTGAAAGAGCAAACCGTACTCGGGAGCTTCAAAAAGGAGGATTACGTGACCGAGCGGGTGTACGCCACCGCCACCGACGGCACCAAAATCCCGATGTCCATCGTCTACAAGAAAGGCTTCAAGAAGGACGGCTCG
Organism: Hymenobacter sp. UYP22; assembly: GCF_040547285.1. Lineage (NCBI taxonomy): Bacteria > Pseudomonadati > Bacteroidota > Cytophagia > Cytophagales > Hymenobacteraceae > Hymenobacter > Hymenobacter sp. UYP22. Next base: position 426,750 of record NZ_JBEPPK010000001.1, on the reverse strand, counting down.
GCCCCATTGCTGCAGTATGCCTACGGCTCCTACGGTTACTCCATGGATGCCACCTTCAGCGCCGCCCGCCTGAGTTTGTTGGATCGGGGCTTTGCCTACGTGATTTGCCACATCCGGGGCGGGCAGGAGATGGGCCGGCAGTGGTACGAGAACGGCAAGAAGCTCAAGAAGAAAAACACCTTCACCGACTTCACCGACTGCTCCAAATTCCTCATCGACCAGAAGTTCACCGCCGCCGATAAGCTGTTTGCCATGGGCGGCTCGGCCGGCGGCCTGCTGATGGGCGCGGTGGTGAACAACCACCCCGAGTACTACAAAGGCGTAGTAGCGGCCGTGCCCTTCGTGGACGTGGTAACCACCATGCTCGACGAAAGTATCCCGCTGACCACCGGCGAGTACGACGAGTGGGGCAACCCCAACCAGAAGGAGTTCTACGACTACATGCTCTCGTACTCGCCCTACGACCAGGTGAAGGCCCAGCAGTACCCCAACATGCTCGTGACCACCGGCCTGCACGACTCGCAGGTGCAGTATTTCGAGCCGGCCAAGTGGGTAGCCAAGCTGCGCACCGTGAAAACTGATAACAACCTACTGCTGCTGCATACCGACATGGCCGCCGGCCACGGCGGGGCCTCGGGCCGCTTCAAATCCATCCACGACACGGCCCGGCAATTTGCCTTCATGCTGCTGCTGCTGGGTGTGAAGGCCTAGCACAGTAGCGCGCAGCTCCGCTTCGCGCACGAGCAGAGCGAGTTCCCACGCGGGAGAGCCACACGCCCGATACTCGTTTCGCTCGTGCGCGAAGCGGAGCTGCGCGCTACTTTACGCCCTTCCGGCTTCCGGAGGGGCATTTTGCGTTTTTAGCCAGCCAGAAACCTGATAAATATTCGGGTCCTGGTGCCACCTCGGCGGCGAAGTTGCGTCTGTGGCTCGGTTACCCGGTATTCGCCCGACCTTTTTTCGGGCTCCGCCGCAGAAATCAGCTGGTTGGTCGGCTTCATTTCGGGGGTGGGGTCCAGAGGTGCTAGGTTTACGCCAATACAGCGCCCGGAGGCCCGTAGCGGCCATTTGGCGGCCGGGTAATAGACGCTTCCCCTCTCGCACATGAAAAAGCTATTCCTCCCGATTCTTCTCCTTTCCGGCAGCCACGCGGTGCTGGCCCAAATGCCCGCCGGCGGGCCGCCCAACGGGGCCGCGCGCCCGGCTGGCGCAACCCGGCCCGCTGGAGGTGCCGCTGCGGCTCCGCAGGAAGGCTCGGGCCGCATTACCGGTACCGTACTCGATGCCGCCACCAAGCAGCCTGTGCCCTACGCCACCGTGGCCCTGCTGAACCCGGCCACCGGCAAGCCCGTGGATGGCACCGCCGCCGACGACAACGGCAAATTCACGATTCCGCGCATTGCCCCGGGCACTTACACCGTGCAAATCAGCTTCATTGGCTACGGGCTGGTGGAGAAGCCAGGCGTGGTCATCACGGAGGCCGGCAACACGGTAGCGTTGGGTACGGTGACCTTGGCTTCCTCGGCCCAGGCCCTGGGAGAGGTGCGGGTAGAAGGCCAGCGCAGCCTGGTAGAGGAAAAGGTGGACCGCACGGTGTACAACGCCGAAAAGGACGAAACCACCCGCGGCGGCGACGCCACCGACGTGCTCAAGCGCGTGCCCAACCTCTCGGTGGACCTGGATGGCAACGTGAGCCTGCGGGGCAGCCAGAATATCCGGGTGCTCATCAACAACCGCCCCAGCACCATTTCAGCCAACAGCATTGCCGATGCCCTGAAGCAGATTCCGGCCGACCAGATTAAGACGGTGGAGGTGATTACCTCGCCCTCGGCCAAGTACGACGCCGAAGGCTCGGGCGGTATCATCAACATCGTCACCAAGCAGAACAACCTGCAGGGCTTCACCCTGGATTTGCGCACCAGCGCCGGTTTGCGCAGCTCCGATTTGGGGTTGAACGCCTCGTACCGGGTGGGTAAAATGGGCTTTTCGCTGGGTGGGGGCGGCCGGGCCCAGTACAACACGCCGGGCAGCTTCCGCAACGAGCAAACCACCTACGATATTCAGGGCACCGACATTGCCAACCGCCAGCTGCTGAGCCGCACGGTGCAGTCGGCCGATACGCGCCAGCAGAACGTGTTCGGGCGCTACTCGCTGGGCTGGGACTACGACATCAACAAGTACAACTTTCTCTCGGCCTCGGTGCAGTTGGGCCTGCGCAACGGTACCAACTACCAGGACGACCAGACATCCAGTACCACGTTCTTCAACGGCCGCCTGCCTAGCTATTCCGTGCGCGACATCAAAGTGCTGGACAACTCCAACACCCTGGATGCTACCCTGAACTACACCCGCACGTTTGAGACGCCCCAGCGGGAGCTGAGCCTGCTGGGCCAGTACAGCCGCAACACCCGCACCAACAACTTCACCAACACGGTGGAAGAAGGCGAGGGAACCGGCAACTCCCTGAGCAACCTCAATGACAGCTACAACCAGGAAGTAACCCTGCAGCTGGATTACCAGACGCCCCTGAGCAAAACCCAGCTGCTGGAGTTCGGGGCCAAGGACATTATGCGCAAGGTAAACAGTGACTACGCCACCTTCCTGAACGGGCAGCAGCAAACGGGCACCACGCTTTCCAACGTGTTCGACTACAACCAGAACGTGGCGGCCGCCTACGCTTCCTACACCCTGGGTTTCCTCAAAAGCTACACCCTGAAAGCCGGGGCCCGCTACGAGTACACCACCATTGATGCCGACTTCCGCACCGATAATCCGCTGTCTATTGACTCCTACGGCGTGCTGGTGCCCAGCGTAAACCTCTCGCGCAAGCTGGCCAACGGCAACGTGCTCAAAGCCGCCTACAACCGCCGCATCCAGCGCCCCTCTCTACAGTTTCTGAACCCCAACCGCCAGATACCCAACCAGCTAAGCATCATTCAGGGTAACCCCGAGCTGGAGCCGGAGAAAACCAACAACTTTGAGCTGGGCTACAGCACCTTTATCAAGCAAACTACCCTGACCTTCACGGCATTTGCCCGCAACACCACCGGCTCCATTCAGCCCGTGCGTACGCCCAACGGCGACACCATTACTACTACCTACGCTAACATCGGCACCGAAAACGCCTACGGGGCCAGCGTGAATGCCAACGTAAACATCCAGAACAAGCTGACTCTGGGCGGGGGCCTGGACGTGTATTACGCCACCCTCGATAACAACGTGAGCAACCCCTTATTTGCGGCCAGCAACCAGGGCTGGGTGGCCAGTGGCCGCCTCATGGGCGGGTATACCTTTGCCAAGGGCTGGGGAATTCAGGCCTTTAGTTTCTACCGGGGCCGACAAGTGCAGCTGCAGGGCTACCAGGGCGGCTTCGGGGTGTACAGCGTGGGCCTGAAAAAGGATTTTGCCGACAAGAAAGGCAGCATCGGCTTCGGGGCCGACAACTTCTTCACGCCCACCAACAAAATTCGCAACTCCATCAGCACGCCCGCCCTCGACCAGTACAGCGTGAACGTGCTGCGCCGCTCGGGCTTCCGCGTAAACCTGAGCTACCGTATTGGCAAGATGAGTATGGCCCAGCCCAAGCGCCGCCGCTCCGTAAACAACGACGACCTGAAAGACGGGGGCGACGGGGGTAACGGTGCCGGCGCTACGCCCGCCCAGGGTGCCAGCGGCGGCCGGCCCTAACGCGCCCTGGCTAGTAGTACAAGTTAAAAGACCTTCTGCCCAACAGAAGGTCTTTTGCTTTCCCGGCTAAACATCCGCTGGCTGTTGCGGCTTACTTTCCCATGACGCATTCAGCAGCAACTACGCCGGCCGCAGAGGCCCGGCAGATTACCCAGCTTATTCGGGGGCGCCGCAGCATACAGCCGGTGCAGTTTGAGCCCGGCCAGACCATACCCGCCGAGCTAGTGCGGGAGTTGCTGGAAAATGCTACCTGGGCCCCCACGCACAAGCGCACCGAGCCTTGGCACTTTGTGGTGTTTGCGGGCGAGGGTCGGCAGAAGTTGGCTGATTTCCAGGCAGGCCTTTACCGGGCTACGGCGGGGGAGAAATTTCAGGAAAGCAAGCTGGCGAAGATGCGCAACAACCCCCTGCTCAGCTCCCACGTCATTGCCATTGGGCTGAAGCGCAACGCCGAGGTGCCCGTAGTGGAGGAAGTAGCGGCGGTGGCCTGCGCCGTGCAAAATCTGCACCTCTCGGCCGTGGCGCACGGGTTGGCGGGCTTCTGGAGTAGCGGGGGCGTTACCTACCTGCCGGAAGCCAAACCCTTTTTCGGTTTGGGCCCCGATGACCAGCTGCTGGGCTTTTTTTACTTGGGCTACCCCAAACCGGGTACCTCGGCCCGCAGCACCCGCAAGCCCTTGGAGGAAAAGGTGACGTGGGTACTGGATTAGTAAGGACAGAAAATAGCCCGGGGCCCTACCAGGCCATACCAGTGTGCGCAGGGGGGCTCAGGCCAGGAGTTCGGCGGGCCCCTGGTAAGATATGGCCGGCAGCAAATGCAGCAGTAGGGCTAGCCCACTTTCGTTGAGCTGGGTGAGTAAGTTGGCTGGCAGCCCGCACCAGTATAGCGTCACGCCCACCGCCCGGGCTTGGTTGTCGGCCCATAGAAAAGCCCGCTGGCCCTGGTAGCTCAAAGCCTCCAGCTGGCGGCAGTCAACCCAGAACTGGCGGCAGCTGGGGCGGAGCACCTGGCGGATGGCATTTTCCAGTACCTGAACGTCCGTGAGCGTTGCACAACTGCCCCGCAGGCTTAGGCCACACGAACTGGAATAACCACTGGTATGCACAACAAGCTGACGCATCATACAGAGGGCACTAGGGCGATTTAACCCGGTGAGAAGAGGTATAAAGCTACGCCTCTTCGGGCGGCCATTCTGTACGAGAATATACGTATTTTATCGTTGGGCTTCCTGCGTATTTATGTCAAAAACAACTTATTACAAGGGCGTTGAAGCACGGAGACTGATTCCGTATATCCCGCTGCTGCTTGTTACTTAGCCTTGGGGCGCAGCCTCAACCGGCTTGTTGGGGACGAAGCGCCCGGACAGGGTGACTGTCGTGCCTAACGCTGAGGTACTGCTGAGTTGTTTGCCCAGGAACGTTATCGGGTGGCTGATACCGGCTAAGCCAATCCCATTGCGGCTTTGCTGATGCCCCGTTCCGGCCCGTCGCGCATCCCGAAAAACGGTAGAAATGGTACACAGGAGGCGGCCATTGCGGAACGCGTTGCGGAAACTACCAGTGAAATAACCCGCCTGAGTACCCCGGCGCCCGTTACCTGCCCCCGGGTGCGGCGGCTCGTTGTAGCAGCTAATGGCACAATGTGACTCAGACAGTCAGCAGAAAGACGACGCCACGCATCCTGGCAGCCACCTTCTGCGTTGAAACCCGTGTACTCACATTATTTCTTGCTTGTATGGCCACATCTACCTTTTTCCTGGCGCCCTGGGCGGCCCGTTTGCTGAGCGTCCTGCGCATCGTAGTCGGATTACTCATGATATTTCACGGTACCCAGAAGCTTTTTGGCTGGCCCCCGTCCGACCACGCGGGCGGTGCCACTGGGCTAATGCTGGTGGCGGGTATTCTGGAGTTTGGCGGGGGCTTGCTGCTGCTCATTGGGCTGTTCACGCGCCCGGTGGCATTCATCCTCTCGGGGCTGATGGCCGTGGCTTACTTCATGGCCCATGCTCCCCAGCACGCCCTGCCCATCATCAACCAGGGCGAGTTGGCCGTAGTGTACAGCTTCGTGTACCTGTACATAGCGGCGGCCGGCCCCGGCCCCTGGAGCGTGGATGCCGCCCGCACCCGCACCACTGACGCGGTGGTATAGCGCACAATAATTCAGCAAAAAGCCCGGCTTCAAACAATCTGAAGTCGGGCTTTTTGCTGGGAGCGGTACTGGGGCGGAGGTTACTTGCGTACCCGCAGACTGTCGGGCACGGCGGCGCGGGTGGCCTGAGTAAGCTGATTCTGAAGCTGAAAGTTAACCTGTTCACAGTCGCTGAATCGTTTCTGGGCTATTTCCAGGGCGGTTTCGGTGCTGCGCAGGCGCTGATATAGAAACAGGATGAGGCCGAGGGCCAGCAGCAGCGCCAGCAGGGGCAGAGTTTTATTCATCGGAAGAGAAAATCAACGCAAGCAGTCGGAAAGAGACCCGGCCACAACGCAAAAGTACGGCATCATACCATAAAAAGGCCCCGCCACGTAACCACGGCGGGGCTTTCTTCATACATTCTAAGCTCTAAGCTCTAAGCTCTAAGCTCTAAGCTCTAAGCTCTAAGCTCTAAATGCTGGTATTGGGGTCGAACTGCTCCAAGTAGTCGGCCACGCGACGCACAAACATGCCACCCAGGGAGCCATCCACTACGCGGTGGTCGTAGCTGTGGCTCAGGAACATGAAGTGACGCACGCCAATCAAATCACCCTGCGGGGTTTCGATAACGGCAGGCTTCTTCTTGATAGCGCCCACGGCCATAATGGCTACCTGCGGCTGCATAATGATGGGCGTGCCCATCACGTTGCCGAAGGAGCCCACGTTGCTCACGGTGTAGGTGCCACCTTCCAGATCCTCGGGCTTCAGCTTGTTGGCCCGGGCCCGGTTGGCCAAATCGTTCACCTTTTTGCTCAGGCCGTTCAGGTTCAGCTGGTCGGCGTTATGAATCACGGGCACGATGAGGTTGCCGGAAGGCAGGGCCACGGCCACGCCCACGTTGATGTCGCGCTTCTTGATGATGTAGTCGCCCTCAATGGACACGTTAATCATCGGGAAATCCTGGATGGCGCGGGCAATGGCCTGAATGAAGATGGGCGTGAAGGTGAGGTTTTCGCCCTCCCGCTTCTTGTAGGCATCCTTGTGCTTGTTGCGCCAGTTTACGATGTCCGTCACGTCGGCCTCTACGAAGGAGGTAACGTGGGGCGAAATCCGCTTGCTGTCCACCATGCGCTGGGCAATCATCTTGCGCATGCGGTCCATTTCCAGCAGCTCCTGGTTGCCGCTGATAGAAGGCACGGCTTTAGTTGGTTGCGGGGTGTTGGCTGCCGGTTTCTGGGCCGGCGCTGATGCCGGAGCCGCTTGAGTTTGCGGAGCCGCTGCGGCAACTGGGGCCGGCGCTTGGGCCGCAACTGGTGCGGCGGCGGCCGGAGCAGCGGCCGTAGTCAGTGGCTGCTTGCCAGCGGCTACGTAGTCCAGAATATCTTTTTTGGTTACGCGGCCCTCACTGCCGGTACCGGGCAAGTATTCCAGGTCGGCCATGCTGATGCCTTCCTCGCGGGCAATGCTGAGCACCAGGGGCGAGTAGAAGCGGCCAGCCTGGGGCTGGGCTGCCGGCCGGGCCTGGGGTTCGTGGGGCTCCGAGAGGTAAGGAACTTCAACTGCGGCTTTGTCGGTGCCGTTGCTGGATGGAGCGGGCGCCTCAGCTGCGGCCGGAGCCGCCGAGGTGGCCGCAGCCGCGTCGGTTTCAATGATGGCAATGGGGGCTCCCACGGCTACTACCTGGCCTTCCTGTACCAGAATTTCCTGCAGGATGCCGGCGTGAAGGGCGGGCACTTCAGTATCTACCTTATCGGTAGCCACTTCCAGCACCGACTCATCCTGGTCAATGGAGTCGCCTACTTGTTTGAGCCATTTCAGGACGGTGCCTTCCATGATGGATTCGCCCATCTTGGGCATCGTCATTTCCACTCGTGCCATGCGGTTGGGGGTCGTTTTAGAAAAAGGGTGGGGTGGGGGTTGGTGCCCCAAAGGTAAGTGAAGTGTTGGACTGTTGGATGGGGGAATTGTTGGGTAGTTGGATAAGCAGATTGGTAGACCGTCATCCTGACCCGGTGCAGGACCTTATCACGCGTGCACAAGTCGTTCGGTAGTAAACCTGACGTGATAAGGTCCTGCGCAAGCTCAGGATGACAGTTTGCCCGTTCTATATCTATCCATTCCGCCATCTTTCTCTGTTCAGCCCTTACTCACTTCCAGCCGCAGCAGGTTGAGGGCGGCGGTGGTGGTGTATTCCAAGTTGAGCTGCCGGCCCCGGTCAAAGCTCAGTTGCCGGGTTACCGTGTGATGGGCGTCGGCGTAGGCAATGCAAATGGTGCCGACGGGCTTGGTGGACGTACCGCCCTCGGGGCCGGCAATGCCGCTGGTGGCCACGGCCACATCTACACCCAGGCGCTGGCGCAGGCCCTCGGCCATTTCGGCTACGGCGGCCTCACTCACGGCGCCGTGGGCGGCCAGGGTTTCGGCCTTCACGCCCAGCTCCCGCATTTTTATTTCGTTGGAGTAGGCCACAATACTGCCCTGGTAGTAGCGGGAGCTGCCCGGCACGCTGGTAATGCGGTGGGCCAGCAGGCCGCCGGTGCAGCTTTCGGCCGTGCCCAGCGTAAGGCCCCGCTCGGTTAGCAACTTGCCCACGGCCGTTTCCAGGTTGATTTCGCCCTCGGCAAAAATATGGTCGCCCAGCAGGGTGCGCAGCTCGGGTAGCAGGGCTTCCATGCGGGCGCGCAGGTTGGGCTGGCCGTCATCGTGGCCGGTGAGGCGCAGGCGCACCCCACCCAGGGAGGGCAGGTAAGCCAGCTTCACGTTAGCGGGCAGACGGTTTTCCCAATCCTCAATGCGCTGGGCCAGAAACGACTCGCCCAGGCCCACGGTTTGCACCACTACGTGCTCAATGGCAGGCGTCTGAAAGTGCTGGCGCAGGCGGGGCAGTACCTCGTTGGTCATCAGCCCTTTCATCTCAAACGGTACGCCGGGCATGCTCACGAACACGGTGCCCCCATCCTCGAACCACATGCCGGGAGCCGTGCCGAGGGCGTTGTGCAGCACCGTACAGTTGGCCGGCACTGAGGCCTGCTGGCGGTTCACCTCCAACATGGGCCGGTTATAGCGGGCGAAAATGCCTTCTACGTGGCGCAGAGTAGGCTCGTGCAGCACCAGCTCGGAGTTGAAGTAGCGGGCCAGCACGTGCTTGGTCAGGTCGTCTTTGGTGGGGCCCAGGCCGCCGGTCATCAGCACCACCTGGGCGCGCTGCCGGGCCAGATCCAGGGCCGCCACAATCTCCTCGGCCCGGTCCGATACGCTGGTAATCTGGCGCACGCGCAGGCCCAGCTTGCCGAGTTCCTGGCCCATGAAGGCCGAATTGGTGTCGATTACCTGTCCGTAGAGCAGTTCGTCGCCGATGGTCATGATTTCAACGTCCGGAACGCGGGTCATAAACGGGAGAGTTAGGAGGGGAAGCAGATTTGGCGCAATATTGGCACCTCGCCCGCTAACAACGCCATTCCGGCTACTTGGTTTTTCTACTTTCTCCCGTATGACTCCCCTCCGCACGCTGGCCCTGGGCCTCTCGCTCACCCTGGCCACGGCTCAGCTAGCCGCCGCCCAAACCAAAACCACCACGAAAAAAACCACGTCGACGGCCAAGAAGACTACCACGGCTAAGAAAGCCACGCCTGCGAAGACTACCACGACCACCAAAGCTGCCGTTACCAAAGTAGTTGCGCCCGTGGTAGTGCCCCTCATGGCCGATGAAGCCTCCACTGGCCTGCGCGAAGCCCTGACGCAGGGCGTGAGCAAGGCCGTAGCCCAGGCCGGCGAAACCGACGGCTTCAATGGCAACGCCGACATCCGCATCCCGTTCCCGCCCGAAGCGGAGCTGGTAGCCGTAACGCTGCGCAAGCTGCGGGCCGGGGCCTTAGTAGATAAGTTTGAAGTAGCCCTGAACCGTGCCGCCGAAACTGCCTCCACCCAAGCCAAGCCCATTTTCCTGAACGCAGTGCAAAACCTGAGCCTGCAGGATGCCCTCACCCTGGCTACCAGCAAGGAAAGTGACGCGGCCACCACGCTGCTCTACGAAAAAACCGCCGCCGACCTGCGCACCGCCTTCCAGCCCACCATGCAGCAGTCCTTGGAGCAAACCGGTGCTATTAAGCTGTACGCCGAAATGGTGGCCCGCTACAATAAAATCCCGCTCGTGACGCCCCTCAACCCCCAACTGGTGCCCTACGCCACCGAGAAAACTGTGGATGGCCTGTTTGCCCTCATTGCCGCTGAGGAAGGCCGCATCCGGGCCAATCCCACCGCCCAGGGCAGCGCCCTGCTCAAGCGCGTTTTTGGGAAATAAAATCGAAGTACCTGCGAAACCGTGGAAGCCGAGTTGACTGCCTCAGCGCTGGACTTTCACGGCTTCTTTATGGCCGAAAATTAGTTGGTCCGGTTTCTGCAAAAGTGGGGGTAGTATCTTTGCTACTTATTCTTTCCGCCATGAACTACCGCCGTTTCCTCGTATTGCCCGCCGTGCTGCTGGGCGTTCAGCTTTCCGCTTCGGCTCAATTTAAGCTGCCCAAGCTAGGCGACATTCTCAAGACTACCACCACGACGACAACTACTACCACCACGACCACCAAAGCGGGTAGCACCGGTAGTATCAGCCAGGACGAAGCGGCCCGGGGCCTGAAAGAGGCCCTGACCCTGGGCATCAGCAAAGGCGCCGACCAGGCCTCCCAGCAGGACGGCTTCTACCTGAATAAGCTAATCCGGATTCCTTTCCCGGCCGATGCGCAGCGGGTAGCCAACACGCTGCGCTCCATTGGGTTGGGCGCGCAGGTAGACCGGTTTGAGCTCACCCTGAACCGGGGCGCCGAGGACGCGGCTAAAAGTGCCAAACCCATCTTCCTGTCGGCTATCAAGAGCTTGACCTTCAAAGATGTATGGGGTATTTTGACCGGGGAGAAGAATGCCGCCACCAATTACCTGAAGCGCACCACCACCGAACAACTCACTACGGCCTTCAAGCCCATCATGCAGCGCAGCCTCGATCAGGTAGGGGCCACCAAGTACTACACCGACCTAACCACGCGCTACAACCGCATCCCGCTGGTAACGCCCGTGCAAACCGACCTCAACCAGTACGCCACCGGCAAAGCCATTGACGGCCTGTTTACCCTGGTCGCCCAGGAAGAAGCCAACATCCGCGAAAACCCGGTGGCCCGCACCACCGACTTGCTTAAGCGCGTTTTCGGCCGGAAATAGGAAGTGCAGTAGCGCGAACTTTGTAGTTCGCGCCCCCGCGTCATCCGGACGATTTTATCGGCGCGGGGCCGCGAACTACAAAGTTTGCGCTACGGACGTAACAGCAAAGGCCCGCTTTCCGGTAGGGAAGCGGGCCTTTGCGTTGGACGGGTTGGATGGGTGAAAAGGAAGAGAAACAATGCGTTCTGCATATCACTCACATTCCAGCCAACTCTCCCGATTATCAATTAGTAGTCGTCGTAATCCGAGTTGCGGTTGCTGTTGCGGGAGCTGCCGCTGCTGCCGTACTCGTCAGAGTCGTCGTCCGAGAATTCGTCGTCATCTAGGTCATCCAGGGAGCTGAAGCCGCGGCTACCATCGGGGTCTTCGGCGGCTTCAGCGGTGGTGTATTCGTCCTCCGTCATGCTGGCCAGGTCCAGGGCCTCGTCGTGGGAGGAGCCGGTATCACGCCACATCAGGTAATCGGCATACTTGGCCGAAAGCTGGTCTTCGAAGTTGCCGCGGGTAGCACTGCCGCCGGTAGCGGCAAAGTTGTCCAGCTCATCGTCATCGAAAAGGTCGTCGTCGAGGTCGTCGTGTTGTCTCATGGCCTTGCCAAGGTCAGAAAAGGTTGATAAAAAGCAGCGGAAAAAGCCAGAGTGCCGCTGCCGCAAAGATACGTAGTGAGGCTTTGCAAAGGTTCCCGCTGAGCAGCCAAGATGCTTTTTTGGCTCCCAAAATCTAACGGGCGGCCTTCGCCCCGAAATCCGTAATGTTAATCAGCGCCGGGCAAAAGTCGTACTCCTCGGGCACGTTGCTGGATACCAGTACGGTGCGGCCGGCCAGCGTAGCGTGTATGTGCTCCAGATACCATGCCACCCCAGTACGGTCGAGGTTGGTGGTGGGTTCGTCCAGCAGCAGCAGGGGCGTATCGGCGTAGAGGGCCAGAGCCAGCTTCAGGCGCTGCTTCATGCCGCTGGAAAAGTCGCGCACCAGCTTATGCCGGGATTTCTCCAGATACATGAGCGTAATCAGCTGCTCGGCCGAAACCCCTGGCCGCAACGGCTTAAAGCGGGTGTGAAACCGAATCAGCTCGGTCAGACTCAACTCCTCAATTAGCTCCAAATAGGGCGCGGCGTAGGCTAGCCGGGGCGGCACCTCCTCCACGGCCACCGGTTGCCCCTGGTGCTGGTAGGCGAGGGTGCCGGCCGTGGGCAATATCTGCCCCGACAGCGTATTCAGGAGCGTGCTTTTACCGGCTCCGTTCGGCCCTAGAATAGCCGTGGCCGTACCCGCCTGAAACGTGTGCGTGAGGTCCCGGAAAATCCATTCCCGGGCAAACCGCTTGCTCAGGCCCGTGGCGGTAATCTGCATGGTAGACAAATCAAAAGTCAAAGAGAAATAATCAGGGCAACTTCCGCGTGGGCCATATGGCCGGAAAATTTCCTATGACTTTTTCTCTTTGACTTTTCAGTTCTTTACTCGCCGCTGGCGTTGCTGTTGCGGCCATAGCCTTTGATAACGCCCCGGCCGGAGTTGCGGATGAAGTTGACTACCTCGTCCCGCTCCGGGGAAGGGGCCAATTCCAACTCAATCTGGTCGAGGGCCGCGTTGTTGTTCAAGCCGCTCAGGAACAGCAAGCGGTAAAGCTGCTGGATTTCAGCAATTTTCTGATCCGAGAAACCCCGACGGCGCAGGCCAATGCTGTTAATGCCCACGTAGGTGAGCGGCTCACGCCCGGCCTTCACAAACGGCGGCACGTCCTTCCGGATCAGGGAGCCGCCCGAAATCATGGCGTGGGCCCCGATGTGCACAAACTGGTGGATGGCCGAGGAGCCGCCTACAATGGCGTAATCCCCGATTTCAACGTGGCCCGCTACCTGCACGGTGTTGGCCAGAATGCAGTTGTCGCCAATTACGCAGTCATGGGCTACGTGCACGTAGGCCATTAGCAGGCAGTTGGCCCCGATAGTGGTTTTAAGCTTGTCCACCGTGCCCCGGTTCACCGTTACGCACTCCCGAATCACGGTGTTGTCGCCGATATGCACGGTAGTCTTCTCACCGGCAAACTTCAGGTCCTGGGGCTGGGCGGCAATAACGGCGCCGGGAAATACCTTGCAGTTCTTGCCGATGCGCGCCCCCGCCATAATGGTCACGTTGGGGCCAATCCAGGTGCCTTCCCCGATTTCCACATCCTTATCAATGGTAGTGAAAGGCTCCACTACCACGTTTTGGGCAATTTTGGCTTCGGGGTGAATATAGGCGAGCGGCTGGTTCATTCTTGTCAATTAAAACTGAGAGGTAAGAATCACGAAAGGAAGACAGCGGCCTTGGGGAACGAGTGAAGCCACTTTTAATTCTTCGGTTTGATGATTTTTAGCTCTTTTTCACGATGCTGGCCGACATTTCGGCTTCCATTACCACTTTCCCATTCACGTAGGCCTTGCCGCTCATTTTGGCAATGCCGCGCTTAATAGGAGCCGTCAGCTCGCATTTGAACAGAATCGTGTCGCCGGGTTTAACCATTCGACGGAACCGGCAGTTTTCAATTCCCAGGAAATAGGTCCAGTAGTTCTCCGGGTCGGGCACGGTGCTCAGCACCAGAATACCGCCGGTCTGGGCCATGGCCTCAATTTGCAGTACGCCGGGCATCACGGGGTTGCCCGGGAAGTGGCCCGGAAAGAACGGCTCGTTCATCGTCACGTTTTTCACGCCGGTTACCGTGTTGGCATCCAGGTGAATAATCTTATCGATGAGCAGGAAGGGGTAGCGGTGGGGCAGGGTGGCGGCAATCTTGTTGATGTCCATCACCGGCTCCCGGGCGGGGTCGTAGGTAGGCACCGCGCTGGCGTGGGCCTCCATCATCTTCTTCTTGATGCGCTTGGCAAAGGCCACGTTGGCCGCGTGGCCGGGGCGGGCCGCCAGAATCTGACCTTTCAGGGGGCGGCCTACCAGGGCCAGGTCGCCTACCAAATCCAGGAGCTTGTGGCGGGCGGGCTCGTTTTTGTAGCGCAGGTCTACGTTGTTGAGGATGCCTTCCTTCTTGACGGCTACTTTGGGTTTGCCCAGCATGGTGGCCAAATCACCCAGTTCTTCGTCGCTTACCACGCGGTCAACTACCACAATGGCATTGCTCAAATCACCGCCCTTGATGAGGTTGGATTTGTAGAGAGCCTCCAGCTCGTGCAGAAAGCAGAACGTGCGCGACGACGCAATTTCGGAGGTAAACTGGTCGATGTGGGTGAGGGAGGCGTGCTGGGAGCCCAGCACGGGGGAGTTGTAGTCCACCATCACCGTGAGGCGGTAAGAGTTCAGCGGCAGGCCGGCAATTTCCACGGCCCGGGCGTTGTCCACGTAGCGGATTTCGTCGGGTATCTCGAAGTAGTTGCGCAGGGCGTTCTGCTCCTCCAAGCCCGCTTCGAGCAGGGGCTTAATGAACTCGTAGCTGCTGCCATCCATAATGGGGGGCTCAGGCCCGTCCAGCTGAATCAGCACGTTGTCAAGCTGCAACCCCACCAGCGCGGCCAGCGTGTGCTCCACCGTATTCACGCGGGCCCCGTTCTGCTCGATAGTGGTGCCGCGGCTCAGGTCCACTACGTTGTCCACGTCGGCATCCACAATGGGCTGCCCGGGCAAATCAACGCGCTGAAATTTATAGCCGTGGTTGATGGGCGCGGGGCAGAACGTCATGGTGGCCTGCACGCCGGTATGAAGGCCAATGCCACTCACGGTGACGGGGGCCTTGATGGTATGTTGCTTGTCGTTCATCTAAAGAAGCTAGGAGCTGGGAGCTAGAAGCTAGGAGGTAAAGGTAAAATCGAAGGAGGCAGGCGAGCCAAGCCTTCTAGCTCCTGACTTCTAACTCCTTCAAAACGCAAAGCTAGGGCTTTTCCGGTTCGGTGCGGGCACGCTCCAGTTGAGTTAGGCGGCGCTCCAGGTCGGGCAGGTGGCGGAATACGGCATTGGCCCGCAAACTGTCGCGCAGGTTGAAGGCCGGGGAGCCCTGCAAGAGCACGCCTTCTTCCTTGATGGACTTGCCTACGCCCGACTGCGCCGTAACGGTGGTGCGGTTAGCCAGGGTGAGGTGACCGGCCAGGCCCGTCTGGCCCGCCAGCACGCAGAAGTCCCCGATTTTGGTGGAGCCCGAGATGCCCGACTGCGAGGCTACCACCGTGTGGCGGCCGATTTCCACGTTGTGGGCAATCTGCACAAGGTTATCAATTTTGGCGCCTTCCCGGATGAGGGTGGAACCCATGGTAGCGCAGTCGATGGTGGCGTTGGCCCCGATGCTCACGTTATCTTCCAGCACCACGTTGCCAATCTGCGGAATAGTGCGGTAGGAGCCGTCGGGCTGGGGGGCAAAGCCGAACCCATCGGACCCGATGACGGCCCCGGCGTGCACGGTGCAGCGGCTGCCAATAACGGTTTCAGCGTAAATTTTAGCCCCGGCGTATAGAATGGTGCCATCACCAATCTTCACCCGGTCGCCGATGAACACATGGGGGAAAATCACCACGTCCCGGCCAATTTCGCAGTTCTCGCCGATGTAGGAAAAGGCCCCGCGGTAGTGGTTCTCGCCGATGCGGGAGCCGCTGCCCATATAGGCCGGCTCCTCCACGCCGCGTTTGCCGGTGCGGGTAGCCTGCTGGTAGAATTCCAACAGCGTGGTAAAACTGGTATAGGGGTCTTCCACGCGGATGAGGGCGGCCCCTACGGGGTGGCGCAGCTCCAGCGAGTGGCTAACAATAACGGCCGAGGCGCCCGTGGAATACAGGTGGGGCTCGTACTTCAGATTGGCCAGAAAGGAGAGGGCGCCCGCCTGGGCCTCCTCAATTTTGGCTAGTCGGTCGATGCGCAGGGAGGCGTCGCCTTCCACAGTTCCGCGCAGTACTTCTGCTATCTGGCCTACGGTAAATTCCATCGGGCAAAAGTAGATAATTATTCAGTTGTCAGTTGCTGGCTGCCAACTGTCAGGCAATGCGGAATGGGCAGGAGGACTCATTTACCAAGTGTTACTGGCACCTGACAACTGGCACTCAACAACTCAGAGAATTTCCTTGGGGTAGCAGATGTAGTGCTTTTCCACGCGCTGGCTGATGGCCCGGATGTTGGGCAAATCGGAAGCCTCGGCCACGTTGACCACCCGCCCGCGCTTGGTCAGCACGTCAATCGGGTCTTGGCCGCCGATGTCGTAGGCGTTGTTGCTGATGCGGCCCGTGAGCATGAGCTGGGCTGCGTCGTCGTGGGGCAGGCGGAAGTGCTCGGCAATCAGCTCCACAATACCTAGCTGGAACTCCTCATCAAACGGCTCGGTCTGGAGCGTGATTTTGAACAAGTGTCGGTCGAGCAGACTTTGGGCCAGGTAGTTGAGTACTTTATCGGGGTGGTCGGCCCAGAGCTTCACGGCCCCCCACACGTCGGTATCATCCAAGCGGGTAAAGCGGCGCAGAATCTGGTCATCCTGCTCAAACTCCCGTTGCGTGACGTTGCGCGAGAGGAAGAAGTGCAGGTTGGGTGCGGCCGGCACCTGCACGCCCGCCCGCACCAGGTCGCGGGCCCGCTCCATAATCCGGATAACCATCTGCTCGGCCGAGGTAACGGTTTTGTGCAGGTACACCTGCCAGTACATCAGGCGGCGGCTCACCAGAAAATTCTCGATGCTGTACACGGCCTTTTCCTCCAGCACCAGCTTCTCGTCCACCACCGTCAGCATTTTAATGAGGCGGTCGGCGCCGGGGCGGCCTTCCTGCACGCCGGTATAAAACGAGTCCCGGTTCAGGTAGTCCAGCCGGTCCATATCCAGTTGGCTGCTCACTAGCTGGTGAAAAAACGGCCGCGAGTAGGTGCCCTCGAAAATCTGAATGGCCAGGTCCAGGGCTCCGTTGAACTGGGCGTTGAGCTTGCGCATGAGGTGCAGGCTGATGGCCTCGTGGTGCACATCATCGAAAATGCTGCGCTCCAGGGCGTGGGAGAGGGGCCCGTGGCCAATGTCGTGGAGCAGAATGGCCGCCATAGCCGCCTCGCCCTCCTTGGCCGAAATCTTGATGCCCTTGTCCTTGAGCGTGCGCAGGGCCAGCGTCATTAGGTGCATGGCGCCCAGGGCGTGGTGAAAGCGCGTGTGCAGAGCCCCGGGGTATACAAACATGGTAAGGCCCAACTGCTGAATGCGGCGCAGGCGCTGAAAATAAGTGTGCTCAATCAGGTCAAACAACAGCTCCGTGGGGATGGTCACAAAGCCATACACCGGGTCGTTGAAGATTTTCTTTTTGTTCATTAGGGTCTTAGGGTCTTGGGGTCTTGGGGTCTTGGATTGACCTTTGGGCCCGAAGCGGAAAAGGGAGGAGCAGACGGAGCAGTTAGGCTGGCTTTACGGCGTAGTGGCCGGATTGTGTTTGTCAGGAAGGTTGGCTTTGACTTTTTGATAATAGGCTGTCAGCATCCGCCGGAGTCGTTCTACATCGGGCAATATCGAGTTGGCGGCTTCCGTTGAGAGGTAGTCCAGTCCTTGCGCTAGCAGGAGTTGAGAGGCCAATTCGCTGGCTGAGCCCATCGCAATAGTTAGAAACCGGAGCAAATCGGGGGCCGACTGCCGGCCGCAACCTTCGGCAATATTATGCGGTACAGATGCCGCCGACCGGCGCATCTGACTGGTAAGACCAAACAGTTCTTCTTTTGGGAAATTGCGCGTGAGTTGATACACGGTCAGCGTCAAGGCGAAACTCTCCTGCCAAATACGCAGCTTCCGAAAATCGAACATAATAGGCCCTTGAATGGTAAATTAAACAGGCTACTCAACAAGTAAACGGCGCGGAATTGAATCTTATTCGCCGGATTCCCGGTAAAGCTACTTGCTTTGCCTGAGCATAACAGCATTCCAAATGGTCGGAGAGCAGCGGTGATTGGCCTAGCAACCAAGCCCCTAAGACCCCAAGACCCCAAGACCCTACCCCATGCAATATTCGATTCTCTGGGCCGATGACGAAATCGACCTCCTGAAGCCCCACATTCTCTTCCTCAAAGACAAAGGCTACGATGTAACCGGCGTCAACTCCGGGGCCGATGCCATTGAGGAAATTCAGGAGAAAACCTACGACATCGTATTTCTGGATGAAAACATGCCCGGCCTGACGGGCCTCGAAACCCTCACCGAAATCAAAGCCCTGCGGCCCACCGTGCCCGTGGTCATGATTACTAAGAGCGAGGAGGAGCACATCATGGAATCGGCCATCGGGGCCAAAATTGCCGACTACCTCATCAAGCCCGTTAACCCCAGCCAGATTCTGCTGGCCGTGAAAAAGGTGCTCGACAACAAGCGCCTGGTGAGTGAGGCCACCAACAGCGGCTACCAGCGCGACTTCCGCCAGCTGGGCATGCAGCTCTCCGACCGTCTCAGCCCCTCTGAGTGGGCCGATGTATACAAGAAGCTGGTATACTGGGAGCTGGAAATCAACGAAACGGAGGGCAAGAGCATGGCCGACGTCTTCAACATGCAGAAGGACGAAGCCAACACCTACTTCGGCCGCTTCATCACGGAAAACTACGAGGACTGGGTGAACGGCGACGATGACGAGGCCCCACTCATGTCGCACCAGCTATTCAAGGAGCGGGTGTTCCCCATGCTGAAGGAAACCGGCGACACGCCCGTGTACTTCGTGCTCATTGACAACCTGCGCTACGACCAGTGGAAGGTGCTGGAGCCCATCATTGCCGAGCTGTTCACCGTTGATTCGGAGGAAACCTACTACTCCATTCTGCCCACTACCACGGCCTACGCGCGCAATGCCATCTTCTCGGGCATGATGCCGGGTGATATCCAGAAGAAGTACCCCAACCTCTGGGTGTGGGACGACGACGACGAGGGCAAGAACATGCACGAGGCCGAGTTCATGGAAATCATGTTCCAGAAAGCCAACCAGAAGCATAAGTTCAGCTACAACAAGGTAACCAACCTGCAAGCTGGCAAGGACTTGCTAGGCAAAATGGCCAACCTGCACAACAACTACAAGCTTAACGTCATCGTCTACAACTTCGTGGACATGCTCAGCCACGCCCGCACCGATATGGCCATGATTCGGGAGTTGGCGGCTGATGAGTCGGCGTACCGCAGCATCACCAAGTCGTGGTTCCTGCACTCCCCGCTGTACGAAATGCTCCAGCAGATTTCCGAGCGCAAGGGCAAGCTTATCATCACCACCGACCACGGCACCATCCGCGTGAAGCGCCCCTACAAGATTGTGGGCGACCGGAACACGAATACCAACCTGCGCTACAAGCACGGCAAAAACCTGGGCTTCGATGACTCCCGCGACGTGTACACCGTGCGCAAGCCGGAACGCATCTTCCTGCCCCGCGAGAACGTGAGCACCGCCTACGTCTTCACCGTCGGCGACTACTTCTTCGCCTACCCCAACAACTACAACTACTACGTGAACTACTACAAGGACACGTTCCAGCACGGTGGCATCTCCCTGGAGGAATGTATCATCCCGTACGTGGTGCTCAGCCCGAAAGGGTAGAAATATCGAAGGCTAAACAACAGAAAAGGCCGGTCAGTTGACCGGCCTTTTCTGCTTTCTGGTATGGGGCGGTACGCGCTGTTTCATGGTGATGAGTATTGCGCCATTGGTGGCTTGGGAGCCATAAAGAGCCGTTGCTTGAGTACTTTTGAGAACGGCTATTTTCTCAATGTCATCAGGGTTGATAGTTTTGACCTGCTCCGCAGAAATGGGAAGGCCATCAACTACCCAAAGCGGCTCATCACCAGGTCGTATGGAACTGGTGCAAACAAGACGGATCTGAATGGGCTTATGAGTAGTAGTATCCGGGCTTTGCACTTGGTGAAATGATGGAAGTACTTTGGTTTGCGCACGCAGCCTAGTGTGAGCTAATAGCAGGAGCGCAGCTGACAAATAGAAGCGGATACGCATAGCGGAGTGGGATTACAATGAATTTCTCGGATAGGTCATGTATAGATGCAGCAGGAAGATAAAATTCACACCTGCTCGTGCAAAAAAACTACTTGATCAATCTACTTCTTCCCATTGCTCCGCTCCGACGATTCCCGGACCAGCAAATCGGGCTGAAGCACTACGCGGCGGGGGGAAAAGGTGCTGCTGTGTTCCTCGCGCATCTCCAGAAACAGCCGCACGGCCGACTGGCCCATCTGCTCGCAGCGCTGATCCACGGAAGTGAGCATGGGCTCGGTGAGGGAGGTGAAGGTTTCGTTGCTGAAACCGGCCAGAGCAATATCCTGGGGCACGCGCAGCTTGCGGCGCTTGAGCTCCTGCAAGGCCCCCACCACCGAAAAATCGGAGGCTGAAAATACGGCGTCGGGCGGGGTAGGTAAGGCCAGCATCTTTTGCATGCCGGCAATGCCGTCTTCCAGGGTCATGTCGCAGTAGAAAATCAGTTCCTCTTCCAGGGGCAAGCCGGCTTCCAGCAGGGCATCAATGTAGCCCTGGCGGCGGTGCTTGTAGATGTTCAGGTGCTGGGGGCCGCCGAAGTGGGCAATGCGCCGGCAGCCCTGCTTGATAAGGTGTTTGGTGGATTGGTAGCCACCTTCCCGGTCGTCGAGCACCACGGCACTTACGTCCAGCCCATCCAGCACCCGATCAAAAAATACCAGCGGAATTTCCTGCTTGCGCACTTTCTCGAAGTGCTTGAAGTCGCGGGTGGTGCGCGACATGGATACCAGAATGCCTTCTACCTGCGCGCTGAGCAGGGTTTCGATGTTCTTGCGCTCATGCGTCACATCCTCGTTCGACTGGCAGATCATGATGTTGTAGCCCGCCTTGGAGGCAATGGTTTCAATGCCTTTCACCACCAGCGTAAAAAAGTGTCCGTCGATGTGGGGCACTAGTACGCCCAGCAAATTGCTGCGGCCCTTGCGCAAGCCGGCTGCCATGTGGTTGGGCTGGTAGTGCAGCTCCTTGGCCAGCTTCCACACCCGTTTCTTGGTCGTGTCACTGATGCCCGGATGGTCGCTGAGCGCCCGGGACACCGTGGAAACGGAAACGCCGAGCTGCTGGGCCAGGTCGGTAATAGAGGCTTTCGTACGTGCCAAAGTTCGGCTGATTAGGAGGGGATGGTCGTGCAAGTAGTTACGCAAAATCTACGCAACTACTTATGCAAAGCTACGCCATATAACGGGTAACCTCGTCAGTAGTTCTACGGTGTAGAAGATGCGTCTTGCTTTGGTGCTAGGGTAGGGGCTGGGGCGTGTAGGTGGGGCCCTGGCAGCGCGGACCCTGGGCCGTCCAGGCCAGCTTATCAATGCAGAGTTGCCGCTCGGTCATTTCCGGGTTCCAGGCATGATATACCAGGTATTCGGTCTTGCCGTTGGGGCTCATCACGTGGGAATGGTGGCCCGGTCCGCGCACATGACCCTCAACGGCGTGCAACACCCGCGGGCCCATGCCATCACCGGTATCCGTGTAGGGGCCCATTACGCTGTCGGCTACGCAATAGTCAACACCATAGCGGGGCGTGAGGAAGTTGGCGCCACTGTAGAAGCAGTAGTATTTGTTGCCACGTTTGCGCACGAAGGGACCTTCCAGGGTGTGCCACTCCTTAAACGTCTGGTTATCGTAGAGCGGCATGGTGCGGTTCTTCTCAAATACCGTCCAGTCGTGGCGGGCGCGCATTACGGTGCGGCTTTCCCCGGCCAGGCGGGTCATGTCCAGGAGCCTGTCTACTACCAAGCCGGTGCCGGGTCGGTAACCGTCGTTGGAGTCGATAAAGTCGCGGGCGTAGAACAGGTACCACTGCCCATCGGTATCCTGGAAGGGGTGGGCGTCGATAGTGAACTTACTGGCCGGTACATCCAGCAGGGCCGCCTGCGTGTAAGGCCCCTGGGGCGTTTTGCTGGTGGCCACGTGCAGGCGGTGGCCCACGGAGGCCCCGATAGCGCCGCCGCCCATGGAGTAATACATGTAGAAGGTGCCCTTGTGGTACACTACTTCGGGCGCCCAGAAGTCGGCCCCCTCAGCCCCGGCGGGCGGTGTGAGGGCCCCGCCGGCCACTTGCCAGTCAACCAGGTTATCGGAGGTGAGCAGGGTGAAGATGCGCCCATCGGGGGTGCGGCCCTGGCCGGTGGTGCCAAAGGCGTAGTAGCGGCCCTGATGCTTAAGCACAAAAGGGTCGGGGAACTGGCCGGGGTACACGGGGTTGGTATAAGTGCGGGCAGCCGTGCGGGCAGCGGCCTGGTTCAGTAGGGCAAGGGAGGCCAAGCCAGCAGTGGCTTGCTGCAGAAATGTGCGGCGGGAGTAGGGCATGGTGAAGGAGAGAGTGGACAGATATTGTGGAAGGATGTTCAGGGCCGGTAGCTGCACGTTATCCGGTGCCACACCTGTCCCAGTTGGCGGGTAGAGGGGCTTTGTGAGCATGCGGCCAGTCCGTAGCCGGGCAGCTTGCCGCGTTCAACTCCCTATGAAGGGTGAGGCATGGGCAAGGAACAGGCAAGACCAAACGCTGGAGTTAGGCCCCAAGTAAATGGTGAGTAAGTACTCAAAAGAAACCCAGTATTGGGCTTGTGGGCAAGATGCAGATAAATGTGCAAACGTTTGCGTTATTTCGATACTAAGATTAGCTTGCACCGTCGCAAGTACCCCAGGGCCCACTACCAAACCGGCGGCCAACTACCTGATTCGCCGGATATGGCCCGGTACCCGACCGGGCATTGCCGTTAGCCCTGGTTAGCCTTACCCGGCAGTGGTACTCGGCTGTATCTCGGGCGTACCGGCCGGCAATCCTGTGGGTGCTTTCTTCCCTAAATGTAAATGCAGCCGCTGCCCGGAATTGCCCTTCTGCTTCCGTGTGCGTTGCTCCTCCCCGTACTACCATGAACATTGCTACTCGTCTTTGTGCCGTACTGCTTGGGGCCGGCTTCACGGCTGGCTTGGCCTCACCGGCACTGGCCCAGCAGAAGCCCGCTGCTACCTTCCGCAACCCCCTGCACACGGAAGGCCCCGACCCTTGGGTAACCCGGCACGGTGGCATTTACTACTACACGCACACCACCGGCCGCAACATCACGCTCTGGAAAACCCAGGCCCTGAGCGCGGTATCCCAGGCCCCGGCCGCAGTGGTCTGGACGCCGCCCGCTACCGGCCCCAACTCCGCCGAAATCTGGGCCCCGGAGCTGCATCGCCTCAATGGCAAGTGGTACCTCTACTACACGGCCACCGATAAAGCCCGGGCCGGCGACAACAGCCGCTACGTGTTCGTGCTGGAAAACGCCGCTGCTGACCCCACCACGGGTACCTGGACGGACAAGGGCCGGGTAAACACCAAATACGCCGGCCTCGACGGCTCGGTGTTTGAGCAGGGCGGCAAGCGGTATTTCCTGTACTCGGCATACGTGGGGCCGCAGAGCGTGCTGGCCATTGCTCCCATGACGAATCCGTGGACGCTGGCCCCCGACAAAGAAGTGATTATTGCCCGCCCCACCTTTGAGTGGGAAAAAGGGGGCGGCCGCCAGATTCTGGAAGGCCCCGAGTTTCTGGCTGGTAAACAGGGCCAGCTGCTGGTGGTGTACTCGGCCAGCGCCTGCTGGGATGATAATTACTGCCTGGGCATGCTCACGGCCCAGAAGGGTGCTGATCCTCTTAGGCCTGAATCCTGGACTAAAGCACCCCAGCCCGTGTTTAAGCCCTCAGCCGAAAATCAGGTGTGGGGTACCGGTCATAACAGCTTCACAAAATCGGCGGACGGGCGCGAGGACTGGCTGGTGTACCACGCCAAAGCTGCCGCCGACGGCAAGTGTGAGGGCCGCAGCTCCCGCATGCAGCGCTTCACCTGGAACCCCGACGGTACTCCCAACTTCGGCGTGCCCGTGTCGCTGACGCAGCCTCAATCCACACCCTCCGGCGAATAGGGGCCCGGTACCAAAGCCTGGGGTGCCTACTATAGAATTCCATCCTTCCTTTCACCATTTCCTTTTTCATGAAAAAGCTGCTGCTCTTTCTTCTGCTGCTGAGTTCCACCACCAGCACCTTCGCCCAAAAAACCAAGATCAAAACCAAAGGCGCAGCGGCTACGGCCGCTGCCCTGCAGGGCCAGCGCTGGTCGGCCGAGAAGGCTCAGGCCTGGTACCGGCAGCACCCCTGGATGTCGGGGGCCAACTTCACGCCCAGCACGGCCATCAACCAGTTGGAAATGTGGCAGGCCGACACGTTCGACCCCGCCACCATTGATAAAGAGCTGGGCTGGGCCGAGGGCATCGGCTTTAATACCATGCGCGTGTTTTTGCACAGCCTGGCCTGGCAGCAGGATCCGCAGGGCTTCAAAAAGCGCGTGGGCGACTACCTGGCCCTGGCCGACAAGCACCACATCAGCACTATTCTGGTGTTCTTTGACGACTGCTGGGGCAAGGACCCCAAAGCCGGCCCCCAGCCCGCGCCCAAGCCCGGCATCCACAATTCCGGCTGGGCCCAGGACCCCGGCGACCCCGCCTCCCGCGACTCGGCTACCTTCGTGAAGCTCAAGCCCTACGTGCAGGACGTGCTGCGCAGCTTCGCCACTGATAAGCGCGTGCTGCTCTGGGATTTGTACAATGAGCCCGGCAATAATAATAAGGGCAATGCCTCGCTGCCCCTGCTGCGCAACGTGTTTGCCTGGGCCCGGGAAGTAAACCCCAGCCAGCCCCTGAGCGTGGGCCTCTGGAACTGGGGCCTCAAGGAGCTGAATACCTTTCAGGCCCTGAATTCCGACGTAATGACCTACCACAACTACGACGAGGTGCCAGCCCACGAGCGGGTAATTGAGCTGCTCAAAACCCACGGCCGCCCCATGATCTGCACCGAGTACATGGCCCGTCCCCGCAATTCCCGCTTCGTCAACGTAATGCCCTTGCTGAAGAAGTACAATATCGGGGCCATCAACTGGGGCCTGGTAGACGGCAAAACCAACACCAAGTACCAGTGGGATGTACCCGTGGCCGACGGCGGCGAGCCGGGCGAGTGGTTCCATGAGGTGTTCCGTAAGGACGGCACGCCCTACCACCAGGACGAAACCGACCTGATCCGGAAAACCAACGGCAAATAAGGTCAATTCCTCCTTTGCCCGCCTTTCATCCTCTTCCTGCGCGAGCCAAAGGGAAAGTGAGAGGCGGATTTCAGATGTGCACATGAAAAACGTACTCTACGCCAGCCTGCTGCTGGGGGCTTCGGTGCTGTTCGCCGGGCCGGTTCAGGCCCAGCAGCAGCCCGCCTCTACGGCTGCCACCTTCACCAACCCGTTACTGCCGGCCGGCGCCGACCCCTGGAGCGTGTACTATAACGGCTACTATTACTACACCCACACCACCGGCCGCAACATCACGCTCTGGAAAACCCGGTCCCTGAGCCAGCTGCGTACGGCCCCAAGCAAGGTAGTCTGGACGCCGCCCAGTACCGGGCCCAACTCCCGCGAAATCTGGGCGCCGGAGCTGCACCGCATCCAAGGCAAGTGGTACCTGTACTACGCCGCCGATGCCGGCCGCAACCCCGACCATCGGCTTTTTGTGCTGGAAAACAGCTCGGCTGACCCCCTGGAAGGTACCTGGGTGGATAAGGGGCAGATTACGGATGCTACCAACAAATGGGCTATTGATGGGTCGGTGTTCGAGAATAACGGGCAGCTGTACTTCGTGTGGTCGGGGTGGGAGGGCGACGCAAACGGCCGCCAGGATATCTACCTGGCCCGCATGCAGAACCCCTGGACCATTGCCGGCCCCCGCCTGAAAGTGTCGACGCCAGTATACAGCTGGGAGCGGAACGGCGACCTGAACAACCCCAACGATGTGCCCCACGTGGACGTGAACGAAGGCCCCGAAGTGCTCAGCCACAACGGCAAGCTCTACCTCATCTATTCGGCCAGCGGCTGCTGGACCGATACGTACGCCCTGGGGATGCTCACCGCCTCCGCCAGCGCCGATTTGCTCCAGCCCGGCTCCTGGGCCAAGTCGCCCACGCCGGTTTTCCAGCAGAACGCGGCCAACAAGGTGTACGCCCCCGGCCACAATTCCTTCTTCAAGTCGCCGGATGGTACCCAGGACTGGATTCTCTACCACGCCAACGATGAGCCCGGCCAGGGCTGCGGCCGGTTTCGCACTCCCCGGGCCCAGCCCTTCACCTGGAACCCCGACGGTACCCCCAACTTTGGCAACCCGCTACCCATCACCCAGCCCATAGCGCGGCCTTCGGGTGAGAAATAAGATGAATGCAAAAGCGCCCGTAGCAATAAACTACGGGCGCTTTTGCTTCAAACAGACCTAGTGCCCCGAGCAATGCGAAGGACCTTACTACGCCAGAACGACCATTGTTGCAGCGGCTCGTTCTAGCGCAATAAGGTCCTTCGTTATGCTCAGAATAATGATTCAAGGCATGGCTTCGCCCAGGAAAGAGTCCTACTGTGGCTGAGCCTGCTTGTAGTGGATTTCGGGTAGCTCCCGCAGGCGCTGGGCGGCGTATTCGGGGGTTATGTCGCGCTGGGGGCTGCCCAGCAGCTCGTAACCAACCATAAACTTGCGCACCGAGGCCGAGCGCAGCAGCGGCGGGTAGAAGTGCATGTGCAGGTGCCACTCCGGGTGCGGCTGCCCATCGGTGGGGCGCTGGTGCAGGCCGGCGGAGTAGGGGAAGGAGGTCTGGAACAGGTTGTCGTAGCGGATGGTAAGGCGGCGCAGCGCGTCGGCCAGCGCGTCACGCTCCGTTTCCGTGAGTTGGGTCACGTCCTGCACGGCGCGGCGCGGCAGCACCAGCGTTTCGAAGGGCCAGGCCGCCCAGAAGGGCACCAGCACCACCCAATGCTCGTTTTCCAGCACCACGCGCTGCTGTTCTTGCAGTTCAATAGCCAGGTAGTCGGCCAGCAGGGTACGGCCGTGCTGGCGGAAATGGGCCAGCTGCTGCACGGTTTCCTTGGCCGGGTCGGTGGGCACGGTGCGCTGCGCCCAGATCTGGCCGTGGGGGTGGGGATTGGAGCAACCCATCACCTGGCCCTTATTCTCGAAGATCTGCACGTAGTTGATGTCGGGCCGGGCCCCAAGCTCGGCAAACTGTTCGGCCCAGACGTCCACCACCCCCCGGATAGCCTCCGTGCTCATTTCCGGCAGGGTCAGGTCGTGGCGGGGCGAAAAGCAGATAACCCGGCCCACGCCCGACTCCGCCTCGGCCCGTAGCAACCCGCCCTGCTCCACCGTGCCGGTGGGCGCATCGGGGGTAAGAGCAGCAAAGTCATTATCAAACACGAAGGTGCCGGTGTAGGTGGGGTTGACGGCCCCGTTGGCGCGGGTGTTGCCGGGGCAGAGGTAGCAGGTAGGGTCGTAGGCGGGGCGCTGGCTCCGGTCGGGGGCTTCCTGCTGGCCCTGCCAGGGGCGCAGGGCGCGGTGGGGCGACACAAGCAGCCACTCGCCCGTGAGCGGGTTGAAGCGGCGGTGCGGGTGCTGGGCTAGATCAAAGGCGGCCATCGGAAAAAGAAAAAAGACGGCAAGCCGTCAGGGAGTTGAAAAAGGGAAAGATCAGGCAAGCAACTGCTACGAATCATACTGCAGAACCAGCCCGGGGTTGCCCCGCCTGAACACTGGTTGCTTCGGACCGGGGCGGCAGACGGCAGTTCCCACGCTACCGCCTACCGCTTACCCGGCCCAAAACAAACAGGTACTAACTTACCACAAGCACTGCCTGCCCGGGCCGCAACGCCCCGATATACGCGGCCGGCGCCTTGCGGCCCAGCGCACAAAAGGGCGTCCCTGCCTAGGCCGGTACGCTAGTTGGCTCCAGAGTGGAGACGCCGCCCACAATAGTCGTTTGGTAGGTTTCCAGCTTCAGGCCCAGCTGCTGCTGATAGGCCGCCTGCATGGCAGCCACGAAGCCTGCCACCTGCTCCGGCGCTACCAGGTTGATGGTGCAGCCCCCAAAGCCGCCGCCCATCATGCGGGCGCCGTACACCCCTGGTAGGGCCCGGGCGGCTTCAACCAGTACATCCAGCTCCGAGCAGCTAACGGCGTAATCGTCGCGGAGGCCGGCGTGGGAGGCGTACATGGCCTGCCCGAATGCTACCAGGTTGCCAGCTGCCAGGTGCTGGCAGGCTAGTTCCACGCGCTGGTTTTCTTCTACCACGTAGCGGCAGCGGCGGTATACTACCGCGCTCATCTCGGCTTGGTGGGTTTCCAGCTGGGACAGGGTAGCGTCGCGCAGGCTGGTTACCTCGGGGTAGTACTGCTGCAGTACGCTCACGCCCTGTTCACACTCCTGGCGGCGGGTGTTGTACTCCGAGCTGGCCAGGCTGTGCTTCACCCCGGAGTTGCACAACACAATATGGCAGGCCTGGGTATCGAAAGGGAAGTACGCATACTCCAGGGAGCGGCAATCCAGCCGCACTACCTGGTTGGGCTGGCCAAACAAACTGGCAAACTGATCCATGATACCGCACTGCACGCCGGCAAACTTGTGCTCGGCTAGCTGGGCCATGCGCGCCAGCTCCATGCGGCTCAGCGCGGTGCCCAGCAGCTCATTTAGCGCAAACGCCAGCCCGCACTCCACCGCCGCCGACGACGACATGCCCGCACCGATGGGCACATTGCCCCCAAACACGCAGTCGAAGCCCGGTACCGTAATACCGCGCTGCTGAAACTGGGCCACCACGCCCTTCAGGTAGTTGGCCCAGTGCGGTTTGCCCGGCTGCAGGCCTGTTAGCTCAACGGTGCAATGCGCCTTGTTGTCGTATGAATACAGCCGGGCCTTGCTGGTGTTGTTCAGGGCCACGGCAAACACAATTTCCTTATCAATGGCGGCGGGTAGCACAAAGCCATTGTTATAGTCGGTGTGTTCCCCGATGAGGTTTACGCGCCCTGGAGCGCGCACGAGCAGGGGAGTAGCCGAAAAGTGTTCCTGAAAAGCAGCGAGGATGCGAGTAGACAGCATGAGGCAGAAAGTGGAGCAGGGGTGAAGTGCGTCCGCAACGAGCAATCATATCAGGGGCTCATGCAAACGTTTGCAAATCTACATCAAAATTTCAGAACATATAGTACGGTCGAGCTTGATTTGGGTAGCAGAAATGAGATGTAGCAGGGAGAAATTTGCACTATGGTAGCTGTAAGTGAAGGCAAGATTTTTTTAATTTCTTGACAATTGAGTGAATACTCACTATTCTTACGCAGTCAAATGAGCCCCTGGTTGCTTAATTCGGCGGCTGGTAGCTACTTAGAATACCTTGGCAGGCCGAATTAACGCACTTTTTCTCCCATAGCCGCAAACGTTTGCATTTATTTTCCATGCGCAAACGTTTGCAATTCCCACTTCTTCAACCACCTTTCTACTCCCCATGAAGAACTCCTTACAACGCATGCGTCGGCAAACAGTACCGGCGCTGGTAGCCTGTCTGCCCCTGCTGGCTCCCGTGGCCGGGCAGGCCAGTGAGCTGCCCACCCCGGCCGCCCACCGGGACGCGGTGCTGGCTACTACTATATCCGGCCGCGTGCTGGACGAAAAAGGCCAGGGCATGCCCGGCGTAACGGTGCTGGAACGAGGAACCTCCAATGGCGTTACCACTGACAGTGACGGACGCTACACCTTAGCAGTGGCCGATAACGCTACCCTGGTTTTCTCCTTTGTGGGCTACACTACCCAGGAAGTGCCGGTGAACGGCCGCAGCAGCGTGGATGTGCGCCTGGATGTGGACAGCAAGGTGCTGAACGATGTAGTAGTGGTGGGCTACCTGACCCAGAAGCGGGAGGACGTAACCGGCTCAGTAGCCAGCGTAAGTGCCCGCGAAGCCCAAAAAGCCCCCGTAGCCACCATTGCGGAGGGCATTCAGGGCCGCCTGCCTGGTGTGCAGGTTATCAACTCCGGCGTGCCGGGCCAGGCTCCCCTCGTCAATATCCGGGGCCTGGGCTCCATCAACGGGGGTAGCGGGCCGCTCTACATCATTGATGGGCTGTGGGTAGATAATATCCGCGACTTCAACCCCGCCGATGCCGAATCCATTCAAGTCCTCAAGGACGGGGCTTCCTTGGCGCCGTATGGTTCGCGGGGTGCCAATGGAGTCATCATTATCACCACGAAGAAAGGAAAGGCGGGGCCGCCGGCTATTAGCTTCAATGCCTACCGTGGGGTACAGAAAATTAATAAGACCTACGATTTGATGAATGCCCAGGAGTGGGCCGTTATCAACCGCCAAGCCTACGAAAACGCCGGCCTCTCGGTGCAGCCCTACGTGGCTAACCCCACCGGCGTGAACACCGACTGGCAGAAGGAGCTTATCCAGAAGGGCTCTGTGGAGGATTACAGCCTGGGTTTCTCGGGCGGAGGTCCCAACTCCAATTACCTGGTGTCAGGCGAGTATTTCAACCAGAAAGGCACCGTGGTGGGCCCCAAGTTTGAGCGCTATAGCATACGAATCAATACGGGTTTTAACCGGGGGCGTTTGCGGGTAGGCCAGAACCTGCAAGTGGCCCGCACCAACCAAACGCTGCTCAACGGCCTGCCTTTCCTGGACGTGCTGCGCATGCTGCCCGTTACGCCGGTGTATGACTCGACCAACATCGGGGGCTTCGGGTACGGAAATAACAACGCCAGCACCTTCGGTACCAACCCTATTGCCCTGCAGAAACTGCTCAGCAACACCCGGGTGAACAACCGCCTGCAGGGCAACGTGTACGGGGAAATAGATATTTTCAGCTTCCTGCGCTACCGCCTCAATATGGGCATTGAGTACCTGGGCTACCACGACCGGGAAAAGCGTCAGTACGGTCTCTGGCGTCAAAACGACCCGCTGAACCCCTCGTACTATGCCGAAAACCAGGGAAATAACCTATTTACGCAGGTTGAAAATACTTTGTCTTTTGATAAGAGCTTTGGTGAGCACAACCTGACAGCAGTTGCTGGCTACACGGAGCAGCATCAGCGCTTTGAGTTCACGCGCGGCCGCAACAACGGCTACGGTGTGGGGCCTGTATACTACTGGGCCTTAGACGCGGGCAGCGGCTCGCCCCAGGCATTGGGCTCTACGGTTGTATACAACAAACGCTCTTACTTAGGGCAAATCACGTACGACTACGACCAGCGCTACCTGCTGACCGGGGCTATTCGCCGCGACGGATCTTCCCGGTTTAGTCCCCAGAATCGCTACGGTACCTTTTATGCCGCCTCGGCTGGCTGGCGAGTTTCGCAGGAGCAATTCTTCCAGAACCTGACCGACAAGGTGAGCAACCTGAAGCTGCGTGCCAGCTACGGGGTATTGGGCAATGATTTGCTGGATGGCCCCTACAACGGAGCCTATCTGGGGCAGGGGGTTATCAATCTCAACGTTAACTATCCCTTCGGGGGTGACAATATTCAGACCGGTAGTATCCAGACGCAGCTTGTAAGCCGCGACATTGCCTGGGAAGAGCGCCACACGGCCAACTATGGGTTTGATCTGGGCCTGCTGGAAGACCGGATTACGCTCTCAGCCGATTATTACCGCTCGGAAACACGGAACGCCCTGGTGAACCCGCTGCCGCCGCTGGTGCTGGGCAACGCAGGTACCTACCCCTACCAGCGCGTAGGCCGCATTGCTAACCGGGGGCTTGAATTGTCCTTGGGCTACAACGAGAACCGTAAGGATTTCAAGTACAGCGTTACCGGTAATCTGACCACGCTTACCAACCGCGTAAATGCCCTTAGTGCCGATGGCGGAAACAACCTCTTCCCCGGCG
The DNA here is from genome assembly GCF_040547285.1 of Hymenobacter sp. UYP22. Lineage (NCBI taxonomy): Bacteria > Pseudomonadati > Bacteroidota > Cytophagia > Cytophagales > Hymenobacteraceae > Hymenobacter > Hymenobacter sp. UYP22. The sequence goes on along the minus strand of NZ_JBEPPK010000001.1, from coordinate 395,074 downwards.
GCCCCGGTGAATCTACCCGCACGGAGGTTGGCTATGAGCTGGGCTCGTTTTTCCTGTACCAATTCGACGGTATCTTCCAGACGGGCGACAATATCGCCAGCAGCGCCCAGCCGAATGCCAAACCCGGCGACGTGCGCTACAAAGACGTGAATGGAGACGGACAGATTACGGCCGCCGACCGGGCCCATGTTGGTCGTGTGTTTCCTAAGCTACAGTACGGGTTAAATCTGTCAGCCAGCTACAAAGGCATTGACTTCTCGGCCTTCTTTCAGGGTGTGCAAGGCAATGATATTCTGAATACCGGCCGGTACTGGCTGGACCGCACCGACGACAACGGCAACTACCGTAAGGGTTTTAGCCCTTGGACGCCCACCAATCCCTCCACTACCACACCCCGCGCCATCATTTCTGGTGCACCTGCGGGCCGGCAGGAAGCCACCGCTGCCGGTGACAACGCCCGTATTAACTCTACCCGCTGGTTGGAGGATGGCTCCTACCTGCGTCTGAAAAATCTGCAGATTGGGTATACCATTCCCAAGTCTTTAACGGAGCAGGTGAAAGGGCTGGGCAGCCTACGCTTCTATGTAACGGGCCAGAACCTGTTCACGGTGACCGACTACACCGGCTACGACCCTGAAGTAGTGGGTGGCGTGCTGAGCCGGGGCGTAGACGAGGGCAGTTACCCCAACATTCGTACGGTTTCCATTGGCGCTCAATTGGGCTTCTAGACCTGGCCGCGTTTCTGCTCATCCTTCCCATCCGACTACGACGACATTCTCATGAAACCACATACTCTCCGCTTGGCCGCCCTAGCTAGCACTCTGCTGCTGACAACGGCCTGCGACAAAGATTTTCTTGACCAGATCAACCCAAACCAAGCCACCACCGAGTCGTTCTGGAAAACGGAGGACGATGCTGTAAAGGGCATTACGGCCTGCTACAGCGGCTTGCAGCAGTTGGGCACTTACCGGCGCTGGCTGCACTTTGCTTATGATCTGCGTTCTGACGACAGCTTTAGCCAGAGCCCGTGGGGTGAGTTGGCTGATTTTACCCGCTTTACGCAGGTAAACTATGACTTTGAGGTGTCGCGGGACCTGTGGCGAGACCATTATCGGGCCATCTGGCGCACCAATCAAGTACTGGCCAATGTACCCGCCATACAGATGGGTGAAACCCAGAAAAAGCGAATTGTGGCCGAAGCCAAGTTTTTGCGGGCCCTGTACTACTACAACTTAGTAACGCTCTACGGGCGGGTGCCGCTGGCCCTTACGCCCTCCGATGCCACCGCTTTGCCGGCCCAGGCTACTTCGGAAGGGCAGGTGTGGGAGCAGATTGTGAAAGACCTGCTGGAAGCTAAGCCCGACCTGGACGTGTCTTACGGGGGCGGCAACGACACTGGCCGCGCTACCCGAGGTGCCGCCACTACGCTGCTGGGCAAAGCCTACATGCAGCAGCGGCTGTGGACGCAGGCCTCGGCGCAGTTTGCCGAAGTTATTAGCTCCAACCGCTACCGGCTCACGGCCAACTTCACCGATAACTTCCGCCATACCACGGAAAACAACTCCGAGTCCATCTTTGAAGTCCAGTTCTCGGATGCCAAGCTGGGCGGTAACGACGGCGACGATGCTACTTCCTCGGAAGGTGGGCAACGCTCCCAATTCTGGGGGGTACCCGGCGCGGGCTTCGTAGATGGCGAGGTGCGGCCCTGGGTGGTAAACGAGTTTCTGCGGGAGCCAACCGCCACCGGAGCCCGCGACCCGCGCCTGGCCTCCACGGTATTCTATAACCGCCGCCAGTTTACCTCCTCGCTGCCCGTGGATGGCGATACGCTGGTGTACGGCAACGGTTTCCTGCGCCGCTTCCGGGGCAACGCCCGCGACCTGAGCCGCGTGTACTGGCGCAAGTACCAAACCGATTACTTCCGCACCTTCGAGAACTTCGACTCGCCCATCAACCACCGCGTGATGCGCTACGCCGATGTGCTGCTGCTGCAGGCCGAGGCGCTTAACGAGCAGGGCGTGACCAGTGATGCTATTCCGTTGATTAACCAGGTGCGCAGCCGCTCTGGCCTGGCCCCGCTTACGGCCGGCAGCTTCACGCGTGAAACGCTTCGGGCCCAGCTTATGCACGAGCGGGTAACGGAGCTGACGGGGGAGGGCCTGCGCTTCTTCGACCTCAAGCGCTGGGGCCTGCTGGATAACCAGGCCGGCATCGACCAGCTAAAAGCGCGGGACACCGATTTTAATGGTTTTCGCCTCGACCGTTCCCGCCTGCTGCCCATTCCGCAAACCGAAATTGACCTGGCCCGCTACCAGCAAAACCCCGGCTGGTAATTGCCAAGTAAATGCCTGAGAATAGAGCCGTTCCGGCCTGGTGCCGGAACGGCTCTATTTTGCTGACGGGGAGCCGGCAGCTTGCGTTCCGCTGCCGGCCTTTTGCGAGTATCTTCCTTACGGCCCTTATCTACTCTGCTAAGCATTTTCCTTTCCAGTTTTTACCTTCCGCATGACCTGGTATCCCGCCCGATTACTGTCTTTGGCGCTGCTGGCCCTGACGTTTTCCTGCAACAGTGGCTCTTCACCCACCCCCGCGCCGCCTACGCCCCCGCCGCCCGCGCCGCCCACCTCTACCACCTTCACTAACCCGCTGCTGAGTGTGGGCCCCGACCCCTGGGTATACCAGAAAGATGGCACGTACTACTACATGAGCACCACCGGCGGCAACATCGTTATCCGGAAAACGGCCAAGATGACCGACCTGGGCTCGTCCGTGAGTACGGTGGTCTGGACACCCCAGCAGGCCGGCATCAACCAGCGCGACCTGTGGGCTCCGGAGCTGTTTTTCCTCGATGGGAAGTGGTACATCTACTACTCCGCCGACCCGCTTTGCTGCGCCGGCCACCGCGTACACGTGCTGGAAAACGCCTCCGCCGACCCCACTACCGGCACCTGGACCTACAAAGGCCGCATTGCCAACCCCACCGCCGATTTGTGGGCCATTGACGGCACCGTGCTGGAGCAGAACGGCAAACGGTACCTGATCTGGTCGGGCCACCAGACGGAGGGCGCCGGCACCCAGCGCCTGTATATCTCGGAGATGAGCAACCCCTGGACGCTGGTGGGCCCCCGGGTAGAACTCTCGCGCCCCGAGTACAACTGGGAAACCATTGGGGAACCCGACGTGAACGAGGGTCCGGAAATTCTGAAACACGGCAACAAAACTTTCCTGGTGTACTCGGGCAGCCACTGCAGCACCGATGACTACGCCCTAGGTATGCTCACGGCCTCCTCCACCGCCGACCCCATGCAGCTCTCTTCCTGGACCAAGTCCAGCACGCCGGTATTTACCAAGAACACCAGCGGGCAGGCATTCGGGCCGGGTCATAACGGCTTCTTTAAGTCCAAGGACGGTACCGAAGACTGGATGATTTACCACGCCAACCCGCTAACGGGCCAGGGCTGCGGCGACAACCGCAGCCCCCGTATCCAGAAAATCACCTGGAAGGCTGATGGTACCCCCGATTTCGGCACGCCCGTGGCCCTGGGTACTGCGCTGACCAAGCCGGCCGGCGAGTAAGGCTGCCCTGATTTCTCGTTTAACGCCTTCACTACCTTGCAACAAAACTCTCTGCGTACTTCCGTGCGGCGGTTTAGCGGCCCGGTGCTGCTGAGCCTGGGCTTGCTGGCGGCCTGCCAGCGGCCGGTTTCTACCTCCACTCGTCCTGCTGAGGCGGGCAGCACCAGCAGCCCAGCCGCTGCAATGGCGCCGGCCGTTATTGCCAACCCCGTGCTGCCCGGCGACTTCCCCGACCCCTCCGTGGTGAAAGTCGGTGACACGTACTGGGCCACGGCTACCAGCTCCAACTGGGGCCCTACATTTCCGCTGCTTAAGTCCAAGGATTTGATGAAGTGGGAGCTGGTGGGCCACGTATTCCCGGGCGAGCGGCCGGCCTGGGCCGACTACTACTTCTGGGCCCCAGAAATCAGTGAGGAAGGCGGCAAAATTTACGTGTACTATACGGCCCACAAGCGTGGCGGCAACCTGGCCGTGGGCGTGGCCAGCGCCCCCAGCCCCGCCGGCCCCTACACCGACCACGGCCCCCTGGTAGGTCAGCCCCACGGCTCCATCGACGGGTTTCCCATGCGCGACGAAAACGGCCAGCTCTACCTCATCTGGAAGGAGGACGGCAACAGCGTGCAACAGCCTACGCCCATCTGGGCCCAGCGCATCAATGAGGCCCGCACGGCCCTGGTAGGGGAGAAGCAGGAGCTGTTCCGCAACGACCCCGCCACCTGGGAGGGCAACCTGGTGGAGGGCGTGTCGATAGTGCGCCGCGAGGGATATTTCTACGCTTTTTACGCCGCCAACGGCTGCTGCGGCTCCGGCTGCACCTACGCCACCGGCGTGGCCCGGGCCAAAACCTTGCTGGGGCCCTGGGAGAAGTACGCCAAAAACCCCATCCTCATCAACAACGACGCCTGGAAGTGCCCCGGCCACGGTACGGCCGTGCAGCACCAGGGCCGCTGGTTTATGCTCCACCATGCCTACGCGACCAACAGCCAGCAGTTTGTGGGCCGGCAAGGTGTGCTAACCGAGTTTACCTGGGCGGCCACCGGCTGGCCCGAGTTCCGGGGGGGCAGTACGGCCATAGCGCCCACGCCCGTGCCCGCCGTGAGCTTCACGGATGAGTACACCAGCAAAACCTTGGCTCCTTCCTGGCAGTGGCCCGTGGAGGAGCGCCCCACTTTCGCGTTGCGCGGCGGCCAGCTTTACCTCACTGCCCGCCCCGAGCACGCCGGGGCTGCCCTGGGCCAGTCGACTACGGCTCCGGCCTACACGGCTACGACCACCCTACTCAACCCCGCCGCCCTGCCTGCTGGCAGCCGCGCCGGCCTAGCCGCCCACGGCGACCCGGACAATACCCTGGCCGTGGTAGCTGGTGGGGGCAAAGTACAGCTGCTGCAAACCGAAAAAGGTCAGACCAAAACCCTGGCCGAAACTCCATTGCCCGCCGCCAAAACCCTGCAACTGCGCCTCCAGGCCCAACAAGGTAGCCAGTTCACCTTCGGGTGGAGCACGGACGGCGGAGCCACCTGGCAGCCGCTGCCCGCTGGCGGCGCGGCCGTAAACGGTAGCTACCTGCCGCCCTGGGACCGGGGCATTCGGGTGGGGCCCCTGGCCCACGGCCCGGCTTCGGCAGTAGCCGTGTTCGAGAACTTCAAGCTGGAGCCCCAGCAGTAAGCTCTTATGCCGGGCGAAGCGATGAAGCTGGATCAATCGTCAAGAGCCACCCCAACTTCTTCGCTTCGTCCGGCCGCTTGCTGCCAACAACCAACAACTACCAACCAACAACCAATATGACTTCATCTTCCCGCGCGGGCTTGGTGGCCAGCGGGCTGGCCAGCCTGTTGCTCACGGCCGCCTGCCAGCAGTCTGACAAGGCTACTACCGCCGAAACTGGTGCTACATCTGCCGCCGCTTCTTCCGATTCCACCCAGTCTTCTTCCGCAACCATGCCTACTTCCAGCGCCTTTGGCAAACTGGCCGATGGTACCGAGGTGCAACTCTACACCCTCACCAACGCCCACGGCCTGAAGGCCACCATCACCCCCTACGGGGGCACGCTCACCAGCCTGCTCGTACCCGACAAGGATGGCAAGATGGGGGATGTCGTGCTGGGTTTCGATGATCTGGCGGGCTATCTGGCCCCGGTGTACAAGCAGGAAGGCCCCTACTTTGGGGCATTGATTGGGCGCTACGGCAACCGCATTGCCCGGGGCAAGTTCACCCTCGACGATAAACAGTATTCCATCCCTACTAACAACGCGCCCAACACCCTTCACGGCGGCAAAGCAGGTTTCGACAAAAAGCTGTGGACGGCCACGCCCGGCACTTCGGCCGAGGGGCAAACGCTCACGCTCACCTACCAGAGCAAGGATGGGGAGGAGGGATACCCCGGCACGCTCGACGTGAAAGTGGTGTACACCCTCACCTCGGACGACGTGCTCCGCCTCGACTACACCGCTACCACCGACAAGCCCACGGTGCTCAACCTCACCAACCACAGCTACTTCAACCTGAACGCGGCCTCCGGTAAGGGCATCCTGGACCACGAGCTGACCCTGAACGCCGACCGGTTTACGCCCGTGGATAACACCCTGATTCCGACGGGCGAGCTGCAGCCAGTGCAGGACACGCCCATGGATTTCCGCCAGCCCCACCGCATTGGGGAGCGGATCAAGCAGGTGCCCGGCGCGGCCCCCGGTGGCTACGACCACAACTGGGTGCTGGCCGATACGCAGCGCCGCAGCCCGGAAAAGGCCGCCACCGTGTACGAGCCCACCACCGGCCGCGTGATGGACGTGTACACCGACCAGCCGGGCGTGCAGTTCTACTCCTCCAACTTCCTGAAGGGCAACCTGAAAGGCAAGGGCGGCATCACCTACAACCAGTACGCCGGCCTCTGCCTGGAAACCCAGCACTTTCCCGACTCGCCTAACCGGCCCAACTTCCCCAGCACCACGCTCAAGCCCGGCGAAACTTTCCGCTCCACCACCGAATACCGCTTCAGCACCCGCAAATAAGCTGTAGCGGCGTCAGATTATCAACAGCCCGTCATTCCGAGCCTCCGAGGAATGACGGGCTGTTTTTCAGCTGGGCCGCGGGGCTTTTTTACCTACTCTTCTTTTCCGATTTTCCTTCATGCGCAACGCATTCAATACGCTGGACCTGGCGGTTTTTCTGTTTTACCTGGTGGTCGTATCGGCTTACGGCTTTTACGTGTACCGCAGCAAGCAGAAAGCCCAGGTTGATTCCAAAGACTATTTCCTGGCCGAAGGCTCGCTGACGTGGTGGGCCATCGGGGCCAGCATGATTGCCTCCAACATTTCGGCCGAGCAGTTCATCGGCATGTCAGGCTCGGGCTTCACGGTGGGCGTGGCCGTGGCCGCTTACGAGTGGGTGGCAGCCATTGTGCTGATTCTGGTGGCCGTGTTCTTCATGCCCATTTACCTGCGCCAGAAGATTTACACCATGCCCCAGTTTCTGGAGCAGCGCTACAACTCCACGCTGAGCCTGGTAATGAGCATTTTCTGGCTGTTTCTGTACGTACTGGTTAATCTCACGGCCATTCTCTACCTGGGCGCGCTGGCCATCAGCAACCTCATTGGGGGCGGGGAGAGTTTCCACCTGATTCTGGTGGCCCTGGCCGTGTTTGCCCTCATCATCACGCTGGGCGGCATGAAAGTAGTGGGCTACACCGATGTAATTCAAGTAACGGTGCTGCTCATCGGGGGACTGGCGACCAGCTACCTGGCCCTCACGCTGGTTAGCCAGAAATTCGGCCTCGGCAACGATGTAGTGGCGGGCTTCAACGTGATGATGCGCGACGCGGGCGACCATTTTCACATGATGTTCGAGAAGCCTGCGCCCGACTCCAACCAAGCCTACATCAACAAGTACCTGGCCCTGCCCGGCCTAGCCATGTACGCCGCCGGCCAGTGGGTAGCCAACCTCAACTACTGGGGCTGCAACCAGTACATCACCCAGCGCGCCCTCGGGGCCGATTTGCCCACGGCCCGCACCGGTATTCTGTTCGCCGCGTTCCTGAAGCTGATCATGCCGGTGATTGTGATGCTGCCCGGCATTGCCGCCTACGTGCTGCACAAAAACGGCTCCTTGCAGGCCGAAATGGCCTCCACCGGCGCCTTCAACCCCGATAATGCCTACTCCGCCATCCTCACCTTTCTGCCCAACGGCCTGAAGGGCTTGTCGTTGGCGGCGCTTACGGCGGCTATTGTGGCCTCGCTGGCCGGTAAGGCCAACTCCATTTCCACCATCTTCACCCTCGACATCTACCACCGCTACCTCAACAAGGAAGCCACCGAACAGAAGCTGGTGTGGGTGGGCCGCGTTACCATCTTCGCCGCTATGTTTATGGCTGTTTTGCTGACCTGGAAAGACCTATTGGGCATCAGCGGGGAAGGCGGATTCCAGTTTATCCAGAAGTATACGGGGTTCATTTCGCCCGGTATTGTGGCCGTGTTCCTGCTGGGCATGTTCTGGAAGCGCACCACTGGCACGGCGGCCGTAGCCGGCATTCTGTCGGGCTTTATCCTGTCGGTGTTCTTCAATAACTACGCCCCGGCAGTATTCGGCCCCGAAACCCTGCTCTACACGGCCTTCCCTAACGGCCAGGGTAGCTACGAAATTCCCTTCCTGATTTGCATGGGCTGGTCGTTCTTCTTCACCGTGCTGCTGATGGTGGCCCTGAGCCTGGCCGGCCCCGCCATCAACCCTAAAGGCCTCAACCTGGATGCCCGCATGTTCCGGGTAGCCCCGCGCCAGCTGGTGCTCATCGTGGTTATCCTGCTGCTGATTTCGGCCCTGTACGTGAAGTTCTGGTAACCGAAACTTGCCTGCGTAACAGAAAAGGGGCCACTCATCTGAGCGGCCCCTTTTCTGTTACGCCCACAGCCAGTGCCCGTTGTTTTTGTGGTGGTACGGGAAGTGGACCTCTGTTTCTTCGGCACCTTGCCGCAACTGAGCCAGGGCGGTGCGCGTCTGGCTGCGGTGCCGAACCCATAGCAGGCGGGTAAATGCTTTGTCAGGGTGATAGTGCTGGTAGGAGAAGCTGCTGTAGAGCCGGGTGCGGCCACGTTGGCGGGGCGTCCAGGCCCAGCGCTTTTTGGGTTGTTTCATGCAAGCTGTAGGTTGAGTACCTACAGCTCATGACAGGTTGCGAAAAAACGAATCATAAGAAAATGACCTGGATATACCAGCCCACCAATATGCTGAAAAGCGGCTAAAACTACTACTGAAGCGTGGCACGCAAGTGCGCACCGCAAGCATAACTCAGGCATAACGCAATAGAAATCAGTTGGCTATTGCGCAAGCGGTGGGCAATCAGTAACTTGATTTCCCCGCAACCTAAAGGCCCGCCGTTATGAAACCAAGCTCTACTGCCGTCCTCTTGATTGAGTTTCAGAACGATTTCACGACCCCGGGCGGCTCCCTGCACGACGCGGTAAAAACCGTTATGAAATCAACCGACATGCTGGCCAACGCCGAGGAACTGGCCCGGCAAGCGCGCAATGCTGGGGCCCTTATTGTGCACGTGCCCATCAGCTTCACCGAAAATTACCGGGAGCTGCACCCCCGGCCCTACGGCATCCTCAAAGGCGTGGTCGAGAGCAACTCCTTCCGCAAAGGCTCCTGGGGTGCCGATATTGTGGACGTGCTCAAACCCCAGCCCGAGGATATTATCATCGAAGGCAAGCGGGGATTGGATGGCTTCGTGAGCACCAACCTGGATTTTGTGCTGCGCCAGCGGGGCATTACTCATCTGGCTTTGGCCGGTTTCCTCACCAACTGCTGCGTGGAGTCGACCATGCGCACGGCCTACGAGTACGGCTACCAGGTATACACCCTCACCGACTGCACCGCCACCGTGAGCGAGGAAGAGCAGCGTCTGGCCTGCGAAAAGAACTTCCCCATGTTCTCCCGGCCCGTTACGCACCGGCAGTTTCTGGAGCAGCTCTCCGCCCTGGAGCAACCCGAAACGATAGACGAAGGGCGGAGCTATTACTAGGAATACTAGTAGTCACCACACAAACTGTCATTCCGAGCAAAGCGAGGAATCTGGATCAACCGCAAGGAGGTTCAACCCAGATTCCTCGTTTTGCTCGGAATGACAATTTATAGCCAGTTACTGCCCGCCGGCGCGGCGCTTTTCATCCTCGGCCCCGCCGCCCCGGCGCTTGGCGGGGGCCAGCTTATCGTTGCCGAAGCGGTAGGTGAAGGCCAGCGTGCCCTGCCGCGAATCTTGGCGCTGGTAAAACCGTTCCACGTACGTATCATACTCCGACACGGCGTGGATGGGGCTGGTGAAGAAAATATCGGCCATGCTCAACTTCAACGTGGCTTTGCGGTTCCAGAAGGTTTTCTGCACGCCGGCGTTTACCTCCCCGTTGGGCCGCACTTTCAGGAAGCCGTAAATGTCGCGGGCCTGGTAGTCGGCGTTCAGCTCGGCGCTCCAGCCCTTGCCCAGCGTGAAGGTGTGGTTGGTGGTGAGGGTAAAGGAGCCCCGGCCCCGGTTCAGGTCGGTACCGGCCAGGCTGCCCTCGAAACGGCTGTAGTAGAACACGGCGTTGTTGTACATCGTCCACCACTTGGCCACTTCCACCGGTACCGTGAGCGTGAGGGCGTAGTAGTGCTGGCGACGCAGGTTTTGGGTAGTGGATAGAACCGTGCTGTCCGTTTCGGGCTGCACTACGCTGATGAGGGGCAAGTTGGTAAGGCTGTAGCTCAGGCCCAGGTTGTATTTCTGCCGGAAGGTGTGGGTGAGTTCCAGGTTGTAGCTGGTTTGGGGCCGCAGGTTGGGGTTGCCACCGCCGGAAGTCGTTTTGTCGATAATCACCCGAAACGGATTTAGCTGCCCGTAGGAAGGCCGGTCGATGCGGCGACTCAGCGAGAGGCTGGTTTCGTGCTTCTCGGAAAACACCCGCTTCAGGGCCGCACTCGGAAACAGCTGGAAATAATGGCGGATAAAATCGGACAGCTGGCCCGCTTGCACCACGTCTTGCCGGCCCTCGGCGTTGGTTTGCTCCCCGCGCAGGCCGGCTTGCAGCGTGTACGTAGGCTGGGTATAATTCAGGTTAATGTAGCCCGCGTTGATGTTCTCATCATAGCGGAAGCGGTTGGAGCGGTTTTGGTCCAGCGTTCCATTCGTGAAAAACTGCACGTCGTTATCCGCCGATACCAGGCTGGTTTTAGCCCCGGCATCCAGCCGGAGCTGCTTGCTCAGAAACTGGGTGTAGTCCACCTTTGCCGATTGGATGGTGAGCGTGCCCTGCTGGTCGCCGGTGATGACCTCGCCCACCTGCTCGGCCCCGTTGAAGCGGGTTTCCAGGCGCTGGTCCCGGCTGGTGCGGTAGCGGGCGTAGTCGGCATCGGCCGTCAGCTCCCGGGTGCCCATTGTATCCTTAAAAGTATGGCGTAGACTGAGGTTGCCGGCTACGTTGGGCGTGCGGCTTACGCGCAGGTTGTTGGAGTTGTACTGCTGGGTCTGGTTGCGCAGTAAGTCGTTGATGGTAGTGCTGTTGCGGCCATTCTGTACGTTGCGGTTAGCCAGCCCGTTCAGGCCCGCACCCAGCACCGTACGCTCCGTGAGGTTATAGTCAATGCCCGCTTTCCAGGTGTGGGCGCGGAGCTGGTAAGGGGACCTGTTGTCCTGGTCCGTCACCTGAATCAGCTGACGGCCGGCCTCCCCGCTAGCGCCGGGTCGGTAAAAGTCTCGGTGAATGGTCAGGCGCGGCTCTCCGGCGCGGTCGGTGTAGTTATAAGAGCCGAACAGGTTGTACTTCTGCTGGCGGTGGTTCAGGCTCAGGCCGGCGTTGTACTTGTTGTATTGCGTGCGGCCGTAGCTGGTATTCAAGCTGCCATTGGTGCCCACCCGCTGGTCTTTCTTGAGGTTAATGGCAATGATGCCGGCCCCGCCCTGGGCGTCGTACTTAGCCGGTGGGTTGGTAATCAGCTCAATGTTCTTAATCTGCTCCGCTGGCAAAGCCCGCAGATAATCGGCTAGCTCGGTACCCGTCATGGGTTGGCGCTTACCATCAATGAGCACCAGCAAGCCTTGTTTGCCGCGCAAAGCCAGGTTGTCGTTGCCATCAATTGTCACGCCCGGGGAGCGGCGCAGCACATCCAGGGAGGTATTGCCGGCCGCCAGGGTCGAGCCCTCCACATTCACAATGGTACGGTCGGCTTCCCGCTCAAAGGTGGGGCGCTGGCCCGTAATAGTGACCTCCTTGAGGGCAGTAGCCGCGTTGGGCTGCAGCGTGAGCTCTACCGGCCGCCCTGCGCCACCCGCCACCAATTCCAGCGGACCGGCCCAGGCGCGCCCAAAACCCACCTGCGAAGCCGAAATCAGGTAGCGGCCCGCGCCCTGCTCAAAACGAAAGTTGCCTTTCGCGTCGCTGAATTCGGTTTTGATGGCTACGGAGTCGGTGGTGCGGTGCAGCACTACTGTGGCGAATTCCACTGGCGCACCTGCCACCGACTTTACCTGCCCATCAATGCTTTGTGCTATTACCGGTGTGCTGCCCAGTAGGCTCAGGCCCACCAGCCACCGTGCCACGTGCCGGTAGTTGCTGCTGCGTATCGTGCTCATAGTTGTAAGGAGGAGAGGGTGAAGCATATGGGCAAAGCTGCGCCAGCGTCCCCGGAGGGTCGTTTTTTGTTCTGCGGGAACAGGCGCTATAAGTACTACGAACTATTTCGTAGTAAACGTACGAAATAGTTCGTATATAAAAATAGTGTTATCAATATTTTATCCGCCGCTGACCTCATCAGGTGCGGAGGTGCAATTTCCGGCAATCTGTTCCAGCAGAAAACGGAGGGTATTCAGGTCGTTTTCGCTCAGGCCTTGCAGGGCTTTGGCCCGGTTGTTAAGTACCACTGGTTCCACGGCTTCCAGCGTCCGTAGGCCTTCGGGGGTTACGCGCAGCTGGGTGCGGCGGCCATCGTGGGGGAGGGGCTCGGCACTCAGCAGCCCCCGCTCCAGTAGCAACCGGATAATGCGCGCCACCGAAGCCTGGTCCTTGAAAACCCGCTCTGCAATTTCAGTTTGGGTTAGGTCGTCGGTTTCCTGAATTACCCGCAGCACCAGCCATTGGTCGATGGTAATGGCAACGCCTGCCTGGTCGATGTTGGCTTGAGCCATGCGGCGGTATTGCCGAATGGCTTTGTCCAGGGAGTAGAATAGAATGGAAGAAAGCATCTTCGATGATATATCATATAGATGCATGATATATCATAATGGTTGCCTGCGCATCAAAATTTGGTGTAAAAACTGGTAGTTCTCAGAGCCGGCTTTGCTTAAAAGTAGCGGAGGGAAGCAGCCTGCAATCAAGCTGCTTCCCTCCGCTACTGGTTACGGTGTGGCCCTTGGGTTATTGTACGCCGGCGGCCCGGCGTTTTTCATCGTCGGCGCTGCCGGCGCGTTTGCGGGCTGCCGCTACCTTGTCGTTGCCGAAGCGGTAACTAACGGAGGCTGTAACTACCCGCGAATCCTGGGCTGAGCGGAAGGTTTCGGTGAGGGGCTGGTAGCGGGAGGTCACGCGCAGGGGCGTGGTGTAGAGGATATCCGTGGCATTCAGCTTCAGCGTAGCCCGCCCCACCGATTTCTGCACGCCCAGGCTTAATTGCCCAAAGGAGCGCACCAGCTGGTAGCCGTAGCGCTCCAAGGAGTTGTAGCTGCCGCTCAACTCGGCGCTCCAGCCCTTGGGCAAGTTAAAGGAGTTGCTCAGGCTCAGAATAGCGCCGGGCTGGCTGGCCGGTAGCTCGGAGCCATTGACCTCACCCTGAAACCGGATATAAAACACCTCGGCATTGGCGTAGAGCTTCCACCACTTGGCGGCCTCCAGCGGCGAGGAAACCGTGAAGCCCCAATAGTCTTGGGCGGCCAGGTTTACGTCGGTAGCGGCCAGCAGGCCCTCCACATCCAGCAGGTACACGCTCAGGATGGGGCGGCGGGTGCGGGTGTAGCGTAGGGCGGTGCTGGTTTTGTGCTGGAATGTGTGGGTAACTTCCACTTGGCTGCTGACTTGGGGCCAGAGGGCCGGGTTGCCCACGCGGTAAGAGGTAGGATCAACGTAGGAGCGGAAGGGGTTGAGCTGGTTGTAGGTGGGGCGGTCTAAGCGGCGACTCAGGGACAGGGCTACCTCGTGCGCCTCGTTTAAAGGCCGCCGCAGCGTAAGGGAGGGGAACAGCTGAAAATAGGTGCGCTCAAACTGCCCTGCGCCCACATCCTGCCGGCCAAAGGTGCTGGTGTGTTCCGCCCGCAGGCCGGCGTTTATGCTCAAGTGGGCCTGGCTGCGGCTCAGGCTTACATACCCAGCCCGGATGTCTTCTGCGTACCGGAACCGGTTGGTCAGGTTGGCATCCACCTGCCGGGGGCGGCCGTTTGTTTCCCGCTCAAACAGCACGTCGTTGTCCGACGTCACCCGGCTCACTTTCACCCCGGCCTCCAGGCGCAAACCGTGGCGCAGAGCCCGGAGGTAATCCATTTTGCCGCTAAGCAAAATCAGCTGCCCGCTTTGGTGGCCGAGCAGGCGGTTGGCCAGGGCAGTGGGGCGTAGCACTGAAGTGGTGCTCAAATCGAGGGTGCGGGTCAGGTTGTAGCGGGCAAGGTCTACATCGGCCGCCAGCTCCGGAGTGCCCAGCGAGTCTTTGGGAAACAGGTGGCGCAGCAGCGCGGTGGCCGTGAGGTTGGGCGTGAGCAGGTTGCGCTGGTTCTGGGCCAGGGCCACCTCCGTGAGTTGGTATTGGGCATCATAGAACCGGGATTCGTTTAACCCTTCCGAGGGCAGCCGGCTGGTTAGGCCACTCAGCACGAGGCCCAAAGTGGTGCGGGCGCTAACCGTTACATCGGCCCCGGTGCGCCAGGTATGGGCCTGCAAGTGGCCGCGGGGGGTATTGTACTGCTCCAGAAACCGCGCCGGGCGGCCATCCTGCAGGTAAGTGCGGCTAATAGCCAGTTCCTGGAAAGTCTGGCGGTCGGCGTAGGCGTAGGTGCCGTAAAGGTTCAGCTTTTTGCGGCGGTAGTTCAGGCTCAGGCCGCTGGTGAATTTGCCGTAGCGCCCCCGGCCGTAAGCGGCATTGGCGCTGCCATTCAGACCCAGGCGCTGGTCTTTTTTCAGGTTGATGCTGATAACTCCGGCCCCGCCCTGGGCATCGTATTTGGCCGGCGGGTTAGTAATCAGCTCCACAGTACTTACTTGTTCGGCCGGAAGAGCCCGCAGCAGCGCCGCCAGCTCCGGGCCGGTAAGGGGCTGACGCTTGCCATCTATCAGCACCAACAAGCCCTGGCGGCCGCGCAGGGCTAGGTTATCGGTGGCATCCAGGGTAACACCGGGGGCGCGGCCCAGCACATCAAGGGTGGTGTTGCCGGCGCTCAGCACGTTGCCTTCCACATTCACCACGGTGCGGTCGGGCAGGCGCTCATACAGGGGGCGCTGCCCAGCCACCGTTACCTCCCTGAGTTGGGTAGCAGCTCCGGCCACCAGCTGAAACTCCAAGGGGGGCAGGGGCTGCGTGCTTACGGCCAGCGGGCCTCGCCAGCTGCGGCCGTACCCAAGCTGACTCACCGACACCAAGTAGCGCCCCTCAGCCGGAACTAGCAATACAAAATGGCCCGCCGCGTCACTAAACTCCGTTTTAACTACCACCGAGTCGGTGGTGCGGTGCAGGGTAACGGTGGCAAACTCCAGGGGGCCCGTCGTGGCACTTACGGTGCCCGAAAGCGGTGCCGGCTGGTTCTGGGCCTGAACCAATCCGGAAACCAGCGTCAGTACTGAGCAAATGGCAAAACCGGCTACTGGCCGGGTAAAGAAACATCGCATGGATACACGTTCCGGGTGGTTGTGAAAATCGGAAAGTGCAATAGGGGTAGGGCAGGATGGCAGTGCAGGTACCATCCAGAAGAGAGCAGTAACTCCTCAAAACCGGTTAAGGCCCTGAACAGTCAACGAAATATAGCAAAGAATACCTGAGAGTTGGGCAAAACAGGCCGCATCTGTCAGGGGGCAGGTTACGGACCAGCGTACCAGCAAAAAGTACTGGCTGACCGAGGTATAATGCCCCGATCAGCCAGTAACAGCAGGATAACCTGTAGCAGAAATTACTGCAACGCTTCCAGGGCCGTGCGCAGTCGGGGCAGAGCTGCCTCAATAGACTCCAGAGAAGCACCCCCCACCGACATGCGGAACCAAGGCGAATTCTCATCGGTGCCGAACGCGCTGAAGGGCACCAGCGCCAGTCGGGCTTCGCTAATCAGATAAGAGGTCAGCTCCTTGGTAGAAGTCAGCACCTGCCCCGCGGGTGTGCGGCGACCCAGCACATCCAGCTTAGCCGTGAGGTAAATGGCCCCCATCGGAACCATCGAATCCACGGGTAGGCCGTCGGCTTTCATGGTTTGCAGGCCTTGGTGCAGTGCTTCCAGACTGTACTGCACTTTCTGCTTGAACGAGCCCAGAAAATCATCTACGGCAGTGGCTTGGGGGAGGTAGTGAGCCGTGGCTACCTGCTCGGCTTTGGGGGCCCAGGCCCCCACGTGGCCCAGAATAGCCTTCATCTTGTCAATCACTGCCGCCGGCCCAAAGGCGTAGCCCACCCGCACGCCGGTGGCGGCCAGGCACTTGGAAATACCGTCGATGTACACGGTGTAGTCGCGCAATTCAGGGCGCAGGTTGACCGGGTCGTAGTGCTCGGTGTTGCCGAAGGTCAGCAGCCAGTAAATCTGGTCGTAGAGCAGGTAGAGCGGCTTTTCCTCCGGGCCCCGGCGCTTGTTTTCGGCCAGCACCAGGTCGCAGATGGCTTCCAGATCTTCGCGGCTGAACACGGTGCCGGTGGGGTTGAGCGGGGAGCATAGGGCCAGCAGCGTAGCCCCGGCCAGGTGGGGGGCCAGCTCGGCGGCCGTGGGCATAAAGTTGTTCTCGGGGCGGGTTTCTACCATCACGGCCTCGGCCGAGGATAGGTGGCAGTAGTGGTTGTTGTTCCAGCTGGGCACCGGAAATACCACCTTGTCGCCGGGGTCAACCAGCGCCAGGTAGGTGGCGTAGATGAGCGGGCGGGAGCCGCCGGCCACCAAAAAGTCGTTGGGCGAGTAGGAGAGGCCCAGCCGGGTTTCGGTGAAGGCCGCGGCGGCCTCGCGCAGGGCGGCCATGCCGTTGGCGGGTGGGTAGTTGGTGTGCCCGGCCTGGTAGGCCGTGGTGATTTCGGCCTCCAGCTCCGCCGGAATGGGGAAAATGGACGGGTCAAAGTCGCCGATGGTGAGGTTGCAGATTTGCTCCCCCTTGCGAATCATGTCGTTTACTTCGTTCCCGATTTTGATGATTTCGGAGCCAATCAGGCTGCCGGCCATTCTCGAAACTTGCATGGGTCGTCGTGGTTTGGATCGGCCAAATATAGAAGGCTGTAGTTGCCGGGCCCGGTATATCCGCCAAAAACCCCGAAAATCGGCGTTTTCAGCGAGGTACTACTTGCACGTTGCGGGGAGCCTCCGGCCAGAAGCGTACCGTTGTAGAGTCGCCGGGGCGGAGCTGTTTCACCCGGTTCCGGTGGTTCTCCGTGTACTGAGCCAGCAGTGTATCGGGGCCGTAGACATAGCGTAGCGTTAGCAGGTGCGCGCTCCGCTCCCGGCGGTTGTGCACGACCAAGGCGGGCCGCGCCAGGCCGTGCAGCCGCTGCCGAGCCTGCTGGTACAACCCGAAAATAAGGAGCCCAAACATCAGGATAGTGCCCACCACCCAAAGGGTAGCCCTGCGGGTATGGATTGCGGATGGAGCCGAAGTAGCAACTATCGGTACGGACATAGTAAAGCCATCTATTCTGCGGCAGATTAACCAAATTTGCGGGCCCAGGTTATTCGGGCGTACTCATACGGCCTTCTTTCAGATGACTAGCCAGACCATCGAAATACCTTCCCTCGACGCTCTGCCCGCCGCGGCGGAGCAGGTGCGAGCCGCCATTCAGGGCCATACCATTCTCTGCTTTGAAGGGGAAATGGGCGCCGGCAAGACCACGTTCATTAAAGCGTTGTGCCGGGCCCTGGGGGTAGCGGAGGAGGTCAGCAGCCCCACCTTCTCGCTGGTGAATGAGTACCGGGACGGGCAGAACCGGCCCGTGTACCACTTTGATTTCTACCGCCTCGACCACCCCCGTGAGGCCGAAGGCATTGGGGCCTTGGAGTACTTTGATTCTGGCTATCTTTGCCTGATAGAGTGGCCCAGCCGCATCGAAAGCCTGCTACCATCGGATCGGCTGCTCATCACCATCACCGTTACCGGACCCTCCTCCAGGGAATTAAGAATTGAGAATTAAGAATTAAAAATGGTTGGTTCTGCTTCCTGCGAAATCAGTCATGTGCTCAATTCATAATTTTTAATTCATAATTTTTAATTCAAGAAAATGCCCGACGCAGTACCCCCCGGATTTGAGCAGCTAGCCACCAGCCGCGCGTATTTCACCCAGGAATCTATGCTGGCCGTGGAAACGCGCAAGCGCAAGCTGTTCATTGGGCTGCCCCGGGAAACCTCCCTGCAGGAAAACCGCATCTGCCTCACGCCCGAGGCCGTGAAGCACCTGGTAGAATCGGGCCACGAAATTCTGCTGGAAAGTGGCGCCGGGGAGCCCAGCAAGTACTCCGACCACGACTACTCCGAAGCCGGCGCCACAGTGGCCTACTCGCAAAAGGAGGTATTTGAGGCCGATATTATTCTGAAAGTGGCCCCGCCCACCTATGATGAAATAGAGTACATGCGGGCCGGCCAGACCCTGATTTCGGCCCTGCAGTTTGGCTCCCTTACGGCCGAGTACATCACAGCCCTGCTGCGCAAGAAGATCAACGCCATCAGCTTTGAGCTGATCAAGGACCCCTCGGGGGCGCGGCCGGTGGTACGGGCCATGTCAGAAATTGCCGGCTCCACCGTCATGCTCATTGCCGCCGAGTACCTGGCCCGCTCCAACGAGGGCAAGGGCATTATTCTGGGCGGCATTACCGGCGTGCCGCCTTCCCAGGTAGTGATTCTGGGAGCGGGCACGGTAGCGGAGTACGCCACCCGGGCCGCCATTGGGCTGGGGGCCGAGGTGAAAGTGTTTGATAATCATCTCTATAAGCTGCGTCGGCTCAAACAACACCTGGGCCAGCCCCAGCTCTACACCAGCACCCTCGACACCTTCGCCCTCAACCAGCAAATCCGCCGCGCCGACGTGGTAATTGGGGCCTTGAATGCCGAAGAGGGCCGCATTCCGTTCATGGTGTCGGAGGATGCCGTGTCGATGATGGCGCCGGGCTCCGTAATTATCGACGTGAGCATTGACCAGGGCGGCTGCTTCGTCACCAGCGAAATGACCAGCCACAGTAAGCCCGTCTTCCGCAAGTACGACGTGATTCACTACTGCGTGCCCAATATTGCCTCGCGGGTACCGCGCACCGCTACCAACGCGCTGAGCAACATTTTCACGCCCATTTTGCAGGAAATCAGCCAGCACGGCGGCATTAACGAGGTGCTGTTCACCAACGAGCATTTCCGCTCGGGCGTGTACGTGTACAAAGGCTCCCTCACCAACGCCAGCATTGCCCGCAAGTTCAACATGCGCTACAAGGAGCTGGCCCTGATGATTGCCGTGCGGAATTAAGGGGGTAGTTTACAGTAAACTTACCGAAGACAGGGTAGAGGTTTTGGCAGATATTACGCTCTATAAACTTCATTTTATACTGGCTAACCGAACGGGGAAGCCTACAAACTGTACTCTTGACCTTATTATGTTCTGCGAATGAAACTATTTGTCTTTGCCTTTCGGTCCGGGCTGCTGGGTTTTAGCTTATTAATAAGCAGTTGCTCCTTATTCGGCACCGGTGGTCATACCACGGCAGAAGGTGTTGTGGTTGATTCCGTTACAGGTGAGCCGATTGGTCAGGCCCAGGTATGCCTGTTCAGCAACAAGCGCAGTAGTTCTTCCTCTGCTTTCAATAAAGTAGGAGACTGTCACGATACAGATGCACAAGGGAAATACTCATTCTCCTTTGAAGCGGACGAAGATCTTGAGTATATCCTGCGCGCTGACTCTAAGAGTGGATACACGGACTTCGTAACAGCGCCCAAGCTCAAGGGTGGCCGCAAAAACAAGGATATTCGGGTACCCATTAATGCTCTCGCCTGGGTTGCAGTACATCTGTTAGATGTACCACCGCGAGCAACTGCGTTAAATGTCACTGTCTGGGGGTTTTATGAACCAGTTATGATCCGTCCCCCACTGGACACAGTATTTTATAGAGAAGTGCCAGTCGGAGACTCGAATATCGTTACCTGGCAATTGAACGGTAGCGTTACGGTGCCTAATCTTAATACAGAGCATCGCATTCCTTTTACAGTGAAGGGTTTAGATACTGCTCGGATAGAAATTCGATATTAATCGCGCCAACAAGCTGGCTCTATACGTCGCGTCTGTAGGCCTTTCGGTTTATGCTGTGTGGACAGGGGCAGGCGAAGTAAATTTCAAGCATAGAAACCTACCCGTCCGCCATCAGCAGCACCTTCCAGGCGTCCAGCAGCCGACCGTCTTCCAGCAGCTGCTTACCCAGTTGCATCAGGGCGTCCTTCTGCTTAACGGCCTCGGGGTGCTTGCTGAGGGTGTAGCTGACAATGGGTTCCTGGCGGAATTGCTGCACCTCGGCGGGCGTTGGGATGGACTGCACCTCGATGTTGGCGAGGCGGCCCAGGTTGTTGCCAGTCAGGATGTCGGAGGTGCGGATGTGCGCCGGGAGCTGGTCGATGCCGATGCCGAGGTTGCGGTTGGGCTTGGGTACCTCGAACAGCGTTTCGGCGGAGCGGCTGTACCAGTCGCCACCGAGACGGGCCACGGCATCCAGCTTCCGTGGGTCGATGCCGATGCCGGAGGGCAGGATGATGTCTTCGCGGAAGTGCGCCAGCACCACCCGGCACAGCACCAGGTTGCCGGCGCCGTTGTTCTGGCCCAGCTCAATCACCTGCTCCACCACGCACTCAAAAGCGGCCGGGGCCTCCAGCACCCGGGGCGGACGCACCTGCTGGCTGGGCACGGCGGTAAACCCGGCTTTCACAAACTCATCCACGCCCTTGGCGTACTCGGTGCTGGCCAACGACATCTGCTCCACCATATCGTAGCTGCAGATGTGCACCACGCACTCGGCCACCTCACGCACGTTTTGCAGGGTGTGTTTCTGGGAGTTGTCGCGCACCCGGTTGGCGGGGGAGAAGGCCAGAATGGGTGGGTTGGAGCCGAAGCAGTTGAAGAAGCTGTAGGGGCTCAGGTTCACGCTGCCATCGGCCGCCACGGTGCTCACGAAGGCCACCGGGCGCGGGGCCACGGCCCCCACCATAAACGGGTGCCAGTCGGTGGGTGAGAGGTCGGAGGGGACGATGCTGCGGAACGGGGTGGAAGTAGGCATGGGGGCGAAGTTCGGCGTTGGCCGGCAAATTAGTCATCGTAGGTCCAGCGGCGGGTATGACTGTTGTAGGTGGCATCTACCAACATTCCTGTGGCATAGCTCAACCCGTAGCTTGTACTGTCCGCCGTGATGCGTGAAGAATAATACAAAAACGGCGCTGGGCTGAGCGTTCCAAAACCTGTAACCGGCACCTTTGGCAGGTATCGAGGTACCAACTGCATCAGGGAATCTGGGTAGTGGTGCTGCTCCTGGTGGTAGGCAGCCAGGGCCCCAATCAGGGTGGCTGCCCGTTGCTTGGAAGTATGATTCTGCCACTGGTGTAGCAGTTGATATTCCGGCACCTGCAAGGCCAGCACGGCTATGCCCACCAACCAGTACTGCCGCCGGGTTGCAGACAGCAAGGTGACGTGGCTTACTCCTAACGGTAGAGCTATCAGGGCAGCTACCCCGCGTACTACCACCGCCAGAAGCGCCAAAAAACCCAGTAGCGGAATGGGCGGAAACAGCCAGGTACTGGTTTCCAGTTGCAGCAGAAATAACAGCGCCAACAGGACCAACCCGTAATACCACAGATGCTTGCGTTGGGAAAGAGGCATAATAGAACAGGATAATTACCGATTCCTGTAGCAGTATAGAGAGTTGATGCGGCCAGTTGATGGGAACGCCTCGCCCGGGTTTGGTAGGGTACAACGTTGGGCCGCGCTCAAAAATACAATTCAGCGCTGATATGGTCTAACGCCTGGATATCGTTGCTATTTTACCGGGCCGTTGCCTGCCCACGCTCGATATTTCTTATACGCTAAGCCTTTCTCTTTCCAATGCAGAATATAGACCTAAGCAAGCTCCTGAGTTATGCCCTGCGCCATAACCCCACCGAGCTAGGCCTCACGCTCGATGCCCAGGGCTGGGTGCCGGTTACGGAACTGCTAACCGCGCTGCAAGCCCGGGACACCAGCATCAGCGCGCAACAGTTGCAGGCGGTAGTGGCCTCCAACGACAAAAAACGGTTTGCCTTCTCCGAAGATGGTCGCCTACTGCGCGCCAGTCAGGGTCACTCCGTGGAAGTTGACTTAGGCCTGACACCGGTACCGCCCCCCGAAACCCTCTACCACGGCACCGCTACCCGGTTTCTTAATGGTATCCTGTTCGAGGGGTTGCGGCCTGGGAGCCGTCAGCATGTGCATCTCTCGCCCGACCAGCCCACGGCCGATGCAGTTGGCCGGCGCCATGGTAAACCCGTAATTCTGCTGGTGAAGGCGGGTGAGTTGCACCGGGCGGGCGGGCAGTTCTTCCTGTCGGCCAACGGGGTGTGGCTGACGGCCGCCGTGCCCCCGCAGTATGTGGCGCTTGAAAATAGTCACTCGGCAGCCCTGTGAGCAGGACGCTGTACTGTGTGGGCCTGTTGGCGCTGCTGGCAGGGGAGCTGCGCGCCCAGCCGCTACCCGCCGATACAGCCCGCCTGCGCCGCCATATCCTGGCCCTCACCACTACGCCCGAGCCCCGCAACTACCTCCACGAAGCCAGCCTCAACCAGGCCGCCGACTACATCAGGGCGGAGCTGGCAGCGG
Organism: Hymenobacter sp. UYP22; assembly: GCF_040547285.1. Classification (NCBI taxonomy): domain Bacteria; kingdom Pseudomonadati; phylum Bacteroidota; class Cytophagia; order Cytophagales; family Hymenobacteraceae; genus Hymenobacter; species Hymenobacter sp. UYP22. Next base: position 372,517 of record NZ_JBEPPK010000001.1, on the reverse strand, counting down.
CCGGGGCCCGGCCTACCGAGCAGCCCTACGAAGTACAGGGCCGCGCCTACCGCAACATTCTCGGGCATTTCGGGCCGGAGAATGGGCCGCGTATTGTCATTGGGGCGCACTATGATGTGTGCGGGGAGCAGCCCGGGGCCGACGATAACGGCAGTGGCGTGGCCGCTCTGCTGGAGCTGGCGCGGCTGCTGGGCCGGGAAAAAGCCTTGCCCTACCGCATTGATGTAGTGGCCTACACGCTGGAGGAACCGCCGTTTTTTCGCACCCGGCACATGGGCAGCTACGTGCACGCGCAGTCCTTGCACAAAGCCGGAACAGCCGTGCGCGGCATGGTGGCTCTGGAAACGCTGGGCTATTTTGACGACCGGAAACACACCCAGGACTACCCATTGGGACCATTGAAATGGGTGTATGGCAGCCGGGGCAACTACGTGACGGTGGCCCAGAAATTTGGCAACGGCCACTTCGGGCGGCAGTTTGCCCGGCGCTACCGCACGGCGGCCCACCTGCCAGTAAAGCGGTTCAAAGCGCCCGCCTGGCTGCCCGGAATCGACTTTTCGGACCACCTCAACTACTGGCACTTCGGCTACCCGGCCGTGCTGCTTACCGATACCGCCTTCTACCGCAACCACCACTACCACGAGCCCACCGACACCCTGAACCGCCTGGATATGCGCCGCCTGGGGCTGGCCGTGGATGCGCTACTGGCTACCGTGCTGCAGCCCTGACCCGGCCAACCCGCGCCCAGACACCGGCGTACTGCAGAGCGGCCCCGCTACCACGGGGCCGTTATTGCATGAAGAAATACCTGTGTTTGCTGGGCTGCGGCCTGTTGCCCGTAGTCGGTTTCGGCCAGATACCCCGCCTCCTCGACCACAACACGCTGGCTTGGTTTGTGTACTCCGGCGACAATCAGCTAACTAAAAAGTGGGCCCTGCACACCGAATATCAGTGGCGGCGCATCAACTGGGTGCGGGCTCCGCAGCAGCAGCTGGCCCGGCTGGGCCTGGTGCGCCAGTTGTCGGAGCGGGTGAAGGCTTCGGGCGGATACACCTACTTTCAAACGCACCGCTACGGCGAGTACCCCACGGTGCCCAACCGCCCGGAGCCGGAAAACCGCCTCTACGAAGACCTTTCCCTGAACGACCAGTTGGGCCGCCTGACGCTCACGCACCGGCTGCGGCTGGAGCAACGCTGGCTGGGCACCCGCGCCGAGCAGGGGCAGGGCGAGGTAGAGAAATGGGAGTTCCAAAACCGCATCCGCTACCAGCTCTCGGGGCAGTGGCCGTTGCAGGGCCCCTCGGTAGATGACCGGGAGTGGTACCTGAACGCGTTTGATGAGCTGTTCATCGGCTTCGGGCGCAATGTAGGTGACAACGTATTCAACCAGAACCGCCTATCCGGGGGGCTGGGCTACCAGTTCACGGACAAGGCCAAGGTCGAGCTGAACTACCTCTACCAAGTCAGCCAGCACGCCGAGCCGGAACCGGTTTCGGGGCGGCCGGTATTCGAGATTAACCACGGTTTCCGCCTGAATGTGCTCTACGACCTGGATTTTGCGGGGCGGGAGTAGGTGGTCAGTGCTGGCGGAAGTGTGCCCACCCACACCCAGCCGGTTTGCACCAGTAGGTACTCATCGTTGTCTTCGGGCTGACAGAGGAAATGCGGTTTTTCGAGAGCCCACGCTGGCCAGCCGTTGGGGTAATTGAACGAGTCGACCAGGATGTGCCAGGGGTGCGTCTGCCACGTCAGCTTATTGGCGTTGGGCAGCTCCCGATATTCCGCCGGCAGGGGTGGGCCATCGGGGTCTGCCTCCCCGAAAATAGTCCGGTAGTAAGCGGTTCGTTCGCCGATTCCTGCTACTACCTGGGAGCTATGCGCAAACTCCGGCCCCACCAGCCACACGGCGGCGTAAACGGGGTCGGGTAAGGCGGTCAGAGCCGGTTGCCACGCGAAGAAGGTAGTGAGCAGATGCTGAGCAGCTACCTGCCGTACCAGCTTCGGCGGCTGCCGGTGGTGCCAGTGCCACGGATGCAGGCCCAGCTTGGCGTAGTAATACTGCCGTTCCAGTACAGCATCTATGGAGAGCAGAGCAGCACAAGTACTTTCTGCTTGGAGCCTGCGCAGATGCCGCTTACCGCCGCGTACTCTCTGGTTAGCCCAGTAGCAAATGCCACGACGATGTTTGAGTTGTTGCACGGAAATAAGTAAGTAACGAAACCTATTTTTGTTGCTAAAATACTATATCTTTACTAATTAGCTATAGATTATCTGTAAGTCCTTACTCACCCCAGTATGTCTCAGTTGCGTTGCCCCAAGTGCGAATCGATAGAAGCTACCAAAAGTGGGGTAGTAGGAGGGCGGCAGCGGTTCAAGTGCAAGAACTGCGGCTACCACTACTCGGTGGCCAAAACGGGCAAGGAAACCAGCCCATATTACGTAATAAAGGCCTTGCAGCTGTACGTGGAGGGCGTGAGCTACCGGGAAATTGAGCGGCTGCTGGGCGTGAGTCACGTATCGGTAATGAACTGGGTGAAGAAGTACGGCGTGAAGGCCCCCCGCCAGACGGACTATCACCCCACCTATAAAATCCTCAATCAAAAGGAACTGGCGGAGTTCTTTCAGCACCCCGAAAACCTGAAGGAGGCTGGGTTGATGGTAACCGAGCTAGGGGATAAGTACATGATGATCAAATGGGAGCGGTTTAAACAAGCCTAGTACTATAGGTGATTAGCATTACTATAGCTCCGGTGTGGCTTCTTGGGCAGGATTGCTCTACTTGGGTTACCCCTCCGGCGCCCTGGCAGCGGCGGGTGGGTGCCGCTAACCTATCCCCCTCCCAACATCCACCCAACTCATGCAAAAAGCCCGTTACGCCATCACGCTAAGCGCGCTACTGGCGGCAGCCGGGGCCTCCGCCCAGGTTACCCCGCCGCCACCCGCCGAGGTCCCGGCTCCACCGCCGGCCGCGCCGGTTCCGGTGGTAGCAGCCCCCGCTCCGCCGCCCACCGAGTCGGCACCCTACGGGCCGGGCATGAAGGTGAACATCTCGGCCGACGGCTCCAAGTACATCCGTTTCATTACCTGGCACCAGATCTGGACGCGCTACACGGAGAACAACACGGGCACGCTACGCGCGCCCGGCAAGCCCCAGTCCGACCAGATTGATTTCTCCCTGCGCCGCTCCCGCCTGATTGTATTGTCGCAGCTGAACCCGCGGTTTTTGGTGTACACCCACATCGGCATCAACAACCAGACGGCCGTGAGTGGGGGCACAGCCCCCACCGTGGACGGCAAGAAGCCCCAGCTGTTCGTGCACGAGGCGGTGGTGGAGTACAAGGTGAATAAGTACCTGAACCTGGGGGCCGGGATGCACTACCAGAACGGCCTCTCGCGCATGACGCGCTCCAGCACCATCAACTACCTCACCCTGGACGCGCCGCTCACAAACTGGCCCGTTATTGAGGCCATCGACCAGTTTGTACGGGGCATTGGGGTGTACGGCAAGGGGCGCGTGGGCAAGCTGGACTACGTGCTGTCGGTGAATGAGTCATTCCTGACCAACCAGACCGGCGCATTCAGCACCCCGCTGGGCCTGGGCACTACCACCGGCACCGGCACGGCGCGGGTGAACACGGGCACCAACACGGCCCAGTACAACCCCCAGGGCACCAACCACATCTACCAGGGCTATTTCAGCTACGAGTTCCTGGATCAGGAAGCCAACCTGCTGCCCTTTAACGTGGGTACCTATCTGGGCTCGAAACGAGTGTTCAACATCGGGGCCGGCTTCTTCTACAATAAGGACGGCATGTACTCCCGCTCCACGGGCAGCGTGCTGAATGCGGCCGCCATTGATGCCGCCACTGCCGCCGGCACCGGCTCCCTGAACACCATTGGCACCAACAAGCACGATATTGCCCTGTTCTCGGCCGACGTGTTTTTTGATACGCCCATCAACAAGGAAACCGGCACGGCTTTCACCGCCTACGCCGTGTACTACAACTACAATATGGGCCCCAACCACGTGCGCTTTATTGGGGCGGCCAACCCGGGCTGGGGCACCGATGCCCGCCGCGGCAACGCCGTGCCGCACTCCGGCACCGGCAACGTGGGCTATGTGCAGGCCGGCTATCTGCTGCCCAAAAGCCTGCTGGGCCCCAAGCTGCGGGTGCAGCCCTACGCCTCCCACCTGCTGGCCGGCTACGAGGGCCTGCGCACCAGCGGCGGCGAGCAGAAAAACGTGAACATCTTCGATGCGGGAGCCAACTTCTACATCGATGGGCACAACGCCAAGTTCACGCTCAACTACCGCGCCCGTCCCGATTTTACGAACGTGAACAACGTGAACTACAAGCCGGAAATCACGCTCCAGACGCAGGTAGCCCTGTAACAAAACCCTTAATCCAGGCGGTGGCAACGTAGGAATCGGCGGCTGAAAAGCGGCTGATTCCGGCGCCGTACGTGGTTTGCACGCTTCCTCTGACATCTTCCCACTTTACTGCTCACCCTCTTATGCACCAGAACCTACCGCAGCGCGACGCCTACGCCGGTGCCGCACCCCTGGGCGGCTCGGCTCCCGCCGATGATGCCGTTACCCACGACAACAACGCGGTTTCCTCCAGCAAAATCTGGCAGGTAATTACCGCCTCCTCCGTTGGCACCGTCATTGAGTGGTACGACTTCTACATTTTTGGCTCCTTGGCCGCCATTATCGGGCCGGTGCTGTTCGGCTCCACGGGCAAGCTGGAAGATTCCTTGCTCGGGGCGTTGGCCGTGTTTGGGGCGGGCTTTGTAGTGCGGCCGTTCGGGGCGCTCTTTTTTGGCCGTATCGGCGACATGATTGGCCGCAAGTACACCTTCCTGGTTACGCTGCTTATTATGGGCGGGGCTACCTTCGTAACGGGCCTGGTGCCCAGCTACGATACCATTGGCATTGCCGCCCCCCTGATTGTGGTGGTGCTGCGCCTGTTGCAGGGCCTGGCCCTGGGTGGGGAGTACGGCGGGGCCGCCACCTACGTGGCCGAGCACGCCCCCGATAAAAAACGGGGCTACTTCACCAGCTTTATCCAGATTACGGCTACTGGCGGATTGATTCTGAGCATTTCGGTGATTGTAATTACCCGCAAAATTCTGGGCGAGGATGCCTTCAAGGAGTGGGGCTGGCGCGTGCCGTTCCTGCTGTCGGGTTTGCTGGTAATTGCTTCGTACTACATCCGTCGGAAGCTACATGAGTCGCCGTTGTTTGCCAAGGCCAAAGCCACTGGTACCACCAGCACCAACCCCCTGCGCGACTCCTTCGTGAACCCCGTAAACCGCCGCTTGGTGCTTATTGCCCTGTTCGGGGTGACGATGGGCCAGGGCGTTATCTTCTACACCAGCCAGTTCCAGGCGTATTCGTTTATGAATAACACCCTGAAAATGGACCTCGTGGATTCCAGTACCATTTTGGTTGTGGCCATGCTGCTGGCTACCCCGCTGTTCGTGTACTTCGGGGCCCTCTCGGACCGCATCGGCCGCAAGCGCATCATTATGACGGGCATGATTTGCGGGGCGTTGTTCACCATCCCGCTGTTCTACGGCATCAAAGCGTTTGCCGGCCCGCTCACCGAAATTACTCCCGCTACCGTAGATGCCGCCGGCAAAGCCGTACCGGCCGTCATGAAAGCCCTCACGCCCAACATCCCGGCCATGATTGCGCTGACCTTCATTCTGGTGCTATTCGTGACGATGGTGTACGGACCCATTGCGGCTTACCTGGTAGAACTGTTCCCTACCAAAGTGCGCTACACCAGCCTCTCGGTGCCCTACCACATTGGCAACGGTGTATTCGGGGGCTTCGTGCCGCTGGTGGCTACCTGGATAGGGGTGTGGGCTACCACGCAGCCGGAAGGCACCTTCGCCAAAGACCATAGCAGCCTCATTGGTCTGGCTTACCCCTGTATCATTGCTCTAATTTGCTTCTTTATTGGGGTAGCCTACATGCGTGACGTGCGCAATGTGCGCATTATGGACTAACAGCCAGTTGCTTACCGACGGAAGTCCGCCGCGCCGCTGGTTCGGCGGACTTCTGCGCGAAATAGTTATTCCGTCCACTCTCCAAACGGGTGGAAAAACCGGGTTGCTTGTGTAAACTGGCACTACTTTTCACCTTTCCGAATGGCTGCACCTTCCTCCCCTGAGCGTACTGAGCAGCGCCGCGGGCAGCGGCTGTTGTTTGTGGCCGTACTGTTTGCCGTGTTGCTTAATTTTCCCTTCCTGGGCGTCTTCAACCACGATGCCCGCCTGGCCGGCATTCCGGTGCTCTACCTCTATGTGCTGCTCATCTGGGCACTGTTGGTACTGCTCACCGGCTGGCTGGTTAAGGCGAAGTTGTGAAGTGGTGAAATTGTGAGTTGACGTTCTGTCGGCGCCAACCGCACGGAAAACACATATTACACGACTCCACTGCCTCACCACTTCACGCTTCACAAATTCACCTTCCCCCACGTGCCCACGCTGCTTGTCATCGGCTTTTCCTTCGGCTACCTCGTGCTGCTGTTCGGGGTGGCGTATGCGGCGGAGCGTCGGTCGGCGGAGCGGCGCAGCTTGGTGAGCAACCCCTACGTGTACGCCCTGAGCATGGCCGTGTACTGCACCGCCTGGACGTACTACGGCTCGGTGGGACGGGCCGCGCACTTCGGGCTGGAGTTCATTGGGATTTACCTGGGGCCTACGCTCATGGCCCCGGCCTCGTGGCTGGTGCTGCGCAAAATCATCCGCATCTGCCGCGGGCAGTGCCTCACCTCCATTGCCGATTTCATTTCGGCCCGCTACGGCAAAAGTGCCGGGCTGGGTGCCTTAGTTACGGTAGTATGCGTGCTGGGCGTGGTGCCCTACATTTCCCTGCAAATCAAAGCCATTGCCGCTTCCTTCGACATCCTGACCCGGGATGTGGCTACCCTGAACTTGCCGGTGCAGGATGCTTCGGCGGCGGCGGGCTCGGCCTTTTACACCACGGTGGCGCTGGCGTTTTTTACCATCGTGTTTGGGGTGCGCTCCATTGAAGCCACCGAGCGGCACGAGGGCATGGTGCTGGCCGTAGCCCTGGAAAGTCTGGTGAAGCTGGTGGCGTTTCTGGCCGCCGGCCTGTTCGTCACCTACGGCCTGTTCAACGGCTTTGCCGACGTGTTTGAGCGGGCCGCCGCCCTGCCCGAGTTGCGCCGCCTGTTTACGCTGGAAGGGGCCGGCACCATGCCGGGACAGTGGTTTACGCTGCTGCTACTGAGCATGGCCGCCATTCTGCTGCTGCCCCGGCAGTTTCAGGTGGCCGTGGTGGAAAACGTGAACGAGGACCACCTGCGCAAGGCCATGTGGCTGTTTCCGCTCTACCTCATCGTTATCAACCTGCTGGTGCTGCCCCTGGCCTTCGGGGGCCGCCTGCTTGACCCCACCGGCCGCTTCGATGCCGATACGTTTGTGCTGGCCCTGCCGCTGCAGGCGGGGCATCCGTGGCTGGCGCTGCTCATTTACCTGGGCGGGCTGTCGGCGGCCAGCAGCATGATTATCGTGGAAACCATTGCCCTGAGCGTGATGATGAGCAACCACCTGCTTATGCCTTTGCTGGTGCGCATTCCGGCGGCCCGGGGGCAGGCGGCGCACTGGTTTGCCCGCTTGGGGCAGGTGGCCCTCAACAGCCGCCGCATAGCGGTGGTGCTGGTGCTGCTGCTGGCGTTTGGCTACTACGTGGCGGTGGGCCACCTGCTGCCGCTGGTGAACATCGGACTGGTGTCGTTTGCGGCGGTGGCGCAGTTTGTGCCGGTGGTGCTGGGCGGACTCTACTGGAAAGGCGGCACCCGCCAGGGTGCCACGGCCGGTATTTCGGCTGGCTTTCTGGTGTGGTTTTTCACGCTGGTGCTGCCCACCATGGTCGGGCCCGACATGCTGCCCGATGCGCTGCTGACCAACGGGTTGTTTGGCCAAAGCTGGCTGCGGCCGTTTGCCTTGTTCGGGTTGGAGGGGCTGGATTATCTCTCACACGGCTTGTTCTGGAGCTGGTTTTTCAACCTGGGGCTGTACGTGGGCGTGTCGCTGCGGCGGCAGCCCTCGGTGCTGGAACAGCGTCAAGCCGAGCTGTTCGTAGATGTGTTCCGCCACGGTACCGGCTTCGAGGGACCTACCGGCTGGCACAGCGCCGCCGCCCTGCCCGATGTGCGGACCCTGCTGGTGGGATTCCTCGGAAAAAAACGCACCAACCAGGCCCTGCGGGTATTCGAGACGCGCTTCCCCGATGCCCACGTAACCGATGCCATAGCCCCGCCCCAGGCCGACCCGCGCCTGCTGGCCTACGCCGAAAAGCTGCTGGCCGGCTCCATTGGCCCCGCTTCGGCCCGGCTGCTGCTGCGCTCCTCAGTAGGGGTGGAGGATATCAGCTTCGACAACGTGGTGGGCATTTTGCGCGAAAGTCAACAGCTGCTGGAAGCCAACCGCCAGCTCCAGAAGCAGCAGCGCCAGCTACAGCGCCTCACCCAGGAGTTGCAGCAGGCCTACGACCAACTCCAGGAGCTCGACCACCATAAGGATGAATTCCTTTACACCGTCACCCACGAGCTGCGCACCCCCCTCACCAGCATCCGGGCTCTGGCCGAAATCCTCTCCGACAACCCCGACATTGAGGAAGAGGAACGCCAACGTTTTCTGCTCACCATCACCAAAGAATCGGAAAGGCTGAGCCGGCTGATTACGCTGGTGCTGGATCTGGAAAAGTACGAATCGGGCAAGGCCAGGCTGGAAGTGGAGGCCGTGGATGTGGCCGACGTGGTAACCGATGCCCTGGAGGCGGTGGGCCAGCTGATGCGCGACAAGCAGATTCAGCTGGACCTGGCCGTGCCGCCCGCTCTGCCCCCGCTGCCCGGCGACCGGGACCGGCTGATGCAGGTGCTGGTGAACCTGCTCAGCAACGCCGTAAAATCGTGCCGCCCCGATGGTTCGGGGCGCATTGCGGTGGGCGTGGAAGTGCTGCCGGAGGCCCTGCGCGTCACGGTGCAGGACAACGGCAAAGGCATTGCCCCCGAATTTCACCAGCTCATCTTCGACAAGTTCTTCCAGGCCCGCCACCAAACCATCCGCAAGCCCGAGGGCTCGGGGCTGGGCCTGGCCATCACCCGCAAAATCGTGGAGCTACACGCCGGCCGCATCTGGGTGGAAAGCCAGCCCGAGCAAGGGGCCCGGTTTTCAGTGGAACTGCCTTTCTTAATCGATAATGAAAAATAGAATGAACGTCATGCTGAGCCTGCCGAAGCATCTCTACCGCTTCGTTACAATACTATTTATCTACTCCTGGTAGAGATGCTTCGACAAGCTCAGCATGACGTTCATCCTGCCCAAACTGCCTCATAACTCGCCTTTGCTCAGAATACCGCTCTTTTCCCCGAAAACAAACCCTTCCCATGTCAACGACGCCCCACATTCTCATTGTCGATGACGAACCCAACATCGTCATGTCCCTGGAGTTTCTGATGCGCAAAAGTGGCTACCAGGTCAGCATTGCCCGCAACGGCACCGAGGCCCTGGCCGCCGTGAACGAAACGGCCTTCGACGTAGTGCTGCTGGACGTGATGATGCCCGACGTGGACGGCTACCAGGTGTGCCGCCATCTGCGCCAGCGCCCCGACCGGGCCGGTACCCGCGTCATTTTCCTGTCGGCCAAGAGCAAGGAGGCCGACATTCAGAAGGGCTACGACGCCGGGGCTGACCTGTATATTCCCAAGCCTTTCAGCACCCGCCAACTCATGACCACGGTAAAAAACCTGCTGAATACGCCCGCCTAAGGGCCGCCAGCCATTCCAAACCCGTATCTTTTGCCAACTCAAGCCCCCATCATAACCCCCGTGCCACCCATGCCCGACCACGCCCGCATCCGTAGCATCGAAGGCTACCACGAAGCCTACCACCTCAGTATCAACCATCCCGAAGAGTTTTGGGCCTCAGTGGCCGCCCCCTTCACTTGGCGCCGCAAGTGGGACAAGGTCCTCAGCTCCGACATGCCCGCCGGCCGCAACGAGTGGTTTCAGGGTGCCCGCCTCAACATCACCGAGAACTGCCTGGACCGCCACTTGGCTACGCGCGGTAACAAGCTGGCCCTCATCTGGGAGCCCAACGACCCCAAGCAGCGCCACCTGCGCCTGACCTACCGCGAGCTGCACCAGCAGGTGTGCCAGTTTGCCAATGTGCTGCACAACAACGGCGTGGAGAAAGGCGACCGGGTGTGCATCTACATGCCCATGATTCCGCAGTTGGCCGTGGCCGTGCTGGCCTGCGCCCGCATTGGGGCGGTACACTCGGTGATTTTCGCCGGCTTCTCGGCCACCGCCATTGCCGACCGGGTGAATGATGCCCAGGCCAGCGTGGTGCTGACTGCCGACGGCCTCAACCGCGGCCCCAAGCAGATTCCGGTGAAGCGCGTGGTGGATGAGGCCCTGGAAACCTGCCCCTCGGTGCGCCGCGTGATTGTGGTGGAGCACCTGGGCTGGCCCGTGCAGATGGAGGAAGGCCGCGACGTGTGGTATCACGAGGAAGTGGAGGGCGTGGCCAAAACCTGTCCCGCCGAGGAAATGGACGCCGAAGACCCGCTGTTTATCCTGTACACCTCCGGTAGCACCGGCAAACCCAAAGGCGTCGTGCACAGCACCGCCGGCTACATGGTGTGGGCCGATTACACCTTCCGCAACGTGTTTCAGGTGGAGGAAAACGACATCTACTGGTGCACCGCCGACGTGGGCTGGGTAACGGGCCACAGCTACTTGCTCTATGGCCCGCTGCTGGCCGGCAGCACCTCGCTCATGTTCGAGGGCGTGCCCACCTACCCCGATGCCGGCCGCTTTTGGGAGGTGATTGACAAGCACTCGGTTAGCATTTTTTACACGGCGCCTACGGCCATCCGCAGCCTCATGGCCTCGCCCCTGGATAACGTGCTCAGCTACTCGCTTGATTCGTTGCGGGTGCTGGGCTCGGTGGGGGAGCCCATCAACGAGGAGGCCTGGCACTGGTACCACACCCACGTGGGCAAGGAGCGGTGCCCCATTGTGGATACCTGGTGGCAGACGGAAACTGGCGGCATCATGATTTCGGCGCTGGCTGGCATCACGCCCTCGGTACCCGCTCGGGCCGGCTTGCCGCTGCCTGGCGTACACCCCGTGCTGCTCACTCAAGAAGGCCAGGAAATCGCAGGCAACGACCAGGAAGGTTACCTCGCCATCAAGCAAAGCTGGCCGGCCATCATCCGCACTACCTACGGCGACCATGAGCGGGCCGTGCAGACCTACTTCAGCACCTACCCCGGCTACTACTTCACCGGCGACGGGGCCCGCCGCGACGAAAACGGCCTCTACCGCATCATAGGCCGCGTGGATGATGTGATAAACGTATCGGGCCACCGCTTCGGCACGGCCGAAATCGAAAACGCCATTAACCAGAATTCCCACGTTGTCGAATCGGCTGTGGTGGGTTACCCGCACGATGTGAAGGGCCAGGGCATTTACGCCTACGTTATCTGCCCCGAGGGTGTACCCGAGCGGGAGGCTGACCGCCAGCACATCGAAGCCAGCATTATCGAAACCGTGGTAGCGGAAATCGGCAAGATTGCCAAGCCGGACAAGATTCAGATTGTATCGGGTCTGCCCAAAACCCGCTCCGGCAAAATCATGCGCCGCATCCTGCGCAAAGTAGCCGAAGGCGAAACCGGCTCCTTAGGCGACACCACGACCCTGCTCGACCCCGCTGTAGTAGACGAAATCATCAAGGGCAAGAAGTAACCCTAGTCGGTCTATTGTACAATTACTGCGTCAATAATGGCTAGATAACAACAAAGCCTCAGCTGACAAGCTGAGGCTTTGTTGTTTAAAACACAGCTAAAAGAGCGGTTAGGGCCAACTGTTAAAACCGGCTCAAATAATCTCTTTTATTACGTTTTTTCTTCTTGCCATCCGAGGCCAGCCACACAACTACACCGGCCGTCACGGCCCCAATGATAGACATTTTGGTAATGAAGGCAGTGCGGTTGTGTTTCCACTCCACATCGTAGCCTTTTTCGGCCCAGATGTTGGGTACTTTACCATGGGCTAAGTCTCCTACAATGCCTTCCACCACATTTACCCGGTCGGCCACGATGAGCGGCAGCCAGTGGCGGTAGCGGTTTTCGCTGTAGTGGAAAGCTGCCCGCCGAATCAGGCCACTGAGGCCGCGCGGCGGGGCTGGCGTACCAAACACGGCCGACACGTTGGGCCGCTCGATGGACCGCAGCACTTCCGTTTCTACCGGCTGCAGATGGTCGGGGCGGTGCTTGCTGTCGGGGTCTTCACCCACGTTCATCCGGTCCCGCATGGGGTAAGTGGGGTCGTTTTTGGGGTCGGCATCTATGCCCCAGCCTTTAATCTGGGTGGGGTCGATTCGCTTGTTTTCCATGATAAGGGCAGCGTTACTGGTTAGCGGTGGGAGGGAGCAACACGGTTTTGATGTTGTTGTCCAGCTTAGCGGAGAACATACGGTAGCCGTCGGCCACTTCTTCCAGTGGCAGGCGGTGCGTAATCAGGCCTTTGGGGTTCAACACACCATTCTGCACGTGGTCAATGAGGCGCGGCAGCAGGCGCTTCACCGAGGCTTGGTTGGCCCGGATGGTGAGGCCCTTATTGAGCACGTTACCAATCGGAATCAGGTTGTCGGTGGGGCCGTACACACCCACAATGCTCACTACGCCCCCTTTCTTCACGGAGTTGATGGCCCAGTGCAGGGCCGTGGCCGAACCCGCCTGCAGCAGCAGCTTGCGGCCCGTAATGGTTTGCATGACATTGCCGGCCGCCTCAGCACCCACGGCGTCAATCACGCAGTCGGCCCCCATCCAGTCGGTAATCTTCTTGATGAACACCACCGGGTCGTTCATTTCCCGGAAGTTATAGGCCTCGCAGTAGGAGTAATTGCGGGCAAACTCCAGGCGGTAATCTTCCTGGTCGATGATGATCACGCGGCCGGCCCCGAACAGCCAGGCGCAGCGGGCCGCCATAATGCCAATCGGCCCGGCTCCAAACACCACCACCGTGTCGCCGGTCTGGATACCTGCCATTTCGGCGGCCTGGTAGCCGGTGGGCACCACGTCGGTGAGCAGCACGGCATCATCCAGGTCCATACCTTCCGGAATTACGGTGGGTCCCACGTTGGCATAGGGCACCCGGGTGTATTCGGCCTGGCCACCATCAAAACCACCCGCTGTGTGCGAGTAGCCGAAAATAGCGCCCACGGCCGTGGCCTCCGTGTTGGACTCGTGGCAGTTGCCAAACATGCCCTGACGGCAGAAGTGACACTCACCGCAGGCAATGTTGAAGGGCACAATTACCCGGTCGCCGGTTTTGAGCTTGGTCACTTCGGAGCCAATTTCCACTACCTCGCCCACAAACTCGTGGCCGAAGGTGGAGCCCACGCGGGTATCAGGTACGTTGCCATTATACAGGTGCAAGTCGGAGCCGCAGATGCAGGTGCGCAGCACCCGCACAATGGCATCCTGCGGGTGCTTGATTTCGGGCATGGGCTTTTGCACGGCGCGGACCCTCTTGGGGCCCCGGTATTCCATTGCGAGCATAGAATTGTATTTTAGGGACGGATGGGTTTTTGTTTTCGCCGACTCCACACTTGTCCAAAAGAGCAGGCGCCTTCTGGCCAAGTAGGTAGTCGGTAAGAGAAGTAAAGTGTACTTGCCTCTGCCGGTAAAGTTGTAAATAGGGCAATACGCGAGTTTAAATGGGTATTTATACTAGGTGTTCTGCTATAAATACGTAGTGCAGATGGAAGCTTAATGGTAGGGTAAAGGGCAAAAACAAACTACCCGGCCTCCTGATGGAAACCGGGTAGTTAAGCTGGACTATAAAAAGGTTTTGTACTAGAGTGAGGGGGCTGGCAGCACCTTGCCCGTGACCTCCCCGAAGCCAATCCGCAGCCCATCCTTTTCGCAGTAGCCGCGCATAGTCACGGTGTCGCCGTCGAGCAGAAATTTGCGCTCCGAGCCATCGGCCAGCGGCACCGGGCGGGTGCCGCGCCAGGCCAGCTCCAGCATGGAGCCCAAAGAGTCGGGCGTAGCGCCCGAGATGGTGCCCGAGGCGTATAGGTCGCCGACTTGCAGGTTGCAGCCGTTGGAAGCTTGGTGGGTGAGCTGCTGGGCCATACTCCAGTACATCAGCCCAAAGTTGGAGCGCGACACGGTGGTTTCCGGTCCGCCTTCAGGCTGGATGGCTACCTCCAGGTTCACGTCGAAGTTGTGCTTGTCCAGTTGGCGCAGGTACAGCAGCGGCTCGGGCTCCTGCACCGGCCCGGCCACCCGGAAGGGCTCCAGCGCATCCAGCGTAACCACCCACGGCGACACGCTGCTGCCGAAGCTCTTACCCAGAAACGGCCCCAGCGGCACGTATTCCCAGCTCTGAATATCCCGGGCGCTCCAGTCATTAAACAGCACCAGCCCGAAGATGTGCTCCTCGGCGTACTGAATCGGCACCGTCTCGCCCAGGTTGGTCCCCTTGCCCACGATAAAGCCCACTTCCAGCTCAAAATCCAGCTGCTGCGACGGCCCGAAAGTCGGTGCGGCAGCATCAGGGGCCGTACGCTGCCCGTTGGGCCGGCGGATATCGGTGCCACTCACCACAATGGAGCTGGCCCGGCCGTGGTACCCAATGGGAATGTGGCGCCAGTTGGGCAGCAGCGCATTAGCCGGGTCCCGGAACATGATGCCCACGTTGGTAGCGTGCTCGATGCTGCTGTAAAAATCAGTGTAGTTGTGGGGCTTCACGGGGCGCAGCATCCGCACCTCGCTCTGGCGCAGCAGACACTCGCGCATCACCTCATCGGAGCGCAGCGCGGCGTTGTCGTGGCGCAGCAGTTCCGACACGCGCTGGCGCACGGCCCGCCACGCCGGCCGGCCCAGGGCAATGAACTGGTTGAGGGAGCGGCGGCGGAACACCTTGGGCATCTTGGCGCCCAGTTCCACATCCTCAAAAAAGCCGAACTGCGACACGGCGTACAGATCCAGCACATACTCGCCGATGGCCACGCCCAGCCGGGGGCCCCGCTCCTCCGTCTCAAACACGCCAAACGGCAGGTTTTGAATGGGGAAGTCGCTGCCGGGGGCAATATCAATCCAGGAGTGCAGGGTGGGGTCGTTCGGGTTAGCCATGCGGGCGGGGTGGTTGGTGGTAGGAGCGGCAAAGGTAACGGCGGTGGGCGGAATGCGGCTGGTGGGGTGGAACGGATGAACGAACAGAAGCTGCTATCTTTATGCAAGTGGCTGACAGCTACATTCCGTGGCTTACATCTGAACAGTAACTGATAGAGCGTCGTTGAGGGAGTAAATACTGTAATTTTCAATAGGCTTTTCACTCATGGAAAAACTGACCCGACATACTAGTTTTCTGGCTTTAAAGACAGAAGATAATATGGATACTTCTGCTGCGCCAAGTGAGAAGATGCTTCAGTTTGAGCAACTCATGGCTGCGTTGAGAACTGGCGTTTCGACGAAGAATAAGCGTGTTGGGAGTGGAAAGTAATCTGCTGAAGTCTATTGCAAGAGTCTGTTTAGCATTACAGGAAAATTCTGTAGACTACATGATTGTTGGTGGTGCCGCTGTTGCGTTGCACGGATATTTTAGACATTCCATGCTTCCATCCGGCGCAGTTGCTGCTAAGCCGGACTTGGATTTCTGGTACAATCCATCCTATACAAACTATTTCAATCTGCTGAATGCTCTGGAGGTACTTGGCCAAGATGTTTCAAGCTTCAGAAATGAACAGGAACCTAATCCTAGAAAGTCATTTTTCAAGTATGAATTCGAGGATTTTACACTCGACCTACTACCTGAGCTAAAATCCTTAATGCGGTTTTCCGCCGCTTTTGCGAAGCGAGAAATAGTAGATTTGGGCGGAGTGGAAGTTGCTTTTATCGGTTATGAGGATTTGCTGACTGACAAAGCAACGAGTGCCCGCCCCAAAGACTTAACGGATATTGAAGAGCTAAAGAACAAGCGGGGGAAGGAAGCCGAGTAATACCAGATTCAGCTCCTTTAAACCCACAGCGCCCCGCCCCAACCGGAAAGCCGGCAGGAGCGGGGCGCTGCTGTGTGTAACCTGAAAAGCTTAGAACTGCGGCGTGGGTACCGGCGCGGGCGACTGGGGGTGGCCAGTCTGGCCGGCGGGCTGGGCCGACATGGGCGTGAGGTTGATGGCCTCCACGGCGCGGATTTCGGGCACGGCTTTCTTTACCGATTCCTCCACGCCGGCTTTCAGCGTCATCGGCGACATGGGGCAGGTACCGCAGGCACCGAGCAGCTCCAGGCGCAGCACCATGTCCGGGGTGATATCCAGCACGCGCACGTTGCCCCCGTCGGCGGCCAGGTAAGGCCGGATAGTGTCCAGGGCCTGTTCGATGCGGGGCAGGAGCGGATGGGTTTCCACGGCAGCTGATACGGTCATAACGGGAATTTCACGGGTTGTACGCTGGGTGGGCGGCAAAACGCCTGCCAGCGTCGGCAATACGAAAGCAAAGGTAGAACATTCAGCCGACGCTACGGTAAACCGGCCGAAGCAGGCAGAAGTTCAGGGGAAAGGTGGCTGTGAAGAACGTAAGGGATAGGCCGTCATGCTGAGCGAAGCCGAAGCATCTCTACCTCTGGCTAATTACTAGCATTGCAACGAAGCGGTAGAGATGCTTCGACTGCGGCTCCGCCTTCGCTCAGCATGACGGTCTGACTATTCCGTGTTCAGCCAATTACGACTTCATCTCCACGATGTTCGTTTTGGGGGCCATGGCGTTACGGATGCTTACCTGCCGGGCCAAATCTTCGGCCAGTTGGGCAAAGACTGCGGCGGCCGGGGTGTTCTCCTGCAGGATGGCGGGCGTGCCCAGGTCACCGTTTTCGCGGATGCTCTGCACCAGCGGAATCTGGCCCAGCAGCGGCACCTCGTGCTTGGCTGCTAGTCCTACGCCGCCACTTTCCCCGAAGATGAAGTACTTATTATCGGGCAGCTCGGCGGGCGTAAACCAGGCCATATTCTCCACTATGCCCAGCACCGGCACGTTGATTTGCGGCAAGCGGAACATCTGCAGGCCCTTCTCGGCGTCGGCCAAAGCTACTTTCTGGGGCGTGGTCACGATGAGGGAGCCGGTTACGGGCACCGTCTGCACCATGGTCAGGTGGATGTCGGAGGTTCCGGGGGGCATATCGAGGAGCAGGTAGTCCAGTTCGCCCCAGTCTACTTCCGTGATGAACTGCTTGAGGGCCGAGGACGCCATCGGGCCGCGCCACACAATGGCCGACTCAGCCGGGGCCAGGAAGCCGATGCTCATCAGCTTCACGCCGTGGGCCACTACCGGCTGGATGAGGTTTTTGCCATCGGGGCCCTGGAATACGTGGGGGCGGGCGTCCATCACGCCAAACATCAGCGGCATGCTGGGGCCGGAAATATCGGCGTCCACGAGGCCCACTTTCGCGCCGGTTTTGGCCAGGGCAATGGCCAGGTTGGCCGTGACGGTGCTTTTGCCCACGCCGCCCTTGCCCGAGGCAATGGCAATGATGTTCTTCACGCCGGGCAGCAGGTCACGGTTCTGGCGCATGGTGGTCACGCGCGAAGTCATGACAATCACCACTTCGGCGTCCTTGTCCACCATCGTGTGGATGGCCCGCTCGCAGGCGTCGTGGATAAGCTGCTTGAGGGGGCAGGCGGGCGTGGTAAGAACTACCGTGAACGAGACGCGGCGGCCGTCAATCTGCACGTCCTCAATCATGTTGAGCGTCACGAGGTCTTTGCCCAGGTCGGGTTCCTCCACGTAGCTCAGGGCCTTGAGGACGGCTTCTTTGGTGATGGGTTCCATTATAGTCGGCGAGGAAAATCGGTAAGCAAAGTGCAAAGATAACCCGGAAACCGGGGCGGTGGTTGCGGGTCGTTGGCTTTTGGTAGGGGTGCCACTTCAGTCTGCAATCATGATTTTGTAGCAACTGTCTGTACCTTGCAGCACACAGCGTTTCTTGATTTATGGCTGATAAAGCACTTCCATTTCGGCTCACCCGTTTGCGCATCAAGAACTTCCGCAGTATTGGGGAGGTCGATATTGCTCTGGGGCCACTCACGGTCCTTATCGGGCCAAACGGTTCAGGCAAAAGCAATGTGGTAGACGCTCTGCGCTTCTTGCGGGACTGTTTCACTCGTGGACTGGATCAGGCTATTCTAGACAGAGAGGGCATGACCGTACTGCGCCGTTGGACTTCTGGAAGTAAAACAACTGATATCAGCTTAGGAATAACTGTATCTAATGATGCTGGAAATGAGATGAGCTATGATTTTGTCTTATCATCTCATGCACAGCAAGCTTTTTATGTTAAAAAGGAGGAATTATTATTAGAAGGAAAAACAAGTATACTTATTAGTGTTAGTAAGAATGGAGATAATGTTGCTATCATAAATGGTGGTAAAAAACAAGTGGTTAAGTCAAAATCACCTGTTCGTGCTACATTAACTAGTAAATTGCATGGTCCCTCAGGAATGATGTTCCTTATGGATAATATTGAAAGAAATTCAAGAAAGCCTGAAAAGCAACTTGATTTATTAGACGATAGATTACATGTTAGACGTTATGGATGGACTTTTCAACGATTGATCGATGACTCTTTATTTTATATACTAAATCCTATTCAACTTCGTGCGCCGCAGCGAATGGTCCAAGAAACACCCTTCGACGAGAGTGGCCAAAATTTATCTGCTGTATTGCAGTATCTGCATCGTCATAGGAGGTCAGCTGATGATATGCGTCAAACACTTGCCAGATTAGTGGCTGGTATTACGGATTTTTCCGTTGAGACGACGGGAAGCTACCTCGTAACCTATCTACATTATAAAAACAATGCAGGGTACGTAAGGAAAGCGGATTTAGGCCAAGAATCAGATGGAACTTTAAGAGTTTTGGGGATTTTAGCGGCTCTTAATCAACGAAAAATTGGTAATGCAATCATGCCATTATATCCATTCTTGACTATCGAAGAGCCTGAAGTGAATATTCATCCGGGAATGCTGGCAGTGTTGGCGGAGTTGTTTCAGGAAGCTAGCATTCGTCAACAATTATTGTTGACAACACATAGCCCTGATCTGCTTGATTTTCTGCCGCCTGAATCATTTGTGGTAGTGGAGAAAATAGATGGTGAAACTAAAGCCGGTGAACTGGCTGCTGATCAAGCTGAGATTATTCGGCAGCGACTATTCTCACCCGGTGAGCTACTTCGCTCTGAGGGCCTTCACCGCCAGCCCGAGGCTACTACTGATTCTTCAGCGGCTGTATGAAGCGACTGATTGCACTCGTGGAAGGTCCCGGTGATGTGACAGCCGTGCCCGTGTTACTTCGAAAACTGTTTCAGCAAAATCACGACTTTGATTGGATGCCGGGTGATCCAATGAAAGTAGGGGAGTTGCCCGCCTTGCGTAAGAAGCTGAGGAACTTTGCCGAAGCTCTACGCATCAAAATGAATGATGGTAAATGCCACGGCGTGCTGGTACTGCTTGATATGGAGGATGGATGCCCCCGTGATGAAGCTTGGGCGCTAGCCTCCGACTTTGCAGCTTTTGGACTTCCGTATCCAGTGGCTGTAGTATTTGCTTACCGTGAATATGAAGAGTGGCTCGTGGCTAGTTTGCCTACCATTGCCCCAAACGTGGCCTCCTTGCCTAACGTGTTGGTACGCGACTACCCGATTGAGGGGAAACGTGGCGTGAAAGAATGGCTAACCCGTCAGATGCCAGCAGGCACGATTTACAAGGAAACAACTGACCAAGCTAGTTTCACGGCCTATCTGAATGCTGAACTGGCTTTGGAATGCCGTTCGTTTCAACGACTGACTAAGGCTGTAGCTGAAATTACAAGGGGAAACGTTGCGACTTCAAGAGGTGTGGTAAGTCCAACAGACCCGCAACAAAAATAGCGGCAAGCTTTACGCACTGCCTACCTTTGCGGCCCTATGGCCCGCATCCCCAAGGAAACCGTTGATCAGATTATTCACCACGCCGACATTGTGGAGGTGGTGGGCGACTTTGTTTCCCTGAAGCGCAAGGGCCAGAATATGTGGGCCTGCTGCCCGTTTCACCACGAAAAGTCACCGAGCTTCTCGGTGGCGCCGGCCAAGGGCCTGTACAAGTGCTTTGGCTGCGGCAAGGCGGGCGGGGTGGTGCAGTTCATCATGGATATTGAGGGCACCAGCTACGTGGAAGCCCTGAAATATCTGGCCAAAAAATACGGTATTGATGTGGAGGAGGAAGAAAAAACTCCCGAGCAGCAGCTGGCCCAGAACGAAAAGGACTCCCAGTACATCGTATCCAACTGGGCCAAGGACCACTACCACCGCCTGCTGCTGAATACCGACGAGGGCCAGGGCATCGGGCTGAGCTACCTGCGCCAGCGGGGCCTCAACCAGACCACCATCAAAACCTTTGAGCTGGGCTACTCCCTGGACCAGTGGGATGATTTGCTGAAGTCGGCCACGGCGGCGGGCTTCGAGCAGAAGTACCTGGAGAAAACCGGCCTCGTCATCCGCCGCGAAGACGACCAAGGCCAGGATACCGGCCGGCGCTACGACCGGTTCCGGGGCCGGGTGATGTTCCCGATTCACAACGTATCGGGCCGCGTCATCGGCTTCGGGGCGCGCACGCTCAAGCCCAACGACAAAACGGCCAAGTACCTGAACTCGCCCGAGTCGGATATTTATCATAAGTCGGATGTGCTCTACGGGCTCTACCAGGGGCGGCAGGCCATTCGGACGGAGGAGCTGTGCTACCTGGTGGAGGGCTACCTGGACGTGCTGAGCCTGCACCAGGGCGACATCAAGAACGTGGTGGCCTCCTCGGGAACCTCCCTCACCGATGGGCAAATCCGGCTGCTGAAGCGCTATACCGATAACGTAACGGTGCTCTACGACGGCGACGCGGCGGGTATCCGGGCCTCATTGCGCGGGATTGACATGCTGCTGGAAGGCGGCCTAAACGTGCGCGTGGTGCTGTTTCCGGACGGTGACGACCCCGACAGCTACATCCGTAAAGTGGGCGACCAGCGTTTCCGGGAGCACCTGGAAAACGCCAGCCAGGACTTCATCCAGTTCAAAACTGACCTGGTAAGCCGGGAA
This sequence comes from Hymenobacter sp. UYP22, assembly GCF_040547285.1. Taxonomy (NCBI): domain Bacteria; kingdom Pseudomonadati; phylum Bacteroidota; class Cytophagia; order Cytophagales; family Hymenobacteraceae; genus Hymenobacter; species Hymenobacter sp. UYP22. Next base: position 351,347 of record NZ_JBEPPK010000001.1, on the reverse strand, counting down.
GCCGCCCACGATCCGGTGAAGAAGGCCGAGGCCATCCGGGAGGTGCTGCAGAGCATCAGCAAAGTGCCCGATCCAATCAAGCGGCAGGTGTTTCTGCAGCAGACCTCCCAGGCGTTCGGCATTGATGAGCAGGTGCTCATTACGGAGTACAACAAGCTGGTGCGCAACACCACCCAGAAAGCGCCCGGCGGCCAGGGCAGCGGCGGGGCGGCCACCAGTTCTGGCAGCAGCTCCGCTTCAAAACCCAGCTCCCAGTCCTCAGCCCCCAGCAACCGCCAGCTCACCCCCGAGGAAGAAGCCGAAGCCCTGATGTACGGCGCGTCGCCGGAGGATTTGATGGGCGGGGGCGGCGACCTGCAAACGCTCACCCGGGAGGAACTGGAGCCGGTGCCCGACGTGCTGGAGCAGTGTGAGCGGGAGGTGGTGCGCCTGCTGCTGCTGTACTCGCCCCAGCCCCTGGCTCCGGAGGTTTCGGTGGCTCAGTACCTGCTGGAGCAACTGGAGGATACGGCCTTCAAAACCGGCCTCTACGCCGATTTGCTGCACCTGTGCCGGGAGGAACTGGAGCAGGGCCGCTGGCCCGAAGTGCGCACCCTCATCCAGCACGGCCGCTCCGATATCCGCAGTTTAGTGGCCGAGCTGGCTACCGAGAAGTACGAACTCAGCCCCAACTGGACTACCCACCAGATTTACGTGCCCCGGGAGCTGGACTTGCTACAAACCGCCTGCGACAACGCCATTCTGCGCCTGAACAAGGTAAATGTGGAGCGCGCCCTGGCAGAACAGATGAGCGCCTTACAAAAGTCTACTGTGTATGAGGAGATGGTGGAGATAATGAAAACCATCAAGCTACTAAAGCAGATGGACGACCAACTAGGCAACATGCTGGGCACCGTTATTCCGCGCGCTTCCCTATAGCAGGGGCCAGAGTTGCAGGCTGGCCGGCGCGGAATTAGGTTCACGGCCGGCGCTTCGTAGTTTTGTGGGCCTACCAGCTTGCTTTCAGCCCGTGCATATTCTGCAGCTTTGTCCGCGCGTACCGTACCCGCCCCACGACGGGGGCGCCATTGCCATGTACGACGTGGCCGCCGGACTGGCCCGGGCCGGGCACCGCGTAACGGTGCTGGCCCTCAATACGCCCAAGCACCACCAGCCCGCTACCGCCCTCGACCACCTGGGCCCCAACGTGCGCCTGGTTACGGTAGAAGTAGATACCAACCTCTCGCCGGTGAAGGCCCTGCGCAATTTGCTGCTGGGCAAGCTGCCCTACAACGTGGAGCGGTTTGTAAACCCCGCCGTGGAGGCCAAACTAGCCGAGTTGCTGAAGGCGGAGCCGTTTGACGCCGTGCAGGTAGAGGGCACCTTTGTGGCTTGGTACGTGGATACGATAAAGCAGTTGGCCCCTGCGCTGCCGGTGGTGCTGCGGGCTCATAACGTGGAGTACACCATCTGGCAAATGCTGGCCGAGAGGGAAAACAACGTGCTCAAGCGGGTGTATCTGCGCCACCTGGCGCGGCGGCTCCGCCAATTTGAGCACGCCGTATTGCCCCGTTTTAGCGCCGTAGCGGCCATTACCGAGCCCGATCAGAAGCGCCTGCGCCAGTTGGGGTGCCAGGAGCCGGTGGTGTTTGTGCCCGCCGGCGTAGACCTGGGTCGGTTCCAGCGCGACGCCCGTATCCGGCCCCGGCCGCGTACCCTGTTCATGATTGGCTCCTTGAACTGGCTGCCCAACCTGGAAGGCCTCGATTGGTTTTTGCGGGAAGTATGGCCCCAGGCCAAGGCGAACTACCCCGAGCTGGAACTGCACATTGCCGGCAAAGACACGCCGGAGCGCATCCGGCAGCTGCAGTTGCCCGGCGTGACGGTGCACGGCTTCGTGGAGTCAGCCCAGCAGTTTATGCAGGAGTACGAGCTAATGCTGGTACCCTTGCTGAGTGGGGGCGGTATGCGCATCAAAATTATTGAAGGCATGGCCCTAGGCAAGTGCATCATGAGCACGGGCCTGGGCTCGGAGGGTATTCACGTGCGCGACGGCTTTGATATTGTGCTCTGCGACGAGCCCTCGGAGTGGGTAGAGCGCCTGGGCCGCTACTACCGGGGCGAGCTGGACCAGCAGGCCATTGGGGAGGAAGCCGCCCGCACCATTGCCCGCCTCTATGACAACCGGCGCGTGGTGGAGAGCTTTCAGGATTTGTACACTATTCTTCAGCCCGCGCCCCGTGCTACCGCTCGTTGAGGCCGTAGCGGCGGCAGGCCTCTGGGGCGGGCTGGGGCTGGTAGCGCACACTTACGTGCTATTTCCAGTGCTGCTGAGCCGTTTGGCCCGGGGCCGCCGCCAAAATCAGCAGATATATGTGCCCGGCAGCCCCGAGCTACCCCGGGTAGATATTCTGCTGGCCGTGTACAATGAGGAGCAGGTGATAGAGGAGAAAATTCGCTCCACGTTCTCCACCACCTATCCGCTGGAAAAACTCACCTTCTACATCGGCTCCGATAACTCCTCGGACCGCACCAACGCATTGGTGGAGCAACTGGCCCGGCAGTACCCGCAACTGCAGTTTCGCCCGTTTGGGCAGCGCACCGGCAAGCCCGGCGTAATGGAGGCCCTATCTAGGGAGGCAACGGCCCCGGTGCTGGTGCTTACCGATGCCAACGTGTTCTTCACGCCCGATACACTCTACGAGCTAGTGAAGCATTTCCGCAACCCGGCTATTGGGCAGGTGGGCGGCAACATCCTCAACCCCGACCACCGCAAAGAAGGTATTTCGGGGCAGGAAAAGGCCTATCTGGAGCGTGAAAACCTGATTAAGTACCAGGAGGGCATGGTATGGGGCAGCATGATTGGGGCTTTTGGGGGCTGCTTTGCCGTGCGGCGCAGCTGCTACCACCCGGCCCCGGCCTCCTTCATCGTCGATGACTTCTTCATCTCCATGGCCGTGCTGCAGGATGGGTTTCAGGCCATTAATGAGCTGGCGGCCGTCTGCCACGAGGATGTTTCGGACAAGCTGCCGGAAGAATTCCGGCGTAAGGCGCGCATTTCAACGGGCAACTTCCAGAACCTGGTGGCCTTCCGGCGCCTGCTCTGGCCACCCTGGCGGGGCGTGAGTTTTGCCTACTGGTCGCACAAGGTGCTACGTTGGCTTACGCCGCTGCTATTGCTACTTATGCTGCTCTGCAACGCAGTGCTGGTAGTGCGCGGGTCCGGCTGGTTCTACCAACTGCTACTGGCTGGGCAACTGGCCGCACCAGCTTTGCTGCTGTTTGACGGGGCCTTGCACCGGCTGGGTATTCACCTGCGGCCACTGCGCTTCATCACGCACTTCTACAGCATGAATGGGGCCTTGCTGCTGGGACTATGGCGCTTCCTGGGCGGCGTAAAAACCACGGTCTGGGAGCCTACCCAACGCTTTCAGCACAAGCAGTGAAGAGGGAGAGTTGAGAACTGAGAAAGTAGAACCAAGAGGTCAGGGCCAAGCGCTGAACCGTCATTCTGAGCGCAGAAGGACCTTATTACGAAAGCCGTTCATTCGCAATAAGGTCCTTCGCTGCGCTCAGGATGACAGTTCGTCTTTCGGCTCTTAGCTCTAAGTTCTTACTTACAGTTCTGCCAGTTTTTCCAGCTGCATTTGCTTGGCTACCGATTCTACCAGCTTCGTATCTGGCTGCTTATCGGCGGTTACTTTGATGAGAAAGCGGCCCCCTACGGCTAGCATGAGCTCGGCCTGGCGGTCTTTCTTGCGGTAAGTTTCCATGCCGGAGGCTCCGTCGATGCCCAGGGAAGCCGACTTGGTGAGTTGTTCATCATCCTCGCTTTCCAGGCCCAGGCCCAGCATAGCCGAGGCACCCTGGTACAGCTGGTTGGCTCCGTTGTAGTCAATGATTTCCGTTTTCACTGTTACGCTGTCCTTGGTGAACTCGCGGCCGACGGTGGAGAAGGCAATGCCGCTCATTTTCATCGACTGGCCGGTGGGGTTGGCTGCCGTGTAGCCGCTTACATCGGTGGGCAAATAGGCTTGCAACTCTTTGTAAGGCATGGAAAGGGTGTCGCCGCGCTTCACGCGCTCCTCCCGCTGGCTTTTGGCCGCGTCCATGGAAGCTTCCATCTTCTCGCCCGCATCTTTTAGCTTGGAAATGGCCGAGTATGATTCTTTGACTTTCTGCGCCTGGTCGCAGGCGGTGGTGAGTAGGGCGGTGCCAAGCACTGCCAATACCAGTTTGTTCATAGCGTGTGGAAAGAGTGAATATGCGAACCGAAATATATAGGGAAAAACCCGTTGGATTAGTAGCCAATACTCGGGGGTGGGTGCGCAAATCACCATTTTTCAGGGCCTGAGCTGAGCTGGTTACGCTGGTTTTGCCGGATTCCTGCTTATGTTGGGCTGGCTGCCGGGCTCTATTCCAGGTGGCCGCTGCTGCTATGAAACCACTGCGCATTGCTATTCTGGGCTGCGGAAATATGGGCATGGCTTTCGCCAAAGCCTTTCTGCACTACAACCTGGTAGCCCGCCCCGACCTGCTGCTGCTGGGCCGTCACCCCGACCATTGTCAGCGCCTCACCGACACGCACCCGGGCCTACCCGTAGCCGAGCTCAGCCCCGCCGTGGGCGACTACGACGTGGTATTTGTGGCCGTGAAACCCCAGGACTTCGGCAAAGTAGCTCCTAGGCTTCAACCCGTGCTGCGGCCCGGGCAGGTGGTGGTATCCATTATGGCTGGTATTCCTATTGCCCGGCTGCAGCGCGAGCTTGGGCACCGACAGGTGCTGCGGGCTATGCCCAACACGCCGGCACTGCTGGGTATGGGTATCACCGGGTTTTCGGCCTCGCCGGAGGTGGAGCGCAGCCGCCTGCACCAAGTTGAGAACCTGTTGAATGCCACCGGCCGCTCCATTTTTCTGGAAGACGAAAGCCTGCTGGATGCCGTGACGGCCGTGAGCGGCAGCGGCCCGGCCTATTTCTACTACATCGTGCAGGCCATGATGCGGGCCGGGCAGGAACTGGGCTTCTCCGAGTCGGTGGCCGGACTGCTGGTCAAGCAAACCATGCTGGGGGCCTACCACCTGCTCAACACCTCCGATAAAACTCCCGACGAGCTGATTGCCGCCGTGGCCTCCAAAGGCGGCACCACCGAAGCTGCCCTGCGCGAGTTTCGGGCCGGCGGCCTGGCCGAAACCCTCACCGCCGGTATCAAGGCCGCCCAGCACCGCGCCACTGAGCTGGCGAAGGAGTGAAATGGTGATTTAGCGACTGAGTGATTTAGTGAGTTTGATGTTCTAACGGCGCGTAAGGCTCAACAAGAGCGTCAAACTCACTAAATCACTCAGTCGCTAAATCACACTTCGTAACTTCGCGGCACCGCTGCTGGTTGTAGCGGCATTAAGGCGCGGATTCCTGCCCAGGAAATCTGAAATCCGCGCCCTCCACACTCCATCCGTTTAATCCGCGCTCCATGCTGGATTCTATTGAAGACGCCATTGCCGACATCCGCGCCGGCAAAGTTGTAGTAGTCGTTGACGACGAAGACCGTGAAAACGAAGGCGACTTTATCTGCGCCGCCCGCTGCGCCACGCCCGAGGTTATCAACTTTATGGCCACCCACGGCCGCGGCCTCGTATGCGCCCCGCTCATTGAGCAGCGCTGCGAGGAGCTGGGCCTGGAGCTGATGGTGGGCCGCAACACGGCCCTGCACTCCACGCCCTTCACCGTGAGCATTGACTTGCTGAAAAACGGTGTTACCACCGGTATTTCGGCCTCCGACCGGAGCAAAACCATCCTAGCCCTCATCGACCCCGACACCAAACCGGAAGAGCTGGGCAAGCCGGGCCATATTTTTCCGCTCAAAGCCCGTAAGGAAGGCGTGCTGCGCCGCGCCGGCCACACCGAAGCCGCCATCGACCTTTCCCGCCTGGCGGGGTTTGAGCCGGCCGGGGTGCTGGTAGAAATCCTCAGGGAAGATGGGGAAATGGCCCGTTTGCCCGAGTTGCGCGAAATTGCCGACAAGTGGAATCTGAAGTTGATTTCGGTGCAGGACCTGATCAAGTACCGCCTCGAAAAGGAAAGCCTGATTACCCGCGAAATTTCGGTGAAGCTGCCCACCGACTACGGCGACTTCGACCTGATTGCCTACACCCAGCGCACCACTAGTGCTCAGCACCTGGCTCTGGTGAAAGGCGATATTTCGGGCCCCGAGCCGGTGCTGGTGCGCGTGCACAGTTCCTGCGTTACCGGCGACATTTTTGGCTCCTGCCGTTGCGACTGTGGCCCCCAGCTGCACCGCGCCATGCAGCAGATTGAGCGCGAAGGCCGCGGCGTGATTGTGTACATGAACCAGGAGGGTCGCGGAATTGGTCTGCTCAACAAGCTGCGGGCCTACAAGCTGCAGGAGCAGGGCCGCGACACGGTAGAAGCCAACCTGGAGCTGGGCTTTGGTATGGACGAGCGGGACTACGGCGTAGGTGCCCAAATTCTGCGTGACCTGGGCATTAGTAAGATGCGCCTGCTCTCCAACAACCCCCGCAAGCGCACTGGCCTCATCGGCTACGGCCTCGAAATTGTGGACTCCGTAGCCATTGAGGTGGAGCCCAACCAGCACAACGAGCGGTACCTCACCACCAAGCGCGACAAGCTGGGCCACACCATTCTGCACAAGGACCGCACCCCGCACCCGGATACCGCTGCAGCTGAGTAAGACGCCGCCGTAGTGCTACCTCTCTGGGCCCCTGCCGAATGTATTGTTTGGCAGGGGCCTTTTCTTGTGCGGAATAAACAGTAACTATCAGCATTTATTCCACAACCCTACTAAATGTATTTTCCCCTGAAGCGGTACCTCCGTGCCGGGTTATTGCTGCAAGCCGGGCTCCTGCTGTGTTGGGGCGGCCAGGCCCAAGCCCAAACCCACAAAACACCCACCGCCAGTGAGGTAAAAAAAGCAGTGAAGCACTTGGCCAGCTTCCACCAGGGAGAAGCCGATGATGGAGAGATGGCCGGCCGGGTGGCCCGGAAAATAGTAGCGTATTTGAAAACGCACCAGCTGAGCACCGCGGAGGTCACCAAGTTGGGCCTCACGCTGGGGCCGGCTGCCCAAGATGCCGCTCAACTGCGGGTCGGCAGCTTTTCGCATGAATCGGGCGGTACGCGGGGCACAGTGGATAACGTGGTGGTGCAGTGGCGGAATGCGGAAGGGGAGCTATTTGCGTACCACTTACCCATAGAGTGTGCCTTCACCGAATTGTATCCGCTTAGGGCGGTGGGCCGCAACATGTATCTGCTGCTGGGCAACGAAAAAGGCAGCGGCATCTGTCTGGGCTACACGGCTTATGTGCTGGAGCTGAAGGGCAATTATCTGATTCTGGACAACCAGGTCTTCAGCGTCAAAGACCACAGCAACAAGAACGAGCTGACCATCTGTAACGTGGCCATGACGTTCGACACGGGCCGGCAGGTTTTATCCCTGGAGGCAGACGGCGGCCCGGAAAGAGCTGATGTGTATTCGGATGAGCCCTTCACGCCGTTTAAGCTGGCGTTCCGGCAGGGGCGGTTTGTGCGGTTGCCGTAGTCGTTGTTCCATCGAATTTCGTATTCTTCCGATATGAAAAAAATGCTCGGCTGCCTTCTGTTGCTCCTGCTACCCCTGGCTACGCGGGCCCAGCGTGGGGGCGAGGGGTTCACCCAGCAATTCAACCGGGCCACGGTGCTGCTGAGTACCGGCGATACGCTGGTAGGGCCTATTATGCTGCACCGCGCCGAGGAAACCCTCACCATGAGCCTGGCCGACAATACCGTGCGTACCCTGCCGGCCGTGAGTGTGCAGAGCTTTGCCGTGCAGGGTGAGCGGTACGACCGGAGTCGGGAGCGGTTTTACTACGACGATTTTTACGCTATGCGCCAGGGCTACTATTCGGGCAATTCGCTCTATACCATGCCCGTACCCCGCCGCCGGGAGCGACCCGATACAACGCTGGTGCGGGTGTTTCGGGTGTACCGCTGGAACCGGAACAACGACTACAGCGACTTTCGAGCCCCGGGCTTCTTTGAGCAGCTGAGCGGCGGGCCGGTTATTCTGCTGCGGCGGGAGCGGCTGGTGCAGCGGCCTATTTCGGCGGGGGCGAGCCCATACGGTTATGGCTACGGCTACGGCGGGCCCGGACGCACCGTCGGTTTCTATACCGATGTGCAGGATTCCTTTTTCCTGGGCTTGCCCACCGGCACGGTGCTGGCCCTGCGCAGTCCTAAAAAGGATGTGTTGGCCTACTTTCAGGGCCACTCCCGCCGCATTGAGCAGTACGCCAAAGACAATAAGCTGAATTACACGGATGCCCGGGAGCTAGCTTATATCGTGAACTACGCCAACTCATTGGGCGCAGGAAAGAAGTAGATAGGTTTGAGAAGAACGTGATGCAGAGCCGGAGGGGAAGCATCTCATGTGCTGCTGTTGTAACGCTAACCCATCGTCAGCACGCGAGATGCTTCGCCTCCGGCTCTGCATGACAGGTAGCCTTCAGATATCAGCCGAGCGAGACATTCCGCTTCCGCACGCTGCTTTCTTCCGTTAAGAGACACAATCCTATAGCACCCGCAGCACGGGGTAGCGCAGGTGGCTGGCTTCGTAGTGCTCCGACTGGCGGTATACCCAATCCAGCTGGGCGGCCGCGCTGGCGGCAAAGGCGGGGTCGGTTTTCTTCTTCTCCTCTAGCTGGGCACGCAGTTCGGGCTTGCGGCGCAGCAGCTCGGCGGCCACATCCTCAAACACGTAATCCGAGAAATACTCCTTCTGCTGCAGAATGCTGTCAAAAAATCCCCAGGCAAAAAACGAGTCGGTGGCCTGGGGCTCCAGGGTTTCGATGAGGTAGCGCGCGGCCGGCTGGTTCAGGGAAATGACGTAGTCGCCGCGCAGAAAGGGCCGGGGCTGGCGCACGGTGCGCACCTGCACCTGGTTGTGCAGGTAGTGGCCTTCGTAGGGCCGGGCGCCGGTTTTGTAGTCCTGGATGTAATAGGCTTCGCCGTTGATGACGGTATCGGCGGAAAGGGCCCGCATCTGCACGCCCGACAGACGCAGGCGCTCCACCACCTCGCCCCAGGCTTGCGGAATTACGTAGGCGCGGGGCCGCTGCACGGTAGCGGTGGGCCGAAAGGTATTGTAGTAGGGAACAGACTTGGTGTAGGGCGCTTGCCGGTTGTAGGAGAGGCGGGGCAAGCCGCTTACCTCACTGGGCTTCAGGTTGCCCGCGTAGCCCCGAAAGCTGAACCGCTCGGCCTGGGTGGTATCCAGCTTCCAGCCTAGGGTAAATTGCTGCTGAGTGCGGGTTTGTTCGGTGGCGGCGGCCCGGGCTTGGGACAGAGCGGCCCCATCCTGGTGCACCTGGCGGATAAGCAAGTCCAGAAAATCGTAGGTGGCGCGCACCCGGGGCGTGTAGGTTTTGAGCATGTGCGTTTCCGTCACAAACCCAATGGTATTGAACAGGGTGGTGTAGCCGGTAGAGTAGCGGGGCGTTTCCAGGAACCCCACCAGGCCCCGCGCATCGGGCGTGCGACCCTCAAAATCTACGTAGGGCGTCAGATACCACTTCTTTTTATCCATGCCACCGTAGAGGGCTGGTAGCAGCCGCTGCTGCATGTACTGGCTGAGAGCCGGGTGCAGCTTGTCTTTCTGGGTGGCAATGAGCGTCATGGTGTACTGGTAGTCGGCTCCGTTGGAGGTGTGGGTGTCCACGTACACATCGGGCTGCCAGCGCTGAAACAGCTGGGCAAAGCTGCGGGCATTGCGGGAGTCCTGCTTGATGTAGTCCCGGTTTAGGTCGAGGTTGCGGGCGTTGCCCCGGAAGCCGTAGCTTTCGGGGCCATTCTGGTTGGTACGGGTGGTGGAGTTGCGGTTCAGGGAGCCATCCACGTTATAGATGGGAATGAACACCAGCACCACGTCGGCCAACTGGCGGCGCAACTCCTTTTTCTGCACGTAGTCGCGGGCCAGCATCATACTGGCATCAATGCCCTCCGGCTCGCCGGGATGAATGCCATTCTGAATAAACACCACCCGCCGACCTTTGGCCCGCAAGGAAGCCGGGTCAAAATCCCCATCCAATGATACAACTACCTCGTGCAAAGGCCGGCCGCTGTCGGTGAGGCCGGCTTCGCGCAGTTGAATTTCGGGGTAGGCCGCGTCCAGCTGCTGATAGTAGGCAATGCACTCGGCGTGGGTAGTGGTAGTGTTGCCGTTGCCTTTCTCGAAGGGCGTGCGCCAGTCGGGGGCAGGGGCAGCAACAGCGGCGGTAAGGAAAAGAGCGGAGAGGAGAGTAGCCGGCATAGAAACAGGGTTAAGCAGCGCAAAGACGCGGCCAGGGCGCAAAGGTGGCCTAAAAAACAAATGCCACTCCATGCGGCGCACAGAATGGCTTGCTTTTAAGGCTTCAGAAAACCAGGTGGCGCGAACTAGTACAGGCGGCGGGGAGCGGGAAACAGCATCTGGTCGAGGCTGTACTTACCCGGGCCAATAAAGGCCAGGCTCAGAAATAGAATGGCCGATTCCAGGGCGTGGGAGTACTGGTTAAATCCGTCGCCGCTGTGCAGGTGCACGAAGGTGGCCACCAGCATGGTAGCCAGCAGCAGCAGGCAGGTTACCCGGAAAAACAGCCCTATGGCCAGCAACTGGCCGCCTATTGCCTCGGCCGCCGCCGCCATAAATCCCCAGAAAGCCGGCGCAAACTTGATACCCAGCAGGCCCATGGAGCCGCCTATCTGCGTCCAGGCCTCCACGCCGCCCGTAAGCTTGGGGTAGCCATGAATGGTAAACATCACGCCTATTCCAATCCGCAACAGGAGCAAGCCTACATCGTGCGTACGGTAGCGGTTTTCAAACAGGGCCATAGACAGGCAGAATTTCGGACCAGGGGCAACTACAGAAACAAATCCGGCGCCAAACGCACCAGCTTCGCCAAAGTACAATATTTGCAGCTAAATGCAACCCGTAGGTATCAGGCCCTAGCGGTAAAGTAATACCCCGGTGATGCGGGCGGCTGGCGGAATCTCGCTGGATTGAATCTGTTCTGCGGGCTTGTTGGGCAGGGAGTTGGGGTCGACAACCCAGGCCATCTGCACTTGCCCCGATACGGCGGCCAGCCCGGCGGGCGTGTTTCGGATGCGGGTGAGGCCCAGATTCTGGCGGGCGGCCCCGAACGGGGAGCCAACCCCAATGCCCTCGGCCGTGCGGTAGCGGGAGGAGTAAATGCGGATTCGGCGCAGCCGGAAGCCGCCCTTGCCATCCTCTATCATGTGCAGGGTGGAAGCTGGGTCATCGGGGTACTGGGCATCCCGGAGCTGGTAGGCCGGCAGGGTGCGGCCCTGGTCCTGGTAGGTGGTGTCGGTGAGCAGTTGGGCCGGCACCACTCGCTTCAGGCGGCTTTCCGACATGCCCAGCCGCAGGCGGCCAGCCTGGCCGGGGCTTATCAGGTGCAAGGAGTCGGGTAGGGGTGCCCCGCTTTCGGCAGGGGGCAGGGAGGCCGTCCGCGCCACCGAAGCGGAGCCGGGAGTAGTGGGCCCCGGCTTACCGTTGGCGGTGGCAAACGGCGGCGTGCCAGGGTCGGTGGCTGAGCGGGCAGCCGGAGTGGAGTCGCAGCCGGTGAGGCCCGCGCACAAACAAGCCGTAACCGGCAATACAACGGACAAAAAACGGAATTGCATGCAGGCTATACGGGTGTAGTGCCCTGCTTGTTAACAACTCTGGTCCGGCTGCGGGCGTTAGCACAGTTGGCGCTGGCTGCGTACGTAGGCCGTAAGCTTACCTACCTTTGCCCGTACCCATTTGTGCATTTAACTTCCTGTTGCCCGTGACTACAACTGCCCGCAAACCCCTGATTCTGATTTCCAACGACGACGGCATTACCGCTCCCGGTATCGCCATGCTGGTGCGCGTGATGCGCCGCATTGGTGAGGTAGTGGTAGTGGCGCCCAACTCGCCTCAATCGGGCATGGGCCACGCCATAACCATTGGTCACCCCCTGCGCCTGGATGAAAGCCGGATTTTTGAGGGCGTGGAAGCCTATGAGTGCAGCGGCACCCCCGCCGACTGCGTGAAGCTAGCCAAGCACCAGGTACTGAAAAACCGCCGGCCCGACCTGGTAGTGTCCGGCATCAACCACGGCTCCAACTCGGCCGTGAACGTGCTGTACTCCGGTACCATGTCGGCGGCCATTGAGGCAGCCATTGAGGGCCTGCCCGCCATTGGGTTTTCCCTCTGCGACTATGGCCACAACGCCGACTTCTCCCACACGGAGGAGTGGATTGAGCACCTTACCCGCCAGGCGCTGGAGCACGGCATACCGCAGGGTACGGCCCTGAACATCAATATTCCTAAAAACTCGGCTGAGCCCATTGCCGGGGCCCGCTTATGCCGCCAGGCCCGGGCCAAGTGGCAGGAGGAGTTCGACCTGCGCCACGACCCCCACAACCGGCCCTATTACTGGCTGATAGGCTCTTTTGTGAACGAAGACCAGGGCCAGGATACCGATGAATATGCCTTGGCCAATAACTACATTTCCATTGTGCCCTGTCAGTTTGATCTGACGGCTCAGCACGGGCTGCGCGAGATGAACGCCAGTTGGCAGCTGAGTCCCACGCCCAGCGGCCAGCAGGCCCCGGCCCCCAGCCTGGGCAGTGCTGAGCCAGTGCCCGGCGAATCGGCCGAGGGTTTGGGCTAAACCAAGCGGCCTGCTCATGAAACGCGCCCCCGACTGCCTAAAGCGGCCGGGGGCGCGGTGGTTACGGGGTGTTTCCTACCGGCTGGGCAAGGAAACGTGCTTGGGATGAGCGGGCACAGAGTGGCCGGGCTTCTTGACGACTGGCACGGCGGCCAAATGCGGGGTCCTGGGCAGAGCCGGCGGGAGCAGGTAGCCTAGCAGCCATGCCAGCCCCAGCAAAACCATCACCAATAATAGGAGCTTCTTCATAAACGAGGCAGGCAGGTACAAGCCAAACCTACCAGCCCCGGCATGAAGAGCGCGTGAACCTAGCGTTGTGTGGTAGTGGTACGGCGGGCGTTATTCCGCTTCACCACGGCAGTTTTGCGGCTTGCAGCCGGAGCAGGTGTGGTTACGGTGCGGGTTTTATTGGTGGTGTGGTAGTTGCCGCTGGGCGTGGCTACATCGTGGGTGCGCGTGGTGGTGCGTGTGGTGCCGCTGGGGGTAGTTTGCGTGCTGGTGGCAGTGGTTTTCTGCTGCACAGCCTGGGCATGCGCGGTAGTGGCAGCACCAGCCAGTACCAGTAGGGTCAGAAGCTTTTTCATGGGGAATGGAAGAGTGGGAAGTGAATGATAGGCTAAATACGCAGCCTCGTTTCCGGAGTTTAAACTCCACCTTACTACTTCCTCAACGGTGGCCCAGGCCATTACTATGCTGATTAAACCCGTCCTGGAAGGTGCTGCTTCCGAGCCTAGCGGCCCTCGTTCAATTCCGTCATAATCTCGGCAAACAGCCGAGCGGATTTCAGCCGGTCTTCGGGCGCATACATAGTGGAGGCGGTAATAAGCTCATTGGCACCAGTTTCGGCCAGGAAGGCTTGCAGTTGCCGCTTCACAGTCTGTTTGCTGCCCACGAAGGAATATTTCAGCATTTGCTGCACGGCCGGGTGCTGCCACATTTCCTGTAGCTCCTCGCTCATGGCCGTAGGTGGCTGGATGGGTGCCCGCGTGTTGCCAGTCAACAGCCCCACAAACATGCGGATGAGGCTGGTAAACAGCTGCTGGGCCTCCTCATCGGTATCGGCCACGAAGGCATTGAGGGCCACGATGACGTAAGGCTGTTGCAGCACATCCGACGGCGTAAACTCGGCCCGGTAAATCCGCAGAGCGTTGAGCAGGTGAGTAGAGGCAAAGTGGCTGGCAAATGCGTAGGGCAAACCCTGCTGGGCCGCCAGGTGGGCGCTGTCGGTGCTGGAACCCAGGATATAGAGGGGCACGTCGGTACCCTCGGCCACGGGCGCGCGCACAGCCGCCTGCCGATTGGCGGATGAGAAATACGTCTGAATTTTGCCGATTTCCTGAGGAAACGAGTGGGCCGCCTGCATAAAGTCCGAGCGGATGGCCTGCGCGGTTTGCCCATCGGTACCGGCCGCCCGGCCCAGCCCCAAATCAATGCGGCCGGGGTAAAGCTGCGCCAGGGTGCCAAACTGCTCGGCCACAATCAGGGGTGAGTGGTTGGGGAGCATGATGCCCCCGGAGCCCACCCGAATCCGGGTCGTATTCTCGGCTACGTACCCAATGAGCAGGGAGGTGGCGCTGCTGCCCACGTTGTCGGAGTTGTGGTGCTCGGCCAGCCAGAAGCGTTTATAGCCAAGCTCTTCGGCTGCCTGGGCGAGGGCCAGCGAGTGGTGCAGCGTCTGCTGCAGCGTGGTACCCTGCGACACGATGGCCAGCTCCAGCATGGAATACGCCACTGGCTGCGGCTGGCGGCTAGTGTTATTGACGGACGAGGACATGGTTCTGTTTGAAAAGAGAAAGTAAAAATTAGTCGCCTCGGCTGCTTGCATAAAGCGGAAGGCTGCTAGGACAGCTCCAAGCTGCCGCGTAGGGTGTCAGCCGGGTGGTCGTCCTGCAGAACAGGCACCACCAGCTCAATAAGTAGCGCAGGTTATAAAGGTGACTTCCTGCGCCGGCTACACTTGCGGCATGTAAAAGGCTGGGCTCTGGCTAGCGTTGGCGGCTATTGCCGGGTGGTGCCAGCAAGAGTGATTTCACCCCATGCTTTCACTAGTGACGGCCCGCCTCAGCGGCTTTTTTTGCCATATTGGGTGGCTATTGAAGTGTGCAGCGAAGGAATTCTGGCATGAACGGCTTCCCAGGCAGACCCCTGGGAACTAGGGTGTGATGGAGGTGAAATAGCATAAACACATAAGCAATGCCCAATGTTTTGCGTGGCAAAAAAGCCAATCAGACATCGGGGCTGACTGGCGGCTAGAAGGTTTACGTCGTTTTAAGTAGCTGCAGAAAGCTTTCCAGCTCCTGCAGCTTGGCCGGGTTGATGGATAGGTGCTTGGTGCGCCCTTCCTTGGCCGACTCAATCAGCCCTGACTCGACTAAGGCCTTGAGGTGCTGCGACATGGAGGGCTGGCTGATAGGCACGAATTCAAACAAGTCGGCGCACCCCCTGTTCGTTCCTTTGGCAATTTCCTGCAGGATGCGCAGCCGCGTCGGGTCGCTCAGGGCCTTTGCCAATTTAACGAGGGAGTTGGTGTCTACCGGAGCATTTTTTGTATTCATGCGCATGTGCTTATGTGTTGTCAACTGCCGGGGGCACAGAAAAGTTTGGCCTGCTCTGTCGGTCTAATTTGCCAGGCCCGCCAGCTGCCAGGATACCCCGGTTTCTGCAGGGCTAAGCACCCCCTCCAGAATTTACGGCTTCTACGCTCTGTTCGACGACAGCCCGAGCAACTGTTCAACCTGCCTGATTCGACCAACTGATACCGAAACGCATTCTTACAGTGTTGGCTCCAGCTTAACTACAACGGCCAGCCCGTAGGTGGGGCCTAGCTGTCGTGGTTAAGCTGGAGCCAGTACCACAAGGGCGCACGATTATGAACATTGCTGTTACCCTCCGCGTAAACCTGCGCTACTAGGAGGGGACCAGGTGGGTGCAATGCAACCGGAATCAGTAGGGAGGTTACCAGGGAATAATCCAAAGTGGCAACCAGCATTTCCGAGCGGGCACTATTTCCGTTTTTTGCGAGGAAACTCTACGCGAAGTGCAGGGCAAACGTGGTGCCTTGGCCTTCCGAGGAGGTGACAGTAAGCGGGGCCCCATGAAACTCGGCAATGGTTTTGGCAATGGGCAAGCCCAACCCGTAGCCCTCCGGGGCCGAAGCTCCGGCCTGAAACCGCCGAAACCGGTCGAAGAGGTGAGGCAGGTGCTGGGCCGCAATACCCGGTCCCGTGTCCGTTACGGAAAGCCGGTAGCCGCCGTCCGCCATCTTACCCTCAATCAGGATGCTGCCGCCCCAGCGGTTGTACTTCACGGCGTTGCTCACGAGGTTGAACAGCAGCGTGAACAGCAGGGTCCGGTTGGCTTGCGGCACCACGTAATCAGGCTGCAGGTCTTCCAGCAGCTTGATGTCGCGCTGGGCCAGGCGGTCTTCCAGCTCATTCGTCACGTCGGCCAGCACTGAGGCCAGGGATACAGCCTCGTCGCGCAGGTACTGCTCGTTTTCGATGTTGGCAATGAGCAGCAGGGTTTTAACGGTGTTGCGCAGGCGGTACAGAGTCTTCTGCGACTCCACAATTTTGAGGGAGTGGGCGTGGCCCAGGTCCGGGTCCTGGAGCATATTCTCAAACCGGGTTTGCAGAATGCTCACCGGCGTCAGCAGCTCGTGCGAGACGTTGGACATAAACTCCCGCTCCTTTTCAAAGGCCGACTGAATCAGGTGCATCATGTCGCTGAGGCTGTCGTCGAGGCGGCGAAAGTCGGTGGTGCTGGTTTCCAGGGGGGCGAAGGAGAAGCCCGAGGGGTGATGCACGCCCTGGAGCTTGCGCACAATAAGCTGGCGCAGGGGCCGCAGTAGCGCGTGGGCAAACGCCGCATCGGTGAAGATGGTCAGCGCGGCCCCAATCACCAGCACCCACAGGGCCATGCGGCGCAGCGTATCCGTGAGCAGCTCCACGGTGGCCAGGGAGGAGCCGATTTCCAGCCGGTAGTTGCGGCCGGCGGTGGTAAACTGCTGGCTCAGAATGCGAAAATCCTCCACCTGGTTGTCTACCTGCCGGGGCTCGTCGAAGATGCGGGGCGGGTGGGGAGCATGGCGGCCATCGGGGCTGGGCGGCAGGGCCGTAAGGGTAATGTACTCCTGCTTAAGAATGTTGTAGTCGGCGTACTGCTCGCCCTGCACGAAGGCGGAAATACCATTGCGCTCAATCAGCTCCAGCACCTCGGTGCGCTTCTCGTGCAGGCGCTGGTCGGTGTGGGCCACGGCCACCCGGCTCACAATGGGCGGAATCACTACGGCCCCCAGCAGCACCAACAGCAGCTTGGACAGCGCATTGAACAGGGCCAGCTTGGCTTCGAGGCGCATGTAGTTGAAGTGAGAATTATGAAAGAAGCTGGTGAGAAAGACAAAAACCTTATCATCCTGCGCCCGGCTCAGAATGGCAGATTTGCAACCTGAATAGACTTTCCAAGCAGCCGTAAGATGACGCCGTTACAGTAGTCTGCCCGAAGGCAGGTACCAAAGTAAAGTACCCGCAGCTTTAGATTCTCAACAATTAATTGTCTCCGATTACTCGATAGCCAATGCCGCGCACGGTTTCTAGAAAATCGGTGGGGGCGAACTGGGCCAGCTTCTTGCGAATGTTCTTGATGTGCACGTCGATGTAGTTGGAATCCGAATCATCTTCCAGCACATTGCCCCAGAGGTGTTCCCCCAGCTGCAGGCGAGTGAGTACCCGGTTCTTGTGCAGCAGCAGGTAGTGCAGCAGGTCAAACTCTTTCTTGGTGAGGGTTACATTCTGGTCGTGGAAGCGCAGGGTACGGCCGGTGGCATCCAGCTGAAAGCCGCTGCTAAATAGCAGTTCCTGGCGCTTCAGGCCAAACTTGCGGCGGGTAATGGCTTGCATTCGGCTTTGCAGCTCCAGCAATGAAAATGGCTTGGGCAGGTAATCATCGGCCCCCAAATCCAAGCCCTTCACCCGGTCGTCGATGGCGCCGCGGGCCGTAAGAATGATGAAGGATGCCTCCTGCCGCTCGTTGCGGCGGGCCTCCCGCAGCAAATCGAGGCCGTCGCCGCCGGGCAGGCCCAGGTCCAGCAGCACAAAGTCGTAGCTGTTCACGAAAATTTTCTCCGAAGCCTCGGCGTAAGTGTAAGCCGAATCAACGAGGTACTGGGACTGCAGCAGAAACTGCCGGATTTCCTGGTGGAGGCTTTTCTCGTCTTCGACAATGAGCACGTGCATAACAGGGCAGAATGGGCTGATAGATGCTGCAACATACGCACCGGCGCCATGAAGGGCCAATGAAGTTGGCGCGGCAGCTGCGTGGGCCTGGGCACCAGCGGGCCACCTCAGGGCAGGCAAATCAGCGCAGGTAACGGCTTAAATCGGAAATGCTGGCAATGCCCAGCTGCCGGGCCTGCTGGCGGCGCATGAGCAGGGCATACGTATTGTTGAAGCCCAGCGGGGCCAGCCACTCCAGCTGGTAGCGGCGTCGGTACTGCGCCCGTACGTACTGCAGCACTTTCTCCGGATCAGGGCCCAGGGAGTCGAGGACGGCGGCCGAGGGTTGCAGCACTACCAGCAGGCCGGTGCCAGTGTACTCGGGGTACATATCAATGGCGCCGGTGCGTAGGGCTTCGGCGCAGATGGTGGTACCGCCTAGGCCGGTTTTGGCCTCCACGCCCAGGTTGGTGTACCCCCGAATCAGGGCCGTGTACAGCTCCAGCAGAATGTACTGCTCGGCAAAGATTTTGGAGCCCAGCCGGATGGTGGGGCCCTGCACCGGCTGGGCTGGCCGCCACAAGCCGCGCTGCCTGAGGAACCGCAGCGCCACCGCCCGGGGTGTTTCGTGCAGGTAGTCAACCCGGTAATTCAGTTCCGTCATTACTGAGTCGGAAAGCTGCCCGGTAAGCCGGGCCAGGGCGGCACCGAGTTCGGGGTGGGCCCGCAGTACCTGCCGCCGGATAACCGGCACGGCCTGGTAGGGCGGAAATACGTGCTTGTCGTCGCGCAGGGTGAGCAGGTTGTAAGCCCGGATGCGGCCGTCGGTGGAGTAGCCGTCGATAACATCCACGTTGCCGTGGCGGGCCGCCTCGTACACCAATGCGGGGGCCAGCACCACCGAAGCCGGCTGCAGGCCGTAGCGCTGCTGCAGGCCCGGCAGCCCGTCGGAGCGCCCCACGAACTCGGGGCTGAAGCCCGCCAGCAGCCTACTGCCGGCCTGGGGCAGAAAATACAGGCCCACCAGCAGCACCAGCGCCAGCAACCCAACCCGGCCGGCTACCTGCAGGCGGCGGCCCCGCAGGCTCTGGAGGCGGGCCAGCACCACGTCAAACACCAGGGCCAGCAAGGCGGCCGGAATGGCCCCGGCCAGAATCATTGCCGGGTTATTGAGCGCAATGCCCCCGAAAATAAACTCGCCTAAGCCACCCGCCGCAATGTAAGCCGCCAGCGTGGCCACGCCCACGTTAATGACGGCCGCCGTCCGGATGCCGGCCAGCAGCACCGGCAGAGCCAGGGGTAGCTCCACCTGCCGCAGCACCTGCCCATCGGTGAGGCCCAGGCCGCGGGCGGCATCCACCACGGCCGCATCCACGCCCTGAATGCCGGTAAGCGTGTTGCGCACGATGGGCAGCAGGGAGTACAGGAACAGCGCCAGAATAGCCGGGCCCGGCCCAATGCCCAGGGCCGGAATCAGGAACCCGAGCAGGGCAATGCTGGGAATGGTTTGCAGGATGCCGGCCACGCCCAGCACCCAGGGCGCCAGCCGGGGCCGGCGCGTGAGCAGCAGCCCCAGCGGTACACCCACCAGCACACCCAGTACCAGGGAAGCCGCCGTGAGGCCGATGTGCTGGAGCGTCTGCTGCCCCAGCTTATCGGCCTGCGCCTGCCAGAAAGTAAGGAGTTCGGTGAGGATATTCATGCGGCCGAAAGCTGTTGCACCGCCCGGCCGAAAGCCGCCATGAGCGTAGCGTAGGTGAGCGGAATTGGCGGAGTATCCGGTCCGTTTTCCGGGGAGCTTACCCACACCGTTGGCTCCGGCAACGGCCGAGCCGCCGGCGCCGAAATCCGGCTAAGCAGCTCCAAAGCTTCTTGAACTGTTGCAGTAGATGGTAGAATGTTTGTGTCTGAATTATAACTGCTTATGCTATTTGAGTGCGCAGCTGAAAGCTCGGCTGCCAATACGTCAGCCAGCCGTAGCGTGCGGAGCTGCAGGCCCAGGCGTTCCGCCTCGAAGAACTCCCGCACAAACTGGGCGGCCGGCCGGAACAGTAGCTCCCGGGGCGTGCCCAACTGCTGCACCTGCCCGTGGTTGAGCAGCAGAATCCGGTCGGCCAGCTCGAAGGCTTCGGTTACGTCGTGCGTGACCAGCACCACCGTTTTGCGGCGCAGCTCCGGCAACTCCCGAAACTCGCGGCGGATGCTGCTGCGCGTGAGCGGGTCGAGGGCCCCGAAAGGTTCATCCAGCAGCACAATGGGCGGGTCGGCGGCCAGGGCGCGGGCCAGGCCCACCCGCTGCTGCTGCCCCCCCGAGAGCTGGTGGGGATACTGCCCGGCGTAACGGGCCGGCGGCAGGTGCAGGCGCGTGAGCAGCTCCGTGGTACGGCGGCTGATGTGGTCGGCCGTTTGGCCCAGTAGCCGGGGCACAATGGCCACGTTTTCGGCCACGGTGTAGTGGGGCAATAGGCCCACCTGCTGAATCACGTAGCCAATACCCCGGCGCAGCTGCTCGGGTTGCTGCTCGCGCACATCCAGGCCGTTGATGATTACGGTACCACCATCGGGTTCCACCAGGCGGTTGAGCATGCGCAGCAGAGTAGTTTTGCCGCAGCCGCTGGGGCCCAGCAGCACCAGGGTTTCGCCGGCCCCGAGGGTAAAGGAAATATCCTGCACCACGGCCAGGGAGCCGTAGCGGCGGGTGAGGTTGCGGGCCTCAATAACGGGCGGCGGCTGGGTCATCAACGGGTCAGGATAGACGTACATAAACGCAAAAGGCCCTCCCGGGCGGGAGGGCCTTCAAGATACTACCCGCCGAGGGGCCGGATGTTTATTCCTTCACTACTTTCAACACCACCGGCTGACCATCGACCTCTACTTTGGCCAGGTACAAGCCAGCGGGGAGGGCCGATACGTCGGTCAGCTCCAGCACGCCGGCCTGAGTAAGCTGCGCGCCGAAATTCCGGGTGTACACTACGCGGCCGGCCAGGGTAATCAGCTGCACGCTGGCCTGGGAGGGGGCCGGGCCGGTGCTGCTGACCAGTAGCTGCAGCTGCTCCCGGAACGGATTGGGGGCCGCCGTTACGCTGATGCTGCGCGCGGCACTACGGCCGGGGCTCAACGACAACACAGCGCTGTAAGAGCTGGTACCATCCTGGTCGACTTGCCGGAGGCGGTAGTAGCGGATGCCGCTTTGCGTGGTGGCGTGGCGGTAGGTGTAGCGGTGCGCTTGGCTGGAAGTACCGGCCGCGGCCACCTGGCCCACCGGCCGGAAAGTACGCCCGTCCTGGCTGGCCTCTACCTCAAAAGCGGCCGAGTTCAGCTCCTGGGCCGTGTGCCAGGTCAGGTCGGTGTACGTGGCCGCGGCCTGCCCCCCGAAGGACGTGAGCGTAACCGGGAGGGGCGGGTTGGAGAAGCTGGCCGTCTGGGTGTTGTAGGCCACAAACGCCAGGTCACTGTTGCCGCTCAGTAGCACCCGAAACTTGCGGATGGCGCCCACGTTGGCGCTGGTAATGCCGAAAGCACTCAGGTCGGCGGCCCAGAGGCGCAGGTCCCGGTCGGTTTGCCGAAACCCGGCCGTCAGGGACATGGGCCGCTCCGAGGCCTCGTAAAAGTCAGCTGTCCAGCTGCCTACCGGGGTTATACTGGTGAAGGTAACTGTTACCGTACTCCCAATTACCTGGTTGTTGGCATCCAGAAACTGGTACTGGTCCTGGGAACCGGCGGGGTCGGCAATCTGGGTTACCAGAATATCGGGCGTTCCGTCACCCAGGGCCGAGGTTACCACTTCCGAAATAGAGAAATCGAGGGTGCCGCTGGGCACGTTGGCCGCGCCTGTGCCCAGGTTCAGGCCGTTGCGGCCGTCCCGCAGGTAAAACGGAATATCGTTGGCCGGGGCCGGAGAGCTGGCGCCGTTGGCTACCTTGTCGTACAGTTCTCCCAGGCCTACTTTGGTGTTGCCGCCAACGTTGCCGCTGATGGCCAGCACCGGCAGGGCTTTAAACTGGCTGGGCGTAAATGCCAGCTTCTGAGCTTCCAGCAGAGCATCATCTACCCCGGTTGAGTACCGCACGTTGTTCAGCGAAAAAGCCAGTAAGTCGTGCGAGTTATTGGGTTTGGTGGCGTTTTTGGCGGTAGTCGAACTTTGCCAGAAGCCCCCGAAGCTGGTGACGACTTCCGTTACATTGTTGACGGATTGGGCGCGGGCGGTGAGGGCTCCCCCCAGAAGGGCAGCCACCAAAAAAGTACAGTTTCTTAACATAGGAAAAGGTAGAGGCAGGCGTGTAATCAGAGCGTAATTGGTTGCCACACAGAATAGTGGTGGCCGGGCAGGAGTAGGAGTGTGCAAAACTGGGTATTACTGCGGCGCCATCCAACCGGGCAGCTGAAATAACCCGGGAAATTTTTGCCCCACTTTCTGCGGGCGCCGCAAGCCGATATGTGCGGAAAGTCAGTTGCTTTGTAATCAGCCAAGGGTTGTCATGCTTTGGTGTAGAACCAACCATTTTCTGCTTATGAATACGCGTAGCCGTCTGTTGCTCGGTTTATTATCGTTGGTTGTGCTGCTGGTCAGTAGTAACTGCGGCCGTCAGGCCTGGCAGCGGCACTATGCCCAGGGCCTGGATACCCGCGTGTACATTGTGCGCCACGGCGAAAAGGAGCTGACGCCCGGCCTGGCCGACCCGCCCCTGACGGCGGCCGGCCAGCAACGCGCCCTGGCCCTGCGCGACTCGCTGAAGGACAACAGCATGCTGAGCGGCATTTTCAGCACGGCTACCACCCGCACGCGCAGCACCGCCCAGCCCCTGGCCGATAAGCTTAAGCTGCCGGTACAAACCTATGATGCCCGGCAACTGGCCGCCCTGGTCCGCCGCATCCGCCAGGAGTACCAGGGCCGCGCCGTGCTGGTGGTGGGCCACTCCAATACTATTCTGGAAACGGTGGAGGCCTTTGGGGCCGCCCGGCCCCTGGCCATCGTCGGGGACGGAGAATACAACTATCTGCTGGAGGTGCGTATCCCCCGCGACTCCACCCAGCAGCCTGCGGCCACGGCCCGCCGCTATGGCCCGGCTAACCCCTAGCACTCCTTCCTGGGCCGCTTAGCTGCAACCCAACCGCCATTTTTGCCTCTATGAGGCACTCTCGAGTCCCGCTATATTTTCTCTTTCTATGCGTTTTTCTTCCCTTGGCCGGGCACTTGGTCTGGCTACGGTCCTGGTGGCCACTGCGCCCCTGGCCGCCACTGCCCAAACCACCGCCGACTCCGTGGCCATCCGTAAGCTCTATGATGAGGCTCTGAGCCGCGGGCAGAGCTACGAAAACCTGCGTTACCTCACCGGCCAGATTGGGGGCCGCCTCAGTGGCTCACCCCAGGCCGAGCAAGCCGTGCAGTGGGGCAAGGTGGTGATGGAGAAAATGGGCCTCGACCGGGTGTATTTGCAGGAGGTGATGGTGCCGCGCTGGGTGCGCGGGGCCCCGGAAAAGGCGCAGGTGAAAGGCTCCAAAGGCAAAGGCCTGGCCCTGAACGTGTGCGCCCTGGGCGGCTCGGTGGGTACCAACGGCAAGCTGAAGGCTGAGGTAGTAGAAGTGCAAAGTATGCAGGAACTGGCCGCCTTGCCCGCCGAAAAAGTGAAGGGCAAGCTGGTGTTCTTCAACCGCCCCATGAACCCGCTTTATATCGAAACCGGCCGGGCCTACGGGGAGGCCGGTGACCAGCGCCGCAGCGGAGCCGTGGAAGCGGCCAAGCGCGGGGCCGTGGGGGCTTTGGTGCGCAGCCTGTCCCTGGCCCACGACGATTTCCCGCACACCGGCACCATGCGCTACGATGAGCAGGTAGCCAAGGTGCCCGCCGCAGCCCTCAGCACCAACGACGCCGACCGGCTTAGTCAGCTGCTCAAAGCCGATTCTAACCTGACCGTGGAGTTGGAAATGAGCTGCCAGCAGCTGCCCGAAACCAAAAGCTACAACGTGATAGGCGAAATCAAGGGCTCAAAATACCCCGAGCAGATCATCAGTGTGGGCGGCCACCTCGACTCCTGGGACCTGGGCCAGGGTGCCCACGACGATGGAACCGGCTGCACCCAAAGCATGGAAGTATTGCGCCTGCTAAAGGCTACGGGCCTGCGGCCTGAGCGCACGGTGCGTGCCGTGCTGTTTATGAACGAGGAAAACGGCGTGCGGGGCGGCAATAAGTACGCCGAGCAGGCCAAGGTCCTCGGCGAGAAGCACCTGGCCGCTATGGAGTCGGATGGGGGCGGGTTTACGCCGCGCGGCTTCTCCATTGAGGCGGAGCCCGCCGTGGTGCGCAAAATCCAGACCTGGCAGCCACTGTTCCGGCCCTACGGCAGTGGGGAGTTTGTGGCCGGCCACTCTGGCACCGACATTGAACCCCTCAAGGGGCAGGTGAAAGCCCTTATCGGCTACCACTGCGACTCCCAGCGCTACTTCGATATTCACCACACCGCCGCCGATACTTTTGATAAGGTGAATCGCCGGGAGCTGGAGTTAGGTGGAGCCAGTATGGCCGCCCTTATCTACCTGATCAGCAAGTACGGCCTCTAGCCCTACACGCCCCCGCCCTGAGTACCAACGCCCTGCCGCGTGGTGCCGTACTACTGCACGTACGGGTGCTACGCGGCAGGGCGTTGCTGTGGGGCACCCTAGAAACTCTCAACTGCCCACTACATGGAGCTTTACTTGGTTGCGCTGCTACTGCCCGAGCAGGTAAGCCAGCAGGTGTGGGCGCTAAAGCAGGAAGTGCATCAGCTCACCGGTAGCCGCAATGCCATCCGGTTGCCCCCGCACATCACCCTGATTCCGCCGCTGCGGCAGCCCCCTGAGTTTGCCGCGCAGGTTACCCGCCTCCTGGCGTCTTTCGCGGCTGCTCATCACGCCTGCCGCGTTCAGCTTCAGGATTTCAGGTGGTTTCAGCAGCGTACCTTATACGTGGCGGTTACGGAGGCGACGGAACTGCACGAACTACACGGGGCTCTGTACCAGCAATGCCAGCAGCAGCTACCGGTGCCCCAGCCGACTCGCCCGTTCGTGCCGCACGTTACCCTGGCTACCCGCGACCTGCCACCCGCCCAGGTACCCGCCTTGCGGGCGGTTTTCGAGGAGCGCCGGTTACATGCTCCGGCCGTACTGCAGCAGCTGGTGCTATTTCGCCACGATGGACGGGTGTGGCAGCGCGCGGCCGAATTCTACCTTCAGCCTATTGTAGCGTAACCCCTTACAACAGAACCGCCCGACTGCGAGCAGCCGGGCGGTTCTGTTGTATATAGGCGTAGCCGAATTACTCGGCGCTGGCGTTCTTTTTAGGGCGGCCGGGGCGCTTACCGGTAGTGCTTACGGCGCGAGGCTTACGCTCTTTCTTAACAATCTTATATTCGGGGTCCAGCATTTCATTGAGCTCCGTGAGCAACTCATTTACTTTTCCTACTTGCTTCCGAATTTGGGTGAGTAGGGCATCGTTATCCTCGGCGTTTGCCAGAATTTGTTGCAGTTTGTTTAAATCAGCAGTTGCCATGGGCGAGAAATTTATTTAGGGAGAAAAGTAAAGCTCAAATTTGAATATTTTTTTCTGTGATGACAAGCTTGTTTTCCGCTTATTCTTACTATCATCAACAATTAACGGCCAAAAAAGCCGCTGCAAAAGCAGTTGCGTTAAAGAGCACGTAGTTCTTAAAAAGAGTGATTTCGCATACGAGACTATGCGCCAGAAGTTGTAAACGGAGAAATTTTAGTTGCGCAATTATGCATAAGTAAAAAAGGAAGCAGCTACCTGAATCTACGGGCAGCTGCTTCCTTTTTTACTTACGCGTTAACTGTTCTTAATTCTGTTCCAGAATCTGGAATAGCTCATCCAGCTTTGGCGTAAGAATAATTTCGGTCCTTCGGTTAAGTGCCTTATTCATAGCGCCGTCGTTAGTGGCTATTGGGGCATATTCGGCCCGGCCAGAGGGGGTTACCTGCGCCGCTGGTAATCCGGCCTGGGTTAAAATCCGGGTAATTTCCGTCGCGCGTAACACACTCAAGTCCCAGTTGTCGCGCATGCCGGCCGTGCCTTTTGCAATGGGGACATTGTCCGTGTGGCCTTCTACCAGCACATTTACATCCTGATTTCCTTTCAGAGCAATGGCCAGCTTTGTGAGGGCCTCATGGCCTTTGGGGTCAACCTTGGTAGAGCCGGATTTAAACAGCAGCTGTTCGGAAAGCGAAACGTATACCTTTCCATTTCGCACGTTCACCTGTAAATCCTGGGCAGTAAAACCTAATAGCGCATCGCCAACTTTTTGCCGGAGTGCTTTCACGGCCGCATCTTTTTGATCAAGAATACGCTGCATATCCGCAATTCGCTGCTCCTTTCCCCGCAAATCGGCCGAGAGCTGGGAATTTTCTTGCTGGGCTCCGCTTAGGTTGGCATTCAGCTGGTTTACCTGCTGGCTTTTAGATAACAAACTCGTGCGAAGCGCCTCTTCATTCTGACTTTTTTCCTGCTGAAGTGCGGTTTTCTCGACCTGTAACTGGTCGCGCGAACGAGCTGCGTCGGTATATTGGGTTTGCAGCGCGGCGTATTTTTTCTGTGATACGCAGTTGGTAGCTCCAAGAAGCAGACCTACGCCGCACACTGCGTGTAAAAAGTGAGCTGAGAGGAAATATTTCATAGCAGAAATTAAAAGTGTACTGCTTGTAAGCGGGCAGTATAAGTTCAACGCTTGATTTGCCGGCGTAGTTACGGTATCGGTGTCAGAGGTTTAGAACGAGTTAAGAATCAATTTGCCGGGGGAGTTGAATGGTTTGTCGTATTTTGGTGCCCGCCCTATACTTCTTCAATTCTATTCGCTTGCGCTTTTACTACCTCGGTTTATTTTGGCTGTTCTCGTTGGCTGCTCAGGCTCAGGACTCGCCCGCTACGGCGCGCTACTGGGTGAGCTTCCGCAACAAAGCCGGCCAAACCTTCCGGCCGGCTGCCTATTTCAGCGCCCCGGCTCAGGCCCGGCGCCGGCGTCAGCACCTGCCCGCCGCCGACAGCACTGATTTTCCGGTGCGGCCCGATTTTCTGGCCCAGGTGCGCGCCACCACTGATACTATGACGCTGGTAAGCCGCTGGTTTAACGCGGTATCCTGCCGGGCCACGCCGGGCCAGGCCGAGCGGTTGCGCCACCTGCCGGGGGTGCGGAGTGTAGTAGCCTGGCCCGTTATGCCCATGCTGCCGGCTGGTAAAGCCGCCGCCCCGGCCCGCCCGCTCACGGCCGCCGACCGCTCGTTGGCCCGGCGGCAAACAGCTTCCTTGGGAGCCAAGGATTTTCAGAAAGCCAACCTCAGTGGGAAAGGCCTGCGCATTGCCATTTTTGACGTGGGCTTTAACGGAACTGACCAACACGCTGCGTTTGCGCACTTGCGGCGGCGGCAGGCTATTGTGGGTACCTACGATTTTTTGCGCCGCGCTCCCTTCGTGTACCAGGGCGGCAACCACGGCACGGAGGTATTGTCTTGCATTGCCGGGCAGCTGCCGGATAGCACCTACCTGGGGCTGGCACCCGGAGCCGAGTTTCTGCTGGCCCGCACCGAGCAGATGTACCGGGAGCGGTACGCCGAGGAGGAGGCGTGGCTGGCCGCCGCCGAGTGGGCCGACCGCAACGGAGCCGATATCATTAACTCTTCCCTGGGCTATACCGACCGGCGCTATTTTCCGGAGCAGATGAACGGCCGTACCAGCCTGGTGGCCCGCGCCGCCGAAATGGCGGTTCGTAAAGGCATACTGGTGGTAAACGCGGCCGGCAACGACGGCGACGACTCTAAGTGGCGCACGGTAGGTACCCCCGCCGACGGGGACTCGGTACTGGCCGTGGGCGGCCTCGACCCCGATACGTACCTGCACATTGACTTCAGCAGCTACGGGCCGGCTCCGGGCAAGCGCCTCAAGCCTAATGTAGCCGCGTTTGGGGCGGCGGTAGTGGCGTTGCCCGGTGGCTACACCCGCACCCAGGGCACTTCCTTCGCCAGCCCTCTGGTGGCGGGCTTTGCAGCCTGTGTCTGGGAAAAGCAGCGTAGCCTCACGGCTATGGAGCTGTTCCGGCAAATTCAGCAGGCCGGGCAGCTGTACCCGTATTTCGACTACGCCCACGGCTACGGGCTGCCCCAGGCCCGGGCCGTTCTGCAGGCGCGGCCACCGGCCGCCCCAACCTTCGATTTCGTCCGTCAGGATTCCACTCTGCGGGTTGTCATTCGGCCAGAGGCGGCGTTTGTGCCGGCTCGTACCTTGCCTCTCTTCGCCGATTCGGTGCAGGCAACCACTCCGGCCGGCGTGAAATCCGTCGCGCCAGTAGGGCAGGAGCAGGCCCAGGGCCCCCACCTTACGGAGCCAGATGAAGTAGTGGCCCCAGAGCTTCCCCACTACCTGTACTGGCAGGTACTGGACGCCGCCGGTCATCCGCTGCGCTACGAAGTGCTGGAAGTAACCCAGCGCGTGGTTTTGCAGGTGCCTCCGTACCAGTTTGAAGGTGAAAAAGCAGTTCGGGTGCATTACCGGGGCTATACCGCAACGTATCCGGCCAAATGAAGAGGACGCTACTATTAGGTGCATTAGCCACCGGCTGCCTGCTGCTACCCCAGGTGCAGGCCCAACGGGTGCTGCTGCGCGCCACTCCGGCCACCGACTCCATGGAGGTTGGGTACGGACCGAACCGGGCATTTTTTCAGCACCTGTTCCTGGGGTATGCGGCCGTAGCCGGCCGTCCCGCCGGCCCCGGCGCCGACTTACGGTACTGGGCATCCTCTGAGCCATTTGCCGGGGTGCGATATAAGTTTAAGCTCAGCAAGGCACTGGCCACGGGGTTCGATGTGCGCTATGCCCGGCTGGTATATTCGCTGGAGCAAAATAGCCGCAAGCAGCTGCCTACCGCCCAGCTTCACCAACAGGAGTCCATCGTACTTTCGCAGCTGCACTTGGAGCCGTACGTACGGCTTGGTTTCGGGCGTCGGGGCAATGTAATTGGGCGCTACCTGGATGTTAGCGGCTGGGGAGGCTGGGTAATGGCCTCCACGCACCGCACCCAAGACCAGCCCGGCCCAACGGGTAGCAAGCGGATAAACACCGTGGAACACGGCCTGGGCTACGTGCGCCGCTGGCCCTACGGGGTAGGGGCCCGGCTGGGGGCGGGGCGCTATGCTCTGCTGGGCCGCTACCGCCTCTCCGATACCTTTACGGCCTCAGCAAACCCTGCGTATGCGGAACTTCCGCGCTGGTTGGTGGGGTTTGAGCTGGGATTGTTTTAAATACAGTGAAAAAAGTGTGGTAAGTGCATCCCAAGGGGTAGTTCATCCCGTAAAAAGCCGCAGAGGCTATAGTGCCTAAGGCCTCTGCTCTGCTTCCCCACCGGCTAGTCGAGGCTCCTCCCTTCCACTCCTGATTTTGCAGGAAAATACGCTGATTCCGGCTACCACTGGTTTTTGTATTTTGCCGAACTGATTTGATGATGGCTCACTCCCCTTTTATGAAAAAGCTTGTACTCCCTGCCGTGGGGGCCTTGTTTCTGCTCCAGCTTGCTTCCTGTATCAATACCGAGCGGGAGGTAGGGACATCCAAGAACGCTGACCGGGTCTTCACGCCTTCGCCCGAGGCCAACCGGGGCCGTGTGTCGGAGCGCACCGTGTTGCGGACGGTGAATGCGGCGCATACCTTTTCCTCTACCAAAGCCAAGGACAATTTTGTGTTGCAGCTGCGCGGGCCCAAAATTGCTACTTCGCAGGCCTACTTCATGATCATCAGCCCCACCGGGGATACGCTCCGTAAGGAAGTGATGCCGGCCACCGCCCTCATCAACGAGCGGGACCTGGATGACCCCCAGGCGGCCACTTTGCGCGACAAGGAAATTGCCATTCTGCAGGGGATGAACAGCTTCTTCCGCGACGACCGGTTTGTGCAGCCCGCCGTGCCCCGCGCTGCCCCCCAGCCCCAGAATGTAGATGCTCAATCCTGGACTTCAGTGAAGGACGACGCCCGTGCTGTGGGTTTCGATTACCCCTCGGCCGATGGCCGGGAGCGGCGAGTGGCCTACTCTAAAAAGCTGGGCCGCGCCGTAGTTATTGCTGAGTAGGTACTTCGTTTAAGCGCTACAAAAAGCCCCGCCCGATACAGTATCGGGCGGGGCTTTTCGCTGCTTGGTGGGGCTGCCGCTACGGCATAGTAAAAGCCACATCGAAGCTGACCACGCTGGCGTGAAAGTCGATGTTGCGCTGGTAATAAGCGTAGCGCACGTCCAGGGACTTAAACTTGGCCACCTTGCGGCCACCAGCCCCGTTGCCGAACGGCGTTTTAAAGCGCGAAATGCCATACACCGGTGAGTAGCGCAGCCCCAGCCCGTACTTATTGGCCGAGAACTCCGACAGGTCGTAGTCGGAGGTGTAGAACTCGTCGGTGAGGCTGTGCTGGGCGTAGGGGGCGAAATACCGGGCGGCCGTTTGGGTGTGGTAGCGGTAGAAGGGGTACACCACAAAAAAGGGCGTCATCTTTAGGGGAGCTTCCAGCTCCAGAGTATGGGCCGTAATGCCGAAGTTGTCGTTGTAGAAACGGTAGAAGCCGCGTAGCTGCACTAGGTCGGAGGCGTAGTAGCTCACGCGCAGGCCCACTGGGTACTTGAAGCGGCGCTGGGGCAACTGCTCCACTTTCGGCGTGCTGGAGCCCTGAAAGTACACCCGATGGAAAGGGGTGCTCAGCAGCCCGTTCTGGTACACCAGCTCGGTGCTTACAGCTACCTGCAGCCGCTGGCTAATCACCTGCGAGTACACCAGGTTTAGGTTGTAGCTCTGGCGCGTATCGGTGGGCACCAGCATCTGGCCGGTGCGCAGCTCGGTGGGGTAAATCAACTTAGCCTTATCAAAAAACGCCTGCCCGGCCACGCTCAACTCCCGGTTGCCATCCCGGGAGCTTTTGGCCCACGAGGCGGCCACGTTCACCGAGAAGTAGTCGTACTCCTTCGACACGCCGCCGCCCACCCCAATAATGCGGTGTTTGGCCTTGTTCTCACGAGAATAGCCCAGGTCCACGTGGTAGCGGGCATCGTGGGAGGACGGCGTGGAGAGGTACAGCCCTTCTATGCCGTCAATCCGGTCGGTAGAAGCGGAGGCGTAGAAGTCGGCCCCGATGTTGGCCGTCAGGCGGCTGACGGTATCGAGGGGGATATTGAGGATGATGGTGGGCGTCACGTCGGTGAGCTGCTCGGTGCCCTGCCCGCCCTGCACAGCCCCGTGGGAGCCATCCTGCTGGTAGTAGCTACCGAGAATGTTCACCTCCGTCTCGCCAGGCGAGGCCGTGCTGATGTTAGTAGTGATAGGCGTAGCGGGCACGCCGGAGCCATCAATCCGGTTGGGCGTGGGGCCGCCCTGGGCCAGGGCCAGCCCAGGCAGTAGCAGCCCGGCGGCCGCCAGTAGCATCCGGCCACCACGGAAAATCGAGGAGAAGTATATCACAAAATAAGGGGAGTTGTGTAGAAAGGGGGCTTTAGGCTGTCATGCTTCGGCTCTGCTCAGCATGACGTTCTATAAAGCTTTTGGGTAGCTAATTGCAGCCGCAGCCACCTCCAACTTTGCCACCGTTAGCGCCGCCGGCTCCTTCCCGGTAGCTTTCAAAGTTGGTTTCGTACACTTCTACCCGCTTATTGACAAGCTTCATGTCCTCGTCGTTGAGGTAGATTTTCTGGTAAGCGGCCACCGATACGCAGCCCGAAAGGCTGGCCGCCGCGGCCAGTAGCCCGGCCAGCCCCAGCAAAGGGCGGCGTAGGCGCAAAAAAACAAGGGTTCGGTTCACGGGTGAGGGGAGCAAGAGGGCGAAGCAACAGGGCCACCGCTAGAGCCCCGGGGCGGCTGCGGTGGGCACTGGTTGGTTGTTGCGCAGGTAGCGCACCTGCATGTTTTTGGATACCAGCGTGCGGTTATCGTCGGTGATAAGCGTGCAGTCCACGCCTTTTAGCGTGTTGATGAAGGCCAGCCCGTCCACCGGGCCTTTTACAAACACAACCTCATCCAGACAGTCATCCAGCTCCACATCGGGGCAGATGATGGTGACGGAGCGTAGGCCAGTGGCGGGCAGGCCGGTGGTGGGGTTGATAATGTGGCCATACACCCGGCCGGCCGCGGTGAAATACTGCTCGTAGTTGCCGGCCGTCACCACGGCCACGTCGGTTACCTGCACCCAGGAGGAAATGCTGCCAGGGTGGTCCGGGTCGCCGATGGCCACGCGCCACAAGGAGCCGTCGGCCTGCCGGCCCCAGCACAGGATGTCGCCCGAGCCGTTGAGCAGGCCGCCTTTTATGCCGAGCGTATCCAGCACCAGCCGGGCCCGCCGGATGCCGTAGCCCTGCAGCACCCCGGCCAGATTCATTCGCATGCCTTTCTCTTTGAGCAGCACGGTGCGTTTGGTGGGGTCGAGCAGCACGTTGCGGTAGTTGATTCGGGCCACGGCAGCCTTCATCACCTCCAGCGCGGGCAGCGGGTGCTCCTGTCGGTCAAACTTATAAATCTTGTCGGCCGAAGCGAAGGTGATGTCGAAGGCCCCACCGCTCAACTCCGAAATGCGCAGGGTACGCTGAATCAGGTCGAACACCTCCTGATCCACCACCACCGGCCGCAGCCCGGCGGCGCGGTTGATTTGAGTAATCTGTGAGGTAGAATCCCAAAACGACATCAGCCGGTCGATGCGGCGGGTTTCGGCAATGGCGGCGTTGAGGGCGCTCCAGCCCAGCGTATCGTTATCGGCTACCACCGTATAGGTGAAATGGGAGCCCATTAGCCGGGCTTCCTTAGTGAAGTTGCGCGGATGACCGGGGGCGGCGCCAGCGGCCAGCGGCAGCAGGATCAGGAGCCAGAGAAGCTGAGGAAAACGCAGAGGCATAAAGGCAGCAGAACAGAGCAGAAAAAACGGCCGATGCCGCCGAAGAATTGGGCACCGGCTGCCGGTAAGCTACGGGCTATTTCTGCGCCAGCAGCGTGTTCAGATAGGTAGTGTAAGCCGTGGCCCCGCCGGCGCGGTAGCCGGTTTTGGCCAGCACCTTGCCCTCGGGTGAGATGAGCACGACTAGGGGGAAAGCGCCTTCCTTGTTCAGCTTGGCCGCGGCCTGTTCGTTCAGCTTGGTTTGCTCGGCCGGAAGTTTGTTTTTCTTACTGCGCGGGAAATCGAAGCGGGCCAGCACCAGCCTGCTTTGGGCGTACTGCTCAAACTCGGGCTTGTCAAACACTTCCTGCTTGAGCATGATGCAAGGCTTGCACCAGTCGGAACCCGAAAAAACGGCCAGCACGGGCCGGCCGGTAGCTTTGGCCTGCTGCAGAGCCGCATCGAGGGTGGTGTTCCAGGTGACGGCTGTGGTAGCTTGGACAGACCCGGGAGCCTGGGCGAAGGAAACGGGGGCGGAGCCGGTGAACAGCAGGAAAAATGCGGCGACAAAGAGGGGAGTACGCATCAGAAGGGCGGTCTTGAAAAAATAATAGAAAATCCTGCGCCGCGTATGGGGCAACCACCGTGCGGGGGTAAGAAAAACGCGGAACTGCTTCGTTGACAAAGCGGCCCCGCGTTCATTACTCCAATCACCGCATCAAACGTACGGCCCGGCGCATGAAGCCCAGATGAAGAAATAGGCAGATAAGGGAAAATGTATCGGACACGCCTCGGTCCGGAGGCCGTCGGGCCAGTTGTGGGTAGCTGACACCCAAACGGCCACGCCGCAACATCAGCTTGCGGGAACCGGCCCAACAGCTTGCTGCTGCGGACTTCAATCCTACACCGGCCGCACGGCCACCCAGCCAGTGCGACCATCGGCCTGCCGGATCAGGCGGTACCCTCCAAACTCGCCCAGTACCGACACGGCCGTTTGGGCGGGTAAGGACATGATAGCCGGGGCATCTGAAAGCGGGAAGGACCGTAGCTCGGCAACAGCCGATAAGTTTTCCTTGCGCAGAGGGGCGGCCGTTAGTACGGCTTTGGCCAGCACAAAACCGGTACGGCCCGCCGGCAGTTGCACCCGCAGCCACTCGGCCGAGGCTCCCAGCACCAACAGCGGCGTAGTGCGGGTAGCAGCGGCTGCTACACCCGCCGTGGTTGCGGGCATACGGCGCAGGTTCAGCTTGGCCTCGCGGGCCCGTACCCACTGGCCCAAGCGGGTGGGCAGCACTTTCGGGGCGGGAGCCAGCACGTCGGCCCGGCGCACGAAGGGAAACGGGTCCACGGCCCCGTTGCGGTAGATACCGAAGTGCAGGTGAGGTGGGGTAGTTTTGGCGTTGCCAGTATTGCCCACCAGTCCCAGCACGTCGCCGGGCTTCACTTGCTGGCCGGCCTGCACCAGCTGCTTATCCAGGTGAGCGTAGTAGAGGTGCTGGCCGTGGTCGGTGTCAGCGAGCCAGACCACGCGGCCCCCGCGCGGGGTTTCCTGCACCCGGGTAATGTACCCATTAGCGGCGGCCACGGCCGGGGTACCCCGCTGGGCGAAAATGTCGATGCCCTCGTGGCGGCGGGCCCCGCCGTCCCGGTCTACGCCCCAGAACGAGCCCACGGCTACATCCGACTTACCCCGGACCGGAAAGCCCAGGCTGGGCTCCCGCCGGATGCGCAGAGTGTAGCGCCCCCCGCGCAGCAACTCCGGCTGCACCCGCAGCAGGTGCTGGCGGTCGGCATCGGCCACGTAGCGGAAACTCAGGTCGGCGGTATCGGCCGAGGCTACGGGGCGCGGGGCCGTGCGGTCGGCGCTTAGCTCAAACGCATCCACGAACACCTTGGGCGCCTGGGTACCCGGGGCCAGGGTGAGGCTGATATGGATGGCCTCGCCCTGGCGCACCTGGTAGCGCAGGCCAGTGGCCACGGCCCGGTCGGCGGGGAAAAACCCTGCTTCCTGAAACGGCAGCTTTACCACCAGCGAATCCCGCAAAGCTTGGTCGGCGGCCCGGAGCCAGTCGCGGCCCAGGGCGGTTTCGGCTAGGCCGGCCTGCTTCAGCTTGTGGGCGTAGGCCTCGTGCGGGGTGCGGGCCTGAAAGATTCCTTGCAGCGTTTGGCTTTGGCTGCAAGCGGTAAGAAATAGGACAAACAGAACGGCGGGCAGAGCACGAAGGCGGTGCAGCATTGAACGGGGCTAGGTAGATAAGAACAGGTAATAGGATAAACCCCAGCCGCCGCGGAGTAGTTCTTTGGCAAGTGGTGAAGTTGTGAAAGGTGAAAGTGTGAATTGCTGGCCCTGTTGTTCTGCGTCTGGCTTCTGCCTGCGCAAAGGCCTGGTAGGTTCATGTATTGCACTGTCAAACGGCTCGTTATTATTATCTGAGCCTATTTGTGCTGTTCTGCATGACGCGGGTTCTTTCACAATTTCACAACTTCGCAACTTCACCACCCTTCCCACCCATGCTCCACCTTACCGAATGCCCCCGCGACGCCATGCAGGGCTGGCCCACGTTCATCCCTACCACCGACAAAATCAGCTACCTCAACGCCCTGCTGCGGGTGGGGTTCGATACGCTCGACTTCGGCTCCTTCGTGTCGCCCAAAGCCATTCCGCAGCTGGCCGATACGGCCGAGGTGCTGGCGGGCCTCGACCTAAGCCAATCCAAAACGCAGCTGCTGGCCATTGTAGCCAACCTGCGCGGGGCCGAAACGGCTGCCCAGCACCCGCAAATCCGGTTTATCGGCTTTCCCCTGTCCGTGTCCGAAACCTTTCAGCAGCGCAACACCAACAAGAGTATTGCCCAGGCCCTCGACGATGTGGCCCGCATGCAGGAGCTGTGCGCCCGCAGCGGCCAGCAGCAGGTGGTGTACCTGAGTATGGGCTTCGGCAACCCCTACGGCGACGCCTGGAGCCCGGCTGTGCTGGGCGAGTTCACCCAGCAGCTCGACGCCCTGGGCGTGGGCATTGTGGCCCTCTCGGATACCATTGGGGCCAGCACCCCGGCCACCATTGCCCCGGCCTTCCGGGAGCTGACGGCTGCCTACCCCCACATCCGCTTCGGGGCGCACCTGCACACCACGCCCGCCACCTGGCGCGAGAAGGTGCAGGCCGCCTACGAGGCCGGCTGCCGCCATTTCGATGGCGCGCTGGGCGGCTACGGCGGCTGCCCCATGGCGGCCGATGAGCTCACCGGCAACATGCCCACCGAGCGGCTTCTGGACTTCGCCGCCGAAGTTGGTGCCGCGCCGGAGCTGAGTCAGGAAGCCCTAACAGAAGCACTGGTGTGGAATCAGCGCATATTCGCGGGGCATTAGCTTTATAAGAAATGGTTGGAATAGA
This sequence comes from Hymenobacter sp. UYP22, assembly GCF_040547285.1. Taxonomy (NCBI): domain Bacteria; kingdom Pseudomonadati; phylum Bacteroidota; class Cytophagia; order Cytophagales; family Hymenobacteraceae; genus Hymenobacter; species Hymenobacter sp. UYP22. Next base: position 315,186 of record NZ_JBEPPK010000001.1, on the reverse strand, counting down.
ATTTTATAATCGTCACGCCACGAGGCTGACAATTTGGTTCGAGCCATATTGCCACGAAGTTGAGCTGAAGACAAATACCGAGTATAGAATTGAGTCTGCTGAACAAGAATATAGGCTTGAATTCGATGCTGATACCATTGTGCTATACATACAGTATGCTCTAAATTATCAGGTTTATAGTCGGCCTTACTCTCCAGAAGTAGGGAACCCACATGCCTGGGGTCCACTCAAAAACTACTCTTAACACAACACACAATGCCAGCCCCTCAAGTCGACCTGTTCATTCCCTGCTTTGTTGACCAGCTTTTCCCGCACACGGCCCTGAACATGGTGAAGGTGCTGGAGGCGGTGGGCTGTCAGGTGCACTACAACGCCAACCAGACCTGCTGCGGCCAGCCCGCCTACAACGCCGGCTATAAGGAGCAGAGCTGCGAGGTAGCTCGCAAGTTTCTCACTGATTTCCCCACTGAGCAGGAGCACTACATCGTGAGCCCCTCGGCCTCCTGCATCGGCATGGTGCGCAACACCTACGCCGATTTATTTGAGGGCACTCCCGACTCGGGCCGCTACCACGGGGTGCAGCGGCGGGCCTTCGAACTAACGGAGTTTCTGGTAGACGTGCTGGGCGTAAAGTCGATTCCGCAGGCCCGGCTCAGCGGCAACTACACCTACCACGACTCCTGCTCGGCCCTGCGGGAGTGCGGCATCCGGGAGGCCCCGCGCCAGTTGCTGGATGCTGTGCCGGACTTGAATCGGCTGGAAATGGCCGAAACCGAAACCTGCTGCGGCTTCGGCGGCACCTTCGCCGTGAAGTTCGAGGCCATATCGGTAGCTATGGCCGAGCAGAAAGTGGAACATGCCCTGGCCACCGGCGCCGACTACCTCATCAGCACCGACACGAGCTGCCTCATGCACCTCGACGCCTACATCCGCCGCGAGAAAAAGCCCCTCAAAACCCTACATGTGGCCGATGTGCTGGCTAGTGGTTGGTAAATCATAGGTGCACATGGATTTCTCGGCTTACATGGATTGCCCGGAAGATATATAAAGCTGTAAGTGAGACATAGCAAGCAACTATGGGTTTTGTGGCTAATGGTGTGGGCGGTAATAGGCTGCCGTCAGGAAGCACCCAAGATGCCAGCAACACAGGAAGGGCCTATTTACACTAGGAACAAGGAGTTCGTGTATTTGGTAACGCGCGATACAGCTGGCCAAGCTGCGGCGGTGGACACGGTAATATTAAAGTCAACGGGCCGTGTGTGGGACTCAGACTCTGCACAGAAAGTAATCCGCTGGATTAGCCGCAGGGATAATAGCACTAACTCCAGCGGAGTCAGGGAAAATACGGGCGGTGTCTGGATTCATCCACCGCGTTTCGGCCAGTACGCTATTCTGGAACTGAGCCCATTTCCGGAAATAAGAATGCCCTACACACAGGGGCGGGAATGGCACTGGGAGTTGGAGGTTGGCTCCCAGTGGTCGAGCTCAGCCTGGGCAATTTGGCAGGGCAACATGCTGGTCAAAACCAGGTACCGGACAGTGGGCGAGCAAACCGTCGCTACGCGGCTCGGCCGCCTTACCTGCCAACGAGTAACGGCCGTGACCCGCTGCGCCCAGGGCCGCTCAACGCTGGATGTGCTGTTTCACCCGCGCTACGGCTTTGTAGTGCTGAACTACGTCACTATCGACGGTAAACGAATGCGGTTTGAACTGGTATCGGCGGGCGTAACCAATCAGTTCAATGGGACTGAATATTTCGGACAGAATCTCCCCGATTTCTAATTGTAGTACATGTGCTCCAGCTTTGCAGTAAATAGCATCAAAAAACACCCTGACGTGCGTTGGTCACATCAGGGTGTTTTTACTTTGGCCTTGCAGGGGCGACGCCGTTTACTTCACTGCTATGGCACGATGCGTAGCTACACCAACTTCCTGACACGTTCCTTCAATCCCTCCGAGCCTTCTACCAGGGGCAGGCGCACGGCGTCGGCACACAAGCTTTGGGCGGCTAGGGCGGCTTTTACGCCCACGGGGTTGCTTTCCTCGTACATCAGCGGGTTCAGATCAGTGAAGCCGAAGAGCAGGCGGCTGGCTTCCTGGAAGTCGCCGGCCAGGGCGGCGCGGGTCATGTCGGAGAAACGGCGGGGGAGGGCATTGGCCAGCACCGAGATGATGCCCACGCCCCCGAAGCTGATGAGCGAGGTGGTCATCATATCATCACCCGAAATCAGCAGGAAGTCGGCGGGCTTGGCGGCGGCAATGGCAATGCACTGCTCCAGGTTGCCGCTGGCTTCCTTGATGCCGATGATGTTGGGGTGCTTGGCCAGTTCCAGGGTGGTAGCGGCCGTGAGGTTGGAGCTGGTGCGGCCGGGCACGTTATAGAGCAGTACTGGCACCGGCGAAGCATCGGCCAGGCGCTGGTAATGGGCAATGATGCCGCGCTGGCTGGGCTTGTTATAGTGGGGCGAGGCCGAGAGCAGGGCCGCAATGCCGGAAAGGTCGGTGCTGCGGATGGTGCGCTCCACGGCGGCCGTGTCGTTGCCACCAATGCCGTACACCAGCGGCACGCGGCCGGCTACGTGCTCCTTGGCGACGCGCAGAATTTCCGCTTTTTCCTCGGTGGTGAGGGTCGGCGACTCGGCGGTGGTGCCGTTGATGACGAGGTATTCTACGCCTCCATCAATGGTAAAATCAATGAGGCGGCGCAGGGCCGCGTAGTCCACGGCGCGGTCGGGGGTGGGAGTGAAGGGGGTGACGAGGGCGACGCCGGTACCACGAAGGTTGTCCATGCGAAAAATTAGCGGTTGATTTGTAGAGGGAAGTCCTGGGGCGAAGATACAATGCCCTTGCCCAAGGTCAGCCTCTCATCCTTAAAAGTACGGTCTGAAGCCCCTTGGGCCGCATTATTCCTTTTCATGAACTTCCCCAAGTACCCCGTGCTGGCCGCCGCGCTGGCCACCCTGGCCGCGCTGCCCGCCTGCAACGACGCCAAAAACGCCACCGCTTCCGAAACGGCCGCCGTAGTAAACAAAGCCCAGGATGCGGCCGACTCGGCCAGCACCGCCGCCACGCCCACCGCCGGCAACGCCTCAGCCGTTAGCACCAGCGCCGGCTCCCCGGCCACCATCCCGGCCGGGCAGCGCGCCGACGCCGCTACCATTACGGCCCGCCCCCAGGTGCCCATTTTGTGCTACCACCAAATCCGGGACTGGCGCGCCAAGGACTCGAAAGGAGCTAAGGACTACATCGTGCCGGTAGAGCAATTCCGGGCCCAGATCAAGATGCTGGCCGACTCGGGCTACCACACCATTCTTCCCGACCAGCTGTACGCCTACCTGACCACCGGCGCAGCCCTGCCCAGCAAACCCATCATGCTCACCTTTGATGACACCGACCTGGATCAGTTCACGGTGGCCCGGCCTACGCTGGATAAGTACGGTTTCAAGGCGGTGTATTTCATTATGACGGTGAGCCTGGGCCGGCCCAACTACATGAGCAAGGCGCAGGTAAAGCAGCTCTCGGATGAGGGCAACGTCATCGGCTCCCACACCTGGGACCACCACAATGTGAAGAAGTACGAGGGTAAGGACTGGGTTACCCAGATTGAGGAGCCTACTAAAAAGCTGGAGGAAATTACGGGCAAGAAAATCAACTACTTCGCTTACCCCTTCGGTCTGTGGCGCCCCGAGTCCATCCCCGAGCTGAAGAAGCGCGGCATGGACGCGGCCTTCATCCTGGCCGAAAAGCGCGACCAGCAGGATCCGCTCTACACCATCCGCCGCATTATTGCCAGCGGTTACTGGAGCCCCCGCACCCTGCACAACAGCATTGTGCAGAGCTTTTAGTATGAGTGAATAAACCACTTATAAACAGTGGTTTATATTAGATAAAAGCAAATAAGCGCCCGACTGCCTCGCCTGTGCGAAAGTAGCCGGGCGCTTTTGCTGGCCGCTGTACTCACCGCCGGGCAAACCACGTAGTGGGAGTAGGCTGGCGGTTAATCAGCGCTTTGAGCTCGGGGTAGTGGCTGGCTAGCTGTGGTAACCGGCTACGTAGAACAGCAGTGTCGGTCAGGAGGGCAACGGGCAGTTGGTGAAGCTCCGGATAATGAGCAAGAACGGCTCGTTGGGCTGCGTAACCTGCCTCCCCGTTCGGGCACTCGGCGGCAAGCCAGTTCACGGTGGCTCGGCCCGGGAAGTAGTCGACCACGGGCCGCTGGGCGGGTAGCGTCCAGACCAAAATAATGCTGGACTGCGGGCTAGGCTGGGCAATGCGGGCCAGGCGCTGCCACTGCTGGCGGTGTTGGCTGGCAGTTAGGGCGGGCGGCAATACTGGGCGGAGCAGCACCGGGGAGCCATTGCGCGCCAGCCGCCGGAGCGTGGGGGCCCAGCTGGTATCGGTACGGGCCCGGATAGGCCAGCTGAGCAACGGAATGTAGCCGGCGGCGCTAAGCTCCCGCAGCGCATCGGGGGTGAGCTGCCGCAGCTGCCCGGCAGTAAGCGTCCAGTGCACTAAGGTTGTGTGAGGGGCCGGAGCAGATACATACGCCCCCGCGCGCACCAGCTGCCCAAGGGGCAGGGAGTGCGTCTGGCCGAAATGCAGCACGGAGTCGCCCTGCCACAGCCACTGCTGCGCCAGCTCCGCCTGCTGGAGCTGGGTGTGATGCTGCTGCCAGATACTGCCCCCGATACTTGCGACTCCAACGGCCAGGGCCCCGGGCAACGCGTAGTGGCGCAGAGCCGGCAGCAACCGGGTGTGCAGGGTGGCCCGCAGCCGGGGCAGCAGCACCAGCAGGTGGTTGGCCAAGCTGATAGCGCGTAACTGATGGGCTAGCCGCTGCAGCAGCAACTGCTGGCCCATCAGTATTACCAGCAGCAGACTCAGCACGTTGAAAGCCGCCAGCAGCGTGAGCAGCCAGCCGTAGGTATCATGGTGCATCAGCAGGCCGTAGCTGCCCACCCCAACCGATAATAGCAGTAGTGTAATGTTGGGCAAGCTGAGCCGCCAGTCGTTCTGCAGGGTATCTTCCTTGGGGGTTGGAATGTAGGGTACCCGCACGTTGAGAATGGTATACATCAGACCCAGCAGATATATCCACCAAGTGCCCACGCGCAGCAAGCCGCCCACCAGATGCAGGCCGGTTTCGTGGGGCTCCCGGAGCCAGCGCTGGGCTTGCAACCGGATGAGCAGGGCCGTTACCACAACCGGGCCCATGTGCAGCAGAAAGCCTCCCAGCGGTACATGCCAGGGGAAGCGGTGCAGCCCCAGCCCCAGCAGGGGGACGCTCACGTCCAGCAACGTAATCAGCCCGGAAAGAAAATACAGGGGCAGCAGAAAGTAGTGAATCCGTTGCCGCCAGGTAAACTGCCCGAACAGGCGGGGGTACACGTGCACCAGCAAATCAAAGCACCCGCGCGACCATTTGAGCTGCTGGGCGTAAAAGGCCGCCAACGACACCGGCACCAGCCCTCGGCTCACCACCACCGGCGCATACACGGAGCGCCAGCCGGCCGCGTGCAGGCGCATAGCCGTGTGCATGTCCTCGGTAAGGCCCGCGGCGTGCCCCCCAATGGAGTCGAGGGCACTGCGCCGGAACGTGCAGTTGGCGCCTATGGCCTGCACGGTACCGTAGGCATTCATGCCCATCATCATGGGCCCGTAGAAATGATACGTCTGCTCGGCCGCGCCCCGGGCCACCAGGCTGGCCTGCTGGTTACCGTAGGCCTGTACTACCTGCACAAACCCCACCGTGGGGTCGGCAAAATACGGTAGTACCTCGTCCAGAAACTCGGGCGCCGGCACATGGTCGGGGTCGAGGATGACGCAGAACTCGCCGGTGGCCTGGCGCAAGGCATTGTTGATGTTGCCGGCCTTGGCATTGATTTTCTGCTGCCGCGTCACGTGTACCACGCCCAGGCGTTGGCACTCGGCCCGCAAGAGAGGGTCGTCGCCTTCGTCGCAGAGGTAGCTGGTGTGCGGGTAGCGGATGCGCTGCATAGCCTCCAGGGTCCGGATAATCATGTCGTGGGGTTCTCCTGGGCAGGCCGTGGTCAGAATATCCACCGATGTGGCCGGGGCTGGGCAAGGGGGCAGGGGGGCCTGGGCGTAGCTGATGCTGGCGTAGTGGTACCACTCATGGAGCATGCGCAGCAGCTTAAAGCCAAGGGAGATGCACAGCAGCCAGAACAGCGGAGCATAGCCGATGTGCCGGGCATCAATAAACCACCACCCAAACCAGCCCAGCAGTAACAACCCCAGCACAATCAGCCCCCGTAGCAACCCGGTTCCGGCAGAGCGGTGCACCCTAACGCCCGCAGCATGCGCCCCGGAAACGGCCGGCTGCTTGTGCAGAAAAGAGAAGGTAGAGGTCAACAGCATTGGGCAAGGTAGGTGTGGTAGGATCGGATACTGGAAAGTACACATTTTATGTATTTAAATAATAAAAAATATGAATTATATAATTAAGTTTGAGGTGGGTCTGAATCTGTCTTATTAGCAAGTCCTTTTCCCCACAGCAGCTTATGCTACTCCTTCCTGTTCTGAGCCGGCTTCTTTTCAGTGCGTGGGTACTGGCCACTGTGGGCGGTTTACTGGTTGGCTGCCAGCGGACGGCTACTTCGGAGAGGCTGCCACCCCAGCCAGCCGGAGTGGTACCCGTGCGCGTGGTGGAGCAAGGCGAGTCGGCCCGGCTGCTACGCGGCGGCCGGCCGTACCGGGTTCGGGGGGCCGGGGGGCTTGCCCGACTCGCGGAAGTGCAGCGGGCCGGGGGCAACTCAATTCGGCTCTGGACCACTGATTATGCCGATGCCCTGCTGGATTCAGCTCAGCAGTACCACCTTACGGTCCTGTTGGGTATCTGGCTGGGCCGGGAAGTGGAGGGGTTCGACTATTATGACCCCGCCGCCATTCAGCGCCAGCGCCGGGAGGTGGAGGCCCAGGTGCTGCGCTACCGTCATCACCCGGCCCTGCTGATGTGGAACCTGGGTAACGAAATGGACCAGCAAGCTTCCAATCCCCACGTGATGGCCGAAATAAATGAGCTGGCCCGCCTGATTCATCGCCTCGACCCGTACCACCCCGTCACAACCACTCTGACCGGCCAACTGGGCATGCTACGTAATATCAAAGCCTGGTGCCCCGACCTGGATGTGCTATCGGTGAATGCCTACGGCTCGCTGGCTACCTTGCCCGCCGATCTGCGCCGCCTGGGTTGGACGCGGCCCTATCTGGTTACTGAGTTTGGTGGGCCCGGCTGGTGGGAAGTGCCCCGCACCACTTGGAAAGCCCCCGTGGAGGCCACAAGCACCGAAAAGGCCGCCTTCGCCCGGCAGTGTTACCAGGCGGGCATAGCCCAGGATACGGCCCGGTGCCTGGGCAGCTACATGTTTTACTGGGGCCACAAGTTTGAGCTCACCGATACTTGGCACAGTGCCTTTACCCGGGCCGGTGAACGAACGGAACTAACCGAGCTCATGCAGGAGCTTTGGGCCGGCCCACCCCTCACCAACCGGGCCCCCCGAATTGGGCAGCTGCTGCTGCATAGCCAGCCTGCCACCGCCAGCGTGCGGCTAAAACCCGGCCAGCGGTACCCTGTGCGCCTGTTTGCCACCGACCCCGAAGCCGACCCATTGCACACCCGTTGGGAGGTAACCCCGGAAAAGCCTTTTGCCGAAGAAAACGAGTATCAGCAGCGTAGTACCCCGCCCCTGGCCCTGGCGGGCGTGGTGCCGGCCGCCGCCCGGCTGCATACCACCCTCCGGGCCCCCAGTCAACCCGGCTATTACCGGCTGGCGGTAGTAGTTACTGATGGGCGGGGCAACGCTGCCACGGCCAATTTCCCTTTTGCTGTGGAGCCTTAAATGTGGCCGGAACGCACCCCGGGCCTTGGGCAAAACTCCAGCTGAAGTTTTGCCCAAGGCCCGGGGTGCGTACTATCAACTCCTAGAAGTTAGAGTTGGCGGTCTTCCAGGTTTTTCTCCTGCAAATTGGAGTAAGCGCCGGCGTTTACCACCTTCTTGAAGCCTTTCTCCTGCATCAGTATGCCGGCTTGGTTGCTGCGGCCGCCGGAGCGGCAGTACAGCACGTACGTCTTGCTGGGGTCGAGGCGGGCCAACTGTTCCGCGAAATCCGGGGCCCGAAAGTCGAGGTTTTGGGCGCCTTTCAGGTGGCCGGCCGCAAATTCAGTGGGCGTACGCACATCCAGTAGCACCGTGTTGGGTTGGGTAAGCAGCTTTTGCGCTTCCGGGGTTGGAATGGTGGGTACGGTTGGGGTGGTTATAGCTCCCACGCTCATCGGTTTGGGCGGCGTGCCGGGGGTAGTTTGCAGAGTCTGGGCCGGGGCAGCGCTGCCATAGGCCATAAGGGCAAGAACGAACAGGCAAAGACGCATATACCAACGAATTAAAAATGAGCGGATACTGAATAGACTACGCGTGGGCCGGGAAAGTTGCAACATCTGGCTCGACGCTGGGATGCAACACTTCACGTCCCGGCATCAAGTCACACAGAACGGCACTATACTCCGGCGGCTTAGCGTCAGCAACCATAAACCGCACCGTGCCGCGTTTCTGCACCACGCTTAGAATAAGGAGCCTTGTTGGCCGGCGGCTGGGGCGGCTGGTTGTGCTTGCTCCTCCGGGGTTTCGGCTTCATCGGTAGCAGTGGGCAGCATGGCCAGCAGGTCATCTTCCCCAATGATAGGCACGTTCAGGGAGGTAGCTTTTTCGCGCTTGGCGGGGCCCATTTTGTCGCCGGCCACCAGGTAGCTGAGCTTCTTGCTGATGCTGCCCGTAATTTTGCCGCCGTGCTGCTCAATCAAGTGCTGCAGCTCCTCGCGGCTGTGCTGCTCAAACACCCCCGACAGCACGAAGGTGAGCCCCGCCAGCCGGTCGCTTTGGGGCTGGGGTGCCTCGCCGGTGAGGGCCAGCTGCAGGCCCGCCGCCCGCAGGCGCTCCAGCATCGCGCGGTTTTCGGGCTCCTGAAACCACGCCGCCGCCGATTCGGCAATAACACCGCCCACCTCGGGCACGGCGGCCAGCTCGGTGGCCGTGGCGGCTTCCAAGCCCTCAATGGTGCGGTAATGGTTCACCAGCTTCTCGGCCACCGTTTCGCCCACGTACCGGATGCCCAGCCCAAAAAGCACCCGGTCGAATGGCACCTGCTTGCTCTGCTCCAGGCCCGCCAGCAGCCGCTGCACCGATTTTTCGCCCATGCGGTCCAGCTGGGCCAGCTCCGGGGCCTTGGTCGGTAGGTCGTAGAGGGAAGCGGCATCGGTTACCAGTCCCAGGTCGAAGAAGCGGCCCACGGTTTCAGCTCCCAGCCCGTCGATGTTCAGGGCCTTGCGCGACACAAAATGCTCTAGCTTGGCCTTGCGCTGGGGTGGGCAACCCCGGTCGTTGGGGCAGCGGAAGTGGGCTTCCCCCTCGGGCCGAATCAGGGGCGTACCGCAGGCCGGGCACTCCGTCGGGTACACAATCGGCTGGCTGTCGGCGGGACGGGCGGCCACATCCACGCCGGTTATTTTGGGAATAATTTCGCCGCCTTTCTCCACGAACACCATGTCGCCCAAGCGCAAATCGAGGGCGGCAATCTGGTTGGCGTTGTGCACCGAAGCGCGTTTTACGACTGTACCAGCCAGGGGTACCGGGTCGAGTAGGGCGACGGGCGTAACCGCGCCGGTGCGCCCTACTTGGTACTGAATGGCTTGTAAACGGGTACGGCCGGCCTCGGCGGGGTACTTGTAGGCAATAGCCCAACGGGGACTTTTGGATGTGAAACCCAGTAGCTCCTGCTGGCGAAAGTCATCTACTTTGATAACAATGCCATCGGTAGCCACCGGCAGCTCAAACCGCTTTTTGTCCCATTGGTGCACAAAGTCCAGCACTTCCTCAATAGTCCCGCACAGCCGCCACGTATCCGATACGGGCAGGCCCCAGGCGCGCAACGCCTCCAGCGCGGCGCTGTGCGTGGGGAACTGGTTGCGGCCGGGCATCAAAAATGAATAGGCGTAGAAGCGCAGCCGCCGCGCCGCTACCAGCGTCGAGTCCTGCAATTTGAGGGCGCCGCTGGCGGCGTTGCGGGGGTTAGCCAGCAGGGCTTCGCCGTTGGCTTCCCGCTCCTGGTTTAGCTCCGTAAACACGGGCAAGGGCATGAAAATCTCTCCGCGCACCTCAAAGTCGGGGGGCTGGGGGGCGCCCTCGGCCCGCAGGTGCAAAGGCAGGTTGCGGATGGTGCGCACGTTGCTGGTTACTACGTCGCCGCGGGTGCCGTCGCCGCGGGTCACGCCCTGGGTAAGCTGGCCCTGCTGGTAGGTGAGGCTCATGGCCACGCCGTCAAACTTTAGCTCACACACGTAGGCCACACCGGCTCCTTCCAGGCCCCGGCGCACCCGCTCGTCAAACTCGCGCAGGTCGGCTTCGGAGTAGGTGTTGCCCAGGCTCAGCATGGGGTAGCGGTGCTCGGCCGTGGGAAACTGCTTGGTGATGGTGCCACCCACGCGCTGGGTGGGGGAGTTAGGGTGGGCCAGCTCGGGGTACTGCTTTTCCAGCTGAGCCAGCTGGGCCAGGAGCTGATCAAACTCCTGGTCGGAAACCTCCGAAATATCGCGCTGATAATACTGGTAGTTGAGGTGGTGAAGCCGCTCGGTCAGGGCCGTTATCTGCTGCTGAATATCAGGCATGGCGGGTAAGTTCGGGTGGAAAGTGACGGGCCGCGGCACGGTGCGGGAAGCAGCTGCCAGCGTAGGGCGCAAGCTACGGCTTTCTACGCATCCGAAACAGAAAAACCCGCCAGCTATAAAGCACGGCGGGTTTTTCCGGGGAAAATGGAGCGGCGTAAATTACAGCCGGCCCTGAATCAGAACGCCGTCGGCCTCAAAGTTGAGCTGCTCCTGAGGCTTGGTAATGGCCGCAATTTCCTGGGCCGACTTGCCAGCATCTTTGGCGTAGTGCTGCTGGGCTGCCACCGATACTACCTCGCGCTGGGCTACTCCGTTCACTACTACCGTGCGGCCGGCAATGTCCTTGGGCACGAAGAAGGCGTAATCCTTGAACTTAACGCGCATCTTCTGGCCATCGGGTAGCGCCAGGGTCAGCCAGCAGCCTTTGGCCTGGCACACGGCCTCGGCTTTGCCTACCAGCGTGAGGGGGGCGGTATTGCGGGTGCCCAGCAGCTGCCGAACTTCGCCCACCGGACGGGCAGAGGCTGCCGCGAAACTGGTACCGTAGATTGTGCCGGGCGCTACCGTTTGGGCCTTGGCCTGGGCTGCCGTTTCGGCTTTGTTGTCGCAGGCTTCGGCTACTTTAACCGGCTTTTTCGAAGTTTTCTGAGCAACAACGCTCAGCGGCAGGCTCAGGGCCAGTGCGGCGGCTGATACAGCCAGGAGGTTGGAAGGGCGCATAACGGCAAAGGAGTGGTTGGAAGCCCTGAAATTACGACTTTTTTACCTTGGTCTTCTGCTTGGCTTCTGAGCGGCTTTCGGCGGCGCTGCCAGAGCCGCTGGAAGTAAGTAGCTGCACCTCAGTTAGCTTGCCCTTCTTGTCGTAGCGCTCTGCCTTTACAATGCCTACCTCCGGCGAGTAATACTCCACCGTCCGCACCGCGTTGCGCATCACCAGATCTGCGCGGGCCACGGTGGAGGACAACTGTTCACCCTCTACTTTGTAGCACTGGAAGGTGCCGGCCGGGGTGGTAACTGTTTCGGTTCCGGTAACCTTGCGGTTCTGCGCCAGCGCACTCACAGTGGCAATGCTCACGGCCGTGCTGCTCACCTGCACCGTGACCCCGCCCCCGGGCAGGCTGGTGCCCACCGTAGGCTGGTTGGGCCAGGCAATAGGCACCGGGGTAAACGCAAACAACCGGTCCCGGAAGGAGCGAAGGGCAGTGGGGTCCAGCAAGGCCATACCGTCGGTGAAGGTGGTATCCTGGCGGCAGCGGATGGTGTAATCCTGCTGGTGCTGGAGGCGGTTTTTAACGTCGTACACTCCGTGTTTGAGCAGTACAGTGCTGGTAGTCAGGGTCTTTTTCTTGTTCTGCTCCGTGCCCAGGCTTACTACCCGCTGCCGAATGGTGCCGCTGGGTTTGCCGGCCGCATCCTGCAGCTGGTACACGCGTTCCATATTGTCTTGGAGGCCGAAGGGGTGAGGGCATTCGGTGGGGGAGGCCGGCGTTTGGGCGGCAACGGCCGCCGGCAGCAAAGCCGCCAGCACGGCAAGTAATCGAGTCATAGAGGGTGCAAATGGGTGGAAAACCAACCGTTGAGCCTGCATACGCAGCCAGTCAGTTTTGGATTTTTGGGGAAGCTGTACAGTGCGCAGCGGCTTCGCAGGCAAATGCCTTGCCAGACGAAGCATGTAACTTGCTCCCGCCGCGGCCGTTTGTCGGGAGGCGGCCCTGCTGGCCCGCCGGGTTGGTGCCTTTGGTGCTGGTCCGGCCACAGGGCGGCCCTGTGGCGCGCTTGTTTCCTTGTTTTCTCACTGTTTGCACTCTGTACCTATGCCTGAACAACCAACTTCCTGGGCCGATACCGCAGCTTCTCTGCTCTCCAAGCTTTCGGGTGGGGTAGAGCTGGCCCTCAACTTCGAACAAATGGAATTGCAGGTGCCCAACCCCCAGAATCCGGCAGCTCCCACCACCTGGCGGCTGAACGGCTCGTTGCGGGTGCGTACCCGGGGCGAGAACCCGCCCAGCCCCACCTTGCCGCCCGCCAACCCCTCGTCCGTTGGCTAGGGGGCTTGATGTAGAGGCCCGCTTGGTTATCAGCTTCGACGGGGATGATATTCAGGTGGCGGGTTCGGGGGGCTATCTGATCATCAACCTGCCCAGCCAGCGCGTGCTGGACAAGCTTACCAGCGGCCCGCCCAAAGACCCTAACGCCCCGGCCGTGCCCCGCACTGGCCCTAAACCCGACCCCATGCAGCAGCTCAACGACCTGGCCCACCAGCTGGGCTTGGTGCTGGACCTGCGCGTGGGCGGCAAAACCTACGTAACCTTCGGAACCGGACGCTCCGCCAAAATTTCGCTGAATGCCGTGCTGGGCAAAATCGGCTCCTTCTTCCGCAACGACTAACCGGTGCCTGAGCTAGCCACCCGCTAAAGCAGCCCCGTCCCCGGCTCTATACTACCCCAAAAGTCGTACGCCGGGGATGGGCGCAACTACGTATCCTGCTCGGAAGCCTACGGTTGGGTTTCAGGCGCCCGCCCCCGGAACTAATGGGTGCTTAATTGGTTTGCAACCACGTACGCACTACCATTTTATAGCATGAATTCCGACTTTGAACGCAGCAACAAAATAGGCTCCAACCGCCCCGCCTCCTCCTTCCGGCGACTGGAGCGGGTGCCCATGCTGCTGCTGATGCTGTACGTGGGGCTGGCGGGGGTAGCGGCCTTGTTTGTGGTGCTTATTGGGGCATACACGTACACGCGGCTGCACAACGGCGAAGCGGCCGGCGTATACCCATTGCCGCGCTATTTCTCACTCAGTACCATTGTATTGCTGGTCAGTAGCTACGTGGTAGCCCAGAGCCCGCGCCTGTACGCCCAGGACGACCTCTCAGGCCTTTCGCGCTGCTTAGGCGCAACCCTGCTGCTGAGTAGCATATTTGCCGGCCTGCAATTGCTGGGCTGGCAGGAGCTGGTCCGCCAGGGACTAACTATTACTGGCGACACCAGTGTCCGGTTCCTGTTCCTAATTTCGGGGATGCACGTGGCCCACGTGCTGGGGGGTATGCTGTTTCTGCTGGTGCTGCTGGTACGCACCCACCAGGCCGCCCGCGACGCGGTGCGCGGGCTAGTGTTTATCCGCAACCCCTACCGCCGCCTTCAGTTGCGCATGATTACGCTCTACTGGCATTTCATTGATGGGGTATGGCTGGCGCTGTTTGCCGCTTTTCTTTTCTTGTACTAAAGGTGAGAGAATAGCGTACTCGGCAGGCTATAAGCTTGGGCAACGGGTGCTAAACAGCCCCCTGGTAGTGGTTTGATGCCACTGCCAGGGGGCTGTTTAGTATAGGAACTCCGTCAAGCATGGGAGAAGTCATTCCCCAAGAGGCGCCGTTCAGCTCGCATATGTTCAGCTGCTATACCTTAGTTGGCAATGGTTACGGTGCCTTTGTATTTCTTGCCGTCCGTGAATTCAATCAGGTAGAAATATACGCCGGCCGGGAGCCGGCCCCCATCCCAGCGGAAGCTGCGGTTGGCTGAGCGGTACACTTGGTTACCCCAGCGGGAAAAAATCAGGATATCGGCAAACCGGGAGTCGCAGAAGTCGGGCGGGAGGTTGGCCTGGGCATTGTCGAGCGTGAACTCGTCGTTTTTGCCATCCACGGTGTAGGGCGTAATGATATTGGGCGGCAGAAAGGGCTGAGCCTGGGGCGGTTCTACCTCAAAGCGGACGGTGCGGGTACGAGGCTGGGGCCGGCAGGTAGTTTCCTGGAGCTGAAACATTACTTCCAGCCCGTTGCGCCGCACGGCCTCACAGTCGCTCACCCACCGGAACGTGGCGGTGGCCGTACCCGCGCCGTTGCGGGGCGTAAACGTCATGCCGGCCGCTGCCAGGTCGAAGCCATTGCCGGCCGCCGACAGCACCAGGCCATCCTGCTCCAGGTCGGTGCCGCCCAGCGTGGCCTCAAACACCCCTCCAATTGGTCGCCGCACTACCGTGATGGAGTCAGCGGCTACGGGGGGGCTAAAAGAGGTAGTGAGGGCTGGAGGCGTGTTGCGGTAGTCGATTTGAATTGGTATGACTACCGTAGTTGGTTGCAACTCATTGCAGGGGGAGGCAGCGGCCGTAAACTCGAATTCGTAGAGCGGCTTGTCCACGGCCCGGCAGTCTACGCGCCAGCTGAAGCGCCCATTCAGCCCAGTTCCCGCCGAACCCTGGCTGAGGGTAGCACCCAGGCCAGCGGGCGCAAATCCCCGGCCCGTCATGGTCAGGGTCAGCGGGTCGCCGTCGGGGTCAGTGGCGCTCAGGTCGAAGGTAATCAGGTCGCCCACGCGGGCGCGCAGGGGTAGGGCCGCCGTGGTTTTCAGCTGGGGTGGGCCGTTGGGGTTGGGCACCGAGATAAAGGCAATGCGCACCGTGTCGCGCTTGGGCAAGCTGCAGCCGTTGTCGGCCACCATCACATCCAGCAGGTACACCCCTTGCTTGGAGCTCAGGCATTCCGGAAAGCACAGCCGCGAAACTAGTGTATCGGGCTGGCCAGGGGCCCGCACGGTGCCTTGCAGGACGCTAAGCGTAGGTAGCGGCCCCGTAAAGTTTACGGGCCGCAACGAAAGGGTGAGGGCGGAAGTGGGGTCGGCATCGGTGAAGCGCAGGGTAACACAGCGGTTGTTGCCGGGCGTTAGGCGCAGGGTGTCGCGGCCCGGCAAGTAGGCCCGGGTAGTGCCCGGCAGCTGCATGAGCACCTTGGGGCGGGCATTGGTAGGGCAGGTAATGACTTTCAGCTGAAAATCACGCCTTACTTCGCCCAGGCGCACGCCCTTGCGGTACTCGGTGCAGCGGATGGCGAATACAAACAGCCCTACCTGGGTGGGGCGCACCTCCAGCCGCCCGCTCAGCCGCCCAATACTGAGGCCAGGCGCCCCCGGAATCTGGTTGGTAGCACTCAGGCCCGGCAGCCAGGAGATGGGGGCGTAGGGGGCGGGGTCAGCAAACCCCGGGTTGGGAAAAGCGGCGGTGGTATGGCCGTTGAGGGGCGTTACCAGGTCGTACACCAGCGAGTCCCCGTCGATATCCTGGCCGCCAAAGTTGTAGTAAAACAGCTCACCCCGGCAGGCATAGTCGCTGAGGGGCGGGAAGATGCGGGGCGTAGAGTTGCGCATGGCTGCGCCATTGCGGGTAACGGGCGGAATTTCCAGATAAAAGGTTTGGGCCGCTCCGCTGGGGTTGAGGATGTTGTTGATGCCATTGTTGCGGCAGCACCGCTCCACGGCAATGTAGTAGCCGGCCGCATTGGCGTAGGTTTGGGGCGGCAGGGTAATCAGGCGGCTGTATACGATGCGGCGCGTGACCAAATCGGGGTTGGTACAGGCGGGGCTGGTATAGGCTACCAGGGTGTTGCTGGTTTGGCGCAGGGCCACGTTCAGCATGCGGCGGTTCGAGCCTTTTTCGAACAGGCTGGCTACCATTTCAGGATCCAGGGCGCCGGGCTGCCCGTTCACGGCGTCAAAATACAGGTTGAGGGTGAGCTGGTAGTCGTTGCCGCTGAGGTACTGCAAATCCAGCTCTCCGCCCACAATGTGCGTGGCTTGCACCGGCCGCGCCAGGGCCAGCACCAACATCAACGACGCCAACAGGCCTCTGAACAGGTAACGAAACGTAGAAGTGGGCATAGAAGAAGGTAAAGTAGCTGCCTGTCAGGAAGGTACAACAGCTTTACACAATTACGGCTCTGCCCGGCCATAATCAGTACCAGTCACGTATTTTCGCATATCTGCCCACCCACCCATTTCTACCCACCTATGTGCCTGAAATTCTACCGCTTGCTATTTGGTAGCTTACTATTGAGCTTGCCCCTGGCTGCCCAGATTCCGGCCTACCGCCCCACCACCGCCGACCTGACCGGAGCTGCCGCCGATGCCTGCGTGCAAACCCACGCCCGGGCGGCTGCCCGCCCCGCCTACGCCAGCCTCAGCCACCGCCAGAAGATGGCTCGCTACGATGTCAAGTACTATAAGCTCGACCTCAACCTGACCAATACCGCCCGCACCGTCAGCGGGGCCGTAACCATGCGGGCCCGCACCAACGCGCAACCCCTCGATTCTCTGGCCTTCGAGCTGTACTCCACCTACACCATTGATTCGGTGGTGGTGAACGGGCGGCGCAGCCTGGGTTTCCGGCGCGTGGGCCTGGGCGATGTGACCGTGGGTCTCAGCCAGGCAGTGGCCCCGGCTACGCTGTTCAATGCCATCATCTACTACCGGGGTACGGCCCCCAACGGCAACTCGGCCGCCATCGGCAATGCCCTGGACACCCGCGTGGCCCCCACCTACGGGGTGAGTACCACTTGGAGCCTCTCCGAGCCTTACAATGCCTACGAGTGGTGGCCCTGCAAACAGGTGCTCACTGACAAGGCCGATTCGTCGGATGTCTGGGTCTCCACGGCCGCTACCAACAAGGTTGGCTCCAATGGCGTGCTGGTCAATACTACCCCGCTCCCCGGTGGGCAGGTGCGCTACGAATGGAAGTCGCGCCATCCCATTGATTACTACCTGATTTCGGTGGCCGTGGGGCCGTACGTGGAGTACGTAAACTACGCCAGCCCCGCCGGCGGCCCGCGTATTCCCATCGTCAACTATGTCTACAATCAGGCGGCTCTGAACGCGTTTCGCACGGAAATTGACCGCACGCCCGGTTTTCTAGAGTACTTCTCGGAGGTAGCGGGGCTGTACCCGTTTGCCGATGAGAAGTACGGCCACAGCATGGCCCCCATTGGCGGCGGTATGGAACACCAGACCATGACTACTCAGGATGGGTTCACCTTCACGCTGACGGCTCACGAGCTGTTTCACCAGTGGTTCGGCGACCATGTAACCTGTGGAGCCTGGGAGGATATCTGGCTGAATGAGGGCTTTGCTTCCTACGGCGAGTACCTTTCGCTAAACCGGTTCAGTACCCCGGCGGCGGCCCTCGCCTGGATGAACCAAGCCCACACCTCCGCCATGAGCCAGCCTGGTGGCAGCGTATTTGTAACGGATACCACGAGCGTGAGCCGAATTTTTAGCTCCCGCCTTAGCTACAAGAAAGGGGCTGCCGTGGTGCACATGCTGCGCTACCTGCTCAACGACGACGTGAAGTTCTTCCGGGCTCTGCGCACTTACCAGAGTACCTATGGCGGCCGTACCGCCCGCACCCGCGACCTGCAGCGCGTGTTTGAGGCCGAAGCCGGCCGCTCGTTACAGTACTTCTTCGACCAGTGGTTTCGGGGCGAAGGGTACCCCACGTTTACCGTACGCTGGAACCAGGCCAACGGACTGGTGTACATTCAGAACACCGAAACTACCTCCATGCCCGCTGTAACCCCGTTTTTCTCCACGGAGGTAGATTACCGGCTCACTTTCACCGATGGCAGCACCCGCACCATTCGCCTGCCCCAGTACCAACCGGTAGTTTCGGCCGCCGTGGCCGAGTCGCGTACCATCAGCAGTATCACCGTCGACCCCGACCAGTGGCTGCTCAACGGCACCGGCACCATCACCCGCGACAATGGGCTGGTAACCGGTACCCGCCAGGGGGCCAGCCTGGCCGCCATTACCGTATACCCCAACCCTTGCCGCGACCAGCTCCGCCTCGCCGACTTTAGTGAAATACAGGCCACCGCCGAGGTTACGGATGCCACCGGCCGGATAGTGCTGCGCCAGCCCATAACTGCGGCCGCTCCCGTGCTCTACACGGCGGTGCTGGCTCCCGGTATCTACCATCTGCGCTTGATAGGCCAAAGTGGCGTGGTGGCGCAGGCCCGTTTCGTGCGCGCCGCTGAGTAAAGCACTATCAGGTTACGGCAGCAAACCACCTTACAACTACGCCCCCGACATAAGTTGCCGGGGGCGTGGTTGTAAGGTGGCGTACGTTGGATATTCAGAGTTTGGCGTATTGCTTTACGCGTTGTTGCACCTCGATAGGAGCAGCGGGCTGGTTGAAAACCGCATCAATCAGTTCGTCAAAAGAGGCCGCCGGTGTGAAAATAGCATCCGTGAAAGGGTTGCTGAATAGCCGAATAAAGCCGGGTTGCCCATTGATGCTCACCAAATCCACGGTGACGTTGCCATACTGCTGGTTGCACCGGCCCGAGCTGGTGCAGTCGTTGGGCCGGGGCTTTAGGAAATACTTCTGGGTGGATTCCGTAAACGTATCGTGCCGCACGGTGCGGTGGTCGGCCGCGGCCAAGTGGTAGCCCAGCGCCAGCACCCGGTCCCGGATGTAGTCGAACAGGTGCTGGAAGTTACCGGGGCCAATGCTGGGGTCGTACAG
Organism: Hymenobacter sp. UYP22; assembly: GCF_040547285.1. Lineage (NCBI taxonomy): Bacteria > Pseudomonadati > Bacteroidota > Cytophagia > Cytophagales > Hymenobacteraceae > Hymenobacter > Hymenobacter sp. UYP22. Next base: position 296,219 of record NZ_JBEPPK010000001.1, on the reverse strand, counting down.
GAACACGGCGGCCTGGCGGTGAGGCTCCCGGGCCAGCTGCACCCGGAAAGGGGCACTAGGCAAGCCCGCCTTCTGGTAATGATACGCTTTAAAGTACGGCCCCATCCAGTTTAGGTACACCTGCTGCGCCAGCCACTGCTGGCGCACCCGCTCCTGCGCCGCGCTGCGCTGCAGGGGCTGCCACTCGTCGGAAGCGGGCGGGGAGCCGGAAAAAAGCCGTTTGAGAAAGTTAGACAAAGCGTGCAGGGTGGTTTCAATGGTAACACGGCGCCCGCCGAATGGTTTAGGTAGCGCGGCCCGGTTGGGTGCTCAACGTGCCTCCAAAGCGGGGCCCGGTTGCGTACCGCGCCCAACGCCACCCGTGGTATAACAAATAGAAAAGGCTTCCCTTGCCAGCAAGGGAAGCCTTTTCTGTGTGCTTAAAGCGCCTATTTTACCCGCGTCCAGGTCTGCGACTTGCCGATGAGGGAGAAGCCGATGTACCCTTTCACTTCCATGGTATTGGCGTTTTCCATTTTCATGTAGCAGGAGTACGTTTTGCCGCTTTCCGGGTCGTAGATCTTGCCATCATCCCACTTGTTGTCACTGTCGTACTCGAAGCCCTGCATGAACACCATGCCCAGGCGAGGACGGCTGCGCAGCTTGGGGTCGGGGTTTACGGTATCAGTTTTGGGCTTGCCGGTTTTGGGGTCGTTAGGCACGGTCAGGCTCACAATTTTACCGCACAGCTTGTTGCCGCACTTATAGATTTCAAACGTGGCCTTCTTCTCCGAGTTTGTCCAAATGCCCAGCGGGGAGAGGGTTTGGGCCGAGGCCGCGCCAGCCAGGGTCAGGAACAGGCCCAGACACAGGAACAGAAATTTTTTCATGGTGATGATGAAGTAAATGTGGGGTTTTCGGGAAAAAGATAGAGGAAAACTCAGTAACAACGGCAAAATGTAGCTGAGCTATTTCCTGAGCTCAGGTGGCAAGTTTGGGGCCAGGCTTTTATAACCAGTTGTCGGCAAAAAATATAGCTAATTAAAGTCTTTGATGATCAAGCAGATGAGATAACAATAGGGTGGGAGGCCCAGAAAAAGGGGTTTTTATTTTGAACCATCCCCCAGGCTTTTAACTTTACTAACCGTAGCGAGTGCTACAGCCCCCGCCAAGCCGCCCTAAGGTGCTGGGAAGCGCGGCCGGGGTTATGTCGGATCTAAAGAAAGGAGGTACAAAATGTCTAGTAGTCCCAAACAAATCCTGCCAAGCCTGTCGAATGTAGTCCGCTTCACCGCCGGACGCGCTTAACAACAGCTTTCGCGCGGAACTCGCTCTTACCTGAGTTATTTCCCGCATTCTGGCAAGGTCTTACAAGTAGATGGCGGGCCTGTACCCCAGGCCAGTCGCTTGGTAAGATTTGAAGGATTAGATGCCCGGTTCACCCAGCAGCCTCACATCGGAGGACTTGCATAGGTGACCGGGCATCGTTGCGTTTATAAAGTTGTGAACTTGCAAAGGGCGAACTTGCAACCGAGCACCTTTACTGACTTGAGATAGGGAAAATTGGAGATATAGCTGACATGTGAATGCCTGACAACTCATTAGGAATTGTCAGGCATCCACAACTTCACTCTTCACAACTTCACCTCTCACAGCACCCGCCGCACCTGCATGAAGCGCCGCTCGTAGTCGGTGCCTTCCACCTGACTAATTTTGACACCGGACTCCCGGCGGGCCGAGGAAGAGTGGATGAAACGGAGTGGCTCACCGGGCTTACTGAGCACGATGCCCGCGTGGCCTGGCGTGGTAGCCGTTTGGGCCGTGCCCGTGAATACCACTATGTCGCCGGGGCGGGCCTGGGTGCGGGGAACGGGCCGGCCCACATCAATGAGCAAAGCCGTAGAGTGAGGTACGGGTACTTTATGGCGGGCAAATACGTAGTTCACGAAGCCGGAGCAGTCGAAGCCAGTTTCGGGGGTGCTGCCAGCGTAGCAGTAGTTGGTACCCAGCTGGCGCAGGGCAAACGCCACGATGCTGTCGGCGCGCGGGGTAGCCTTGTTACTGATTACGTAGGCCATTGCCTTGGCCGGCAATGGTGCACTGGGCTCGGGCGCGGCGGCTGGCGGGCCACCCCACACAGCCCAGCCTACCAACCCAGCCACTAACCCCAGAAATACAAGCCAGACGATACGCATAGAAGCAGGAGCCAAAGTTGAGCTGCTTCCGTAACGGGAGAGGCTGCGGGCGGGTTCGAAGGGCAAGAAGGATAAATCCGGCTGAAGCTGCATGGGGGCAGATGAAGTAATGGGTGAGGTACGCGGTAGGGGGCGAGTGGGCAATTTTGCGGCCAGGTTTGCAGCCTTTAAGGCTTTTCCCCGTTCTTTGGCGGCCCGGCTGTTGCAGCCGCCACCTACTCATCTACCTCTCACCCCACTCCCTGATGCACCTGATTCGTACCCGCCGCTTGGCGGCCGTGGCCTTTGGCGGCCTGTTGACCCTGGCCGTTTCGGCGGCCTCGGCTGCCCCCGTGCTGCGCTACACGCTTTCCATGCCCGCCCCGCAAACCCACTATTTTGAGGTGGATATGCAGCTCGACGGCTTCAGCAAAGCCTATACCGACGTAAAAATGCCCGTATGGGCCCCAGGCTCCTATCTGGTGCGGGAGTTTGCCAAAAACGTGGAGGGCTTCGAGGCCACGGCCGGCTCGGAAAAGCTGCGCACCGAGAAAATCAGCAAGAACACTTGGCGGATATACCACAGCGGCGCCAAAAACTTCCGGGTGCATTACCGCGTGTACGCCTTCGAGCTGAGCGTGCGCACCAGCTTCATTGATGGGGCGCACGGTTACGTAAATGGTACCAGCGTGTTCATGTACCCGGCTGAGGCCAAAATGCTGCCCAGCACCTTGGAAGTGAAACCCGCTGCTGGCTGGGGCCAGGTGAGCACCAGCCTGAAGCCCGCCGGCGGCACTTTCACCTACCGCTCCGCGAGCTACGATGAACTGGCCGACTCGCCCATCGAAATCGGCAACCAGAAAATCTACTCCTTCACTGCCAACGGCACGCCCCACACAGTGGCCATGTTCGGCGACCCGAAAGTGGACGAGCAGCGCCTCACCCGTGATATGCAGCGCGTGTGCGAGGAGGCCCATCAGGTAGTCGGCAAGAACCCCCTGGACCGCTACGTATTCATCGTGCACAACATTGACCGGGGCACGGGCGGGCTGGAGCACCTATTTTCCACCACGCTGTCGGTGTCGCGCAATGCGTATTCCTCGGAAGCGGGCTGGAAGGGTTTCCTGGGCCTCGTGGCCCACGAGTATTTCCACCTCTGGAACGTGAAGCGCATCCGCCCGGTGGCGCTGGGGCCTTTTGACTACGATAACGAGAATTATACCCGCATGCTGTGGGTAAGCGAAGGGGGCACCGAGTATTTCTCCAACCTGATTGTGCAGCGCGCCGGCTTCGTGAGCCCCGATGAGTACCTGGGTGATTTGAGCAACGGCATCACGCGGGTAGAAAACACGCCCGGCAACAGGCAGCAGTCGGCCGCCGAGTCGAGCTTCGATGCCTGGATTAAGTATTACCGCCCCAACGAAAACTCCTCCAACACCGGCATCAGCTACTACGACAAAGGGGAGGTAATCGGGGCCGTGCTGGACCTGATGATCATCAACGAAACCAAGGGGCAGAAGCACCTGGACGACGTGATGCGCTACCTCTACGACCAGTATTACACCAAGCTAGGCCGGGGCTTCACCGACCAGGAGTACCAGGATGCCGTGGCCAAAGTAGCCGGCCGCCGCTTCGATGATTTCTTCCGCCGCTACGTGTACGGCACCGAAATGCTGCCCTACGAGCAGGCCCTAGGCTACGCCGGCCTCAAGCTGAACACCACCTCGGCCGCCGCTACCGATGCTGCGCTGGGGGCCAGCATCAGCCCCGCCGGTGGCCGCCAGACGGTAACCAGCGTGCTGCGCGACGGTAGCGCCTGGCAGGGTGGCCTGAGCGTGGGCGACGAAATCCTGAGCCTCGACGGAGCCCGCGTAACCGACGACCTCAACAAGCTGCTGGCTGGCCGGGCCGTGGGCTCCACGGTGAAGCTGCTGGTAACCCGCGACGGGCAGATTCGGGAGGTGAGCTTCCCGCTGCTGGCCTCAGCGGCGCGCCGCTACCGCATTGAGCGGCAGGCTAACCCCACCGCCGAGCAGCAAGCCGTACTGGCCAAATGGCTGCCCGTGAAGAAGTAACAACCGGATGAGCCGAAACAAAGAAGGCCCCTCACCAGAGGGGCCTTCTTTTATTGATGGAAGCTGCGCTTTTCGGCGGAAGTTCTTTTTGCAAACCTTCCAGCACACGGCCGCTTACCGCACGCGCTTGAGGGCTACATCGCGCACGGGCGTAATCACCAGGGGCACTTTTTCCACTTTCACGGAACTGGTGTCGAGGCCGAAATACTTGTCTTCGGAGGCAATGAATTGCTTGATGTAGAAGTAGGCCTGCATTACCAGCTTCTCTACCATCGGAAACTCGTTTTCTACCGACAGGAACTTCTCTAGTACCACGAAGCGGAAGTCGCCGGTAACGTGCTGCTTGCTCAGGGACTCGTAGCGGGAGGTAATGTCCACTTCCTTGTTGCGCACCAGGTCTTCCACCACTTTGCGGAAGTAGAGGTTGATGCGCTGCTCCACCCGGAAACCCAGTCGGAACGTGATGCGGAACACGTCATCCTTCGCCAGCTCGGTTACCTTATACTCCATGGTGTACGGCTCGTCGGTGGTATCCACGTGCACAAACCAGTAGATGTCGGCGCGCTTGGGCCGCTTCTGAAAGATGGAATAGATGATCTTGGACTCGATTTCCGACTGCCGCTCCGCCGACGACATAAACACGAGGTGGGTGGCGTACTTGGACACCGTTTCGTCGTTGCTGAGCTCTTTGAGGGCTTCCACGTAGGGCTCAATCTTCACAAACTCCGTGAGGCGGCGCTTGATGTAGAAGGCCCGCAGCCACACGTACATCACGCCCATAAGGGTGATGCCGATGGCCAGAGAAACCCAGCCGCCGTGGGGAAATTTGATGAGGTTGGCAATCAGGAAGGAGCCTTCAATAGCCCCGTATACCAAGGCAAACAGCACAATGGCCGGCAGCGGTACCCGTTTGGAGCGCAACCACATGATGAGCAGAATGGTGGTCATCAACATGGTTAGTGTAATAGCCAGACCGTAAGCCGCTTCCATATTTTCTGACTTGCGGAAGTATAGCACCACGGCAATGCAGCCCAGCAGCAGCAGGCGGTTCATGCTGGGCACGTAGAGTTGGCCCTTTACGTCGGTCGGGTAGTTGAGCTTCACCTTGGGCCACATGTTGAGGCGAATGGCCTCGGCCACCAGCGTGAACGAGCCCGTGATGAGGGCCTGGGAGGCAATGATGGCCGCAATGGTGGCAATACCGATGCCGATGAGCAGAAACCACTCGGGCATCAGCTCATAGAAGGGGTTGCGCTTGTTGAGCATCTGGCCCTGGTGCGCCAGTAGCCAGCCGCCCTGGCCCAAGTAGTTCAGCACCAGGCACGACTTCACGAAAATCCAGCTGATGCGGATGTTGCCCTTGCCGCAGTGGCCCAGGTCGGAGTACAGGGCCTCGGCCCCAGTGGTGCAGAGGAACACCGCGCCCAGCAGCCAGAAGCCGCCGGGGTAGTTTACCAGCAAGTCGTAGGCGTAGTAGGGGTTGAGGGCCTTCAGGATTTCCGGGTGCTGCATCACGCCGCTTACGCCCAGCACCGCCAGCATGGAAAACCACACGAACATAATCGGCCCGAAGGCTTTGCCCACAATCTGAGTACCAAAGCTTTGTAGTAGAAATAACCCCGCAATAATACCGATAACAATGGGCACCGTTGGAATGCTGGGGTACACGGCTTCCAGCCCTTCGATGGCCGAGGAAACCGAAATGGGCGGCGTAATCACCCCATCGGCCAGCAAGGCCGAGCCCCCGATGATGGCAATAGCCGACAACCAGGCCCCGCGCCGCCGCACCAGGGCGTAGAGCGAGAAAATGCCGCCCTCCCCGTTGTTATCGGCGTTGAGGGTGAGCATCACGTACTTGATGGTCGTTTGCAGGGTGAGCGTCCAGAAAACGCAGGAGATGCCCCCCAGCACGAGCATCGGGTTGATCTGCTCCGGAACAATGGCCTTCATTACGTACAGCGGCGAGGTGCCGATGTCGCCGTAGATAATGCCGAGGGCAATGAGCAAGCCAGCCGAAGAAATGGCGGTGTGCTGGTGTTTGGCGTCCATGAGAGGAGTACTAGTGAGAGAATAGCTGGTTTTTTACAGGCGGGGCCAAAGGTAGTAGTTGAACCCGAATGCAGGCTCCAACCTCAGCCGCGCTTACGCAGGTCCCAGAGAAAAGGGTAAGGCCAAGCAAAGAATCAGGGCGCGAGGCCCGCCGCTGGCGCTGCCTGCTGGCTACGCCAGTCGGCTAAAGCCAGCCAGTAGGCAGCCGTGGCGGCCGCCTCGTCGTGGCGCTGCCGGATACGGTGGTTAGCCTCCTGCGCCAGTTGCTGCCAGCTGCGGGCCGGCCCCGCCAAGGCAAAGTGGCGGGTTTCCTGGCCCGGGCGGTGCAGGCGCCACCGGTTGGTGCCCCGCGCGCCCCAGGCTAGCAGGGCCACGCCCAACCCCATGCCCAGGGCGGCCGGCACTGAGCGCAACCAGTACTGCAGAAACCCCAACAAAAAGGCACACAGAATAAACGCCCCCAGCAACACCCCCAGCAGCCAGCGCACCGGGCGCACATCCACGCCTTCCAGCTCCCGCCAGCCAAATATTTCCCCGTTCAGCTCCAGCCCCTCATTGGTCAGGGCCACGCGGCTGTCCTCACTGCGCAGGGTGGCAAACTGCACGGGTGGGGCGGGCGGTTGCGGCGGGGGCACCGGCTGGCTGAACGTACCGGGCTGGTCGTTGGGCTCGGGGCCGGCCGAATGGTGGGGAGAAGGAGTAGAGTGGTCCATAGCCGAAAAAGCCCCGCTGCCGGTGGTGGTCCGTACCCAGTTGGGGGGCACGAAGCGCACGGGTGGCAGCGGGACTTGCATGTAAGCGGGTAGAAAAGAAGTGCTTTTCCGGCTTCCGGCTAGCGGTTTACCTTCAGCAGCTCCACGTCAAAAATCAGGGCCGAATCGGGGCCAATGTCACGGCCGGCGCCGCGCTTGCCGTAGGCCATGTCAGAGGGAATGTACAGGCGCCACTTCGAGCCTTCGGGCATCAGCTGTAGGGCTTCTGTCCAGCCCGCAATTACCTGGTTTACGCCAAACGTAGCCGGCTGGCCGCGCTGGTAGCTGCTGTCGAACACGTTGCCGTTGAGGAGCGTGCCGTGGTAGTGCGTGGTTACCGAGGAGGAGGGGCCGGGCTTGGGGCCGGTGCCTTCCGTCAGTACCTCGTACTGCAGGCCGCTGGGCAGGGTGGTTACGCCGGGTTTGTTGGCGTTTTCTTTCAGGAAGGCTTCGCCTTCGGCTTTGTTGTTGCTCATATCGGTAGCGTCTTGAGTGTCGTCCTGGTCTTCGCCGCCCAGCTGCTCCTGCAGCTGCTGCATGGCACCCTGCATCTGCTCGGGGGTGAGGCGGCTGGGCTCACCGGCAATAGCCTCTTTCATGCTCTGGGCAAACACGTCAATGTCCAGATCAAGGCCCTGCTGGGCGAAGTTGCGGGCCATGTCGCGGCCGATGATGTAGCTGATTTGCTCTTTCAAGCCGTTCAGGTTCATAAATCATGGGTTTTGCTGCCTGGCCTGATGCGTGAAGCGGCCCGGTAACAGGGCCAGTCGCACCAAGCTGGGCAGTGATGGGAGAGATAAAGCGGCCCACCGTGGGCCACTCCAGCAGTGAAGTACCGAAAACCGCCGCGAATGGATATAGTTTTTTTCGCCTCACCCTGGTAATGCCCTGATTTTGAACCTCAGTTTAAATGGCCCCGAAAACACAACACCCCGCCGTAGGGCAGGGTGCAGATGAAAACCAGGTAGCGGGCTGCCTAGCAGAAGTGCAGTTCTTCCTCGTCGCGCAGATCAAAAAACAGGTTCAGGTCGCGTACGTGAGCGGCCAGGAAGCTCAACGAGCCCAAGCCCCCCAAAACCAGCAGCGAAGAAACGGCGGCAGTGCGCTTTTTCATAGGAAGTAGTATGTATGGTGGTGCAAATCAGTTTGTTGGTTGCAAAGATACTACGCAGGAGCTAAGAAATTGTTATGCAAGCATCATTTATTTGTGGTAACTGGCTGCCCCGACGCGGGGGTATGTGCCCGCAGGCAAGCCAGATGTTGCGGTCAATAGGTAAACGGCAACTTATCAGCGGCTGGCCTGCCCCGCACTCAGCGGGAAAGCTCATCCAGTTGCTGTTTCTCCCACTTGCTGAGGCTTTCCAGCCCCGTGAGGCTGATTTTTTCCAGCAACTCGTCCAGCGCCGCTTCTTCCTCGCGTTTGCGCGCGTGGTATCGGTCGTCGGTGGTTTGATAGTGAGCGGTAGCGGCAAATAGGTTACCCAGGCGGCGGCCCGCCGGCCGGCTGACCAGCAGGTAGAGGAACACGGCGGCCGGTACCACAATAGCCAGAATAGGTAGGTAGTTCACCCGCAGAATTTCGGGCACAAGTAATACGGCCGTGGCCAGGCCTACCAGACCGCCGCCCAAATGGGCATCGTGGCCGATGTTGCTGTGGCGGGTGACGATGCCGTAGGCCGCCACGATGACGTACAAAGCCCCGTACAGCCAGCCCGGCAGGTACAGCCCGAATAAGCCTACCTCAATGCCCGGAAATAGGGCAATACTGGCGAAAATAAGTCCGCTGATGGCCCCCGATGCCCCGGCCGCCGTGTAGCGGGGCTCGTGTCGGTGCAGCCAGAGAGAAAACAGGTTGCCCCCTATCATGCTACCGAAATACAGCAGCAGAAAATTCTGCATACCCACCACCGCTTCCAGTGCCCCGCCAAAGCACCACAGCGTAAGCATGTTGAACCCTAAATGCCACCAGCCCACGTGCAAAAAGCCCGACGACAGTAGCCGCTGATACTGCCGCCCGTGCCGGATGGGGCCCACCTCAAAAGCGTATCGGTCGAAGTACGCAGCATCCTGCATGCCCCGGTACGAAACCAATCCCGTCGCCACTACCAACCCCAGGCCAATAATGCCTAAGTCATCCATACAAGTATTGCTAAAAATGTGCGTTGAGCTAGCCCGGCCAGGCTGTGTGGACCTACGTCATGCAGAGCATGTGGCGCCTCGAGCCAGTGACGAAGCATCTCGCATACTGACGTTGCAGTAGTAATCAGACAGCAGCACGCGAGCTGCTTCGCCTGCGGCTCTGCATGACGTTCCAGTTGGCAGTAAGAAGCGGTACTGTCTATCAAAATTTGCCTGGAGGAAGCCAGGCAAATGCGGAAATTGTAAGAACTACTTTTTCAGAACCAGCTCGGCTTTACGGAGCTTGAGGCTGGGGTTGGGGGCGGCTATCAGGCGGGCTTTGAAGGTGTAGTCGGCGTTTTCCGGAACGGTAAGCTCTGTGTTTTTGCCGCTAAAGCTCCAGCTGATGTTGCCGTTCAGATCGGTCTTTACCTCATTCATGCTCACGTTTTTCTGCGTGGGGTCGAACTCCAGCTGGTTGAAGGGCCGCCCGTTTTTGAGCACTACCACCTGAAACCGGAGCGGCGCCTCGCCCTGGTACTCCATGTCCATCTCCGACCAGATGGCCACCTTGTCTTCCTTCTGCAGTTTTACGGTAGTTTCCTTCGCTACCTCTTGTTGCGGGGTGCTGATCTGGTTGACCGGTAGGCGGGCTATTTCCTTGCCGAGCAGCGCATCACAGGCTCCCAGCGGAGCAGTCAGCAGGAGGGTGGCCAGCAGCGGGCGGCTGGTGCGAATGGTAGAAAGCATACAGAGGGGTAAGTGGCTAAGCCAGTGAATTGAGGTAAAAGACAACTGCAACAGGATAGGGCAAGTTGAAGCTGCCAGGGCTACACCTGGGCCAGAAGAAGTATGGTGCAGTTTGCTAGTGCTCGAATACCTTGCGTAGAAAGGTCACGGTGTACTCCAGCGTGGGCGCAAACCAGGGGTTGAACAGCGGGAACGGATGGGGAGCCTCCGGGAAAGTGTGCTCTTCGGAGTAGATGCCCAGGGCCGTAAGCTGGCGGCGCGCATCGTCGCGGCCGGCGTGCATGCGGGCCACACCACTGTTGATGAACAGCATGGGCGGTGTGCCGGGACCTATGTGGCTGAGGGCCGAAGCTTGCTGCCACAGTTCGGGGTTGCTGAGCTTGCTGCTACCCAGCCACTGCGTAGCCGCCGAAAGGCCCTTGCTGTCGTCGCCTTCCCCTGATTCGGGGTGGATAAAGGCCAGAATTCCGTCTACATCCACAATAGCCTGCACCTGGCTGGAGCGGCTGCGGAAGCAGGTACCGGTTTCATAAAGCGGATTACCATTGGTGGTGCCAACGAGGGCGGCCAACTGCCCACCCGCCGAAAACCCCCATACGGCTACCCGCGCGGTATCCAGCCCGTAGGGGTGAGCGTGGGCGCGCAGCCAGCGCAGGGCGGCTTTGAGGTTTTGCACTGCCGCCGGGTAGGGGGCTTCCTGACTTAGCTGGTACTCGGCCGTAACTGCCACGAACCCCCGGGCTGCCAGCTGCTGGGCCATGGCGTGGTGCTGGGTTTTGTCGCCGGAGCGCCAGCCGCCGCCGTGCACCAGCAGCACGGCCGGGTAGGGCCGCTGCCGCCGCGCCTTGGGGTAAAACACATCCAGCCGCAGCTCCCGCCCTTCCGGCAGCCGGCAGTACGGCACGTTGGTGCGGCTGCGGATGCTGGCGGGTACCGGCGGCCGGGCAATGCTGCTGGTAGGGTGCTGCTTGCGGGCCTTGGCGTAGGCGCTGTAGGTGGTAAAAGAGGTGTCGCGCAGCATAGCGGGCTGCTGTGCTTGGGCCGGGGCTACTGTCAGTAGCAGGATAACGGCCAGGGGCAGCCAACCCGCCGCCGGCCGCCGGTCCGACCAGGGAGCTTGCTTGCTTACGGAAAATGTCATCAGCGTAGAATCCAAAGGCCCTGACTAAACGGAAGGCTCCATACGGCTATGCCAGTCATGCAGGAGCCGCTCGTCGGGTTGTATCGGTTACTTTCGGCGTAAGCCACGTACGGCCACGAAAATTCCTCCCACAAAAAGTAGGGCCGCCACAATCAGCGGGCCGGCACTGGCCCCGAAGGCCGCCCCGACCACCAGAAACGCGCCGGCAACGGTGGCCACCAGTATCCCCAGTATTACCAGCACCGATGAGCCCAGGGAAGAGGTCTGCGTGCGAGCCGCCGTTTCGGCGCGGTGGTTGGGGAGCAGCTTGCGCACCACGGGGCGGAGGGGGGCCGTGGCGGTAGTGGCAGCGGCCGTCAACGAACGGCCACGCGCTAGAGTAAGGGCGCGGCCAGCAGCCGGCCGCGTTGGGCGCGCCTGGGAGTGGGATGCGGCCGGCGCGGCGGGCATTGCCGGGGCGGGGGCAACGGAAGCCGGTGCAGAAGCTGAAACCGGGGAACCCGTGTGAGTGGTGGTAACGCCCGAGTGGTGGTAGGCCGGTGACTGGGGCAGCGCGGTGTAAGGAGTACGGCTGCACGAGGCCAGACAGCCTAGGGAGATTAGGGCTGATACAAGAAAAGAGCGCATGAAAAGGGTAGAGGATTAGGCCAAAGAGAAAGGATAGGATGGAGCGTAAGCAAGGTAGGTAAAGCAAACCGGTGCTGCCAACGCAACAAGCCTCGCGGGCCGTTATTTCAGCATTGCTGAAAGGGCCGTTGCGGCACCTTCCGGCGCGCTGGGGTGGTCAGTATTTCCAAGGGGCGGGCGGCGGTAGCAGCTGATACAGACTGGAACGGGGAAGTTCGTCGTTCAGCCTTAGCCGGGGTTATTCCTCCAGGGCCTGCACTTCTACGCGGCGGTTGCGGGCATCGGGGGAGGCATAAAGGGGGCGGGCGTCGCCATACCCAACGGTTTGAATGCGCTGCGAAGCCACGCCACTTTTTATCAGGTAGGTTTTCACGGCCTCGGCCCGCTGCTCGCTCAGGACCTGGTTTTTCTGGGGCTCACCTACCTTGTCGGTGTGGCCGGCCACCAGAATGGTAAGTGCGGGATTGGCCTTTAGCTGAGCAGCCAGCTGAGCCAGCGCTGGCAGGCCGTCGGCCAGGAGCTCGGGGGTACCCAGTTTGAACAGCACCGTAGGCAGTATCACCGCTTTGGTAGGAATTACCGGAGCGGCAGTCGGGGGCCTGAGCGTGGGCGGCAAACTAGGCAAGTCATCCGTATGCAGACGCGCCAGTGGGGGCGGGGGCAGTAGCGCAACGGGTAGCGGCTGCGCAACCGGGGTGGCTGCATCTACCCGAATAGTAATTGGCATGGCGGCGCTTTCGCGGGTGGGGTAATAGCCCTGCACGAGGTAGAACGTGGTAGTGGTGGCCAGGCGGGTGCGGTAGGCGTTACCGGTAGCCACAGGCTGCTTGAGCTCAGCATCTGTGTACCAGAGTACGTTGCGGCCCGACACGCGAATGGTGGTTTCGGCGTTGGCCGGCACCGTGGCGGCCGATTTTAGTTTTATCCGGTAGAGTGTAAAGGTGCCATGGTCACAGTCGCCCACGGGGCGGTAAGCGGCCCGGCCGGTTAGCTTCTCCTGGGCAGGATCATAGGTGAAGGTAATGGCCCCATCGCACCAGTAGCTGAACAGGGAGCGTCCGGTTTCGGCCAGCTTGCCCTCGTGGGTCAGCTGCAGGCCGCCCCCGGTGCGCGTAGCCCGAATCTGGAAGGTAACACTAACCTGGGGTGCGCCGCCTACCTCCTGATACAACACCCCTAACACCTTGCCCGATTTACTTTGCTGCACCCGCAGCAGCGTAGGCCAATACCCGTCCCGGTCGCCGGTATCCGTTTCTACTCCTTGCCAGCTACCAGATAAGGATTGGGCTTGCGCCGGCCCACCCAGCAGGGCCAGCAGCAGAGCGTAGCAATACTCACGTTTCATCGCGCCTACTAAGTTTGGTCAGCAGAATAGAGTCGGGAAGTCAGGTAGGAGTTGCGTGCTGGGCGGTAGCCCAGTAGCGCATGCGCCCCCACGCCGCTAGTATAGATGTCGTCCTGGGGCGTGAGCTGCAACGGGTTGGGTTGCTACTGCCGGGCCCGACTCATGATGCGCCGTTCCCAGCGCTTGCGCTTGGGTGCAATGTAGCCACGCAGGTGCTTTTCCATAACCATTACGGCGCAGGGCGCGGCGGCCGTGGCCCCGAAGCCACCGTTTTCCAGGTACACGGCCACGGCTATTTGGGGGTTGTCAGCCGGAGCGAAACCCACGAAAGCGGCGTGGTCGTCGCCCTCATCGTTCTGCACGGTGCCGGTTTTGCCCGCTACTGTAATACCCACGTCGGCTAGGCTAGAGGCGTCGGCGGTGCCGCCGCGCTGCATCACGGCCACCATGCCGGGCACTAGGGCCGCAAAGTGGGCGCTGTCGATGAGCGTATGGCGCTTCCGGGTAAAGCGGGGCAGTGGACCATTCTTCCCGATGCCGCTTACTAAATGGGGCGGGTAATACCAACCCCGGTTGGCAATAATGGCCGCCATGTTGGCCATTTGCAGCCCCGTTAGGTTGATTTCGCCCTGGCCGATGCTGAGGGAGTAGATGGAGCGGTAGGTCCAGTTGCGGGTGCGGCGGGCCTTATCGTAGTAGGCGGGGGTGGGCAGAAAGCCGGGAGCTTCGCGGGGCAGATCAATACCCAACACTGAGTCGAGGCCGAACGAGCGCACGTAGCGCCGCCACTGGGCCAGGTTGGCGTGGCGGGCCGCTACGGTATCCTGCACCAGGGAGTCGGGCACGCAGTCGATGAGGTTCTGCATCACCTGGTAGAAGTAGGGGTTGCAGCTGTATTTGAGGCCCAGCGTGAGGCTGCGGCCCGGCGGGTGGTGGTGTACGCAGCTCACCAGGCTCTGGTCGCAGCGGAAGCTGGAGGCGGGGCTGATGGCGTGCATCTGCAGGGCCACGGCGGCATTCACCAGCTTGAACACCGAGCCGGGCGGATTGGCCAGCATGGCGGGGCGGTTGAGCAGGGGCATATCCTCGTGCTCCAGCAGCTCGGTCCTCAGCCCAGCCTGGTCGGGCGCGGTAATAGTGGCGGCCGGGTACACCGGCCCCGATACGTACGCCAGAATTTCGCCGGTGCGCGGGTCGAGGGCCACGAGGTAGCCCCGGCGGCCACCCAGCAGCTTTTCGGCGTAGGCTTGCAGCTTCACATCCAGCGTGAGCCGCAAATCTTGGCCCTGCTGGAAGGCCGTGTCTTTAGCCCAGGAGCCGTGGGTGTTGCCCTGAGCATCTACCAGCGGGTGTAGGTACCCCCGGTGGCCTTTCAGCAAACCGTTGTAGTAGCTTTCCACGCCCCCATTGCGCAGACGGTAGAAACGGCCGCGTCGGTAGCGTTGGGCCTGGCGGTAGAACGCCTGGGCCTCGGCGCTGAGGTAGCCCAACACCGGCGCAGCGGCCGGGGTAGTATATACGCGTCGTTTTTGCTGGATTAGCGCCAATTGCGGCCAGGCGGCGCTATCCTGGCGCACCCGCGCCACTTCGGCGGCGGTGAGGCGCAGCTGCACCGGGTACCCGCGCGTGCCAGGATAAGGCAGAGCTTCCTGAATGCGGCGGCGCACGGTAGTAGAATCCCAGCCCAGCAGTTCCCCTAGCTTTAGCGTATCGAGCTGGCGGGGCAGCTTTAACAGGTATTGCATGCGCGTATCCACCAGCACTGAGTCGTGCCGGTCAAGAATACGGCCGCGCTGGGGTACCTCGGGCAGGGCTACCCGGCGGGCGGTGTAGCGCACCCGCACATCCTCGTTGTGAGTGGGCGTGGTGGGCTGGTCGGGCGAGGAGCAGGCGGCCAGCCCAGCCAGCAGTGCCAGCAGGCCCACCCGCCACCTGATAGGAGCAGTGCGCATGGGGTAAAGCTAGATAATTGCCGGGAGTAGATGGCGCGGGTTTCGGCCAACTGCACCCGGAGCCAGTTGGGTAGCTGTGGGCCTGGTCAAGCGTCTGGCTCCGTTCGGACTATGCACCTACAAAAAACGCCGCCCGGATTTCTCCAGGCGGCGGGTAGTAGCGGGCGGCGCTTGGCGCTTTACTCGTCGGTGTTGCTGGCTTTTTGAGGGCTGCCAAACATCAGCGCCATGGATTGCGCCCCAATCTGCATGGCATCTTTAGCGTAGTCGAGCACGGGCGCGGTGGTATTGACTTTGAGGTCCAGGTCGGTAACGGGCTTTACCTGCACTGCGGCAAACTCATAGCGCATCTGCTGCTTGCGCTCCTTATCAAAGTAGACGACCAAACGGGTGATGCCATGAGCCTCGTTCACGTACACTGGGTGGGCAAAATTCAGGCTCTGCGGAATCTGCCGGGAGGTCCACACATCCAGGGCCACGGGTTTGGAGGGCAATTGGCCGGGCTGCGCAGGAGCAGTTTCAGTGGCCCCGGGCTTCAGCGTGTAGGTGGTTTTCTGGCTGGGGTAACCCGCAATCAGGGCTGTTTCAGTGGTGGGGCGCAGGGTGTAGTCGGTGGTGGTTACCACAATAGTCTGCCAGGTTTTTTCCACCGAGGCAGCATCGTAGGTGTAGTTTACGCTTTGGGGGCTCGACTGAGAAGCCATACGCAGCAAGCCTTTATTGGTGCCGCTGTTGAAGTAGTTTTCGAGGTGGTAGGTGAGGGCGTCGGTAGTCGCCCGCACTTCCTTGCCCCGGCAATACAGGGTGCCTTTGCGCGGCAGCATCAGGGCCCCAATGGTCATGGCCGGACTGAGGTTGGCGGCTGCCGCCTGAAACTGCTGCTGTTCGGCGGCCGTCAGGCTGCCCGCCAGCTGCTGCATCTGCGCCTGAATATTGCCCTTGGCCGGATCTATCCGGCTGAGCAACTTGTCATAGGGGTTGCCGGGCAACGATACCTGAGTGGTGATAACGCCCTGGGTAAAATCGGCTACTGGCGCTGAAACACTTGTTGGCACAGGCGTATGGGCCGCTGCAGCCAGCAACATCGAAATCGGAAGAAGTGACCAGGCAACGGAACGGGAAAGGCGCATAGCAGAATGGAATGGGTTTATTGGCTCAAATCTATATGGATTTTCTAGCGCCCCGGTATCTCATTCGCAACAACCCATAGCCGTCAGCATTCAGGGTGACTTATCCGCTTCAGCTAGCTTAACAACAGCATCAGAGCCACCTTACAATTCTAACTTGCGCGCCTACTCTTACTCGATGCCTCCGCTCCTGATTTCCGCAATAGTCCTAGCTCCGCTGCTAATGCTGGGAGCCTGCTCATCTCACCCCGAGCACCCAGCCACCGTAGTGCCAGCTTCGGCTACTACTGCACTGCATGCAGTGGCTCCTTCAACTGCCGCACCAGCTACCACCGCTACTCCCGATACTGCCGCCGTGCTTGCCGCGCTAGTGAAACAGCAGTACCCCAGCTATGCGGTGGAGGAATTCAGCGCCGGTGACCTCAACGCCGATGGAAGCCTGGACCTACTAGTTGTGCTGCGCGGCCTGCAGCCCTGCACTACGCTGAGCGAACCTACTTACTGCCGCAAAACCTTGCTAGTCCTCAACGAGGGCTTTCCGCGCATGCGCGTAGCCGCCAGCAACGATAATGTGGTGGCCTGTAGCAACTGCGGTGGCGCGGGCGTCGGCGACCCACATCGGGGCATCATTATCAAAGGCAATTATTTCTCCTTCGAAAGCCTGTACGGAGCCTGCGACAAAACCTACTTTACCGTCACCTTCCATTACAGCCGTACCCGGCGCAACTGGTTCCTGCACCGCCGCAGTAGCCTCGATTATTCCTGTCAGGATACCACCAATACCGTGGATGAAAATCAGGAAAGTACCAGAGACTTTGGCGTCGTCAGCTTCTCAGATTTTGGCGGAGTTGAGGTAGCTGAATAAGCCTTGAAATGACCTGCGCCGCCCGGACGATTCCAAGCGGCGCGGTTCTTATTTGCATCGTTGCAGCAGTGGGGGTACACCCTCGATATAGCTGGTCGCGTGTTATGGCTATGCCTAAACTTGCGCTAGTTCAGGTCGGTGGCTTACTGGGCCGCTGGGTACCAGTTACGCAGCCGCACGTCGATTTTCTTGTTGACCTGATTCACGGTTTTCTTGAAGCCGTCCACGTCGCTCAGGCCGTTTTGGCCCCGGTAGTGATACGGATACACAATGCCGGGCTTGAAGGCCAGGACGCCCTGGGCGGCTTGCTGCACGTCCATGGTGTATGGCAGGTTCATGCACACGAAGGCCACGTCGATGCCTTTGAGGGCGCGCATTTCGGCAATGTCTTCGGTGTCGCCGGAGAGGTACACGTTCTTACCGCCCAGGTTCAGCACGTAGCCGTTGCCCCGGCCTTTGGTGTGCGGCGCGTCGGGGGCTTCGGGCAGGTTGTACATCGGAATGGCCGAAACCGCCATGCCCAGCGTGTCGAGCTTCTGCCCGTTGCCCAGCACGCGAACCTGGGCCTTGTACTCGGCGGGCAGCTTATCGGCCACGGCCTGGGGCACGATCATCAAGGCCTTGCCCACGGAAAGGCCCGCCAGCGTCTTCGCGTCCAGGTGGTCACCGTGAATGTCGGTGATAAGGATAACATCGGGGGCGGCCAGGCCGGCGTAGGCGGCGGCTCCGCCGTAGGGGTCCACGTAAATGGTTTTGCCGTTCCAGGTAAACACCACGCTGCCGTGGGTGATGGGCTGCACCGTGAGCGGGCCTTTCTTGGTGGCAATCTGGTCGGCGGCCACGCGAGGGGCGGTTTGGGCCTGCGCTTGAACGATAAACGCTAGGGCCGCCGCGAGGATAAGAGTGGACTTCATTAGGTATTGTGCTTGTTGGTTGGGTAGAAGGGAATACGTTGCTAACCCAGGGTGGGGGGGAAAGTTCTGGGGAGGCATTTGCAGCGGTTAGCCACTGTGCCGCTGGCCTGTAATGTATGGGTGAGCATAGAAAACGCCGTCCGGATTGCTTCGGGCGGAGTAGATGCAAGTTGTGTCAGTATAGAATGTAGAGATGCAAGTGTGCGTCATTACATCCTATACAACCAGTTGGCTTTGGTAATCATACATTATCTGTCCAATAGATTTAGTTCTAGAGTTATCCGTGAACTTCCCCATCTCTTTTAATCTGTTTATTATAGATGTTTTAGATAGATCGAGTCTTATAGACATAGCACTGATTATTCTTGAAAAGCTTTTAATGTTACTTGGCTGGTCATCTACGTATAGGTGGCCCTCCCGTGCGTCAAATCTTCTTTGGTACTGCAATAATATGGCCATCAGTGGAATCCTGGGCATAGTTAAACAGGCTGCAAAATAATTTGCTTGCCACTCTATCCATTGCTTTTCGTTCTGTAAGCTGTGTTTATTTGTTCTAAAATTATACTCTGAATCAGGTAATGTATTTATAAGTTCACTATCTATGATTGCTCCGTCGTGAATTAGATAATGACCTATTTCATGTGCTAAAACAAATTTATATCTTTTTGCTTTGTACAATTTATGGTTAACCTGAATAGTTTGATTGTTGACGTCAAAGCATCCAAAAGTATCTGAATTTTTGGTGTTCTTGATCTTAAGACCTAATATTTTGTTTGTGTATTTAACTAAGTCGTCTATAGATACAACTCTTTCACATTTTAATATTCCTGGATCAATAAGATTAAGAACTTCGTCGGCTATTAATTCTATATCTTCTTTAGAATAATTTTTAATATTGTTCTTAACGCCTTTTATGTTCTGAAATGCCTTGATTAACGTTGTGTCTATCTCTTTTTCTAAGTATTCTTCCCCTTGATCTAGCTTAACTTTATTTTTGTTGTAAAATTCTATAATTGTATCTGATTTCAATTTATTATACAATAAAATATTATATTGATTACTTGTGTCTACGCCAATAAGCATTATACCTTGTGATTCAGCGAAATTATGAGCAGATTTTTGAAATCTACTTGTGGTAATGAATACCGCCTTTGAGTTCCTAGGTGCGACTTGTTCAATCTTTTTGGAAAAAGCTTCGAGCCTATCTATTGATATAGGTGTCTTGTAGTCCTTGCACTCTATAATGTATATAAGAGAATATCTGTCAGCGCCAGGAGGTTGAACTTCTACTGTTAAATCAAAAATAATATTTCCTTTTCTGGCGTGCGAATAGTATGGTGTCTTTTTCTTAATTGTATATGCATCAGCCATGACAGAGATTCTCTTTTCCTCTATCATGGTTTCAACAATGCGCAAAGCTCTTTCTTCAAAAGCATCTCCTTTTGCGGTTGTATTCATAGTATCAGATTTTTACAAGTAATAGCTAATATAAAAAAAGAATGGTTTTATACGCGGCTGACGGATGTCAATTCGTGTATAAAACCATTCTTATATAATGGCTTTGTCCAGCCAAAACGGTCTCAGCTTACATATTCCGGCGGTACTGCCCGCCGACCTCAAACAGCGCGTTCGTCACCTGGCCCAGGGAGCAGAACTTCACGGTTTCCATGAGGGCCTCGAAGAGGTTGCCGTTGGCCACGGCCACCTGCTGCAGCTGTTTCAGGCGCTGCTCGGTAGTGGCGTGGTTGCGGGCGTGCAGGGCCTGCAGCATCGTAATCTGGTACTGCTTCTCCTCCTCCGTGGCGCGGATAACCTCGGCGGGTACCACCGTGGGGGAGCCGGAGGAGGAGAGAAAGGTATTCACGCCGATGATGGGATACTCGCCCGTGTGCTTGAGCATCTCGTAGTGCATGCTCTCCTCCTGAATCTTGCCGCGCTGGTACATGGTTTCCATGGCCCCCAGCACGCCGCCGCGTTCCGTAATCCGGTCGAATTCGGTGAGTACGGCCTCTTCCACCAGGTCGGTCAGTTCCTCAATGATGAAGGAGCCTTGCAGCGGGTTTTCGTTTTTGGCCAGGCCCAGCTCCCGGTTGATGATGAGCTGGATGGCCATGGCCCGGCGCACCGAGGCCTCGGTGGGCGTGGTAATGGCCTCGTCGTAGGCGTTGGTGTGCAGGGAGTTGCAGTTGTCGTAGATGGCGTAGAGGGCCTGCAGGGTGGTGCGGATATCGTTGAAGTCGATTTCCTGGGCGTGCAGGCTCCGGCCGCTGGTCTGGATGTGGTACTTCAGCATCTGTGAGCGGGCGTCGGCACCGTACTTCAGCTTCATGGCCTTGGCCCAGATGCGGCGCGCCACGCGGCCAATTACGGCGTACTCGGGGTCGATGCCGTTGGAGAAGAAGAACGAGAGGTTGGGGGCGAAGTCGTTCACGTTCATGCCCCGGCTCACGTAGTACTCCACAAACGTGAAGCCGTTGCTGAGCGTGAGGGCCAGCTGGGTAATCGGGTTGGCCCCGGCCTCGGCAATGTGGTAGCCCGAAATGGAGACGGAGTAGAAGTTCCGCACCTTGTTGGTGATGAAGTACTGCTGCACGTCGCCCATCAGGCGCAGGCTGAACTCGGTGGAGAAAATGCAGGTGTTCTGGGCCTGGTCTTCCTTCAGGATATCGGCCTGCACCGTGCCGCGCACCTGGCTCAGGGTGCGGGTTTTAATAGTGTGGTACACCTCCTGGGGCAGCACCTGTTCGCCAGTTACGCCCAGCAGCATGAGGCCCAGGCCGTCGTTGCCCTGGGGCAGCTCGCCCTGGTAGCG
The DNA here is from genome assembly GCF_040547285.1 of Hymenobacter sp. UYP22. Classification (NCBI taxonomy): domain Bacteria; kingdom Pseudomonadati; phylum Bacteroidota; class Cytophagia; order Cytophagales; family Hymenobacteraceae; genus Hymenobacter; species Hymenobacter sp. UYP22. The sequence goes on along the minus strand of NZ_JBEPPK010000001.1, from coordinate 275,539 downwards.
GGGGCGGGGCTGGCCCAGCTCCCGGTAAATGGCCTCAATCTTCTGGTTGACCTCGTCTTCCAGCCCATTTTCCTTGATGTACAGCTCGCACTGCTGGTCGATGGCCGCGTTCATGAAGAAGGCGGCAATGGTGGCGGCCGGGCCGTTGATGGTCATCGACACCGAGGTCATCGGGTCGGCCAGGTTGAAGCCGGAGTAGAGCTTCTTGGCGTCATCGAGGCAGCACACGCTCACGCCCGAGTTGCCGATTTTGCCGTAGATGTCGGGCCGGTGGTCGGGGTCTTCGCCGTAGAGCGTCACCGAGTCGAAAGCCGTGCTCAGACGCTTGGCGGGCAGGCCCATGCTCACGTAATGGAAGCGGCGGTTGGTGCGCTCGGGGCCGCCTTCGCCGGCAAACATGCGGGTGGGGTCTTCGCCCTCGCGCTTGAAGGGGAATACGCCGGCCGTGTAGGGGAACTCGCCGGGCACGTTTTCCTGGAGCTGCCACTTCAGCAAATCACCCCAAGCGGTGTAGCGCGGCAGGGAAATCTTGGGAATCTGCTGATGGGAGAGGCTGGTGGTGTGCGTCTGGATGCGGATTTCCTTGTCGCGCACCTTGAAGATGAACTCGGGGGCTTTGTAGGCGGCTACCTTCTGCGGCCAGGTCTCCAGGAGCTTCCAATTTTGCCCGTCCAGACGGAGCTTGATTTCCTGGAAGGTGCTCTCCAGGCCGGCCAGGAGGCTTCCTGCTCCGGGTGTGTGGCTGCCGTGCCCGCTGCCAGGTCCGTTAGCGGTGTTTCCGAGACTTTCAACGGCTCCGACGGCTTGTCGGATTCCATAGAGCTGCTGAGCAACGTCAGCTTGTTTTTGAACCCACTGATCATACTGGCGGTTGGTTTCGGCAATTTCAGACAAATACCGCGTGCGGTGCGGCGGAATGATGTAAATCTTCTCCGAATCCTCCTGGGAGGTTTCGAGGTGGGAGGCGAAGGGCACGCCGGTTCGGGCTTCTACGGTAGAAAGCACGGCGCGGTACAGGCGGTTCATGCCCGGGTCGTTGAACTGGGAGGCGATGGTGCCGAACACGGGCATCGAATCCAGGGGCTTTTCCCAGTGGCCGTGGTTGCGCTGGTACTGCTTGCGCACGTCGCGCAGCGCGTCGAGGGCGCCGCGCTTGTCAAACTTGTTGAGGGCAATAACGTCGGCGAAGTCGAGCATGTCGATTTTCTCCAGTTGGGTGGCGGCGCCGTACTCGGGCGTCATCACATAGAGGCTGGTATCGGAGTGCTCGATGATTTCGGTGTCACTCTGCCCGATGCCGGAGGTTTCGAGGATGATCAGGTCGAAACCGGCGGCGCGCACCACGTCCACGGCGTCCTGCACGTACTTGCTCAAGGCCAGGTTGCTCTGGCGCGTGGCCAGGCTGCGCATGTACACCCGGGGCGAGTTGATGGCGTTCATCCGAATCCGGTCGCCCAAGAGGGCCCCGCCGGTTTTGCGCTTGCTGGGGTCGACGGAGATGATGGCAATGGTCTTCTCGGGGAAGTCCAGCAGAAAGCGCCGCACCAGCTCATCCACCAGCGACGATTTGCCCGCGCCGCCGGTGCCGGTGATGCCGAGGATGGGAGTCGTAGGCTGAGAGGGTGAGAGGGTAGGAGCTTGGGAGTTAGTGGCGTCGGCTCCGTTTTCGCTCTGCTGAAAGTCAGCCACTAGCTGGCTTTTCACCCGCTCGAACTCCTCAGGGAAGTTTTCGGCGGCCGATATCAGGCGGCCGATACTACGGGCATCCTTCTCTTTAACGTGCTTGACTTCACCGTTCAGGTGTTGGCCGGTGGGGAAGTCCGACTGCTGAAGCAGGTCATTGATCATGCCCTGAAGGCCGAGGGCGCGGCCGTCGTCGGGGGAGTAGATGCGGGTGATGCCGTAACCTTGCAGCTCCGCAATTTCGGTGGGTAGAATGACGCCGCCGCCGCCGCCGAAGATTTTGACGTGACCCGCGCCGCGCTCCTGCAGCAGGTCATACATGTACTTGAAGTACTCGTTGTGGCCCCCCTGGTAGGAGGTAATGGCAATGGCCTGGGCATCTTCCTGAATGGCGCAGTCCACAATTTCCTGCACCGAGCGGTTGTGGCCGAGGTGAATTACTTCGGCCCCACTGCTCTGGATAATGCGGCGCATGATATTGATGGCCGCGTCGTGCCCATCAAACAGGGCAGCGGCCGTGACGATGCGGACGTGGTTCTGGGGCTTATAGGGAGCTACGGGAGCTGGGTGCATACGCGCAGTACAAAGTGGGTGGAATTCGAGGGGTGAAGGTACAAAAAAAGCCCCGGCGGGGGAGGCGCGGGGCTTCTTGTTGAACGCGAGGCAGACCTGTCTATCTTCGCTCCTGAAGAAACTAGCTATATGATTCGTATTCTGCTTATCGGGGTGATTGTACTGGCAGCCAGTGTGTGGTTATACGCCAGCTTTATGCCGGCTTTCAAAGACGGGTCCATAAAAACAGAAGCAGACCTGCGTCAAGGATTATACAATGAGCCCAAGAGTACCTACTATAAACGCGAGGCGGAACTGCGCACTAATCGTAACGAGCTGCTCGACGTGAGTTCGGGCATTACCCTTGCCGGTCTGACTATGCTACTATTTGTTACCGTACGCCGCATTCGTCATATGCAGGGCTTTCTAGAGTTGCGTACTCCTACAAAACGCCAGTTTTTCATTTGGTTTAATATTGGCTGGATAGTTTTGTTTGGAGCTTTGCACTGGTACTACTTGTATCGAGGTGCGCGGGGTGATTATCCGCCTTTTGCTGATTCTATCGGTATACCTCTGTACTATGGACAAGCAACTCTTCTCGTTTGCTGGCCTGTACTCAATATGTTGTTACTACTGGCAATCTGGCCGGCGAAGATGGGCGGCTATTTATTTGAGAAACCACTCATCTATACATGGTGGGTACTGTTGATAGAAGTTTTCAATGGTATCTGGCTAGTTCTAGTGGTCCTCTACTTACTCGTCTCAGTACTTGATGGTGACCATCTGACGGCTCCGGTAATTATGTTGTTCTTGTACTTATTGCTGGTGCTAAGAGCCGGGCACGTAGAGGCTATTAACGCAAGAATTAACAGATTGAAGCTATCCGAGTAGCAGTGACAAACTGAAGAGATGTGCCATACGTTGCAGTAGCTTGGAAGAACTTATACTAATTGAAATGCTGCTATACGATGCCTGAAACCAATAAACGCGTTGCTTCCTTCGCCGAGTTCAGGGAGATTATAGAGAAACTGAAAAATCAGCCGGTGTGGCACAGCCGGGCCGGGAGTGGTACCGGATCCATTTTCACACTGTAATTCGGCACGGCATCGTCTCGTGACGAAAAACAGGGCGAATTCTCGTTGATGGTTTTTTGCGCGTGGCGGATTGTAACGGCTGAGCGCGTCATCTGCACTTGGCGCGAGGATGTCGATACCAGCCTAGCTCCTGCCTTACAGACACTGGAAAATAGTGTGGTTGCCAATGCTGCTTTCACAGCGTGGGGTGATCTAACCATTGATTTCTCGAATGGCTACTCACTACATATCTGGAACGACGCTCCTTATACAGATTCTGACAGTTGGAGCATCATCTGCGAAGGAGTAGGAAGTTATTGGGTGGACCCCCGCAATGCTTTCATCCATGAGCCGGCAGCTGATTAGCCAGGGATGGAAAAAGGCAAGCTACCTGAGTGTCATTAGCCGCTGCCGAGACGGCAAGGGGTGGTGACGGGGTGGCAATGCGTGATGACCTAATAACAATGGGCTCTGACCGGATAGCAATGCCCCGTGACGAGGTGACAATGCCTCGTGACTTCGTGGTAACGCCTTGTGGCAGAGTGGCAAGAGTTGCGGATTAGGTGACAATGCTCCGCGACTTGCTCACAACAGCATCTGCCCCCCTACACAATGTGTTCTGACCGCTTCACAACGCCATCTAACTTGCCTGAAGAGGTGCAAAACGGCTACCGCTTCTCCACTTCCTCCAGCACCGAGAAGTACAGGCTGGGCTGCATGGCGCTGACCGTCCAGATGGCCTGGCTGTTCTCGCGCTCCACCATCACCTGCTTGTTCTGCCGCGTCACCGGAATGGAAAAGTACTTGTCCCAGGGCTCGGTCTTCTCGCTTTGCAGCCATTGGATAGTGGCTACCACCGGTTGGGCTTCCAGCTTGATGCCATAACTGCTCAGGTCCACGTTCACCCAGCCGCGCTGCTTGTCGTGGCAAGTCAGCTGCACATCCTGGGAGAGCAGGGCCCGGCCCGGCCGGCCGGCCTCCAGGGCATACAGGTTCAGGCGAAACCGGAGCTGCTGGTAGGTGTTGGTGGCCAGGTACACGTGAAAAGCATCCAGGTAGGCCGGGCGTTTGGGCGTGAGGACGGTGCCCAACTCCCAGCCCCATTCATCGTCTACGGTTTCCTTGCCGCTGGAGCCGGCGGTCCAGAGTACGTCGCCGGTTGGCTTGTTGCGGCCCAGCAGGGCAGGATGCACCGGTTTGCGTTCCACCACCACATCGGGCAGGGCCTGCTCCTGGGGGGTAAGTACAAAGGCCCGCTGACCGGCCAGGAGGGCGGCCGGGGCTACGGCCGTGCGCAAAAAGCCTACGCTGGTAATAATGAGCGTATCGGTAGGAGTGGCCGGAAAGCGCAGGGTGTAGTGGCCCTGCTCATCAGCTACGGTACCGATGTTACGGCCCACCACGCCCAGCGTGGCAAACGGCACCGGCTCCCCGGTACGGGCATTGCGTACCTGACCTTCCAGAACAAGAGCCTGGGCCAGAAGGGCAGCCGGGGCAATGCTTAACAACAGGCTAACAAACAGCCAACGAACCATGGGTGGAGTAGAAACAGTGCGGATAACCATCCGAAGATAGGGCGGTGCCGGGGAAAGTAAGGCGGGCTTGCTTGGAGCGGCCGGCGAGGTGGGGGCCTAATCCCTTGAATGGGTGAAGTATGGTATTTTATGCTTGCCCATAATTCGGTACGGCATTCTGCAAATACGGTCGACCAAGTATTCCCCAGCTCAGGCCCCAAACCGGACCGACAAGCTACCTCTTTGCGCGGCCTGGGGCCTCGGTCACGTAGAGGCGGGGAATACCGATGGAGCCGCCCACGCGGGGGACTCCTATAAGGCAGTCGGGCATGGATGGCCATTGGTACTTCTGTCTTGGAGGTAGGCCGTGGTTGCTGGCTTTAAAGCTCGCGCACTTACTGTCCACACAGCCTAGCGCATGTCCACACAGCCTAGCGTAGTTGATTCCCGGTCCGACCAGAAGCTGGGTGATTGGCGCAATGCATCAGCGGCATTAGCCGATGAATGTAGCAGCCCCGAATTTGCTACTCTGCTGCCCCACCGCCAAACAGCCGCCTGAACGGGGCTGCAGGGGCGCATATTAGCTTTTATAAGGCCTTTGCCGTACCTTCGCCTCTGGAAAAAACCGCCTCTAGTGAAGAACATCCGCAATTTCTGCATCATCGCCCACATCGACCACGGTAAGAGCACCCTGGCCGACCGCCTCCTGGAATTTACCAGCACCGTGGCCAAGCGCGATATGCAAGCTCAGCTGCTCGACAATATGGATCTGGAGCGGGAGCGGGGCATCACCATCAAAAGCCACGCCATCCAGATGCAGTATCAGTACAAGGGCGAGCAATACACGCTCAACCTGATTGATACGCCCGGCCACGTCGATTTTAGCTACGAAGTATCCCGCTCCATTGCTGCCTGTGAAGGCGCTCTGCTGATTGTGGATTCCTCGCAGGGTATCGAAGCCCAGACGATTTCCAACCTCTACCTGGCCATCGGCTCCGACCTGACCATTATTCCGGTGCTCAACAAAATTGACCTGCCCCACTCCATGCCGGAGGAGGTATCGGACGAAATTGTGGACCTCATCGGCTGCGACCGGGACGAAATTATCCATGCTTCGGGTAAGGCCGGTATCGGTATCGAAAACATCCTGAATGCCATCTGTGAGCGGGTTCCGGCCCCCCAGGGCGACCCTGCTGCCCCATTGCAGGCCCTGATCTTCGACTCGGTGTTCAACTCCTACCGGGGTATCGAAGTGCTGTTCCGCATCAAGAACGGGACAATGAAGAAGGGCGACAAACTCCGCTTTATGGCGACTGGCAAGGAGTACGGCGCCGATGAAATCGGTATCCTCGGCCTGAACCAGGAGCCCCGGCCCGAAATTGGCGCCGGCAACGTGGGCTACCTGATTTCGGGTATCAAAGAAGCCCGGGAGGTAAAAGTAGGCGACACCATCACGCACGTAGCCCGGCCCACGGCCGAAGCCATTGTCGGTTTTGAGGACGTGAAGCCGATGGTATTCGCCGGTATTTATCCGGTAGATACTACTGAGTATGAGGAGCTTCGATCCTGCATGGAGAAGCTGCAGTTGAACGATGCTTCCCTGGTATGGGAACCCGAAACTTCGGTGGCCCTGGGCTTCGGCTTCCGCTGCGGCTTCCTGGGCATGCTGCACATGGAAATTGTGCAGGAGCGCTTGGAGCGGGAGTTCAATATGACGGTGATTACCACCGTACCCTCGGTGCAGTTCCACGCTACCGGCACCAAAGACCAACTGCTGACCATCAACGCGCCGAGCGAAATGCCCGAGCCGAACATGATCAAGCACATTGAGGAGCCCTACATCAAAGCCCAGATCATCACGGCGGCCGATTACGTGGGGCCCATTATCACGTTGTGCATGGAAAAGCGCGGCATCATCAAAGGCCAGAGCTACCTCACCTCCGAGCGGGTAGAGCTGTCGTTTGAGCTGCCGCTGTCGGAAATTGTGTTTGACTTCTTCGACAAGCTCAAAACCATCAGCCGCGGTTACGCCTCGCTGGACTACGAGCTGATTGGCTTCCGCGAATCGGACATGGTGAAGCTGGACGTGATGCTGAACGGGGAGAAGGTGGATGCGCTGTCGGCCATCGTGCACCGCAGCAAGAGCTACGACTGGGGCCGCCGCCTCTGCGAAAAGCTCCGGGAGCTGCTGCCCCGCCAGCAGTTCGAAATTGCCATTCAGGCCTCCATCGGGCAGAAAATCATTGCCCGGGAAACCGTGAAGGCCCTGCGTAAAAACGTAATTGCCAAGTGCTACGGCGGCGACATTTCGCGCAAGCGTAAGCTACTGGAAAAGCAAAAGGAAGGTAAGAAACGGATGCGCCAAGTGGGCTCCGTGGAAATTCCGCAAGAGGCCTTCCTGGCCGTTCTCAAAATCGACTAACGCACTGAAACGCGGCTCCGGAAACGGGCCGCGTTTTTTGTTGGCTACTATGGAGTCACGAGATAACGAAAGCCTGATAGCCTTACCTGATTTCTGGCACGTGCTTGACCGATGCGTTGGAATGATTGTCAGTGATACCAAGGTTGGAAAACCCTTTGATAAGCTGATGCTTGGTCAAGAACATTGGGTGCAAGTGCATCAGGATAACAGGCGTTGGACTGAGGAACCCTGTTTCGACTGCGAAATAACCATGGTAGCTTCTTGGAAGCTTACTAAACATGGGCGTTCGGTTAGCCGGTCAAACATGCTATTCACTTATTCCATTGGTCCTTTCAAACATTACCCGTCACTGAACTCGTTGCAGCAGGCGGCAGTGTCAGGAATTACGGTAGGGCCGCAAATGGAACTCATCATACGCTTTACCAATGAGCAGCAATTGGTAATTGGTGGCTTACGAGCCGATAAAGACGGCAAAGAGTACCCCAATTGGCTCCTGCAAATACCCGGCACCATGTACGTACCGTCAGCAGGCGGCAATATTAAAGCCATTCCTTATGGCAGTATTCGTTTCAAGTAGCCTCCTTAAGACACTTCAACCCCTTTCCATATGACCACGGCCCCCAACGCCACCTACCAGCTTATCGACGGCAAGCAGACTGCCGAGAATATTAAGGAAGAAATTGCCGCCGAAGTAGCCCAGCGCAAAGCCGCCGGCCAGAAAACGCCGCACCTGGCCGCTATCCTCGTGGGCCACGATGGGGGCTCCGAGACCTACGTGCGCAACAAGGTGCTGGCCTGCGAGCGGGTGGGGTTCGGCTCCACGCTGCTGCGCTTCGAGGACGACATCACCGAAGCCGAGCTGCTGGCCCAGGTAGACAAGCTGAACAATGACTCGGAAATTGATGGCTTCATCGTGCAGCTGCCCTTGCCCCGCCATATCGACACAAATAAGGTAATCGAAGCCGTGCGGCCCGAGAAGGACGTGGACGGCTTTCACCCCATGAACATTGGGCGGATGGTAGCCGGACTGCCCGCGTTGCTGCCCGCTACGCCCTCGGGTATCGTGGAGCTGCTGCGCCGCTACGAGCTGCCGACGGATGGTAAACACTGCGTGGTTATTGGCCGCAGTAACATTGTGGGTACGCCGGTTAGCATTTTGTTGGCTAAGAACTTAGAACCCGGTAACTGCACCGTTACTTTATGTCACTCGCGTACCCGGAACCTGGCCGAAATTACTCGCACTGCCGATATCCTGGTAGCTGCCCTGGGCCGGCCGGAGTTCGTAACGGCTGATATGGTGAAGCCTGGAGCCGTAGTGATTGACGTGGGCACTACGCGGGTAGAGGACGCCAGCAAAAAATCGGGGTGGGCGCTGAAAGGTGATGTGCACTTTGCCGAAGTAGCCCCGCTGGCCTCTCACATTACCCCCGTACCAGGGGGCGTTGGGCCCATGACCATTGCCATGTTGCTACTCAATACCTTACGGGCCGCAAAAGGGGAAGTATACCCAAAATAATGGGTAACAACCCGCTAACTATAGATAGGGCCAGGAGCGTGAAGCTACCGGCCTTCAACCAGTAGTGAGCCTTGTTAAATCCAAGTAAAACCGCCTCAGGCTTTTAGTTTTCGAGGAAGTGTACTACTTTTAAAGTCGGGCCGTTAGGAGAGGAGGTAGCCGTCAAGGCAAAAAACTCCCCCGGCGGCCCGGCTTTCCGTTTTTCCGAATACACTGTTTTGCTGCACGAACTACCTGTTACGTCGGCGCCCCCGGCCCAGGGGACGGCGGCCCCCGAACTGCCCGTGATGGAGCAGTTCTACACCATTCAGGGCGAAGGCTTCAACACCGGCCGGGCGGCTTATTTTATCCGCCTGGGTGGCTGTGATGTGGGCTGCGTCTGGTGTGATGTGAAAGAATCCTGGCCCGTGGATGCGCACCCCCGCCAGTCGCTGACCCGCCTGGTTGACGCGGTAACGGAGCACCCCGGCCGCAACGTGGTCATCACCGGCGGCGAGCCGCTTATGCACGACTTGGGCCCCCTAACGGCTGCCTTGCATCAAGCCGGCTGCCAAACCTGGATTGAAACCAGCGGCGCCTACCCTCTGAGTGGTAGCTGGGACTGGATTTGCGTGTCGCCGAAAAAATTTAAAGCCCCATTGCCCTCCGTGCTGGCCGCCGCCCACGAGTTGAAGATTATTGTTTTCAACAAGAGTGACTTCGCCTGGGCCGAGCAGCACGCCGCCCTGGTTGGGCCAGCCTGCCGCCTCTACCTGCAGCCAGAATGGAGCAAGGCTGCTGATATGATGCCGCTGCTAGTGGAGTATGTGAAAAACAACCCGCAGTGGCAGGTCTCGTTGCAAACGCATAAGTTTCTCGATATTCCCTAGCGCCCCACTTCTTCCCTATGCGCCGTTCGCTAGTTGTTCCGGTTGTACTGCTTTTGACCGCGGGCGGGCTGCTGCCACTCTCGGCAGCGGCTCAGGCCAAGCTCAGTTCTACCAACACCAAAGCCCGCAACCTGTGGGAGAAAGCCCAAGGCCAGGCCAAAAGCCGGGACTTTGCAAAGGCTATTGAAACGCTGAGCCAGCTCAACGAGAAGTTTCCCTCGCTGGGGGAGCCGTATGTGCTGAAAGGGTCCCTGCTGAAAGCTATGGGCGAAAACCAGCAGGCGTTTGAAGCGTACCGCGACGGGCTGATCAAGCTGCCAGTGGACGCCACTCGCTCCAACGACTACTTCACGCTGGGGGAGTTGGCTATGACGTTCGGCGAGTACCAAACGGCCGCTGATAGCTACCGGAAGTACCTGAAAACGGCCGCTAAAACGCAGCGGAATACGCCCCGGGCCCAGCGTCAGTTACTCAACTGCGACTTCGCCCAGAAGGCTATGGCTGCACCCACTGGCACACAGCCCGCCCCACTGCCCCAACCCCTGAATACATTCCGGTTTCAGTACTTCCCGGTGCTGACCGCCGACAGCCGCTTCATGCTGTTTACTGGCCGGCCCACGGCGGAAAGCGGGGAGGATTTGTTTGTGAGTCGGCAGAATACGGACGGCACGATGGGGGAGCCGGTATCTATTTCACCGGCTATCAACACCTCCTATAATGAGGGCGCCGGCGCCATTTCCGGCGACGGCAAAACGCTGGTATTTGCCTCCTGCGACCGACCCAGCTCGGTGGGCAATTGCGACCTGTACATTTCGCGCCGGACCGGCAACGTATGGAGCAAGCCCCAGAACCTGGGCCGTAACGTGAACTCGCCGGAGTGGGACTCTCAGCCCTCCCTTTCGGCCGATGGCCGCACACTGTATTTCACCAGCACCCGTCGCGGGGGTAAGGGCCAGGAAGATATCTACATGACCACTTTAGGCACGGATGGCAACTGGACGCCCGCCCGCAACCTGGGCAGCCCCGTCAATACTTCCGGCAAGGATATGGCCCCGTTCGTGCACGCCAGCGGTAGCACGCTATATTACGTGACGGATGGCCTGGTGGGTATGGGCGGGCTGGATGTGTACCGCTGCGAGCAGCTGGCCGCCGACAAGTGGAGCATTCCGCAAAACCTGGGCTATCCGCTGAACACGTACGAGAACGAGGCGTCCATCTACATCACCTCCGATAACCGCCGCGGGTTGTGCTCCCGCTCCAAGGCCACCGTGGCCGGCGTCAAGCAGGAGCGGGACCGGCCGGTGGAGCTGTTCGGCTTTGAAGTGCCCAAAGAGGTGCGCGCCCGCGAAACCAGCACCTATACCCAAGGCCGCGTGTACGATGCCTTCACTAAAAAGCCCATCAAAGCCGATGTGCAGCTCTACGACCTGAATACCGACGAGCTGGTGCAGTACGTGGGCTCTGATGCCGAAAACGGTGAGTATACGGTGGTCCTGAACGAAGGCCGGCAGTATGCCATGTACGCCGCCGCCGATAAATACTTGATGCGTAGCCTGAGCTTCGACTACAGCGACAAACGCCGCTTCGACCCCCTCACGCTGGATATTTACCTGGAGCCCGTGCGCTCCGGTCGCAGCATTGTACTCAATAATCTGTTTTTTGACAGCAAGGAGTTTGCCCTCAAGCCCAAGTCACGCACGGAGCTGAACCGTTTGGTTGCCTTTATGAAGCAGTACCCTGATGTGCAGGTGGAAATTTCCGGGCATACAGATGATGTGGGCTCCGATGATGACAACTTGGGACTTTCCCAGAACCGGGCGAAGTCAGTGTACACCTACTTGTTGAGTCAGGGAGTAAAGGCTCAGCGCCTGCGCTACAAAGGCTACGGTGAAGCCAAGCCCATTCACCCAAACGACACTGATGAGCACCGGCAGCAGAACCGGCGCATTGAGCTACGAATTCTCTGATTTTCTGCCTGGCCTTTGCCTTGTTCGCCCCACTCGCACTGCGCGAGTGGGGCTTTTTTTGGATATTTTCTGTCAGTGCTTGGCTATAAGTAATTGTCAGTCAGAATGTTGTAAACACGGTTTAGTGAAAATAAATCAAAAAATTTATAAAAAATCTTTGTATTATTAAATAAACAGGATTATGTTTGGCCATTCTCACCTCCCCTACCGGGTAGGATAGCCCAGCAGAGCGAGTTCAATCAGAGCTTGCAAAAGTGGACGAACGGAATGCTTTTCAACTGCTTTAACTGTACACCTCATATTCCTCCACCATGAAAAAAATTACTCTTCTCGTTGCCCTGCTACTTGTTCTGCAGGGCGTAAGCCAAGCCGATGAACGAAGCGAGGGCACCAGTCTGCAGGCCCGGGCCACCGCCCTCACGCGTTCCATTGCCGATAAAGCCCATTTGGATGAGGGGCAGATTGTGCGCGTAAAGCAGCTGAATCTGCGGATGCTCACCGAAATCGAAGATTTGAAAGCCCGGTTTGTCGCCGATCCTACCTTATTGGATGAACGTCTGGCACAGGCGCAGGCACAATACGAAAACAACCTGACCGCCTTGCTCCGGCCCGCTCAGCTGGCGCTGTTCCAGCAGAACAGGGCCAATATGACGGCCTTGGGCCAACACTAGCATTTGCTCCTTTTCCCATCACTCCACTTCTCAACCCATGAAAAAGCTAACGATTCCTTTGCTTCTGGCAGTTCTCACGTTGGCCTCGCACCGGTTGTTGGCCGCGCCCGGCAATGGCAACCGGGATTTGCAGCTCCGCGCATCTGCCATGACGCGCTCCTTGGCCGAGCAGGTTCATCTTAATGAGGGTCAGTACGTGCAGGTGAAAGCCCTCAACCTCCGCTTGCTGCAGGAAATGCTTGCTGCCAAGGCTGTATTCACGCATGATGCGGATCTGCAAAACCGCGCTATTGCGGATGCCCAGCAGCACTATGAGTACCAACTATCGTCTCTGCTCCAGCCGGCTCAGCTTGCCCTCTACCAGCAGAACCGTGCCAGCCGTACGGCGCTGAACGTAGCGCCTTAACCCAGAGCCCCGGTCTACGCAAAGTAGATCGGGGCTCATGGTAATCCTTTAATTGTCAAGTTTATGTTGGTTTATTGCTAAATACTCCTATCTTCAACTACTCGATCTGGTTATATTTTTTCTTCTTTCCATCAAACCACCACTACCATGAAAAAAGTATTCGCTTCCATTGTATGCATCGCCTTATTCACCGCTGGTTATATCCAGCCCGCCGCGGCTGGTGATGGAACCACTAAAACGGCTGTCCGGGCAACGGAGATGACCCGGCGTATGGCCGAGCAAACGAAGCTCACGGAAGGACAATATGTGAAAGTACGGGCCCTGAACATGCGTCTGCTGACCGAAATGGCCGAGTTGCGCCGCCAGCTTTCCAGCGACGCTACCAAGCTGGACGAAGCTGTGGCTGAAACCCAGCTTCGTTACGAGTGGGACTTGGCCAACATATTACGCCCTAAGCAAATGGTAGCGTATGATGAAATGAAATCAAACTTCACCGCCGTTAATGTACGGTAGTTTACAGCTACTTATGGGTTGTGTCATCAAGTAGTTGTAGAACTAAAAAAGGCCCGCATTTGCGGGCCTTTTTTAGTTCTATGCCTATCCTAGAAGACTAGGCGCGGGCGTCGATGGTAACGTAGTCACGTTCCGTTTCGCCGGTGTAAATCTGACGGGGGCGGCCGATGGGCTCCTTGTTCTCACGCATTTCTTTCCACTGAGCAATCCAGCCGGGAAGGCGGCCCAGGGCAAACATCACCGTGAACATCTCAGTAGGAATGCCCAGGGCTTTGTAGATGATGCCGGAGTAGAAGTCAACGTTGGGGTAGAGCTTGCGCTGGATGAAATACTCATCGGTCAGGGCCGCCTGCTCCAGTTCCTGCGCAATCTTCAGCAGAGGGCTATCCTGCAAGCCGAGGGCAGTCAGCACTTCGTCGGCGGCCTTCTTGATGATTTTGGCGCGGGGGTCGAAGTTCTTGTACACGCGGTGCCCGAAGCCCATCAGGCGGAAGGAGTCGTTTTTGTCCTTGGCCTTAGCAATGAACTTGCTAGTGTCGCCGCCGTCCTGCTCAATGGCCTCCAGCATCTCAATCACCTCCTGGTTAGCACCGCCGTGCAGCGGGCCCCACAGGGCGTTGATACCGGCCGAAACCGAGCCGTACAAGCTGGCGTTGGCCGAGCCTACTAGGCGTACCGTGGAAGTAGAGCAGTTCTGCTCGTGGTCGGCGTGCAGGATGAGCAGCTTGTTGAGGGCGCTTACTACCACCGGGTCGATGTCGTACTTCTCCGTGGGGAAGCTGAACATCATGTACAGGAAGTTTGCGCAGTAGTCGAGGTCATTGCGCGGGTAGTTCAGCGGGTGACCCATATTGTTTTTGTAGGTCCAGGCCGCAATGGTAGGCATCTTCGCCAGCAGGCGGATGATGTTCAGTTCCATTTCCTCGGGGCTCAGATCCGGCGACACGCTCTGGGGGTAAAAGCCAGTGAGGGCGCAAATCAGCGAGGACAAAATGGCCATGGGGTGCGTAGCCGACGGGAAACCGTCGAAAATCTTCCGCATGTCCTCGTGTACCAGCGTGTGCTTGGTAATCTGGCCGGAGAAGTCCTTCAGCTCAGCTTCGGTGGGCAGCTTGCCGTAAATCAGCAGGTAGGCCACTTCCAGAAAGCTCGATTTCTCGGCCAACTGCTCAATCGGATAACCGCGGTAGCGCAGAATGCCTTCCTCGCCGTCCAGGAACGTAATGGCGCTTTTGGTGGCGCCAGTGTTCTTGTAGCCCGAGTCGAGGGTTACGTAGCCAGACTGGTCGCGCAGCTTGCCAATGTCAAAGGCTTTTTCGTGCTCGGTGCCTTCAATGACGGGAAGAGAGAAGGATTTCCCGTCGAGGATCAGTTCAGCAGATTCTGCCATAAATGTGGAGTGAAGGGTGGGTTGTAGGGCGAAACTAAAGAATAACCGGACAGCCGGAAACCCCGTGAGAGTTTGATGCCTATACTACAACTTGGCCCAGGTTGTTGTTTGAGATGGGGAAAGCGCAAAGAAAGGGCCCCCCGCTTAAAAGTTTGGCATATTGGGCAAGGTTTTTCCTCGACAGTGCAGATTATTTGTACCGGTAACGATGCCAGGAGGCCAGGCGGATTTATTTACCGATGCAGAATTGGGTGAAGATGCTGGTGAGCAGGTCGTCGTTGCTGATTTCGCCCGTTATCTGACCCAGAGCTGCCAGGGCGTGGCGTAGGTCGGCAGCTAATAACTCGGTGCCCGCGCCCATGCTCAGGCCCGTTAGCACGGCATCGAGGTGATGGGCGGCCTGCTCCAGGCTTTGGGCGTGGCGCAGGTTGGTTACGATGGTACTGGCCCCGGTTCGGTCCAGGCCTCCACCGCGCACTTTGGCCAGGAGCGTTTCACGCAACTCATCCAAGCCGTCGCCGCGGGAGGCGGCAATCAACACGGTGTCGGGGTGATGCTGGAAAGCCAACAGTTCGGGGTCGGAGGCTACATCGAGCTTGTTGCCTACGGCCAGCACGGGTATACCAGCGGGCAAGGACAGGCCTTGAATCTCCGCTTTAAGCTGAGTAGGGGTAGTTGCGGTAATATCAAACAGATATACAACTAAAGCGGCTTGCTGAACTCGCTTGCGGGTGCGCTCAACCCCGATGGATTCTACCACGTCAGTGGTATCACGCAGCCCGGCCGTATCCACAAACCGGAACCGGATACCGTCGATGCTGACCTCGTCCTCAATCAGGTCGCGGGTGGTGCCAGCCACCTCCGATACAATGGCACGCTCCTCGTTCAGCAGCGCGTTGAGCAGGGTGCTTTTGCCGGCATTGGGGCGGCCGGCAATAACGGTAGTAACGCCGTTTTTGATGACGTTGCCCAACTCAAAGGAGCGAAGCAGCCGGCGTACCAGTTGCTGTACTTCTTGCAGGAGTTGTACCAGCCCAGTGCGGTCGGCAAACTCCACGTCTTCTTCTCCAAAGTCCAGCTCCAACTCCAACAGCGCGGCAAACTGCACCAGCCGACCCCGGAGGTCTTTCAGCTCCTGGGAAAAGCCGCCGCGCATCTGCTGCAACGCTACTTGGTGCGAGAGGGCCGAATCGGCGGCAATCAGGTCGGCTACGGCCTCGGCCTGGGCCAGATCAAAAGCTCCGTGCAGAAAAGCGCGCTTGGTAAACTCGCCGGCCTCCGCCAAACGGGCCCCCCGCCGGGTCAGTAGCGCCATTACTTCCTGCACGATGTAGTCGGAGCCGTGGGTACTGATTTCCACCACGTCCTCGCGGGTATAGGAGTGCGGCCCCCGAAACAGCGACACCACTACTTCATCCAAAATTCGTGCTCCGTCGCGCACGGTACCGTAGTGCAGGGTGTGACCGGGCTGGTCGCGCAGGCGTTTACCGGCAAATACTTCATCGGTGAGCCGCACAGCATCGGGGCCGGAGAGGCGGATGAGGGCAATAGCCCCGGCGCCGGGCGGCGTGGACAGGGCAATGATGGTATCGGTAAGGGAAACGGGAAGAGCTAGGGCCACAGCACGAAGGAAATGATGCAGGCGCAAAGGTAGCGCTATCCGGGCAGGCAGTGCCAGGGCTCTTCGCGCCAACTGCCGTTCTGGCCAAAACGAGGGTGCTGGCTTAACCTCCGTAAGTGTCCCTTCGGCTTCCTCCTTTACTTGAAACAATAAAAGTTACCTGCCTAATCGGTAACCAGTAAGTTGCGGCTTACCTCAGCGGAAATCAGGTATTTAATCTTGTTATTTATCTTGATTTCTAAGGAATTATCAAACGTGACTTTGTCTACTACTTCAATCTGAGTGCCCAGATTTACCCCTACTTTATCCAGGTATTGGAGGAAGGAAGCGGAAGTGTTTTTAACGGCAATTACCCTGCCTTGCTCGCCGGGACGGAGGTCGGAAAGCAGGCGGTGCTGGGGGCGGTGGAGCACCCCGTCGGCCGTCGGGATAGGGTCACCGTGCGGGTCGAGTTGGGGGAAGCCCAGAAACTCATCGAGGCGGCGTACCAGCAGGTCGGAGTCGATGTGCTCCATCTGTTCGGCTACATCGTGCACCTCGTCCCAGTTGAAGCCCAGGTGCTGCACCAGGAATACCTCCCACAGCCGGTGCTTGCGAATGGTGAGTAGCGCCAGCCGCCGGCCTTCCTGGGTGAGCGTAACGCCCCGGTAGCGGGTGTAGTGTAGCAGGCCTTTTTCACCCAGGCGGCGCAACATATCAGTAACCGAGGCGGGCCGGGTCTGCAACTCATCGGCCACACTGTTGGTACTGACCTCGGTGCCGGGTTGGGCTTCCGCCAGTTTGTAAACGGCTTTCAGGTAGTTTTCCTCGGTGTAGCTGGGCATGAATGGGAAGTAAAAAGTAAAAGTTAAAAAGTCAAAGGTCCGAGCCGCTTCCGTATTCTGAAAGACAGAACCCGGGGCAGCTTTGACTTTTGACTTTTTAACTTTTCTTTATCTGGAAAGCTACCACTTAATCAGGGCGGAAGCCCAGGTGAAGCCAGAGCCAAAGGCCGCCAGGCACACCAAGTCGCCGCGCTTGATGCGGCCTTCCTGCACGGCTTCGCTCAGGGCAATGGGTACGGAAGCTGCCGTGGTGTTGCCGTAGCGCTGAATATTGCTGAAGATCTTCTCATCCGGCAAGCCCATTTTCTGCTGCACGTACTGCGTAATGCGCAGGTTGGCCTGGTGCGGAATCAGCATGTCGATGTCCTGGGGCTGGTAGCCGTTCTGGTCGAGGGCCTCCTTGATAACCTGGGGGAAGCGCACTACTGCGTGCTTGAACACGTTCTGGCCGTTCATGTAAGGGTACATGTCCAGGTGGTTCTCAACTACGTAGTCTACCCGGTTGTTGCGGTTGGAGCCGGGCTCTTTCACAATCAGCTCCTCGGCGTGCTCGCCCTGGGAGTGCAGGTGGGTGCTCAGGATACCGTGGCCCTCCTGAGAACTAGGCCGTAGCACTACCGCGCCGGCGCCATCCCCAAAAATGACGGATACGGCCCGTCCGCGGGTGCTGATATCCAAACCCGAAGAATGAATTTCGGAGCCGACCACCAATACCGTATCATACATACCGGTCTTGATGAACTGGTCAGCCATGCTCAGGGCGTAGACAAACCCTGAGCACTGGTTGCGGACATCGAAGGCCGGAATAGGAGCGGCAATGCCTAATTCGCGCTGGAGCAATACCCCGGAGCCCGGGAAGAAATAGTCAGGCGACAACGTGGCAAACACAATCATTTGCACATCGTTGGGCGTGAGGCCAGCCATTTCCAAGGCTTTGCGGGAGGCATTAGCGGCCATGTTAGCGGTGGTGTCCTTGCCTTCCTCAAACCAGCGCCGCTCCCGGATGCCGGTGCGTTCCTGAATCCACTCGTCGGTGGTATCAATCAGTTGAGTTAGGTCGGCGTTAGTTACCACTCGGTCGGGCACATAATGGCCAACGCCGGCAATTTCGGAGTGTCGGAGAGAGTTGCTCATGAGTAGGGGAATTTACGGGCAGGGCAGTTACTGAATGGGAGAGCCGAAGGTAGAAAAAATCGGTACCCTGCTCCGTAAACGGGCCGCAAAGGTCGGTAGTTACCCAATAGAATCCATAAGGTGAAGCAACTTTCCTGCTTCGCTGCTCCACAGGGCACTCGAAGGTGGCCCAGCGGAGTAAAAAAGCGCATTCTGCAACTGCTGGGCAAGCCTCGGTGCGGAAGGATAGTCGCCTTGCTGAAAGTCGAAGATGATGCCAGCTTCGGCGTCGGCCACCAGCGGCACCCACAGCGGATTGGGCGGTACCACCACGGGTAAGGTGGTAGCCTGGTATTCGAACAGCTTTGTGGGTACGCACCGGGCCGTGCTGGGATGAGGCCGGTAGGGCAGTAGCCCCACGTGGCTTCGCCGGATTTCCGCCACCACTTCAGCGTGCGGCACCAGCTCGGGGCCGCCCCGTAGCGTGAGGGCCTGGGGGGCGGCAGCCACGGCGGCTTGCAGGCGCGCCAGCAGGCCCGGCTGCTGACACGCCCCAATAATGGTCAGGTGAGCCTGGGGCCAGGCCTCCCGCAAGTGCAACGTAAACCGAATAGCTTCCCACACGCCGTTCAGCTCCGAAATGGTACCGGAATACAGCAGCCGCAGCGGCTCCGAAACGGTGGGTAGGCGGCGCGGGTACACGGGCGGCGCGCCATTATAAGGCTGGTACTTATTCTCCAGAATAAGGGTGCGGGCCTTGGCGGCAAAGGGAAGCTCCTCGGCGTAGCTGCGTTCCGCCAGCAGAATGGCCGCCGCCCGGCGGGCAGCCCGGTCTTCTAGGTGGCGTACCAGTCCGGCCAGCAGCCCTCTGGCCCAGGCCGGGTACACGGCCTGGGTCTGGATGTTGAGCGCATAGTTCTCCCGCACATCATACATGAAGCGGCAACCGGGGTGCCAAAACTGCCAGAGCACAGTCATCGGCAGTAGCTCCGGCGCATGGACCACCACTACCTGGGGCCGGAGTCGGCGCAGCAGTTGCCAGTAGCGCCACTGAGCCAGCAGCCGGGCCAGGCTCAGGCGGGAGCCGTGTAGTAGGGCGTGCGTGTGCAGGTTGGGCGGTAATTGGGCCGGGCCCGGAGCCCAACGCCCGGCTACGTGCACCTGCGTAGGCCGCTGCCCGGCCAGAGTGCGCCCAAACTTGCCCAGCATCCGGGTGTCATCCAGGGGCTTGAGCACGGAGGCCAGTAAAATGGTAAGGGGCGGCGGCATATTGGACGCGAAGATGGTACTTTTGCGCCGCTTGCGTTGTCTGGTTCCGGTGGTCAGGTGTCAGTGTGAACTGAACCGGGGCTACCCGTAACGGACAACCAGTACCTGACACCCGATAACTCATTTGCATGTCTGAACTACAAACCCTGATTGAAGCGGCCTGGAACGACCGGAGCCTGCTGCAACAACCCGCCACTACCGAGGCTATCCAGCACGTTATTGAAGAGCTCGACAAAGGCCGTTTGCGCGTGGCCCAGCCCGGCGCCACCGAAGGTGCCGATTGGCAGGTGAACGACTGGGTGAAGAAGGCCGTCATCCTGTATTTCCCCATCCGCCAGATGGCAACCATTGAAGTGGGCCCCTTTGAGTTCCGCGACAAAATGCAGCTCAAAAGCAACTATGAGCAGCAGGGCGTGCGCGTGGTGCCCCCGGCCGTAGCCCGATACGGGGCCTACCTGGCCCCCGGCGTTATCATGATGCCGAGCTACGTGAACATTGGCGCTTGGGTAGGCGAGGGTACTATGGTGGACACCTGGGCCACCGTGGGCTCGTGCGCTCAAATTGGGGCGGGGGTGCATTTGAGCGGGGGCGTGGGTATTGGCGGCGTACTGGAACCAGTGCAGGCCGCCCCGGTTATCGTAGAAGATGGCGCTTTTGTCGGTTCCCGTAGTATTCTGGTAGAAGGCTGCTTCGTAGGAAAAGAAGCCGTTATTGGGGCAGGCGTTACCATCACGGGCAGCACCCGCATCATTGATGTAACCGGCCCCGAGCCCAAGGAGTACCGCGGCTACGTGCCGGCCCGCTCGGTGGTAATTCCGGGTTCCTTGCCCAAACAGTTCCCCGCCGGCGAGTACCACGTGCCCTGCGCCCTCATCATTGGGCAGCGCAAACCCAGCACCGACCTCAAAACGTCCCTCAACGACGCCCTGCGCGAGCATAACGTGGCAGTATAGTACGTACCAAGCTGCCTTTGTAATGAGTGGCCCTGTCGGCTCAGTAGGTAGTTGACAGGGCTGCTTTGCGTATGCACTGGCCGCTAAATTGGCAGGAGCAAGGGGCAAAACCCACTATCTTCGTAGGAACGCCCAGGCAAATCTGCTAACATTGTAGGCTGCGGCCCTCACCTCTATAATTCCCTGCCGGGCTGCCGGACTATTCTTTCTTTTTGCTTGATGAGTACCCACAAATCAGTTGTTTCGGCCGCTCAGGCCCGCGAGGAAGTGCGCGACTACGTTGCTCAGGAACTGGGCGTTGACTCCGAAGCCATTCAAACCCGGGTGGCCTTCAACCGGGAACTGCCCTGGGTAGATGGCCGCGTCCGGCCCTGCTTTCTGGTGGAGTGGGCCGAACCCAACGGCCGCGACGGAGTAGCCATTGCGGGACCGTATACGCACAACTTCTTTGAATTCAGCCGCGCCGATGCCTATCAACTGGGCGCGCAGAACGCTTGGCGCCAGCAGCTGCTGAACCTCTACGCCGGCTGCGAGCTGGTAGCCCAGGCCCGCCTCACCCAGCCCCTGACCGATACGCCCGACCCCACGCGCCTAGCTATCATCAAGCAGAGCCTGGAGGAGCGGACTAACTGGCGCATTGCGGTAAATGTGTCGTTGCGCGACTTTCTGCGTCTGGGCACCGATGAATACTACATCTTCAACGGTAGCTGGGTCTGGAACCCGAACTACCGCTACTCTCATTTGAAAGGCTTTATTCCGTACGGCGAAAAGACGCTGATGGAACTGCCCAAAAGCGAATTTTTGCCGGTAAAGAACTTCTCACCCTTCGAAGCCATTCCTCCTTTGGGGGAGGACGGGGCTTACCCCGGGGAGCTGGTGAGCTTCATTATTGTGAAGAACAACCAGATTCTGGAAACCCGCGCCCTCGACCTCTACGCCCGCACCCTCATGAACCAGGTAGCCATGTTCTACGCCCTGGGCCGGGAAAACGGCCCCTTCCAGATTGATTTGGTAGAGCAGCAGTAGAGGCAACAAAGCCAAGCAACGAAAAAGGGGCTCTGCGGATAGCAGAGCCCCTTTTTCGTTGCTTGATACGAGCCAGTGTTTAGCGCACGGAAGCCTTTTCGGTTTTCAGCTTGTCGGCGAAAACCTGCCGTACTTTGTCCACCTTCGGTTTTACCACAAATTGACAGTAAGGCTGCTGCCCGTTCTGGTTGTAGTAGTTCTGATGGTAATCCTCGGCGGCGTAAAACGTCACGGCTGGTACAATCTCCGTCACAATAGGATTGGGGAAGGCATGAACCGCATCGAGCTTCTGCTTGTACTCCGCCGCGAGGCGGTGTTGCTCCTCGTTGTGATAAAATACGGCCGAGCGGTACTGGGTGCCGGCATCAGCTCCCTGGCGGTTGAGAGTAGTCGGGTCGTGAGTTTTCCAGAATACCTCCAGCAGCTCCGCAAAGCTGATAACACTGGGGTCGTAGGTAATTTGCGCTACCTCAGCGTGGCCCGTGAGGCCGCTGCACACTTCCTTATAGGTAGGGTTGGCAATGCGGCCACCCATGTAGCCGGATACTACTTTTTCGACGCCTTTGAGGTCCTGAAAAACGGCTTCGACGCACCAGAAGCAGCCGGCACCAAATGTTGCCTGTTCCATTCGAGTTGATTTCTTGGTAGAGGTGGAGGGAGAGGTTTTTTGGGCGAAGGCCGCCGTGAGCAGGCCCACACTCAATAACACCGTTGTAATAGCTCGTAGCATACGGGTATAAGGCTTTTGCGGTGAAAAAAGTTTAACCCAAGGGCTCAACAATAGAGGCCCTCCGGTTCCGGCTCAGTACCTAGCTACGCGGGGTACTGAGCCGGAACCGGAGGGCCTGAATGGAAGGGCCGCTGCAGGAAAAAGTTATGAAAAGTTATTTCGTGAAGCGTTCAGCTACTACCAGCTCTTTGGTGCCGTGGCTCCAGCTATAGAACCCTTCGCCTGACTTTACGCCGAGGCGGCCGGCCGTTACCATATTTACCAGCAAAGGGCAGGGGGCATATTTGGGGTTGCCCAGGCCCTCGTGCAGCACCCGCAGAATAGCCAAGCATACATCCAGCCCAATAAAATCAGCCAGCTGCAGGGGGCCCATTGGGTGGGCCATGCCCAGCTTCATCACGGTGTCAATTTCCTCTACGCCGGCCACGCCCTCGAACAGCGAATAGATGGCCTCATTAATCATGGGCATGAGGATGCGGTTGGCCACAAAACCGGGGTAGTCGTTGACCTCGGTAGGGGTTTTGCCCAGCTGCCGCGACAGTTCCATTACCTGCGCCGTTACCTCGTCGGAGGTAGCGTAGCCCCGGATGACCTCCACCAGCTTCATCACCGGAACCGGGTTCATAAAGTGCATGCCAATCACCTGGGCGGGGCGCTTGGTAACGGCCGCAATTTTGGTGATGGAAATAGAAGAGGTGTTAGAGGCCAGAATAGCCGAGGAGGGTGCGTGCTGGTCCAGCTCCCGGAAGATGTTCAGCTTGAGCTCTACATTCTCGGTGGCGGCTTCCACCACCAGCTCGGCATTGCGCACGCCCTCGGCAATGCTGGTAAAAGAAACCAGGCGGCCCAGCGTGGCCGTTTTGTCTTCCGCCGAAAGGCTGCCTTTGCTTACCTGCCGGTCCAGGTTTTTGCCAATGGTAGCCATGCCCTTATCCAGGGCTGCTTGGTTAACGTCAATCAGGGAGACTGAAAATCCGTGTTGGGCAAACACGTGGGCAATACCATTGCCCATAGTGCCCGAGCCAATAACAGCTACGTGGTGCATATGCAGAAAACAAAAGGGTGGGAAAAGACCTGTACTTCAGGCCTGGGTAGCTGCAAAGCTACGCCGAAACTCGGCCTGCCCAAGTGGCCAGCTGGCATACAGTAGCGTGGTAATGTATAGTTTTTTTCAGATACTAAAATGCCTTTTCCAGCCCGTACGACGCCTTTAACACGATTGGTTTGGGCTGGTACGAAAAAAAGCTGATGAGTTTTTAAACCTTTTGCCGGAAGTGCCGCGTACAAAACCGCAGATCCGCTTCCGAACACAGTTCACCCAGTTCGTTCGGAAATCGATTTATTTCTCTCCCTTTTTCACCAACTCTCTCCTCACCATCATGGGTAATCTACTGTATATCATCGCCGTAATTTTGATCATCATCTGGGCCCTGGGCTACTTTGGTGTAATGGGTGCCGGCATGCAGGGCAACAACCTGATTCACATTTTGCTGGTAATTGCCATTATTGCCATCCTGCTGCGCGTGATTCGCGGCGGCCGGGTAGTGTAACTGGCGCCATTTCCACGCTAGTAGGTGGAAATCAAAATCCGAAAAACACAAAAAGCCCCGCTCATACTATGAGCGGGGCTTTTTGTGTTGAAGCCTACCGTTAAACGGGTATCTACTTAAGATCAAACAGGAAGCTAAAGCGGATAACAGGCTGCCCGTAGATGTCATTAATGCCGTCGT
Organism: Hymenobacter sp. UYP22; assembly: GCF_040547285.1. Taxonomy (NCBI): domain Bacteria; kingdom Pseudomonadati; phylum Bacteroidota; class Cytophagia; order Cytophagales; family Hymenobacteraceae; genus Hymenobacter; species Hymenobacter sp. UYP22. Next base: position 251,697 of record NZ_JBEPPK010000001.1, on the reverse strand, counting down.
TGAAGTTGTAGAGCACAACAATGTCGGCGGCGGCCCGGTCGCTGAAACGGTTGCGGTAGCCGGCTCCCGCCAGGGGTGTGCGCACCGTAAGCTTGCCGGGGTAGAGGTAGCCGGTACTCGGGTCCTGGAACAGTACTTCTGCTTTGGTTACCTCGTATTCGGCATGCAGAAAAAACTGCTTATACACGATGTACTGCGCAAAAGCTTTTAAGCCCAAGCTGTTGGTTTTGATGCTCTGGAAGCCCCGGGCAGAGTAGCTGTTATACGCGTAGGAAATACCCGGACCCGCTGCAAACTTCTCCGTAAACCGGTAGCCGATGGCGGGGGCAATGCTCCCGCTGAATTGGCTGTAGCCACCGTAGCTGCTGAAGCCTAACCCGAAATTGGTATACAGGAAGTATTTCCGCAATGGGGGAGGCGGGGCCGCTACGCCCGGTCGCTCCGGCAAACTCAGCCCCGACGGCCGGTTTGGGTCGTAGGGCATGTTGGAGGCCGGTACGTTGGGGTCGGGCGCAGTTGGAACTGTGGGAGCCGGAGCCGGCTGATAGACCGGCTGCTGAGGGCGGGGCGTGGGGGCTGTGCCGGGTGGGGCTGTGTTCAGCTGCGGCTTTACCGTACGGGTGGTATCCGTGGTTTGAGCCGAAACGGTAGGGGCCAGCCCAACCAGGCCGGCCCCACTCATCAGCATCAGAAAAAAGAGTCGTTTCATAATGCCTGCAGTAACGTAATTACGATACCAACTGATACATGCGCTGACGCTGAGCCCGAATGTTTTCGTCGGCTAGGTACTCCTCGTAGCTCATGCGGCGGTCAATGATACCATCGGGGGTAAGCTCAATGATGCGGTTGGCCACCGACTGAATTACCTGCAAATCGTGGGAGGCAAATAGCAGCGTGCCGTTGAAATCCCGCAGGGAGTTATCCAGCGCCGTAATGCTTTCCAGGTCCAGGTGGTTCGTCGGGTCGTCGAGTACCAGTACGTTGCCACCTTCCATCATCATTTTGGAGAGCATGCAGCGTACCTTCTCGCCCCCGCTCAGCACGTTCGACTTCTTCTGCGACTCCTCACCCGAGAACAGCATCCGGCCCAAGAAGCCCCGGATAAACGATTCATCTTTTTCGGTGCTGTACTGGCGCAGCCAGTCTACCAGGTTCAGGTTGGTGTCGAAGAACTCGGTATTTTCCTTGGGGAAGTAGCTAGGCGTGATGGTGGTGCCCCATTTAAAATCACCGGTATCAGCCTTAATCTGCTCAAACAGGACGTCGAACAGGAGGGAGGCTGCCCGGTCGTCGCGGCCGATGATGGCCACCTTGTCCTTCTTATCAAGGGAGAAGGACACGTTGCGGAAAATCACCTGCCCATCAACCGATTTGCTGAGGTTCTCCACCGTGAGCAGCTGGTTGCCAGCTTCCCGCTCGGGTTTGAAAGCAATGTACGGGTACTTGCGCGAGCTAGGCTTAATCTCCTCCAAGGTCAGCTTTTGTAGCAGTTTCTGGCGGGAGGTAGCCTGCTTGGATTTGGAGGCGTTGGCCGAAAAGCGGCGCACGAATTCTTCCAGTTCCTTGCGCTTATCCTCTGTTTTCTTGTTCACCTCCTGGCGCTGGCGCAGGGCCAGCTGGCTGCTCTCGTACCAGAACGAGTAGTTGCCGGGGTACATGGTAATTTTAGAGAAGTCGAGGTCGGCCATGTAGTTACACACCGCGTCGAGGAAGTGACGGTCGTGGCTCACCACAATCACCGTGTTCTGGAACGAGTCGAGGAAATTTTCCAGCCACAGTACCGTTTCCGCGTCCAGACCGTTAGTCGGTTCGTCCAGCAGCAGCACGTCGGGGTTGCCAAACAGGGCCTGGGCCAGCAGCACCCGCACTTTGTCGGAAGTACCCAAATCAGCCATTAGGGTGTGGTGCTTATCTTCGCCAATGCCAAGCCCGGAAAGCAATTCAGCGGCTTCGTACTCGGCATTCCAGCCCTCCAGATCAGCAAACTCACCTTCCAGCTCAGCCGCCCGCTCCCCGTCGGCATCCGAGAAATCGGCTTTGGCGTAGAGGGCATCCTTTTCCTCCATTACTTTCCACAGGCGCGTGTGGCCCATAATTACGGTTTGGAGCACCGGGAAGGCATCGGCCGCAAACTGATCCTGCTTTAGCACCGAGAGGCGGGCGCCCTTGGGCATGTCCACTGAGCCGGTGTTGGGCTCAATCTCGCCCGACAGGATCTTGAGAAACGTGGACTTGCCGGCGCCATTGGCTCCAATGAGGCCGTACACGTTGCCGGGCATGAATTTGATGGTAACGTCTTCAAACAGAACGCGCTTACCGTAGCGCAGACTTACGTTGGAGGTGCTGATCATATAAAAAGTAGGGCCAAAAATCTTTAAAAAGGGCAGCCAAAAGCCAACCAGCCGCAAAAGTACGCAAAATGGTCTGCCCAACCGGAATAGGCAGCCAGTGCCCGAAAAAAAACGGCTGATTTCACAACCGGTTCGCCCTCAAGCTGGTATAGAAGCAAGGGCAGAAGCCAAGTCGGGAAAAGTGCGCTAGTTAGCAAGCCCAAGAAACAGTCCAGTAGCTACACTTGGTTCCGGCCCGAGTCTCTCCGTGGTTTCTCTTTCATCACACCCCTTCTTCTCTTTGTATGGCAACTACCCACATTACGCCCGAAACCAACGGTGTCCGCTACGGTCTGTTTACGGCTGGGGGCATTATCCTGTACTTTCTGGTAGCCTCCCTTTTCGGGTTGGCTGAACGGATTGAACTGAGCTTTCTGAACGGTATTATTCTCGCAGTTGGCATTTGCATGGCCATTGTGAACTACAAGAACTCCCGGCATGGGCGCATGCCTTACCTGCACGGGTTTGGCACAGGTATTATTACTGGCGCTGTGGCCGCCATTGTCTTTGGCCTCTTCTTTATTGTGTACGCGGGCGTACTGAACCGTCACATCATGGACGGCATCCGGGCCCAAGACTTGTTCGGGTTTGATCTGTCCGTCACTATTGCCTTCTTAGCTATTATTCTGCAAGGTGCCATGTCGGGGGTTATCATCTCGCTAATTGCTATGCAGTACTATAAAAGTCCCGACCATAAGCCATTGACGGGGCTGGAGTAGGGCTTGACGACCCCGACGCCGCCTGCGCCCAATTTTCATCCTCGGTTTGGGCGGCTTCGGAATTACTCAACCTTGCAGTATTACTATATATGGTGTTTTACTTGTAAATAGTTTAACAAAACTTAGGGTTGTGGCTTGTATTTATGAATAAAATGGTATTAATTTGTATAAATACGTAGCTCGAGCAGTGGAATTTTATTCAGGTAAAATTGGTTTTGCTTCTCAACTACACCTATTTGTTTTCCGCACCTGCTGCTTTCCAACCGTTTATGAAAGCTTTTTTTGTTCTCCTACTCCTTGTAGGGCTTAGTTTCGGGGCTCAGGCCCAAATGAAAGACCGGCACTCTGAGCGTCCTGGACCTCCAGAATTCTTTTCGGCTCAGGCAGAAGAGGTAACCCGCCTAATGAGCGACCAACTCCATCTGAATGAAGCTCAAATCATTCAGATGCGGGCTATTAACAAAATCAAGCTTTGCCGTGCCGATGAGATTCAATGGCAGTACCAAGACAACCTCGCGGAGCGAAACGCCCACTTGGCTGAACTGGAAACTCAATTTGAATCGGAATGCAGCCGTATTCTGACGCCTTCCCAACTCAGCCTGCTGCGGGATGATAAGCAGTTGGATGCCGCGCCAGTCCCAGTAAATACCACTGAGGGAGGCTTGGGCTAGTCGGACACGCCATAAAGCCAAAAGCCGCTTTCCATTTATGGAAAGTGGCTTTTGGCTTTATGGCGTGTCCTTACAAGGCTGTGTGTACAGTAAGCAAGGCTACATAACGCCACGTCATGCAGAGCGCAGCGAAGCATCTCGCGTGCTGACGTTGCGGTAATATCCATACATCAGCACGCGAGATGCTTCGCTGCGCTCTGCATGACGTTCCGCTTGGTAGTAAGAAGCGTCACTGTCCACAGACCCTAGATGAATCAGAAAGCAGTTGTGCAGGAGCCCGTAGCAAGTAATGGCCAGTATAGTTGAAAAATTTATATTTTCTATTTACTCAGTACAGGGATTATTAATTCCGTGACGGTGCCCGTAGCCCCGCTTCTGATTAGTAGGCGGTTCTGGGTAGACCGGGGGTGGCCAGGGCCGCATTGGGTGCCGGGGGTGATGTAGTAGATATATACCTTGTCGCTTTGCTCTCCTAACTCTTCCTCGTCAGGGTGGCCCAGCAAGGCGGTTACATCGTTGATTCGGGCTCCGTATACCTCGTTTCGGTGCTTTTCAATAACGGGCAGCAACGCCTGGCGCTGGTTATTACACCCGTACGAATCGGCGCGCCAAGTGGCAGAATTGAAATCTGGCAAAGTGGGGAGAGAATGGCCGCAACCAGCCAGAGCAAAGCCAAGCGCTAGAAAAGCTGGTACCCGACGAAAGAAAAAGGAAACGATTTGCACAGGTAAGTAGTTGAGCGGGACGAGGTTGTTTGAAGCAAAAGTACTATTTTTGGCCAGCCCACAGCAGTGCCAGTGCTCAGGCTCCTTCGTTTTCCTTCGCCCCGACTACTTTAGCCGATGACGAGTTTGCCGACGTTTGCTGCCGGATTATTATTCACTTGCCTCACCAGTTTGCTGCCATTGCGGGCCAGCAGCGGAGCTTCACCATCATTTATCGCCCTAGTAGCTGCCAAAGACGCGCCGGAACCAGTAGTACTGAGTGCGGCAGAGCGAGCTTACTACACGGCTGCCTTTGAGCAACAGATAGTTGCCACCTATACGCAGGCCCGCTTACTACCGGCTGGGCTCCCGTTGGAAACATTTCGGAAGGCCGTAATTGGTTTTTATAGCCTGCAGCAGCGGGGAGCCATTGCGGCCAGTTGCCACACCGTAACTATTATCGACTTTGGGCGTTCCAGCACGCAGGAGCGTTTTTGGGTGGTAGATATGGCTCAAAACCGTTTGGTGCACCGCTCATTGGTGGCCCACGGCAAAAACACCGGCGCCGATTACGCCCGTACCTTTTCAAACCGGGAGGGCTCCGAAATGAGCAGCCTGGGCTTTTATGTAACTGGCGAAACCTACCAGGGCAAGCACGGACTTTCCCTGAAGCTGCGCGGCGTGGATGCTGGTTATAATACCAATGCCTTGAGCCGGGCCGTGGTAGTACACGGCGCCGAGTATGTAAGCCAGGATTTTGTGCGGCAACACGGGCGTTTGGGGCGGAGCCAGGGCTGCCCGGCCTTGCCAGTAACTCAGGCACCGGCCATCATTCGTACCATCAAAGGCGGTACAGTGCTGTTTGCCAACGCGCCGGGCAGTGTGCTCTACCACTCAGAACTGCTCAAGCTGGATCAGGCATTGCTGGCCTTTGCGCAGCTCAAGCATTTAGCAGTAAGCGCCGGGTAATTTTAGCCTTATAACACATGAGCGCCCCGTTCCTGGCCAGCAGGAGCGGGGCGCTCATGTGTTTCTGTTACAGCCCAGAGCGGAGGTTAGGCCCGGTCACTGGTAGTACGTACCAGGTTGATACCGGCAAAGAAGAAAATCAAGCCGACAATGAAGGGTACCAAGGAGTTGACCTTACTTAGGCCGAGGCCACCAATACCCAGGAAGGCCATGGCAGCAATGATGATACCAACGATACCGAGAATAGTGAGGATGCTGCCGAAGGTGCGTTTCTGGTTCATGACGTAGAGAGGTTTCAGTGGAGGAGAGAAGCTGCCGGTTGGGGCCGGCGGCCGGGATACGCCCTCATACGAGCCCCGTCAAAATTTGGGTGCGGCCGTACAGGCAACCCTACTCAAAGCGCCGCGTTACAAGGCCAGACAGGCTTTTTGCCTGGTTAAACTCCCCTCACTCCCTTTCCCTACACTCATCATGCGAGGCAACCTTCGATACATAATAGCCCTGGTGATGGCCGCTTTTGCGTTCATCCCCTACTACTGCAACACCCAGAAGAACGACGTAACCGGCGAAGTACAACACGTGGATATGTCGGCCGATCAGGAAATAGCTCTGGGCTTGCAGGCCGCTCCCGAAATGGCTCAGCAATATGGCGGTATCCACCCCGATAAGCAGGCCGGTGCGGCTTTGGAGCGTATAGGCCAGCAGGTAGTGCGGAGTACGAAAGCCGGCCAGTCGCCTTATAAGTTTCAATTTCACTTACTGGCCGATGAAAACACGATTAATGCGTTTGCCCTGCCCGGCGGACAAGTGTTTATTACGGCTGGGCTGCTGAAAAACCTGACAACGGAAGGCCAGGTAGCCGGGGTGCTAGCGCATGAAATTGGTCACGTAGTAGCCCGGCACTCGGCTGAGCAAATTGCCAAATCCCGCCTGACCAGCGGCCTGACCGGAGCCGCCGCCATTGGCCTCTACGACCCGGAGCGGCCCGGCACCGCCGCCAGCGCCGCCGCCGCCGCCATGGTGGGCAAGCTGCTGACCCTGCGCTACGGCCGGGAAGATGAGCTGGAGGCCGACCGCTTGGCCGTGGATTTCACCCCAGCCGCCGGCTATGACCCTCGGGCCATGATTCAGGTGATGCAGGTGCTGGAGCGCAACAGCCAGGGCAGCACCCCCCCGGAGTTTCTGAGCACGCACCCCAACCCGGGCAACCGGATTCAGGAGTTGCAGCAGGATATTGCCGCCGACTACCCGCAGGGGCTACCGGCTAATCTGAAGCCCTAGTTGTTGTTGTTTTGCCCGCATAGCCAGCCATCTGCTGGCTATGCTCGTTTAGGGCCCCTGGTTTCATTGTAGCTACCATACTTTTTTCGGTTATGCCTGCTCAGCTTCGGCAACTACTATTCGTACTGAACCCCATTTCCGGCGACATTGATAAAACGGCGCTAGAGGCTACTATTGCCGCGTATTGCACGGAGCGGGGCCGCACAGCTACCTTCTTCCATACCAACGGGCACGATGACTTGGCCCGGCTCCGCCGCCAGCTGATGCAGCCCTATGACGCGGCCTTTGCGGCCGGCGGAGACGGTACTGCCAGCCTGGTAGCCGAGGCCGTCAGTGGCACTCCGGTACCGCTGGGCATTATCCCGCTGGGCTCGGGCAACGGCTTATCCAAGGATTTGGGTATTCCGCAGAGTGTAGAGGAAGCCCTGCGCCTAACCTGGGACTACACGCTGCGCACCCTGGATACGCTGCGCGTGGGCGGGCTATTTGCTGCTCATTTGGCTGATATTGGTTTCAATGCCCTGATAGTGGAGCGCTTTGACCAGGGTGATGCCCGGGGGCCGGCTGCGTATGTGCGCATTGCCACCCAGGAGTACGCGGCTTATCAACCCGCTACCTACCGCATTGAAACTGACCGGGAAACCTGGGAGGGGGAGGCGTTTATGCTGACGATTGCCAATGCCAATACCTTTGGCAGTAATGTGGTCATCAACCCCCAGGGGCAGCTGGACGACGGCAAATTTGAAATCTGCCTGATTGCGCCGTTTCCCAATACCGCCGCGCCGGGCTTGCTCTACCGGTTATACACCAGTGACTTCGACGCTTCGGACTACACCAAGCGGCTACAGTGTGAGCGGGCCAGCATCAGCGTGCCCGGCGCTACCGAGGTATTGGTACAGCTGGATGGGGAGCCTCATCACCTGCCCAATCCGGTAGAGGTAGAAATCAGGCCCGGTAGCCTGCGGGTGCTAGTACCGCCCGCTGCCGCCCGCTGCCGCTCGCTAGCTGCCCAGAAACTGCTCCAAGCGCTTGGGTAGGGCAACCACGGCCGGCTCCACTGCGGGCTTGGGGTATAGCCGTAAATGGAAAACCTCCGTTTCGGTACCTGGCTCCAGGGTCCGAAGCCAGGTTTGATGGGTATAAAAGTCGAGGCTGAAAAATCCGGTGTGCTCGTGTACAAAGCTGGCCTGGCCCCCCTTCTGCACGAAAGCCGTTTTGCTGCCCGACCCACTCACCAGATAATGCCCCCCGTGCCGCTGAAAGTACTGTAGGTTGTGGTCGTGGCCGGCGGCGTACACTACATCCGGAAAATCGTGGAGCACCCTTAGCAGGCGGCGGCGCATTTTGCGGTAGCGCGGGTGGGCCATGTCCTCGGCGGCACCCACCACCTTGCGGTATAGCGGTAACAAGGAGCCAATGAACGGCAACGGCACGTACGCCTGCTTGTGGACTGTAGTGAGCGGAAAAACGTGCTGCTTGGCCGTGAATTTGCCGCCATGCAGGGCGTTGGAATAGAGTGGGTGGTGCCCGGCTACCAGCACCCGCTGGTGGCGGTTGGCTTCCAGAATGGTGCGCAACTGCCGGAACGGCTCCTTGGCATCGGCAACGGGCTTGGGGCCCCGTTGCACCCACCATTGTGTATTTATCACAACCAATAGCACGCCAGCGGCGAGTTGCAGGGTAACGGGGCCAGGAGCACCATTTACCGGCAGAAAGTGCGCCGTGGGTAAGTGCTGCTTTACGTAGGCTTCCTGCCGCTGCAAGTATTCCCAGCCATCTGGCCGGCCCTTGTTCCAGTCGTGGTTGCCGCCCAGCAGCACCACTTGCCCCTGAAACTGGCTAAGGGCTCCCAGCAATGCATCGAAACGAGCCTCCGCCAGAGGACGCTTAGCGTGGTCAGGAGCAGGCATACCCACGGGGTAAATATTGTCGCCGAGGATAATAATAGTTCCGGCTGGGCCGGTTTGAGCCTGCCACGCAGCCAGTAGGCTCAACACTGGGTCAGAGCCGGAAGTAGCCACGGCACCCGGGTCGCCAAGCAGAGCCACGCGGTGCAAGGGCGCTTCCGGGGGCAGCGGGGCAGCGGCCCAGTTGTTGTGGGCCGGGGCTACGTAGGGGCGGCGGCGGTAGCGGCGCTCCTGCAGGTAGCGGCGCAGTAGCCACAACAACAGGACTCCAACCGCCAGAGCCAGGGCGTAAGCAAAAACGGAAGAAGCCGGCACAAGCAAGAAGTTAGTCAGTCGGTGCCTATTACGTAAACAAGCAGCATGCTGCTGTGCAAGAACTGGAAAATCCTGCTGTGCCAGGAGAGCTATGAGTAGGCTAGAAGGCTGGCGGAGTTAGGTTTTTGAAGTGGCCGTTAAGCCGCACCCGTTCCTTGAGCCGCTCAGTTTCCTGCAGCACGGGCAGTACAGTTTCCAGATGCGTAAGTACCAGCTGCTGGCGCTCCAGCTCAGTAGCAGCCTCCAGCAACTGGTATTCCTGCTCGGTGCTCATGCCCAGATGGTGGGCCACGTCATAGGCCCGGAAGTTTTCGGGCAACTCCAGCAGCAGGCGCTGCAGCCCCAGAATAGCATACAACTGCCGGATAAGATGGCGGGTTTGCTGGTACATCACCAGGTCGGCGGCAGTGTCATCGGGGAGAGGCTCCACGGTGGCGCCGGCATACAGCTTGCCGGGCAGCTCATGAAAAAACTCCCGCACCCGGAACACCCCCACGGCCTTGGTGCGAATGTCGGTTTCGCCCGAGGCATAGGTTTTCTCGATGTGCAGCAGCTTCATTTCCGTGCCCAGAGTGCTTACGCTCCCGTTGATGTAGGGCGGAATTCCGAAGGTGATACCCTCCTGTACGCAGTCCTGTACCAGTTGCCGGTAGCGGGGCTCGAAGATGTGCAGGTTGAGCTTTTCGCCGGGAAAAACCACCAGATTAAGCGGGAAAAGTGCCAGCTGGCGCATGCGTAGGGTGGGTAAGGATGGGAGCGGAACGCGGAAGAAGGGTAGAGCACCAGAAGTGCCCCACGGCCAATATGCGCAAAATATCCTGAGGCACCCCGTAGCTGGCCTTCCTGGCTTCGGCCAGCCTGGGCCGGTGCGGCGGCCGCCCCTGGCCCGTAACCAACAGAAATGACAGCCCCGGCCCGCTGATTATGCGGGAACTGCATCTACTTTTACGGCAGATTATGCAGAAGCCTCTCGAACAACAGCAGCACACAAGCGCGTGACGGATTACAAAAAAACAGCCCGCCGGGTGAGCCGGATAGCTATTCAGGTGGTAGCCGCCCTGTTTCTGACCTCAGTGGCGTGGGTGCTGGTGTACCGCTGGGTAAGCCCCCCCGCCACCTGGCTCATGCTGGACCGCCGCGCCCACGCCCCGGTCGGGAAAGGCTATTACGGCATACAGGAAGATGACCGCCGCATCCGCTACACCTTTCGCGGCCTTGAGGAAGTATCACCGCAATTGCCCCTGGCCCTGGTAGCGGCCGAAGACCAGCGTTTTCTGGTGCACCACGGCTTCGATGGGGAGGCGTTGCTGAAGGCGGCCAAATCCAATATGAGCGGGAGCAAGCAGCTGCGGGGGGGCAGCACCATCTCGCAGCAGGTAGCCAAAAACGTATTTCTGTGGCACGGCCGCAGCTATGTGCGCAAAGCTGCCGAGGCCTACTTTACCCTGCTCATTGAGCTGCTCTGGAACAAGCGCCGCATCATGGAAATGTACCTGAACGTGGCCGAAATGGGCGACTGTATTTTCGGGGCGGAAGCGGCTTCCCAGCGGTATTTTCATAAGTCGGCCAGTAAGCTCAACCCCCAGGAGGCGGCGCTGCTGGCGGGTGTGCTGCCCAACCCGCTACGGTTTCGGGCCAGCAACCCCGGCCCCCAGGCCCGGGCCAAGCAGCGCCGCGTGCTGCGCCGCATGCGCCAGTTGCGCGGCTCGGTGTACGTGCGGGAACTGATGAGTCAGGAGTAACTTGACTGTCAAAGTTGGTATACGCACAAAAAATCCCCGCAGACAGCGGGGATTTTTTTGTAATGTTAAAAGAGCTGGAGCGAAGTGAAATACCTTACTGCCAGTCTAGTGCGGTGTAGATGTTAACGTTATCGATTATGGTTGAGGTAGTGTCGTTCATGAGGGCTGTGGATAAGATAAAAAATGAAAGGCAGATGATTTCACAAGGAGCCAGAATGCAAGTAGGCCGATAACTTTAAGCCACCGGCCTACGAGCCTTGTTACCGCACTACAAACGCGTAAGACCCTTCCTGTTCATAGTTAATATTGCTATTATCAGGGTAATTGAGTGACGCGTATAAGCTGTTGGCCTTTACGAGATAAAAATTTGTATGCTTATCGTTTATATAGTAGTAAACAGATTGGTATACTGCTTGTCTATTCATATTGTCTTTTGATGAGTCTAGCTTTATAAATGATAAATCTGGTTTTGGCTTAGAATTAGAAGAAATATTCCAATTGTCACCAAAGTTGAAGGCGTATATTCCTTTTTGTTTCGGGATTATTCCTATTTTACAAGTGTAAATTTTGTTAATATACTCGTATCTTAAATCGGAAAACGTATTATTTGGTTTAATTGTTCCGATTTTATTGATATAAGAAAAATTATTAGCAGCTGCTAATTGGTTTCCTAAATATTGATTCGAATAAACTAATTTTCTCATTGCAATACTAGTCATCCAGTCAAACTGGGTAGGTTTAACAGTATAGTATTTACCACTGTAGAATTCTCGCACTGTATCTGGGAAACTTGCTTTCAGCCAGAGGGTGTCTCCTACTGATACAGTATCTTTAGAGGGCGAGATAGTAAGCGGAATTTGAAAAATGAAAGGTACCTGTTCAGGAATAGGCCTTTCTTCCCGCTCACAGCTGCAAAGTAGGGCGATTAAGACAAATAAATACGTTTTCATTGCCTTACCACCGATAGCTGGTTACTAATTGCTCCATCTGTGGAGCCTGTCGGCCACCGTTCTGCTGCACTACCCGTTGCTGATATTCGCGTACCGTTTTCACATCTGGCTGAAGCGCCTGAAATAATTGCGGTGTTGTGTAGCTGTTGACGTTGTCGATTATGGTTGAGTTAGTAGCGTGCACGAAGCTTATGAATGAGGTGAAGGAATGAGAAAGAAAAGGCAAACGTCTTCATAGGAAATCTGAGCGCAAGTAGGCCGGTAACTTCAAGCTACCGGCCTAAAAGGCTTGTTACTGCACTACGAAAGTGAAACAGGCTCTCTGCTCAGTATTAGTATTGCTTGTAGATGGGTAGGCTATTGAAGCAAGTAGAATGTGTTGCTGTAATATATTAAAATTTGTTCGTCCATTATTTATAGAATAGAATATAGTTCTAAATATTAACTCCCGCTTAACTCCATTTGGGGTTATTCCTGCGTCAATGTATGATAAATCAGGTCCAGGCTCATTGGTATTTTTGCTGAGCCACCCATCTCCGATATATATTGTATATATGCCCTTGTGTTTTGGTATAATTCCTGTTTTTAACAAATATTTATCTTGTTTATAATCATACGAAATATTTCCAAAAGTTTGACTAGTGATGACTGTTTTGCCTGTTTTATTAGTTACGACAAAATGAGAGACGCTTCCCTCTTGAGTGGCAAGAGATTTAAGTGGGGGAGTTAATTTAAAAAAAGCAATGCTCGTTTTAATCGAAAAATTAGATGGAGTAACTCGGTACGAATTACCGCTATTAAGTTCCTGCAGTTGATTCGAAAAATCAGCTGTCAGCCAGAGTGTATCACCAATGGAAACAGAATCTTTTTCAGGTGTAATGGATAGAGGAATTTGCAGGATAACGTCTGCAAATTCCCGCTTTTCTTCTTGATGACATGCAGTCAGCAGTAGCAGGCAAGCGAATAGTGATTTCATTTTACCACAAATAACTGGTGACCAATTGTTCGACTTGGGTGGCCTGTCGGCCACTGTTCTGTTGCGCCACGCGCTGCTGGTACTCACGCACTGTTTTTACATCTGGCTGCAATGCCTGAAACAGCTGTGGTGTGGTGTAGCTATTTACGTTGTCAACTACTCCTGTTCGCGCGAAGTCTTCGCCATTATCTGTCATATCATGTAGCATGCCATACACAATCCAACCATCATCATCGTCAGGGTCATTATTAGGACGTTGATTTTCTAATCTATTACGATTAGCTGTAGCTATATCAGCATTGATTAAATCAAAATTCCTGGCCGTGAACGTATTGCCGATATAAGTTCCCCACGCCTCGCTAATGGCAATCAGGCCCGCGCCATTATCCGTTTTGCGGCCGTAGGTACTGGGCCGGTTATTCACACTGGCAGAAATGATGTGCCCGATATAAGAAGTCCAGAAGTTATTGCCCACCTGGTTATAGTGCATGGTATGCGCCAGCTCGTGAAAGAATGTGTTGTTCAGGTCGTCGGTGAGGCGGGTTATGCGGGTTGTACTGTTCTTATCATCAAAACGCAGGGTGATATCAGGTAGCTGCCGTTGCAAAATTATTTTGGCGGTGGATGCCGTTGGGGGCAGCAGCACATTCAGCATATTCGAGGCCAGAGACGTTTCCGCGATACGCCGGAGCATGGGGGCGGAAGCACTGCTCGTGAACGTATTGAACAGGGCCACGTTGATGCCGCCCGGCGGGTTGGGCAGGCTGTTGGCCGCGCAATACGCGTACATGTCGTCCAGGAAGTTAAACAAGGTGGCCGCCGTCCAGGCTAGTGCCCCCTGGCTGCGGTCATCTGCCTGGTAGGTGAAGGTGTAGTTCAGGTTCTGCATGGCCGTACGGTTGTAGGAGCCCAACTGATGCTGGATGGGCAGTACCAGGTCCCAGGAATAAGCATCCCGGACAAGGCCCCGGGTGGTGGCCCGCTCGGTTTTGAACTCTACGGTCACTTTCGCCTCTTTCAAATATCCGCTGCCGATGTAGAAATAGCCGGCGGAATTGGTGTGGGTATGGTCCAGGTTAAACCAGCGACGTGATTTTACCTCCACGTTGCGCAGGGGCACTACCCGGCCGCCGCCGGTGGTGTAGCGCTCCTCCACCCGAATGGTACCGCTGGGGTTGTAGCGGCGGGCCATCTGCATGGGCGTTGGTGAACTGCCGGGCAGCGCCTCATCGGGGTTGCCGGTCAGGCGCATGGCCTCATTGTACAGAGCCACCGGCGAAATACCGGCCTTTTCCAGGCGCTCGGTATTCTCCCGAACGGAGTTGCGCCGCTTGCCGCCGGGCCGTGGCAGCTGCTTATTCGGGGTGCCTGCCGCAGTCCGGCAGGAGGTGTAGCACTGGCAGCCCGCATTCCACTGCGGGGCGCAAGGGTCAGTGGGGTCGGGCTCCCAGGGGTCTTCATCGGCCAGGTCGCCGTCTTCGGTGGAAAACAGGAACAGCTCTTCCAAACGCTCCTGCTGGATGTGGGTGGGCAGCGGCAGACCAACGGGTACGGCCGTGTACAGCCACGGAATATCCTCGGTAGTGGCGGCAGTGGCGGTAGTGCGGGAGTAGGGGCGGCTGGCGGCGGCGTTTTCATCCAGGGGCTCAAACGACAGCTCCATGCCCGTGTCGCCCAGATCGGCCAGCTGATCGGCCGAGGCGGGCTTGAAGCGCACGTAGTAGTGCGTGGGCCCGAACGCATCGGTGGGGCGGGCTGCCGGCGGGCCCTGGCCAGGTTTTCGGGTGGCGGGTTTGGAGAAGGTTTTCAGGTTGTGAAGCGCGGCAGTCATCACGGCTACCGAAAACGGATTCCGCCCGTCGTTTTTTGCGGCGGTAGCCTCCTGGCTGGAGCTGCCGCCGCCCGCCAGGGGCTGCGGCTCCTCCGGTTTCACCTCACAGCCAGCCAGTAGCATAGCCGTGGCAAGAGGTAACCAGGGTGCGGCGCGTCGGGAGCGGAGCCAGCGGGGGGGGGGATAAGGAAAGTAAGCATACACGGTAAGATAAAGATGAAACAATAGCGGCAATGTACTACAATTCCGGAGCTGAACAATAGGGCCCGCAGTCCGGAGCAACCCGCTGGCATAGACCACCAACGAGAGCCGCCTACCTGTTGGCAGCTAGGGATTTAAATAGCTAGAAATTTGCCAGCCAGGGCAGTTTCGTGAGTGGTAAGGCTGCTCTGGAAGGCCGATGCGCAGAGCGGATAGCTTCCGCAAAACGCAAAATATTCCGGTGCTGAGGGGTGGGCTAGTAGCCACCGGCCCGGGAGTTTTGAAACTGCCGGGCCGGTACCGTATTCGGGCGGTTTTGGGGCGGGTGGCTGCCTGCGCACGGGTTTCACAAACTGCCGTACCTTGGGAGCTATGCACCGTTTTCTACTTTTTCTGCTGCTGGGCACCTGCGCCTGCTCAGCATCCCGGCCGCCCACTGTGGCCCAAAGCACCGCCGCCCGGCAGGCTATTCTGCGGGTACTGACCACGCAAACGGCCGCCTGGAACCGGGGCGACGTGGCCGGGTTCATGCAGGGCTACTGGCAAAATGACTCACTGGTATTCATCGGTAAAAGCGGCCTGACCTACGGCTGGCAGCGCACCCTCGACAACTACCGCCGCAGCTACCCCACGCCCGCCGCTATGGGTCAGCTCGATTTCTCGCATCTGCAAGTGCAGCCTCTCAGCCCCGATGCCGCCCAGGTAATAGGCCGCTGGCACCTGGCGCGCCCCACGGCCGGCGACTTGCAGGGGCATTTTCTGCTGGTGATGCGCCGTATTAATGGGCAATGGGTAGTGGTAGCCGACCATTCCAGCTGAAGCAAAGTAGGCCGGACTCCTAGTCAGGGTTCATTTAGTGTACACCGGCCTTATTGGGCAAGTAGCCACGAAGCTACCACTAGCAGGAGCACTCCCCCCGCACGTAGTAGCCCCAGACCCAGCCGAATAACCGTGGTTACACCCGAGTCAGGCAGCTGCAGGCTAGCAAGCAGGACAACTCTTACTAGGCTGTGTGGACAGCAAGCAGAAAGACCGTCATGCTGAGCTTGCCGAAGCATCTCTACTGCTTCGTTGTTCGGTAGAGATGCTTCGGCAAGCTCAGCAGGACGGTCTGAATAGCATCAGAATGCCGTTGGAAATTCCTGTCCACAGAGCCTAGTATAAAGGCTGCATAATACGACACAATAGGCCACGCCCGGTAAGGCGTGGCCTATAAGTTGGCGCCCGTATTCTACTGCATTACGGGTTGCCCGGTCGTTTCGCCGTCCAGACCTTCATCCTCAGAGGCGGCTTCATCTTTCTGTTTTTCCTGCTCCACGGCTGGTACGGCCTCCTGGAATACCAGGCCCGCGCTGGCCGCATGCTCGGCGGCCTGTACCGTATCCTTTACCAGCAGCATTTCCACCTTTTCCCCGCGCAACTCCTCTGCCACTTTGGTCACCATGGCTGAGCGGTCGGGCAGGTTCACGTCGCGGATGTAGATGGCCAATACGCGGCCGGGGTGGCGGCGCACCACTTCCCGGTAAATGTTGGCATCCTCCTGACCCGAGTCGCCAATGAGCACAAAGGGCAGCTTGGGGTACGTGAGTAGCAGGTTGTCAATTTCCTTGAGCTTGTGGCCGTGGTGCTCGGAGGTAGCACCGGCCTCCTTGCGCTTCAGGGCCATGTCGCGGAGCAGCAGGGGGCCAGGCGGAATATCGTTCAGGTTCAGGAAGTCCTCCAGCAGGTCGTAGAGGTTCCAGGGCGAGCTGCTGACGTAGAAAAACGGGTTGTTCCGCTTGCCGTTGCGGCCCAGCTGCAGCTGCCGATAAAACTCAGCTACGCCCTTGAAAGGCAGGCGGGAGCGGGCATTGCGCAGCAGCACCGTACGGGCCATGCGCAACAAATCCGTGGCCGATGTCTGAATAACCGTGTCATCGAGGTCGGAAATGATACCGTACTCGGCGTCGGCGGGCGGAATCAGCACCATGGCCCGGGTATCGAGGCGGGGCGGGGCCACAAAAGGGGCCGGTGCCTGGCGCAGCAGTACCTCCACCGGGTACCACAAGTAATCTACGGGCTCCGGCAGCTGCTGCGGGGCCAGGTTCAGGGTAAAATAGCCCTCCTCGTCCGTTACCACGGTGTGGTCGGTGCCATCGGCGGGCACTACGCTTAGTTGGGCCCCGCTAATTTCGTTGCTGTCGAAGCGCCGGTACATATTCAGCAAGTTGTGCCAGCGTGAGTCGGAGGGGTCAGGCTCGCTAATGCCCTTGTCGGTGAGCAGGCGCCCCTTCACGTACAGACGCTCGGGGGTGCCGTAGCTGCGGTAGGAGAGCAGCTGCAAGGGATGCAGCAGGCCCAGGCGGGCACGGGTGCGCGTGAGGACATCATCGGCTCGCTCGGCCCAGTCGTTTAGCTTGTTTAAAAGAGAGGCCATGCAGCGGGCTAAAAGGGTGTTTGGAAGGTCTGCCTACGAGGAAATACCCCCTGCTTGTTGCCTGAACGGTAGCAAAGGCGCTGGCCCTACCAAGCAAAAACTCCCAGGCCAAACGGCCCGGGAGTTAGGTAAGTAGCTGCCGATAAGCCTACAAGGCGTTCCTCAGGGCCGTGAAGTCGTTGCTGCCGGCCGTGCGGTTGCGGCAGTTCAGCTGGTCGGCTTTGGCCTGTATGTTCTGGATGCGGGAACCTGGATCGGGGTGGGTACTCAGGAACTCGGGCGTGCCTTGCTGGCCTTCATTCTGGGCTTTGATAAAGAAACCAGCGGCCCCGTCGCAGGCGTAATAGTTGGTGCCATTGAGGTACTCTACCGAGTACGTGTCGGCGTCCGTTTCAAAGTCACGGCTGAATTTAAGCTGGCCCAGGCTGGAGGCTACATCTACCAGTGTGTTCTGGTTTTCGCCCAGCAGCAGGCTGAGCAGCACGCTGATGCCGTACTGGTTCTGGAGCTGGCGGGAGGTATGGCGCCGGTCGGCGTGGGCAATTTCGTGGCCCAATACGCCGGCCAGCTGCGTCTCATTGTCCAGGTACTTAATCAGCCCCGAGTACACGTAAATGTGGCCGCCGGGCGTAGCAAACGCATTCTGGGTAGCATCGTCTCGGATAATCTTAACGTCCCAGGGAAACTCATTACGGTACTGCAGCTTGCCATTATCCAGTACCCGCGTTACAATGCGGCCCAGGGCGGCGTAGGCCTGGGGGTTGCTGCCGGGCTCTACCAGCTGGCCCTTGGCCCGGAAGGTGGAATCAGTTTGGGCGGCCACTTTCTCGCCCAGGGCTTTATCGTCTTCAATGGAAAACAGGAGTACTCCGTCGCCATCTTTGGAGCAGGAAGCCGCCCCACCCAGCGTGAGAGCAAGGCCCGCCAGCAGCCCGGTTTTTTGCAGAAGGTTTCGCATGGTGCGCGAGGAAATAGAAAGGAAAGAAGTAGGACAGATGCCGGCCCGCAAGAAAAAACAGTGCCAGACCCGGCAGGGACCTAACGCACTTCCTCCTGGGGGTGTTGCAAGTACCACTCGAGCTTACTCCGTAGCACGCAGGCAATCAGACAGAAAAAAGCCTGCTATAACCCCACAAAGCGCCCTGCTGCCCCGGCAGCGGTTTTTGTGGCAACACCCCCGGGAGCAGAACTGTACCCCAGCCAGCTTTCCTGCGTAGAACTCAGGGCCGCCACTATTAGCGGCTGTTCTGTTGCTCGTTCCTGATGGCCACCGCCACTGCCTCCGCCCGCCCGAAAACCAAAAAAAAGCGCCTCAGCCCCCTGGATGAGGCGCACACTCTGTACAAAGACCCTGCCCGCCAAGCTGAGCTAGCCGGCTTGCGCTACCTCACTGATACCAAACCCGGCCTCACCCGCACCGCCACCAAAGCCGGCGACTTTCACTACCTGAACGCCAAGGGGGAGCCGGTGCAGGATGAAAAAACCCTTGGCCGGATTCAGGGCTTTGTGATTCCGCCGGCCTGGACGGATGTCTGGATTTCGCCTTCCGCTACTACCCACTTGCAGGTAACCGGCCGCGACGCCAAGGGCCGGAAGCAATACCTCTACCACCCGGCCTGGGACCAGGCCCGCGCCCTCACCAAGTTCAGCCGCCTGCGGGCGTTTGGGGAGAAACTGGCCGAATTGCGGGCCCAACTTCACAAGGACCTGGCCCGCCCGCAGCTGGACAAGCAGAAGGTGGTGGCCTTGGTGCTTACACTCATGGATCAGTCGTTTATTCGGGTGGGCAACAAGGAATACGCCAAGAAAAACAAAACCTACGGCCTCACTACCCTGCGCGACAAACACGTGCAGGTATCCGGCTCCGATGTGCGCTTTAGCTTTGTGGGCAAGAAAGGCGTGCCCCACGACCTAACGATTCATGACCGCAAGCTGGCGCGGCTGGTACAGAAGTGCAAAGAAATACCGGGACAGCACCTGTTTCAGTACTACGCCACCGACGGGCACCGCCAGGAGCTGGAATCAGGTGATGTGAACGAGTACCTGCACACGGTAACCGGCATGGCGCTTTCAGCCAAGGATTTCCGCACGTGGGGCGGCACAGTGAAGATGGTAGAGTGCCTGGAGCGCATTCTGGACGAGGAACCGGAGTTTCCCAAGCCCAAAACCCTGAAACGCGCCATCAAGGACGTAGCCGAGAGCCTGGGCAATACCCCCACAGTGTGCTCCAAGTACTACATTCATCCCCAGGTTACCGAGCTGTTCAACTCCGATAAGCTCATCGAATACCTGCGTCGCCACGATGCCGACCCCGCCGAAAACGACTTGCTAACCCCCACCGAACATATGGTGCTGGATATGCTGGCGGAGTTGGAAAAGGTGAAATAGTGAGATGGTGAGTTTGACGTTCTGTTTGCGCTATCTGCGCCACTAGAACGTCAAACTCACCATTTCACCATCTCGCTATTTCACTACTTACCGCCCCGAGCCGTCCCGGTCGAAGGCGTGGGAGAGGACGTTGTGCTCGGTGCGGTCCTTGGTCTCGGAGCTGGGCTCCAGCACGTTGTTGCGGTAGGTGTCAAAAAAGCGGGTGCGCTTGCGCAGGCCAGCCACGCGGGAAGAGTCGCGCACTGTATCCTCACCGGGCCCGCCGTATATATCTATGAACGGAGAGCGGCGCACCCGGCCCGAAACCAGAAACTCATCTTTGCCCTCAAGGCCGTGCAGCACCACCGTGCGGGTATCGGTGGGGTTGAAGCTGCGTTGGTACAGCAGGGAAGAGGCCGGATTTTTCTTATTGAGGGGCAGTGCATACACCGATACGACCGTGGCCGTATCATTGCGACGCTCCACTATAAACCGCTCGGCCTCATCGGAGCCAGCTACCAGTACCTGCCGGGATTTAAGCCGGTAGAACTCCTCAGCGGCCTGGGGCAGCATGCTCCGGCGGGATTTTAAGGAGGCAATGATGGTAGCCCCCTCCAACGCGTACACCTCCCGGGGCAAACCCTGACGCACGGCTTGCTCAATTACGGCATCGGTCAGGCGTTGCTGTAGGCTGAGCGCGGCGCGCTGGTAGGCAGTCCGGGGCACGGCGGCCAGGGCGCGCTCATCAATAAAAGCGGCATTGCGGGTATAGCCTTCCACACTTTCAATCCGGGGGCCAAAGGTGCGAAATTTGGCTACTGCCTTGCTGCCCAGCCAAGGCAGCAGGCCATCATCAAACCTAAAAAAAACCTGGTCCCGATCCTGGGGGATGGGTTTCCAGAGGATGCGGCCGCTGGGCTGGGCGTAGGCTGCCCAGTTCCACTGGCCCTCGTGCCGGTCCCAGTCACCCAGCCAGAGGTCCAGCAGGCGGGCCCGCACAAACGACTCCCCATCCAACTGGTGCTTAGCGGAGGCATACCGCTCCTCCAGCACATCCTCCGATTCTTCCAGGTCCTGGGCACCGGCCAGCGAACCGGCAATGTTCTGCTTGCCCTCAAATTTTTCTTCCAGCAACACCACCTTGCCCTGGAGTCGCTCGGAGGCTGCGCCCAGGCCAGTTTCGTCGTTGCGCACGTAAAACACCCGCGGCGAGGTGTGAGGCAAACCGGCGGCTTCCACCAAAGCGGGCACCACCAAAGCCCCATAAGGCATTCCGGCCGAGGTTGCGTCGCGCACGGTGGTCAAAATAAAGCCTTGGCGCAGCACTTTGGGCAGGGTGCGGTAGGGGTCTTTATCCAAGCTGCGCAGGGCGTAGCTCCGGCCGTCGGAACCCGTCATAGTCACGCTGGTTGTTTGAAAGCCGCCGCCCACTTTGCCAAACTTCAGCCCGCCCGCCACGGCCGTCTGTGGGTTGAATACCGGCACGGTAACCGGCTGGGCCCATACGCGCCGATAGTGCCGGCCCAGCAGCAAGCGGCCTAGCGGGCCTCGTTGGTAGTGCCGACCGGCCGTTACGCGGGCACTATCGGCGTTGGCCGGCAGGGGCGAGGCAAAGTCAATTCGGGCATCGGGCTGGAAATACGTATCACGACTGCAGGAGGCAGCAGCGGGTAACAGCAGCAGAAGGAAGGCGTAAGGACGAATCATGCAGGGCGGAACAGCGCAGCTAGGAGTCCTTCAACGCAACTCCAGCAGAAAAGTCAATGCCCAGCTAACAACCGCCGGCCCTGGCTTTGCGCTATAAGGGGGGATTGCTCTGGTTAGAGTCCCCGTTTCTCCGATAAAAACGCCGTTCGTGCTCCTTTCTCCTTCCGCTTTTTGGTTGGCCGTTGGCGTCAGCAGTGGGTTGCTTCTTGCTTCCTGCCAAGCCCCGGCCCAGCCTCAGCCCGCTACTCAAAGGCCAGTTATCAGCCCCGACTCAACGGTGCAGGTAGCGGCCGGCCCGCAGTATGATAGGGGCGCAGTCCACCGGTTTTTCTGGGGTACGCATTACCGGGCGTTGTGGGGGCTGCCGGTTACGGTACCCGTGTTCAACCTGCGCACGGCCATACCGGGAGGCCTGACGCCCGTGCGGGAGGGGGGCTCATTTCAAACCAAAAATCTGCGGCTGGTAGACCGTAGCGGCGTGCAATACGTGCTGCGTTCCGTAGATAAGGATGCCACCAAGGCCCTGCCGGAGGGCCTGCAGGACGGACCCATTGGCCGGTTGATGAAGGACCAGACCAGCGTAATCCATCCGTACGGAGCTTACATTGTGGCACCGCTGGCCGAGGCTGCGGGCTTATACCATACTAACCCTCGTTTGGTGTACGTTGCCGACGACCCGGCCCTGGGGGAATTCCGGGAGGCGTTTGGCCATGCGCTCTACCTGTTTGAGGAGCGGCCCGAGGGCGACCAGCGCGCCGTGCGCAGCTTCGGCAACTCAGAGGCCGTGGAAAGCTCCCGCAAGGTGTTTACCAACCTGGTAGCCAGCTCCCGCTTTCGGGTTGATGCCCGCCAGTACCTGCGCAGCCGCTTGTTTGATATGTGGCTGGGCGACTGGAGCCGGCGGGAAGACCAGTGGCGCTGGGCCAGCTTTGCGGCGGCCGATGGCAGCACCGTGTACCGGGCCATTCCGCGCGACCGGGACCACGCCTTTTTTAAGTTTGATGACGGCCTGCTCACCCATATGATTGGCTGGGTGAAATCCAACTACCAAAGCTTCCACGAAACCATCCGGCTAGCCGATGTTGAAGGCCTGAACCGCGCCGCCCGGCCCATGGACAAATCGTTGCTGGCTTATCTGAGCCGGGAGGATTTCCGGCAGGTGGCCGACTCCTTGCGCAACTCACTTACTGATGCGGCTATTGCCCGCGCCCTGGCCGTGTGGCCCCGGGAAGTGGAGCAGGTAAGCACCGCCGACTTCACCCGTAAACTAAGCCGCCGCCGCGAGCAGTTGCCGGCCGTAGCTGAGAAGTTCTATCAGTTGCTGGCCCGTGATATAGAGCTGCCGGGCACGGACGAGGCGGAGCGGTTTGTGGTAGAGCCCACCGACAACGGGCAGGTACGCGTGCAGCTATTCCGGCTTAGCCCGCAAGGTGCTACCCTGCAGCAGCAGCGTACGTTCAACCCCGCCGAAACCCGTTCTATCAAGCTGTTTGGGCTGGGAGGCAATGATGCCTTTGAGCTACGCGGAGAGCTGAATCCGCGGCTGGAAATTGGCGTGTACGACGGAGCCGGTCAGGATTTGATTGAAGCTGCTCCCGTCCCACTCAAGCGCGTGCGCAGCCGCGTAACCGTGTATGACAGCGGCGACGGTAATACGTTGCGCATTGGCAAACTCACCCTAGACAAATACCAGCCCCGGGCGGAGGAATTTGACGCCGCTGGCTGGCTGTTGCGCCACCGGTTGTTTTAACCTTTCCGGTACAACTATTATTGATCAGGCTGCAATCTGCATTTACCACGTGCGCCGCTGCAAGCAAGAAAATACCGCCATGTACTGGCTCAAACAGGAGCAAACCAATAATTGGCGCTAACCGGCTCCGTGTCTTGGGTGCTGCGGGGACTAGCTGAATACTTTCACCTTGTCCTTGTGCGAGGTGCGCAGGTACTGGCGGATAATCTGTTGCACGTCCTTGTTGTCGTTGTAGCGCGTAATGGCATCCCGGAAATCAGGAAAGCGCCGGGCCGTGAAAGCTTCATCCACGTAGCCAAAGCCCATATACCGGCCGTTTTCTACCACTACCAGGCTCTTTTCGTCGGGACGGCGACCCTGCCCAATTACCACGAATGAGCCATGCTCATAGGTAAACGACTCAATAGCTTCCTCAACCCGCTTGTTGTACTCCTCGGCCGGCTCCAAACCCAGGCAGGCACCCTTACAGCGGTGTACCTGGTAGTCAAAGCAGGCCCCCTGGGTTTTGTACAGGTCGCAGAGCTTCTGGCACAGGTTAAACTTGGCCACTTTATGAAACAGGAAGCCCTTGGCTTTATACTGGTTGCCCAGCGCTATGAGCGGGTGGGATTCAGCGTGGTCGTCGGCCCGCCCGTAGTAGAGGCGTTTGTAGCCCTGCTCATCAGTGCGCAGAAAAATGCCCGCCGGAAATACGGAGCGGCGTTGCGCGCGGTTGTACAGGGGCTTGAGCCGCTTAATTTCGTGCGACTCATAAAGCAGAGCGACCAGCTCCGAACCCGTTAGCTCCCAGGTAATGTCCGAAATAGAGTTCTTGAACTCAATACTTTTTCTCGACTTGTAATCAACGGCGAAGTGCTGCTGAATACGCTTGTAGATGTTAATGCTCTTCCCCACGTATATCACCTCCCCCTGCTCATCATGAAAGTAGTATACCCCGGCTTCCTGGGGCAAAGAGGCTACTTTTTCGGGCGTAATATTAGGTGGCAGCAAGGCCGTTTTGATGGCTTCCTGTACCGCCTTGATCTTACGGGGCGAGGGTTGCTTGCCCGCTGTACCGGGCTTCCGGCCAGCCGGAGCCGCCGCATCCACGGCGGCCAAGGCATCAGCGGGGCTCAACTCAGGGTCGGTGCCCGCCTCTGGCTGCTGGCTAATGGCTAGTAGGCGTCCGAACAGGATGGCCGTGGCGGCCGCGTCGCCGGTAGCCCGGTGCCGGTCCTGCAATGGAATCCCAATGTTCTGGCAGAGCTTACCCAGGCTGTAGCTGGGCTGCCCCGGCATCAGGGAGCGGCTCAGGCGAACCGTGCACAGTGTTTTGCGCGAGTAGTTGTAACCCAGGTCAGCGAATTCCTTTTTGAGAAAAGAGTAATCGAACCGCACATTGTGCGCCACAAACACGCAGCCCTCCGTTATTTCCACAATCTTGCGGGCCACCTCGTGAAACTTGGGCGCATTCCGCACCATATCATCAGAAATGCCTGTGAGTTGGGTGATGAAAAACGGGATGTTGCGGCCGGGGTTGAGTAGGGTACTGAACTCGTCCACCACTTTCTCGCCATCATGAATGTAAATGGCTATTTCCGTGATGCGGTCTTGGGCGGGCTGGCCCCCGGTAGTTTCAAGGTCGATGATGGCGTACAAAGGCGGTGGGCTATACGAGCAGCTTAACGGGCTAAACAGATTGCTAACAAAGATACCGGGTTAGAAGGTTGCAGCCGCTAATCGTTTTGGCAAACTCACCTAGGCTTGCTTATTCTATCCACACAGCCTAAAACAATAAGGCCCGCCATGTGGCGGGCCTTATTGGTGCAAAGCTTATAAGCAGCTTAGCGGGTGCCTTTTTGCTGAGTAACCCAGTTTTTGGCCGACAGAATTTCGCCGTGCTGCTTCTGCAGTACATTGCGAGCCTCTGCGGGTAGCTCAGTGGAGCGCAGAGCGGTTTCGTAGCTCTGCAGGGCTACTGCGTCGCCAGTTTCACACTCGCCCAGAATAGCCGAGTCGTCCTGGCCGGTTACGGCCGACTTCAGGTTGATCCAGCCACGGTGTACGGCAGCGGCGGCATCGGCCACCACGCTCTCTACCGTGGTTTCGTTTTCGGTGTTGATGCCGTACTGCTGAGCGTGCTGGCTGAGTTCCGAAACAAACTGAGCGCGCTGCTGGCTCAGCTCACTGAGCTTGGATTTCAGATCGGGGCTGCTTACGCCTTCAGCGGCTTCCTGGTAGCCTTTAGCGGCCGTTTTATTGATTTCTACGAGGTCGTTGTATGCGCGGGCGGTTTCGCCGGTGATAGTTGCCATGGGAAAGAAATTAGGATGGTTAAGGTCAGATATCAGCAGGAATAAAGTAGCTGCTGATGGGGTGTATATCGTGCCGAGCTTACACGGGGTTACGTACAAAATTTGGGTTGCCTCCTGAAGTGTGCCTATCGTCCGAAGCAAAAAGAGCTTCCGAGCACAGCTGCTCGGAAGCTCTTCCTCAAGTTCCCCTGGGTGGGTTAGGCTGCCCGGCCCAGCATGCGGTTCCAGAGTTTCTGAATTCCTCCCGGCGACTTATTATCGGGCTTGGTAGAGTCTTCACCCTCGGCGGTGTCGCCCAGCAGGAAGCCCCAGGGCTCCGTGGTTTTGTTGGCATCCAGCACCACCTTGGCTACCGCCATCAGCGGAATGCTCAGAATCATGCCCGGCGTACCCCACAGCTCGCCACCCAAAATCAGGGCCAGAATGGCGGCCAGTGGGTTGATGCTTACCTGGGAGCCGGTAATCATGGGAGTAATGAAGTTGCCTTCCAGAAATTGCACCACCACAAATACCCCAATTACCAGCGCTGCCTGTACCACCGAGCCAGTTTCTACCAGCGTAATAATGGCCGGTACGGTAGCCCCAATCATAATACCGATATAAGGAATTACGGCCAAAACGGAGGCGAAAATGGCGAAGAAGATGGCGAACTTGACGCCCAGAGCCAGTAGCCCGATACCGTTGAGAATGGACACGATGACAATGACCTTGAACAGGCCCGAAATATAGGCTTGCACCACCGTCTGGATATTGTCTACGGTGTGCAGCACGGAAGTGCGCTTGTCGGGGGCCACAAACCGGAACATAAACTGCCGCAGGTGGTCCCGGTAATACAGGAAGCAGAAAACGTAAATCAGTACCTGCGCTAAGTTGCTTAGTACCGCCGTGGTCGTGTTCAGGGTGGTGCCCAGGTAAGTGCCGCCCGATTTTTTCAGGGCCTTCACCGTCGTCTCCTTCAAGTCGTCGATGCTCATGGGTTGGTACCCAAACTTAAGGTGGGCCCATTCCTGCGTCTCGTTGAAGAACTGCATGAGTTTGGTCTGCAGCTTGGGAATTTCATTTTTGAACTGCGCTAACTGGGAGCCAAAACCCAGAATGACGCCCACAAAAATGGCTATAACCAGCAGCAGACACACCACAATGGCCAGTACCCGGGGCAGCCCCTTCAACTCCAGCCACCGGCAGATGGGGAGAAGCAGCAGAGTGAAAACGGCGGAAAACAGCAGGGGCAGCAAAATATCATCGAGCACCTTCAGCGTGTAGACGAGCAATACCAGCCCCACCATGAAAAATGCAAACTGAATAACGGGCGTCTGCTTGACTACCGCGCTGGGCTTATGCCCGGAGGGCGGTAAATTATGTTGCGTGTTGGTGTGTAGCATTTGCTAAAATGGTTGGCGTTAAGGGGAGGAGGGGAATGCGCTTTTCGAAAGCTGAGCGAGATTTGTGCGGAATTAAAAAGACAATGGGCTGGTTTTACTGCTGGTGTTTTGCTAATTTTACTAGCGAAACAAAGCGTGGAAATGGGTAATTTCTACGTTATTTTACCCTGAATCTGATTTCTGGTTTTCCTAATGGCTGAACAGCAAGTTCCTTCCGCTTCCCACGCATACACCGAAGACAGCATCCGCTCCCTGGATTGGCGGGAGCACATCCGGCTGCGTCCTGGTATGTACATCGGCAAGCTCGGCGACGGCTCTAGCTACGACGACGGGATTTACGTGCTGGTAAAGGAGGTAATTGACAACTCCATTGATGAGCACGTAATGGGCTATGGCCGCACCATCGATATCAAAATATCCGACAGCCGCGTGCAAGTGCGCGACTATGGCCGGGGCATCCCGCTGGGTAAGGTGGTAGACGTAGTCAGCAAGATTAACACGGGCGGTAAATACGACAGCAAAGTCTTTCAGAAATCTGTGGGCTTGAACGGCGTAGGCACCAAGGCGGTTAATGCGCTGAGCAATTATTTTCTGGTGCAGAGCGTGCGTGAGGGCCAGTTGAAGGCCGCGGAGTTTGCCCAGGGCGTACTTACCAACGACCCCAAACCGCAGGCAACCAGCCAGCGCAACGGTACGCTGATGGTATTTCAGCCCGACGACAGCATTTTCCGCAACTACCGCTTCATCCCGGAATATCTGGAAAACCAGATATGGAACTACGTGTACCTGAATGCGGGGCTTACTATCAATTTCAACGGCCAGAAATACTTTTCTGAGAACGGCCTGGCGGATTTGCTGGCCCGCAAAGCCGACCCCGACAGCCTGCGGTATCCCACTATTCACCTGAAAGGGGAGGATATTGAGTTGGCCATGACTCACGGCAACGACTACGGCGAGGAGTATTACAGCTTCGTGAATGGGCAGTACACTACCCAGGGCGGTACCCATTTGGCGGCTTTCCGGGAGGCCGTGGTGAAAACCGTGCAGGAGTTTTTCGCCAAAACCAACAAAAACAAGAAGTACGAAGCCTCCGACATTCGGGCCTCCATCATTGCCGCCATTTCGGTACGGGTGCAGGAGCCAGTGTTTGAAAGCCAGACCAAAACCAAGCTTGGTTCCTTCAATATGGGCCCCGATGGGCCTACTGTGCGGGGATTCGTACTTGATTTTGTGAAGGAGCAGCTGGATAACTACCTGCACAAAAACCCGCTGGTAGCCGAGGCCCTCAAAAAGCGAATTGACCAGAGTGAGCGGGAGCGCACCGATATGGCCGGGGTGAAAAAGCTGGCCAACCAGCGCGCCAAAAAAGCCAACCTGCACAACCGCAAGCTGCGGGACTGCCGCCTGCACCTGGGCGAAACCAAGGACGAGGAAAAAGCCTTGCTCACTACCTTATTCATCACCGAGGGCGACTCCGCCTCGGGCTCCATTACCAAGAGCCGCAACGTGGAAACGGAGGCCGTGTTCAGTTTGCGTGGTAAGCCCCTGAACTGCTTTGGGCTGAAGAAGAAAATCGTGTACGAAAATGAGGAGCTGAACCTGCTCCAGCACGCCCTTAATATCGAGGAAGGCATTGAAAACCTGCGCTACAACCGCGTGGTAGTGGCTACTGATGCCGACGTGGACGGTATGCACATTCGGCTGTTGCTGCTCACGTTCTTCCTGCAGTTCTTCCCCGATTTGGTGCGTAACGGCCACGTGTTCATCTTGGAAACGCCGCTGTTCCGGGTGCGCAACAAGAAAACCACCATTTACTGCTACAACGAGCAGGAAAAGCAGGCCGCCATGCGGCAGCTGGGCCGCAACCCCGAGGTAACCCGCTTCAAAGGCTTGGGTGAAATCAGCCCCGATGAGTTCGGCAAATTCATTGGCGACAACATCAAGCTGGAGCCTGTTATTCTGCAGTCTGACCGCTCTATTCAGCAGGTACTGACCTACTACATGGGCAAAAACACACCCGCCCGTCAGGAGTTCATCATTGATAACTTGCGCCAGGAAAAAGACCTGGTAACCTCCGACGTGCTGCCCCTGGCAGAAGTACCGGAAGCTGAACTGGCGTAGCTGCTACTCTGCCTGAGCTTCTAGAGGCCCTCCTGATGCACTCGGGAGGGCTTTTTTGCGGGGTTTGGTTAGGAGTGAGGATAAGTATCTATGATGTGCTGGGGCCGTTAACCGTGCCCGAGTGATTCAGGGAAATTTGGCTTTTAAATCGGTATCGGACTAAAAATGATAGAGATACGCACCGTATCTTGTGCAACTGCTCCCTTGCCTGTCCTCTGCTTTCATGGTTCGTATTCTGGTTTGCTGCGCGTTATTGCTGGGAGGAAGAGGAATTACCTTGGCGGCGGGCGTTGCCGGTAAGCAACCACTGCACCGGTTGGCGGCGGCGGCTTCTGCCGTGCGGGTGCAGCAAACCAGCCAGCGGCGCATCGACAGCCTGCGGGCCCTAATCAAGGCCCGGGTGGTGCTGGATACTCCTAAGGTAATACTGGTAACCAGACTGGCCTGGGAAGTTCAGCAGCGGGATGTACGGGCGGGGCTACCACTGCTGCGGCAGGCAGTAGCCCTGGCCCGCACCCTCAACTACCGCGACTACGAGGCCGAAACCCTGTTGGACCTAGCGGACGGCTACATTTCGCTGGGTGACTACGAGGAAGCTACAAAGTGGCTTAATAAAGCTGATGCCGAGTTTACGCGCATTCACAACGTGGGCGGGCAGATTCGCTGTCTGGGTCGCCGGGCCAGAATTGCCTCCCAACAGGGCCAGTACATCAAAGCCCTGACCTACTGCCTGAAAGTGCCGCCTTCCTTTGACTACGGCGACACCCGACGGTTCTATACCAGCCTGCAAATTCAGATTGCCAGCACGTATCGGCAGTTGGGCGAGCTGGGTACGGCCGAGCAGTACCTGCGCCATGCCCTGAAAGTATCTTTGCACCATGACTATCCTGACCGCCTGAATTTAATTTATGAGGAGTTGGGGGAGGTGCGCCGGCAGCAACAACGCTGGCAGGAGGCCAGCAGCTACTACGCCCAGAGCATGGCCATCAGCAAGCAGTTGAACCTGGCCCAGGAAATCTGGCGCATGGAAATCAACCTGGCGGAGATGGAGGAGGAACTGGGCCAGAGCGAGTCCGCCCTGAGTCGCGCCCATCCGGCGCTGCCGCAGGCCCGTAAGGTGCTGCCCATACTAGTGCCCCGGGTGCTGGTGCTGCTGGCCCGGGCCAACCTGAGCCGCCACCGGCCCGACAGCGCCGCCCACTACGCGCAAATGAGCCTATCTGCCAGTAAGCCGGCCCGTGCTCAGGCCGATATCCAGGCCGGCAACGAAGTATTGGCCCAGGCATATGCCCAGCTAGGTGATTTTGCCCGCGCCTACCAAGCGCAGCAAGCATTTATGGTGGCCCGCGACAGTCTTACCGGAGCGGAAGTAAGAAGGCGCACGGCAGCCCTGCAGTTTCGCAACGAGCTAAGCCAGCAGCAGGCCGAAATCCGGCTGCTGACTCAGCAAAACCGCTTGCAGCAGCAGCAGCAACAGCTAGGCCGCTTAAAGCAGCAGCGGCATGCTGCCCTGCTGGTTGGGTTGGGCCTGGGGCTTATACTACTGGCTGGTGCCGGGCTCTGGCAATACCGGCGGCGGCAGGCCCGGCGGGAAGCTGCTTTGCGCACCAGCCTCGCCGCCGACCTGCACGACGACGTAGGCTCGTTGTTGACCCAAATTTCCCTGCAGAGTACCATGTTGCGTGAGGGCCTGTACCCGGTAGAGCAGCAGCGCAGCCACCTCGACCACATGGCCGAAACCAGCCGGATGGCTGCCCGCCAAATGAGCGACGTGGTATGGGGGATTGATGCGCGCAACGATTCCTTTACCAGCATGCTGAACCGCATGCACGACCACGCGCATCAGGTACTGCCGCCCGCTGGCCTGGAGCTTGATTTCCACGCCGACCCTGCCCTGGCAGCTTCCTCCGTATCCTTGGGTACCCGGCAGGCGCTGTACCTGATTTACAAAGAGGCCCTGCACAATGCCGTGAAACACGCCCGCGCCACCCAGGTAACCGTGCGGCTGCGGCAGCAGGGCCGGCAGCTGGAACTCATGGTGCTGGACGATGGGCAAGCTGCTCCTGCCCGGCCGGCAGTAGGTGGGCAGGGCTTGCGCAATATGCGCGCCCGGGCAGCGGCGGCCGCTGGCACAGTTACGTATGAAACCCAGGGGCCGGGCTTTCGGGTTACGGCCCGCTTGCCGCTGGGTTAGGTGAGTGGTGCCCACCCCCAGGCACCGGCGCCCAAAGCATGGGCGTTACGGCTATTTAATTTCACATATTCATGCTATAGCCCCGGCTGCTGGCAAATCAGACCTTTGACGCGTGATTACCCTCGGCATTATCGAAGACCAGCCAACTATCCGCGAGGCCTTACTGGGCTACTTGTGCGCGCAGTCAGAGTTTAGCTGCGTGCTGAGCGCCGCCTCCGTGGAGGAGTTTTTAGCTGGTATTCCCGCGCTGCCCGTCACCCCTCGTTTGGTGCTCTCCGATATTGGTCTGCCCGGCATGTCGGGTATTGAGGGGCTAGCCCACTTGCGGCAGTTGCTGCCGGCGGTAGAGGTAGTCATGCTTAGCGTATACACCGATGCTGAGCGGGTATTTGAGGCCCTGCGCGCTGGGGCGGTTGGCTACCTGGAAAAGGATACGCCTCTGCCGTTGCTAAAGGAGCACTTACTACAGGTGGCCGCCGGGGGCTCACCCATGTCGCCCAGTATTGCCCGGCACGTCATTCGTCACTTCCAGCCCGCCCCGCGCCCAGCCCTGGAGCCCCTTACGGCCCGGGAGCAGGATATTGTGCGCGGCATTGAGGATGGACTCAGCTATCAGCGCATCGCCGACCGCCTCTTTCTCAGCATTGATACCGTGCGTAGCCACATCCGGCAGGTCTACCGTAAGCTGCAAGTAAATTCCAAGGCGGAGCTGCTGGCCCGGGGCTATCGGCGGTAGGCTGCTGCTACCTGTAGATTCGCATATTCATGCTATACCGCGGTATAGTACCAATGGGTACCTTGCTGACATGAAACCAACGCTGGCCATCATAGAGGCACACCCCGCCCTGCGGGAAGTCTGGCAGATGTATTTCTGCATTCAGCCGGAGTTTGAAGTAGTAGTAGCCGCCGAGTCGATGGAGGAACTCGTGGCCATGCTCCTTGATGGGGGCCGCAAACCGCACCTAATTCTGGTCGACGGGAGCTACCTCCGCCCGGTGTACGGGGAAGACCTGAGCCTGCTGCGCAAGTTGGCGCCGCAGGCCGGGCTAGTGCTTATGCAGGAGGTTCAGAGTACGGTAACACCGTTAGCCAACGTTTCGGAGCACCTGAATAAGCACACGTCACCTCCAGTAATCAAGCAAACGCTACTCCGAATGTCAACAAGCTCTGGGGCTGCGTCGGCCGCAATGCGTGCCCGATAGGTTGGCCATCTGCTGATCTGCAGCCTTCCACCAATTGAGAAGAGCCACTGCCCCTTTCTGGAGTAGTGGCTCTTTCGTTTATCTATTCGGCCCACCAGTGTCAGGATCAACTGTGGTACATAATATCATTTTACTAAATAAAGTAGTAAAATTCTGCTTCGCTAAGTAGCGTGTTGAACTTTTTAGGCTGGTTTTCCTATTGATTAGTGTACGCTGTGTACTTGTTTTTAGCTAAAAATATTAGGATATTTGTAACGCTACCTGTCAGGATAAACTGTTGCGTTCTGCGCGGCTTACCGGTACTTTTGACGTCCGCAGAGCTGCCAGCGTCAATTCAGGGTGCTGCTGAATTTCTTCGTAGCTTTTCCCCTGCTTCCTCGCAGCAACGGATGGGTGTACGTGGCCATCCTATTGAATAAGCCTTCCGCCTGAGCGGCCGGAAGAGAGGTACAAGAACAATAACCGTGGCAAGCGCCATACGCAACCGTGTCAGAAGAAAATACCCCCCAGGACCCGAATTCCGAAGAACAGCCCAACGTATTTGGTGCCGGCGACTCCTTTGAATTCGGGGCTGCCTCAGCCGATGAGGATTCCACCCAGCTCAGCGTAAGCGAAACCGGCGAGCTGCTGCTGGAAATGGCCGCCGCTGAAGCTACCACCCTCGAGGCTGCCGAGGAAGAAGCTACGCCCGAGGAGGAACCCAAATTCGCGCCCGGCGAGATGATTCATGACGTGGCTACCGTGAATGGCATGTACCAGAACTGGTTTCTGGACTACGCCAGCTACGTGATTCTGGAGCGGGCGGTACCGGCCATTGAGGACGGCCTCAAGCCCGTACAGCGGCGCATCCTGCACGCTATGAAGGAAATGGACGATGGCCGCTTCAACAAAGTGGCCAACGTCATCGGGCAAACCATGCAGTACCACCCCCACGGCGACGCCAGCATCGGGGATGCCATGGTGAACCTGGGCCAGAAGGATTTGCTGATTGAAACCCAGGGCAACTGGGGCGACATCCGGACCGGCGACGGCGCGGCGGCCCCACGCTACATAGAAGCGCGGCTAAGCAAGTTTGCCCTGGATGTGGTATTCAACCCCGACATTACGGAGTGGCAGATGAGCTACGACGGCCGCAAGCGCGAGCCCACTACGCTGCCCGTGAAGTTCCCCTTACTGCTGGCCCAGGGTGTGGAGGGCATTGCCGTAGGCCTGAGCACCAAGATCATGCCCCACAACTTCCGGGAGTTGTGCAAGGCCAGTATTGATGTGCTGCGGGGCCGGGATATTCAGCTGTTTCCGGACTTTCCCACCGGTGGCCTCTGCGACGTAACCAACTACAACGGCGGCCTGCGCGGGGCCAAAATCCGGCTGCGCGCCACCATCGAGAAGGTCGACAAGACCATGCTCGTCATCCGCGACATTCCCTACGGCACCACCACCACGGCGCTGATGGAAAGCATCGTGAAGGCTTCGGAAGCCAACAAAATCAAGATCAAAAAGGTGGTCGATAATACGGCTGCTGAGGTGGAAATTCAGGTGCATTTGCCGGCCGGGGTAAGCCCCGACCTCACCATGGATGCCCTTTACGCCTTCACGGACTGCGAAATCAGCATCTCGCCCAACACCTGCGTGATTATTGAGGAAAAGCCGCGGTTTGTGGGAGTGGAGGACATGCTGCGCCTGAGCACCCAAAAAACACTGCGCCTACTGGAGCGGGAATTGGAAATCCGCCAGGAGGAGTTGCAGGAAAAGTGGCATTCGGCTTCGCTGGAAAAGATTTTCATCGAAAACCGCATCTACCGCAAAATTGAGGAGTGCGAAACCTGGGAAGAAATTCTGCAGACCATTGATGCCGGCCTGCGCAAATTTGTGCGCATTGAGGGCGAAAAGCCGAAAGCCAACGATACCCGCATTGTGCTGGCCCGCGCCATTACGGAGGACGACCTGACCCGCCTGACGGAAATCCGCATCAAGCGCATCAGCAAGTTCGACGGCTTCAAGGCCGAGGAGTACATCCAGCGGCTGGAAGCGGAGTTGGCCGAGGTAGCCGACCATTTGGCTAATCTCACGCGCTACGCCATCAATTACTTCGAGGGCCTGCTGAAAAAGTACGGTCAGCACCGGGAGCGGAAAACCCAGCTGCGCACTTTCGATGTGGTAACGGCCCAGAAAGTGGCGGTAGCCAACCAGAAGCTGTACGTGAATTACCAGGATGGCTTTGTGGGCTACGGCCTCAAGAAGGACGAAAAGGCCGTAATGGTCTGCGACTGCTCGGACCTGGACGACATCATTGCCATCAAGCGCGACGGCACGTTCACAGTGAGCCGCATTGCCGAAAAGACGTTCGTGGGCAAGGACATCCTACATGTGGGCGTCTATAATAAAAACGACGACCGGCTGGTATACAACATGATTTACCAGGATGGTGCCTCGGGCATCAGCTTTGCCAAGCGCTTCCTGGTAACGGGCATCACCCGCGACAAATCCTACGACCTGACCAAGGGCACCAAGGGCACCAAAACGCTCTACCTCACGGCCAACCCCAACTCCGAGTCGGAGGTGGTAGGCATACAGCTGGCCGATAAGGCCCCGGCCCGCGTCAAGCAGTTTGACTTTGATTTTGCCGAGCTGGCCATTAAAGGCAAGGGCTCTATGGGCAACATCGTAACCAAGCAACCCATCAAGAAAATCACCCAGAAAAGCCTTGGCGACTCCACGCTGGGCGGCCGGGAGCTATTTTTTGACAGCGTGGTGGGCCGCCTCAACCACGCCGGCCACGGCCGTTACCTGGGTACCTTCGACACCGATGATACGCTGCTGCGCGTGTTCCGGGACGGGAGCTACGACGTGCAGTCGCCGGACCTTTCCCTGCACTTCGACACGGCTAATATGGTGGTGCTACGCAAGCTGGAGCCCGATACGGTTATCAGCGCGGTGTACATAGAGGGCGAGTCGAAAGCGCACTACGTCAAGCGGTTCAAAGTTGAAACCAGCACTTTGGACAAGCGTTTTACCTTTATCGCCGAAACCAAAGGCTCCAAGCTGCTGGTTGCTACGGCTTTCACGGAGCCGCAGGTGGAGGTGAAGCTGCAGCGCGACAAGAAGGCCGACAAGGAAACCGAAAAAATCCTGCTCCACGAGTTCATTGACGTGAAGGGCTGGAAGGCCATGGGCAACAAGCTCAACTACTTCAAAATCCACTCGCTGGCCCTGCTCACCGATGAAGGCCCCGAGCCCCAGCGCCGAGAAGCCAAGAAAAAAGCCGGCCCCGCCACCATTCCGCGCCCTGCGGCGGCCCCGGAGGAGCCGCTGCCGGAGCACAACGGCGACGTAGATATTTCTGCCGCCGAGGTGGCCCAGGCCCAGGCCGTGCTCAAAACGCCCAAGTCGCAGCTTAAGCTGTTCTAGCAGCCCTGGCTTCGGATACAAATTTTGGCCGCTCATCGTTAGGTGAGCGGCCATTTTGCGTTTGAATGCCCACCTTTGCAGCTATCCGGGCCTTTTTGTAAGTACGCAGCCTTTCTAGTTATTCCCCAATGCCTGTTGGTATCCCCCGTTTGTTGTGCACTGCGGCCCGCTGGGGGGTATTAAGTTGGTGGCTGCTGCTGGCCTTGCCTGGGTGGGCGCAGTCATCGGCCCGATCCATAAAATCTGCTCCCACCACTGCTGAGTCCCCGGATCCGGCCATTCGAAAATTGCTGGAAGAGGCGCGGACTCTGCAGGCAGATTACCACGAGTCGGAGGCGCTGGCCAAGTTTGAGCAGGTGCTCAGCAAAGCGCCGGCCACCTACGAGGCCTTGTGGCAGGCAGCCGTACTTAGCATCCGCATTGGTAGCCGCTACACCGATGAAACCCGGAAAACAGCCTACTTCGCGGCGGCCCGTTTGTATGCTAACCGGGCGCTGGTGGTGCAGCCCGAAGGAGCCGAGGGGCATTACGCCGAGGCCCTGACTCTGGCTACTCAGGCCACCCTGCTCAGCGCCCGGGGCCGGCTGCTGGCGTACCGGGAAATGCGCGACCATGTGTTTCGGGCCACGGAGCTGCGCCCGGAGTGGGCGGAGGCCTGGCAGCTGCTGGGCCGCTGGCACTACCGCGTCGACCATTACAACATTCTGGAGCAGATATACAGCCGCGTCTTTTTGGGGGGGCGGCCCTACGGCGCCAGTACCTTCATGGCCCTTGATGCCCTACGAAAAGCCCACGAGCTGGAGCCCAAGCGTATCCAGTTTGCCTATGATCTGGCCCGAGTATACCTCAACCGCAGCCAGCAAACCCGCGCTACCGCCGTTCTGCAGGAAGCCGTGGCCCTTACGCCCGTTACGGCCGATGAGCTGGAAATTAGCCGCCGTTGCCGCCGCATGCTGGAGCAGCTGAACCGGCAGTTGCGGCGGCAGGTGCACCGCCACCTCCGCAAGCTCTAGCCCACCGGCCTGTATCTTTGTACTCTGTTCTGATCTCCTTCTAGTATTATATGCCTGCTGCCAGCCGTTTCTGGATTTCTTCATTGCTCCTGGCCAGCAGCCTGTCGGCCTGCTCCGATGCGCCTGAGGAACGGCCCGAGAAGATGGTAAACCTCAAAACGGTGCAGAGCGGGCCCCGTATTCAGGCGGAAGAACTGGATGGGGCTATTACCCGTCAGCCTCGGAACGCCTCCTTGTACGCTCGCCGGGCTGCTTTCCGCCTGGATGCCGGCCAGGCAGATGCCGCCCTGCGTGACATCGACCAGGCCTTGGAGCTGGATGATTCCCCCGGGGAGTTCTACTTCACCAAAGCCCGTGCCCTGCGCACTCAGGGCCGCATCAAATCGGCGCTGGCCGCCACCGACGAGGCTGCGCGCCGGGGCTTCGCCTCCCCGGAACTCAACCTGCTGGTAGGGGAGATGCACTTGGCCTCGCGCCGCTACCAGGACGCCCTCGACCAGCTGGACCGCGCCCTGCAGCAGGAGCCTGACCTGGCGGCGGCCTTGTTTTACAAGGGTGTTGCG
The DNA here is from genome assembly GCF_040547285.1 of Hymenobacter sp. UYP22. Classification (NCBI taxonomy): domain Bacteria; kingdom Pseudomonadati; phylum Bacteroidota; class Cytophagia; order Cytophagales; family Hymenobacteraceae; genus Hymenobacter; species Hymenobacter sp. UYP22. The sequence goes on along the minus strand of NZ_JBEPPK010000001.1, from coordinate 214,624 downwards.
TACGTGGGGCTGCAGGATACGGTGCAGGCGCTGGATTACTTGCGCGCTAGCCTGGCCCGTGACCCCCGCCAGCCCGAAACCCTGCACCAGCTGGCCTTCCTGTTGAATGCCTTCCGCCAGCCCGCTCAGGCCGCTATGTACGCCGCCAGGGGGCTAAAATTGGCTCCCGGTTACGGCCCGCTACTGTACGACTACGGCCGCCAGTTTGAGCTGCAAAACCTGCCCGACAGCGCCGCCCGCATTTACTCGCGCACCGTGCAGCTGGACACCACCTTTTACCGCGCCGATTACCGCCTGGGCCTAACGGCCTACAAAAGCCGGCAGTACGCCCGGGCCATACCGCACCTGCAGCGGGCCCTGCGCCGGGCCCCGCGCCTGGAAAACGCCCGCGAAATGCTGGCTGAAAGCCTAGAAAGCCTGGGCCGCTACCCTGAAGCCGCCGACCAGTACCGCCTACTGGTAGCCGAATATCCTGGCAACCGCCACTGGACCTACAAAGCCTGGAAAGTGGGGAACCGCGCCCGGGGCGTAATTGTAAACGAAACCCCGCGCCCCGCGCCCGTGGAAGCCATTGAACCCATTCAGGCCCAGCGGCCGGGGCTGTAGGGTAAGGAAGTAGTATGGTGAGTTTGCTGTTCTAGCGGCCGTAGTGTGAGCAAGCCGCGCAACTGGTGCCAGTTGCGCCTGCTGAATGGCAAACTCGCAACTTCACCTTTCACAACTTCACCCTTTCCGTAACTTGCGGCCTCACGGCTGTTTGTATAGCCATTAACCCCCTTGTATGCTTAACATCACCCTCCCCGACGGTTCGGTGCGCCAGTTTGTAGATGGCGCCACGGGCTACGACGTTGCCGCCGGCATCAGCGAAGGCCTTGCCCGCAATGCCCTCGGTGTGCGCGTCAACGGCGAAGTGCGCGACCTGCACCGCCCCATTGAACAAGATGCGCAGGTGGCCATCCTGACCTGGAATGACCCCGAAGGCAAGTCAGCCTTCTGGCACTCATCCGCCCACCTGATGGCCGAGGCCCTGGAAGCGCTGTATCCCGGCGTGAAGCTGGGTATCGGCCCCAGTATCGAAAACGGCTTCTACTACGACATTGACTTGGGCGAAGGCCGCACCATCTCCACCGACGACCTGCCGGAGGTGGAGAAGAAGATGCTGGAGCTGGCCAAGAAGAAAAGCCAGTTTGAGCGCCGCGAAGTAAGCAAAGCCGACGCCATTGCCTACTTCACCGAGAAGCAGGACCCCTACAAGCTGGACCTTCTGGAGCGCCTCGAAGACGGCTCTATCACCTTCTACAACCAAGGCGACTTCACCGACCTCTGCCGCGGCCCCCACATCCCCGATACTTCACCCATTAAAGCGGTGAAGCTGCTGAACGTGGCCGGGGCCTACTGGCGCGGCGACGAGAAGAACAAGCAGCTCACCCGCATCTACGGCATCACCTTCCCCAAGGCCAAGGAGCTGACCGAGTACTTGGAGCGCCTGGAGGAAGCCAAGCGCCGCGACCACCGCAAGCTGGGTAAGGAGCTGGAGCTGTTCACGTTTTCGGACAAGGTAGGAGCCGGGCTGCCCCTGTGGCTGCCCAAGGGCACTGCCCTGCGCGAGAAGCTGGAGCAGTTTCTGCGCCGCGCGCAGCTCAAGGCGGGCTACCAGCCCGTGGTAACGCCCCACATCGGCTCCAAGGAGCTGTACGTGACCAGCGGCCACTACGAGAAGTACGGTGCCGATTCCTTCCAGCCCATTAAAACGCCGAACCCGGGCGAGGAATTCTTCCTCAAGCCCATGAACTGCCCCCACCACTGCGAAATCTACAAAACCAAGCCCCGCTCGTACCGCGACCTGCCGGTACGCCTTGCCGAGTTTGGTACCGTGTACCGCTATGAGCAGTCGGGTGAGTTGCACGGCCTGACCCGCGTGCGGGGCTTTACCCAGGATGACGCCCACATCTTCTGCCGTCCTGACCAGGTGAAGGAGGAGTTCACCAAGGTAATTGACATCGTACTCTACGTGTTGCGCGCCCTGGATTTCCCCGACTTCACGGCCCAGATCAGCCTGCGCGACCCGGAAAACAAAACCAAGTACATCGGCACGGATGAGAACTGGGCCCGCGCTGAGCAGGCCATCATTGAAGCCGCCGCCGAGAAGGGCCTGAACACCGTAACGGAGTTGGGCGAAGCGGCTTTCTACGGTCCCAAGCTCGATTTCATGGTGCGTGATGCCCTGGGCCGCAAGTGGCAGCTGGGTACCATTCAGGTAGATTACAATCTGCCCGAGCGGTTCGACCTGGAATACGTGGCCCCAGACAACTCCCGCCAGCGCCCTGTGATGATTCACCGCGCGCCTTTCGGCTCGCTGGAGCGTTTCGTGGCCGTACTGATTGAGCACTGCGGCGGCAACTTCCCCCTTTGGCTCTCGCCCGAGCAATTTGCCGTCCTGCCCATTTCGGAAAAGTACCACGACTACGCCCAGCAAGTGTACGACGCGCTGATGCAGGCCGAACTGCGCGGCACCGTAGACCACCGCGACGAGAAAATTGGCCGCAAAATCCGTGACGCCGAAGTTGCCAAGATTCCCTACATGCTCATTGTAGGGGAGAAGGAGCAGGCCGAAGGCGTGGTATCTGTGCGCCGCCACGGCCAGGGAGACGTCGGTAGCATGCCCATTGCCGAGTTTATCAGCAGCTTCCAGCAGCAAGTAAATGATATGATGGACGGCAAATAAACTGGCTTCCCAGAGTTCAGATACTGTGCCGCCTGGGCCCAGTAACGCCTAGCCTGCCCAAATACCCAACTCTGATTTACCGCAAAGCCCCTGACTTCTACTACGGAAGTCAGGGGCTTTGCTTATGAATACTGTTGACTGGCTCTGTAAAATGCAGACTTTTTTTGGCCTTGGGCGCCTTCGAGACAGGCTGCAGGCTGCAATTTTATATAGCCTTTTTTGAGCGTTTGGAAAAAATGCCGGATATTCGCACGCTGATTGAACCCCGTAGGGCCATTTCGTGTCCTGGCAATCAGCCCCGAATCCGACTTTCACCCTAAGGAGAAACCGCCATAGCTACCCCTAACCGCCGCTATATCCCTCGCACCCAGGTCGAGGAGCCGTTCAAAATCAACCAGAAGATTACGGCCCGTGAAGTGCGCCTCGTTGGCGACAACGTGGAGCAAGGCATCTATTCTACCGACCAGGCTCGCCGCATGGCGCAGGAGCAAAACCTGGACCTAGTAGAAATTTCGCCCACGGCTGTGCCGCCCGTATGCCGCGTTATCGACTACTCGAAATTTAAGTACGAGCAGAAGAAGAAAACTCGCGAGCTGAAGGCTAAGCAGACTAAAGTTGTCATTAAGGAAATTCGTTTCGGTCCCAATACTGATGACCACGATTTTGCCTTCAAGCTCAAGCACGCCCAGGAGTTTCTGAAAGAAGGAGCTAAAATCAAGGCGTACGTGCACTTTGTAGGTCGTAGCATCGTGTTCAAAGAGCGGGGCGAGATCCTGCTGCTCAAGTTTGCTCAGGCGCTGGAAGATCTGGCTAAAGTAGAGCAACTCCCCAAGCTGGAAGGCAAGCGCATGTTCCTGTACTTGGCGCCCAAAGCAGTAGTTGTGCCGAAGAAGGCCGCTCCTGCCGCTTCAGGTAAAGAAGCTCCCAAGGAAGCTAAGCCCGCACCCGCCGACCAAGCTCAGGCCGCTGAATAGTTTTTTCGGAGCACTTGCTCCTTGTTCACGCTGGCGCACCGGCCCTAGGCAGCCGACCGCCGCAGTTTTTCACCTTTTATCACCACCACAATGCCGAAAATGAAGACCAAGTCCGGCGCCAAAAAGCGTTTCTCGCTGACCGGCACGGGCAAGATCAAGCGTAAGCACGCCTTCAAAAGCCACATTCTGACCAAGAAAACCACCAAGCAGAAGCGTGCCCTCACGCACGTTGGCCTGGTTTCCTCGGCTGATATGAACCGCGTAAAAGACATGCTTACCATCTAATTAAAAATTGAGAATTAAGAATTAAAAATGGTGCTGCTTTCACTGCAGTCAGTCATTTCCCTAATGCTTGATTCTGTGATTTTTGATTTCTAATTTTTTTACCAGGCGTCCGGTAGGAAGTAAGCTGCGGCAGTAAATCCGCCGCCGGCCGCCAAAAACAACCCAGGTTATGCCAAGAAGTGTAAACCACGCGGCCTCGCGCCACCGTCGGAAAAAAGTAATGCGTTTGGCGAAAGGCTATTATGGCCGTCGCAAAAACGTATGGACCGTTGCTAAAAACGCCGTTGAAAAAGGTCTGCTCTATGCTTACCGTGACCGTAAGGTTAAGAAGCGTGAGTTCCGGGCCCTTTGGATTCAGCGTATCAACGCCGGTGCTCGTGAGCACGGCCTGTCGTACTCGCAGTTTATGGGTGGCTTGAAGAAGGCCGGTATCGAGCTGAACCGCAAGGTTCTGGCCGACCTCGCCCTGAATCACCCCGAGGCTTTCAAAGGCATCGTGGAGAAAATCAAGTAGGCTTACTTATTCAGTAGCCAGTAAAAAGGTCAACTCCGCGAGGGGTTGGCCTTTTTGCGTGAAGCAGGTAACAGTAAGATTAATTGTACTGGCGTATCAATACCAGACAGATCGAAAAAGAATGCATAATTCACCCTTCCCCTGATCTGGTTTGCCTATATACCAAGCTGACAAACTAAATCAGGTGGCAGCTATGAAGGTAGTGGACATCATCAGGGTAAGATAATAGTTGGCGCAGTGTACCGCCACCAGCATCAATATATCCTTCGAGGCCAAGGCCTCAAATCTTTCAGTAGAGAAGAGCGTGAAATCAAAAGTGCTGTTTTTCCACTTGAAGCCAGGCTGGATAACGAGCAACTCCCGGTCTTGGTCGTCAGTAAGCATGTATTGATTCTTAAATACGCCCTTCTGTTTAAAAATGAAGTTTTGCTGAGGCTGTTGAGGAAAGGCCGCGTGCAGTAGAATATTGCCGTTCCAGCCCACAGTGAAATGCAGCAAGGTGTTGCCGTGCTGCTCGAGCTCAATGGTAGTACCCCAGAAGCCCTTGGGTTTAATCTGGAATGGAGGCTGGTCCAGTAGGCTCAGGGTAGCATCAAACGTAAACCAGCTAGGGTAAGTGAGTTCACCAACAGCGCGTAGCCCTTCGGCTAGACGAAAATAGTGGCTACTATCGGGAGTTACGGTATACTCAGCCATAGCAATACAGGAAAAGGAACGTGGACAATATAAGGCCTTCCGGGAGAGACAAGGAATAGCAAGTAAGCTGCCAGCGTGCGTACCGCCGCCAAGCCGCAGCAAAAAACAATATGGGTAAACTGACTAATCGGGGGATTCTAGCAGGAGGCCAGCTGTTTTAGTGAGAATCCAGCTAAGCATGTTGAGGGGTATATTATCAAGCAAGTAGTAAGCAGGCATCCTAGGTGTGGCTTGCAGCGTGTGGGTAGCAGACGAGAATATGCTAACTGTGAGTGGTGACTGAAACCGTCTTGGTGATAGTTATGGATGGGGCAGCGCCCGGTGTAAGTAGTTCGTCGTTTCGGCATCATCGTCGAGCGGGATACAAAAAAATACCCAGAAGCTAGGCGCGCCCAGCCGCCGCTGAAGTAGAGACTACAACCTGGGGCAGGTGAACGGATAATGTACAGATAATGTGCTGCCACAGCACAGAAAACAAAAACGGCCTTTCCAGTGCGGAAAGGCCGTTTTCGAATGTAGCGGGGACGAGAGTTGAACTCGTGACCTCAGGGTTATGAATCCTGTGCTCTAACCAACTGAGCTACCCCGCCCTGTTTTGGTGGTGCAAAGGTAGGAACAACATTTAATGTAATGCAAGTGTTGCGCAAAAAAAAACCCGCGTATATTGGCTGCCGGGGCGCTTTTCCTCATCGGAAAGTGTCGCTAAATTCTTTACTCTGTTCTGCTTATGCCGCTTTCCGCTACTCGTCTCAAACACCGTTTTACGGTGGAATTTCCCGTCAACGCCTCGCCTAAAATCCTGTACCCATACTTGGCCTCAGCCTCGGGCTTGTCCCACTGGTTCTGCCAGGATGTAAGAATTGAGGGTGGGCATCTGTACAATTTCATCTGGGATAATCAGCCCCATTACGCCGAAATGGCTTCGCACCGCACCAACCGCTCCGTCAGGTTTGTGTTCCTGGATGATAATAAGCGCCACCAGCCCGACGCCAACTACCTGGATTTTCTTATCGAGGAGTCGCAATTAACCCAGGAGGTGTACCTACGAGTTATTGACTACTCGGAAGAAACGGACACTGTTGAACTGCAGGAAATGTGGGATAGTCTGATGCAGAAATTGCGCGAACAGGTAGGCGGATAAACACCCCGCAGCTTTCCTTGGTAAGGAGCAGGCACGAAACGAACCGTATCTTCGTTTTCGGTTTGCTCCTTTTCTTTTTGGCGGTTTCAGGCCGCTGGCCCGCCGCGTGAGTTGTTATGAAAAAACTTGATAAGCTGATTCTACGGGCCTTTGCGGGGCCTTTTTTGCTAACCTTCGCCGTAGTGGAGTTCATATTTCTGACGCAGTACATGCTCAAGTATATGGACGACCTGGTGGGCAAGGACTTGGGCCTGGGAGTTATTGGGCAGCTGCTGTTCTACTTTGCCGTGATGCTAGTGCCCATTGCCCTGCCCTTGGCCGTGTTGCTTTCCTCATTGATGACCTACGGCACGCTGGGGGAACACCATGAGCTAACGGCCATCAAAACGGCGGGTATCTCCCTTACCCGCATTCTGCGGCCCGTAATGCTGGTAAGCACATTGCTGGCCGGCGGGGTTTTCTGGTACAACAACGTGATAGTGCCCAAGGCCAACCTGGAAGCATTTAGCCTGCTTTGGGATGTGCGCCAGCAGAAACTGGCGCTGGATATTCGGGAAGGCGTGTTCTACAACGGTATTCCGGGTTTTACTATCAAAGTCAATCAGAAAATGGGCGAGAATGGCGACTTGCTCAAGGGCGTTATGATTTATGACCACACCCAGAGCCGGGGTGGCAGCACCGTTATTCTGGCCGACTCAGGACGGATGTTTACCCGGTTTGGGGGGCAGTATCTGGGGTTGGAGCTATTTCGGGGGCGCACGTACGTGGAGCAGCCCAGCGCCCAGAGTGGTTCGGGAGCCAGCTTCATCCGTCAGAACTTCGACCGCAACCTGATTACCTTCTCCTTGGCTTCCTTCGGGATGGACCGCACAAAGAAGGAACTGTTTAACACGAATAAGATGATGCTTGACCTGAATCAATTGGCTTACTACACCGATTCCCTGCACAGCCGCCTGGGCCGGGAACGTCGCCAGCTGATTCCGCAACTAAACCCTTACTACACTTTTCTGCGCCTGGACACTACCGGCCGCGTGGCGGTGCAGCGCGTAGAAAACTGGCAGGTGCCCGTGGCCAAGCTAAAGCCCATAACCTACAACACGACCCAGCAAGCGGCTAACCGGGCCCGTAACGTGCGCTCCTTTCTGGGAACTGCGGCCGAGCGGCTGACTAATCTTTCCCGGGAAACGGCCAACTACCGCATCGAGAGCTACCGCAAATACAGCCAGTCGGCCGCCATTCTGCTGATGTTCTTGATTGGCGCACCGCTGGGGGCCATCATTAAGAAGGGGGGTATTGGGGTGCCTATTCTGGTGTCCATCGTGTTCTTCATCATTTACTATGTGATATCCATCATGGGCGAGAAGTACGGCCGGGAAATGGTGATGCCAGTGGGGGTGGGCATGTGGCTGTCGGCAGCCACCTTGCTGCCCATTGGCTTATTCTTCCTGTACCAGGCCCGCCACGACTCTGGCTTGCTGGATGTCAACTGGGGCCGTTTTATTCCCACTCGTTTGCGTTGGCCGTTGCGCGGCTACAAGAAATCAGCTTAATAAGCAGCTAGGACGCAACCACCTCTCAAAAGAATTCGGAAAGCGTGTAAAAAACGCCTACCTTTGCGGCCACCCCGAAATGCGGGGTGGCTTTCTTTTTCACAATTTTTAATCCAAGACGGGGAAACCTATCTGCCGATGCAACTCACCACTGAAGCAAAACAGGCTATTTTCGAAAAAAACAGCCTGCAAAAGTCCTCTAACGACACCGGTTCGGCCGAGTCGCAGATTGCCCTGTTCACGCACCGCATTGCTCACCTGACCGAGCACCTGAAAGTGAACAAAAAGGACTACTCGACCCGTCTGGGTCTGCTCAAACTCGTTGGTAAGCGCCGTCGCATGCTGGACTACCTCCAGCACCGCGAAATCAACCGCTACCGCGCCATCATCAAGGAGCTGGGCATTCGTAAGTAAGCCCACCGCCTGGAGCAGGGGACCTTCCACCACGGAAGGTTCCCTGCTCTTTTTTTGTCCGAAGCGGAGCGCACCATTTACCGGCTTCGGGCGTTGACTTTCCCAAAGAAGAATTTTTAGAGCAAAATATGGCCGCTGTCGGCCCTGTTTTTACGGCTGCTCGCCCGCTGCACGCTTTCCATAAGCAACTCTCTCAGATGCCCAATTACAACGCGGTTACCAAACACATTACGCTGCCCGATGGTCGGCAGATTTCCATTGAAACTGGCAAGCTGGCCAAATTCGCCGACGGTGCCGTAGTGGTACGCCTCGGTGACGCCATGCTGCTGGCTACCGTTGTGTCGCAGCCCAGCGCCCGCGGCGACGTGGATTTCCTGCCCCTGTCGGTTGACTACCAGGAGAAATTCGGTGGTGCCGGCAACATTCCCGGCTCGTTCCAGCGCCGCGAAGGCCGCCTCTCGGATTATGAAATCCTGGTGTGCCGCATCGTAGACCGCATCCTGCGCCCGATGTTCCCCAAGGACTATCACTACGAGGTGCAGGTAATGATTACCCTGATTTCGGCCGATAAGACGGTACAGCCCGATGCTTTGGCCGCCCTGGCTGCTTCGGCTGCCCTGTCGATTTCTGATATTCCCTTCGCCGGCCCCATCTCGGAGGTTCGCGTAGCCCGCATCGACGGCAAGCTGCAAATCAACCCTCTCACCGCCGATATTGCCCGCGCCGACATTGACCTGATTGTAGGTGCTACGGCTGATTCGGTAGCCATGGTGGAAGGCGAGATGAACGAAGTGAGTGAGGAAGAAATGGTGGAAGCCATTGCCTTCGCCCACGAAGCCATCAAGGAGCAGGTGCGCGTGCAGCTGGAGCTGGCTGCTGAAGTGGAGAAATCCCACACCAAGCGCGAGTATCCGAAGTACGAGGAAAATGACGATCTGAAGAAGCGTATTCAGGAAGGTGTGTACGAGCAGGCCTACAAGATTGCGCACTCGGGAAACCCCAGCAAAGCCGGCCGCAAGGAAGGCTTTGGTGCCATCAAAAAAACGCTGACCGCCCAACTGCTGGAAGAGCAGCCCGAACTGGACATGAAGATGTTCGGCCGCTACTACTCTTCGGCGGAGAAGAAAGCTATCCGCGACATGATGATCAAGGAGCGTACCCGCCTCGATGGTCGCCAGCTCACCGAAATTCGCCCCATCTGGAGCGAAGTGAACTACCTGCCCGGTGCCCACGGCTCGGCCCTGTTCACCCGCGGCGAAACCCAGTCGCTGACCACCGTAGCCCTCGGCACCAAGCTCGATGAGCAGATCATTGATACGGCCATGACTTCGGGTTACAGCAAGTTCATGCTGCACTACAACTTCCCGGCCTTCTCGACCGGCGAGGTGAAGCCCAACCGCGGCCCCGGCCGCCGCGAAATCGGCCACGGCAACCTGGCCCAACGCTCCCTGAAGAAGGTAATGCCTTCGGATGATGAGAACCCTTACACCGTACGCATCGTGTCTGACATTCTGGAGTCGAATGGCTCCAGTTCGATGGCCACGGTTTGCGCCGGCTCGATGGCGCTGATGGACGCTGGTATTCCGGTGCGCGCGGCCGTTTCGGGTATTGCCATGGGCCTCGTGCAGGACAAAGAAACCGGCGAATACGCTGTGCTTTCGGACATTCTGGGTGATGAGGACCACCTCGGCGACATGGACTTTAAAGTAACCGGCACCGAGAAAGGTATCGTGGCTTGCCAGATGGACATCAAAATCCAGGGGCTGAGCGCCGAAATCATGACGGCTGCCCTGCACCAGGCCCGCGAAGGCCGCCTGCATATTTTGCGCGAAATGGCCAAGACCATCAGCCAGCCGGCTGCCGAGCTGAAGCCGCATACGCCCCGCTCGCACAAAATGCTGATTGACAAGGAGTTCATCGGTGCCGTAATCGGGCCTGGTGGCAAAGTGATTCAGCAGATCCAGAAGGATACCAACGCCACGGTTATCATCGAGGAGAAGGACGAGAAAGGCCACGTAAGCATCTACGCTTCCAACCAGGAAGACATGCAAGCTGCCATCGGCCGCATCCAGGCTATTGCTGCAGTGCCGGAAGTTGGGGCTACTTACAAAGGCAAAGTGCGCAGCATTCAGCCCTACGGTGCCTTCGTAGAAATCATGCCGGGCAAGGACGGCCTGTTGCACATTTCGGAGGTATCGCATGAGCGTCTGGCGGCCCTGGAAGGCGTGCTGGAAGTAGGTCAGGAGATTGACGTGAAGCTGCTCGATATCGACAAGAAAACCGGTAAATACCGTCTGTCGCGCAAGGTGCTGCTGCCCAAGCCCGAACGTGCTGCCGACTCCAACGGCGCCGCATAAGTAGGCCTTCCCGAACTTTCGCGGGTACCGGTGTGTTGGACACAATCAATGCCGGTACCCGCGTTTGGGTATCCTCCGTATACCGGAGTAAACACGACGTTAGTAGCATCAACACTTCATTTCTCTCGCGCCCGCAATGAGACAGCTAAAAATCAGCAAGCAGATCACCAACCGCGAAAGTCAGTCGCTGGATAAATACCTCCAGGAGATTGGCAAAGTGGATCTGCTCACCCCCGACGAGGAGGTGACGCTGGCGCAACGCATCAAAGAAGGTGACCAGCAAGCGCTGGAAAAACTCACCAAAGCCAACCTTCGCTTCGTGGTGTCGGTGGCCAAGCAATACCAGAACCAGGGTCTGAGCCTGGGTGACCTGATCAACGAGGGCAACCTTGGTCTGATCAAAGCCGCCAAGCGCTTCGACGAAACCCGGGGCTTTAAATTCATTTCCTACGCTGTTTGGTGGATTCGTCAGTCGATTCTGCAGGCCTTGGCTGAGCAGTCTCGTATCGTGCGTTTGCCTTTGAACCGGGTAGGTTCTCTGAATAAAATCAGTAAATCCTTCTCCGAACTGGAGCAAAAATTCGAGCGGGAGCCCTCGCCCGAAGAAATTGCCGAAGTTCTGGAACTGACCACTTCGGAAGTGGTGGACACGCTCAAGATTTCGGGCCGTCACGTATCCGTGGATGCTCCCTTCGTGCAGGGTGAGGAAAACCGCCTGCTCGACGTGCTTGAAAACGAGGACGAAGAATCGCCCGACACCGGCCTGATGAACGACTCGCTCCGCAAGGAGGTGCAGCGCGCCCTGAGCACGCTCACTAAGCGCGAAGCCGACGTAATCACGCTGTATTTTGGCCTGAACGGGGAACACTCGCTCACGCTGGAAGAAATCGGGGAGAAGTTTAACCTGACCAGGGAACGGGTTCGTCAGATCAAGGAAAAGGCTATTCGTCGGTTGCGCCACACCTCGCGCAGCAAAGCACTGAAACCATATCTGGGGTAATTTTTTCTACCCCGTCGCAGAAAACCCTGACCATTGGTTGGGGTTTTTTGTTGAGACAGGACCGGGGTGGTCGGACGAGTTGCCCGCAGGGCCTCGTTCGACCACTCTCCATGACCAACTGCTCAGCCCCCATATTGGAATCTAGAAGTCAGCAACGATAGTGGTCGGATGAGGCCCTGCGGGCAACTCGTCCGACCACTGACCACAGACTACGGCGACGCTGTTACCTTTGCACCCCAACTTAACTCTACACGGCGCGGGTAGTACCCAGCGCTTCGAACTTTCTCATGGCGACTCCCACTCCAGAGCACATCAAGTGTCTGATTATTGGTTCCGGTCCGGCTGGCTATACGGCTGCCATTTATGCCGCTCGTGCGAACCTCAAGCCGGTAATGTACCAGGGCCTGCAGCCCGGCGGCCAGTTGACTATTACCAACGACGTAGAAAACTTCCCCGGTTACCCCGACGGTATTATGGGCCCGGAAATGATGGAGGACCTGAAAAAGCAGGCCGCTCGTTTCGGTACTGATATCCGTTACGGCATTGCCACATCGGTGGACTTCTCAGGCCACCCGCACCGCGTGACCATCGATGAGCACCTAGAACTGACGGCTGACACGGTGATTATTGCCACCGGGGCTTCGGCTAAGTGGTTGGGTCTGCCCTCAGAGCAGCGCCTGAACGGCTCGGGGGTATCGGCCTGCGCCGTGTGCGACGGGTTCTTCTACCGGGGCAAAGACGTGGTGATTGTAGGCGCCGGCGACACGGCAGCCGAGGAAGCTACGTACTTGGCTAATCTGTGCAACAAGGTGTACATGATTGTGCGGAAAGGCGAGATGCGCGCTTCGAAAATCATGCAGAAGCGGGTGCTGGATAACCCCAAGATTGAGGTACTCTGGAACACGGTAACGGACGAAATTCTGGGCGAGCACGCTGTGGAAGCGGCCCGCGTGAAGAACGTACTGACCCACGAAACCCGGAAGCTGCCCATCGAAGGTTTCTTCGTGGCTATCGGGCACGAGCCTAACTCCAAAATCTTCCAGCCTTATCTGCACCACGACGAACAGGGGTATCTGAAAACTATTCCTGGTACCGCTAAAACCAACGTGGATGGGGTATTCGCCTGCGGCGACGTGCAGGACTTTACCTACCGGCAGGCCGTAACGGCCGCTGGCTCCGGCTGCATGGCCGCCCTCGACGCCGAGCGGTACCTGGCCGCGCTAGGGGACCATTAATGTGAATGAGTGAATGCGTGAATGAATGATGTAGCGGGTTGACACACTATCCAAAATGGTGAAGCGTTCAGCCAGCTACTTCTTTCATTTCACGCATTCACTCATTTGCTTACTCACTTATTAAACTTTTGCCCTTGCTGCATTTTGTGAAACACTGGCTGCTGCCGCTGCTACTGATCGGGCTGTTTATTGGCTTGCCCGGCCAGCTGCAGGCGCAGCGGCGCAAAACACCGGGCCCGAAGGCGAAAGCCGGTTCGGCTGGCAAGCGGAAGGATTTTTTCCGCATCAAGTCGCCCACCATCCGCTACGTGCGGCCCGATACCACCATCCTAATTGAGACGGAGGAGCTGCCCGAAGAAAACTCCGATGCGGCTAAATCTATCTTCTTCAACCCTGCTAAAAAGCTCTCCATTGTGAGCGAGGATACCAGCACGCTGAACGAGGGTGGGCAGGAGATTGTAGAGGTATCAGAGCAGGTAAAAATCGACTCCTCCTGGATTAAAGTGGCCGGGTATTACGCCATTTGGGATACGCACAACATCAACCCGTACCGGGTAGATGGCCGCCGCATCAAGGATACGCTGAACCTGAAGCTGACGGAGCCCGAGAAGCAGCGCTACGCCAAAATGCCCCTAACCAAAACGCCGATGACCTCGGACTTCGGCTTTCGAGGCTACCGCTGGCACTACGGCGTGGACCTGGACCTGGAAACCGGCGACTCGGTAAAAGCGGCTTTCGACGGGGTAGTGCGTATTGTGAAGTGGGATGGCTCGGGCTATGGCAATTATATCATGGTGCGTCACTACAACGGTATCGAAACGCTGTATGGCCACTTGCAGAAGGCTTTGGTAACGCCCGGCACGTTTGTGAAGGCCGGGGAGCTGATTGGACGGGGCGGCAGCACGGGGCGCAGCAGCGGCTCGCACCTGCACTTTGAAGTCCGGTACGAGGGCAATCCCATCGACCCGGAGCGGATGTACGACTTCCCCGATTATCGCCTCATCAAGGACAACTTCCAGATTACCTCGGGCCTGTTTGCGTACTACAGCAAATCGTTGCGGTACCGGGGCGGCAGCGTACCGGGCGCGGGGAGTGGCAGCAGTAGCCGGAGCAGCAGTGCCGGTAAGCCTACCCAGGCGCGGCGTATTGTGTCGCACAAAATCCGGAGCGGGGATACCCTGTCGGAAATTGCCGACAAATATGGTGTGTCGCAGGCCCAAATTCGACGCCTAAACGGCGGTACTGCCGTATTGCGTGTGGGCCGGACGTTACGGATTAAATAAATAGCGTACTAGCTGAATGGTTAGGTAGCTGGTTGTTCACCGAGGTATCGGAACAGCTAACTATTTAACCATTTCGCTTTTAATACTTCGTTCAATGAAACTTGATATTCTGGCCCTCGGGGCACACCCTGATGATGTGGAAATGTCGGCTGCCGGTACCTTGCTGGCCGCTGCAGCGGCTGGTAAGAAAATAGGTATTGTCGATTTTACCCGGGGTGAGCTGGGGACGCGCGGTACTCCGGCTACCCGGGCCCAGGAAGCGGAAGCCGCCAGCCGCATTCTGGGTCTGAGTGCCCGCGAAAATCTGGGGTTGCCCGATGGCTTCTTCCGCAACGACCGGGAGCATCAGCTACCCGTTATTGCCGCCATCCGCCGCTACCAGCCCGATATCATTCTCTGCAACGCCATTCACGACCGGCACCCCGACCACGGCCGGGGCGCGCAGCTGGCTTCGGAATCCTGCTTTTTGAGTGGGCTGCGGATGATTGAAACCTTCGGCGCCGACGGACAACCTCAGCAACCCTGGCGGCCCCGGTTGGTATTCCACTATATTCAGGACCGCCAGATTCCGGCCGATTTCGTGGTGGATATTTCGGCTCACTGGCCCAAGAAGTGGGAGAGTATCCAGGCGTACCGAACCCAGTTCCACGACCCCGAAAGCACCGAGCCGGGTACTTACCTGTCCACGCCGGTGTTCAGCAACTTCATGGAAGCTCGTGCCCGGGAGTTTGGCCACTTGATAGGGGTAGAGTTCGGGGAAGGGTTTACCCGGGAACGGCCTCTGGGCGTCCGGGAAATTACCGAACTGTTGTAGGTCCGCTCAGCAGATAAAAGCACGAAAGCTCCGCCGGACTGGTGGAGCTTTTCATGCTTTTATAGGTATATATTCGCCTCTGATCCGGTATTTATAAAGTCTAAATATAGGCTGATAAATACGCTTAAATTATACTTGAGCGAAGGTTTTGAATTGAATAAGAAATCAGATAGGTGGTAGAGTTGTGCTGGCGAAGCCGGATTTGTCGTGCTACTTCGGGCATCCTCTCAGCGCAACGCCATGAGCCAAGTAGCTGGGGGCCGACTGTTGTTTCGCACTTCACTTTGCTCCGCTTATGAAACGTGTCCCTGCTCATTTACCGCTTTGGTTGAAACTGGTGTTTACCGCCTTCCTGCTGGTGATGGTGCCGGTGTACTGGGTGAATTACGGCCCCACTAACTTTCTGTACTTCTGCGACGTGTCGCTGCTGCTGTGCCTGGTGAGCGTGTGGACGGAGCGCCGCCTGCCGGCCTCCATGGCCGCCGTGGGCATCCTGCTGCCCCAGGTGCTGTGGTGCGCCGATTTTGTGGGGGAGTTGTGCGGCCACCATTTGCTGGGCATGACGTCCTACATGTTTGATGAAAACCGCTCCTTATTTCTGCGCGGGCTTTCATTCTTCCACGGCTGGCTGCCCTTCCTCATCCTGTTCCTGGTGAAGCGCCTGGGCTACGACCGGCGCGCCCTGCCCGCCTGGACGCTGCTGGCCTGGGCGCTGTGCCTGGTGGCCTACTTCTGGCTGCCGCCTGCCGGTACTGTACTGCCCGACCCCAAGATTCCGGTGAACATCAACTACGTGTTTGGCTTCGATGATGCCCACCCCCAAACCTGGCTGCCCGCCCCGCTCTACCTGGTAGGCTGGATGCTCACGCTGCTGCTGGTGATTTACCTACCCACGCACTGGGCCCTGCGCCGCTGGCTGGCCCCGAAATCTGCCGGAGCTACGGAGCCGGCTACGCCTTCGGGCCAGTTGGCCTGGGAGCGGGTGTAGGATTCGGTAATTGTTAGCTGAACCAGTATCTTGTTATGAAAATCACGCGTGTTATCCGCCCCATTACCCGGTTATTTCTGATGTCTGTCTTTGGTCCTAAGCCATCCACCGATGCCGCTTGCCAGCCCGCTGCCCGCCCCGGCCGCCGCCAACGCCTGGTAGGAGCCACTGCGACGCAACTGCTGCCCCTGCTGAAGCTACTCGACACTATCCAGCCCCAGGTCTGCAGCGACTCGGTTTTTCACCTGCGGCGGCTGAAAATTCAGGCCCACTTTGCCGAGGTGCGCCAGGAGCTGCGCACTGAGCGGCCCCGGCGCGAAGCCGTGCAGCATGCCCTCCACGCCCTCACCGAGCTGGTGCGCGAAGAAGTGCGTGACATTCACCGCGACGAGCTGCAGCAAGCCGCCAAGGAAGTCGTGCTGGCTACCCTCAAAAATGCCCCAGCGTTAATTAACGTGGCCAATCAGGCGCGACTGCTGGCGTGAAGAGTTATGCAAGCCAATTGGCTGCTGAGGTGATTTTTTCTTACATGTTTAACAAACTACTGCTTAATGCCTGTCGACAGTTTTATTCCGCAAAACAGAGTTCTAAAACTGCTAAGCTATTACAATCTGATAGGTGGCATTGCTGGTCTATTTATACTGGCATCTCATCTATCTGAGTTAGATCAATCAGTCCTACAAATTAGCGGTGGCATATATGCGGCATTGGCCTTCGTGCTCTCCATTCTCTCGTTCATCACATATCAGAAGCTGCAAGACCCTACATTGATGGGTGTTATGGCCATCCTGCAGTTACCAGTCATCCGATATGGAGGGCTGAAGTATGTGCTCAGTAATGGAGTATTAGCCGTCTTCGGCCTTGATGCCTCAAGTAATATCGGCCTGACTCTAGATGCTCTCTATGAGGTCAAGTTTAGCTTTGCCGTAGCTAATCAGGAAGAGTGGTTTTTTGGCGTAAATGTAGTGCCGGCAATTATGCTGTGGTACCTGATGGTACGCTACAAGCCCACAGATTCAGCAGAAATTACAAAGCCAAAAGCAGGGTAATTATGAGCCCAATAGAATAGTTTTTATTTCCGCTTCCCAATCAGGTAAATCATCCAAATACACATAAAGCCAAACGCCCGGCCAGATGGCCGGGCGTTTGGCTTTATGTGTATAAACTACTTTCTCTACCGCACCCCCAACCGGTTCCGCTTCCAGGCCGAGCCGGTAGCGGCCGGCGCATCAGCTGTGGCGGCGGTGGCGGGCTTTTTCTCCGTCAGGAGCATGGCGGTGAGCACGGCGGCCAGCTTGGCGATGGCTTCATCCGGGGCAGCGGGCTTCAGCGACTCGGACGTGAAGTGGTCCTTGATGAAGTTGGTGTCAAAGTTGCCGCTCACGAAGGCCGGGTGCTGCAGCACGTAGCGGCCGAAGCCCAGCGTGGTTTCGATGCCGGTAATCTGGTACTCGTCGATGGCACGCAGCATCCGGGCAATGGCCTCCTCGCGGGTAGCCCCGAAGGTGACGAGCTTGGCAATCATCGGGTCGTAGTAAATCGGAATGTCCATGCCCTGCTCGAAGCCGTCATCCACCCGCACGCCGGGGCCCTGGGGGCGCACGTAGGTGGTCAGCGTCCCGATGTCGGGCAGGAAGTTGTTCTGCGGGTCTTCGGCGTACACGCGCAGCTCCAGGGCGTGGCCGGTGATGGTGAGGTCTTCCTGCCGGAAGGTGAGGGGCTGGCCCTGGGCTACTTTAATCTGCTCCTTCACCAGGTCGAGGCCGGTAATCTGCTCCGTTACGGGGTGCTCTACCTGCAGGCGGGTGTTCATCTCCAGGAAGTAGAAGTTGCGCTGGTCGTCCAGCAGAAACTCGACGGTGCCGGCTCCGGTGTAGTTGCAGGCCCGGGCCACGTCCACGGCGCAGCGGCCCATTTCGGCGCGTAGCTCGGGCGTGAGCACCGAGGAAGGCGCTTCCTCAATTACCTTCTGGTGGCGGCGCTGAATGGAGCATTCCCGCTCAAACAGGTGCACGATGTTGCCGTGCTCGTCGCCCAGCACCTGAATTTCGATGTGGCGCGGGCCGGTCACGAACTTCTCAATAAACACGGCCCCGTCGCCGAAGGCCGACACGGCCTCATTCACGGCCAGCTGCATCTGCTCCTCAAACTCCTCGGGCTGGTACACCAGGCGCATGCCCTTGCCACCGCCCCCGGCCGAAGCCTTAATCAGCACCGGAAAGCCTACCTGCTCGGCTACGCGCTTGGCCTCCTGCACATCGGAAATAGCCTCGTCCAGGCCCGGCACCAGCGGAATATCGTAGGCTTTCACCGCCTGCTTGGCCGAGAGCTTGTCGCCCATCACGTCCATGGCTTCGGGTGAAGGCCCCACGAAAATCAGCCCCGCTTCCTTCACCATGCGGGCAAACTCGGCGTTTTCGCTCAGGAAGCCGTAGCCGGGGTGAATGGCATCCACGCCCAGCTGGCGGCATACTTCCAGAATTTTGTCGCCGCGCAGGTAGCTGTCTTTGCTGGCGGGCGGGCCTACGCACACGGCCTCGTCGGCGTAGCGCACATGTAGGGCGTTGCGGTCGGCTTCAGAGTAGATGGCCACGGTTTGCAGGCCCATTTCCTTGGCGGAGCGCAGCACGCGCAGGGCAATTTCGCCGCGGTTGGCCACGAGCAGCTTGGTGATTTTCTTCATGTAGGAGAGGGTAGGCGGGTGGGAGAGGTGGGCTTTACTGTAAATTGGAAAGAACGGTCATGCTGAGCTTGCCGAAGCATCTCTACCGCTTTGTTGAATGATGCAGGCGAAGCGGTAGAGATGCTTCGGCAAGCTCAGCATGACGCTCCAATTATATGCAACGAACAGTTCCAATACCCAAAGAAACGCCATTCTAGCCGCACCAGAAAACGCGCCAGGCCAATTCCTATAAGGTTGGATGCCTGCCCGCTTACGGCTACCTTTGCGGATTGCCATAACTTTGTACATTCCCCGAGCGTTACGCCCCCAAGCGTAACTGCTTGTTTTCGTTTCACATTCAACCCGTTCCCTCGTGGATCTATTTGAGAAGATTGCCGCCAACCGCGGCCCGCTGGGTAGCCATTCACACTACGCGCACGGCTATTTCACCTTCCCTAAGCTGGAAGGCGAGATTAAGCCCCGCATGATTTTCCGCGGCAAAGAGGTCCTCACCTGGAGCCTGAACAACTACCTGGGCCTGGCCAACCACCCCGAGGTGCGCAAGGCCGACGCCGACGCTGCTGCCGAGTACGGTATGGCCCTGCCTATGGGCGCGCGCATGATGAGCGGCAACTCCAACCTGCACGAGCAGCTGGAAAATGAGCTGGCCGAGTTTGTGATGAAGCCCGACTGCATGCTGCTGAACTTCGGTTACCAGGGTGTGGTGTCGATTATCGACGCTATGGTGGGTCGTCACGATGTAATTGTGTACGACGCCGAGTCGCACGCCTGCATCATCGACGGGGTGCGCCTGCACGCCGGAAAGCGCTTTGTGTACGTGCACAACGACATGGCCAGCCTGGAGAAGCAGCTGGAGCGCGCCCAGCGCATCATTGACGAAACCGGCGGCGGCATTCTGGTGATTACCGAGGGCGTATTCGGCATGTCGGGCAACCAGGGTGACCTGCGCGGCGTGGTGGCGCTGAAGGAAAAATATCAGTTCCGTTTGTTCGTGGATGACGCCCACGGCTTCGGCACGATGGGTACTACGGGTGCCGGTACGGGCGAAGAACAGGGCGTACAGGACGGTATCGACCTTTATTTTTCGACGTTTGCGAAGAGCATGGCCAGCATTGGTGCCTTCGTAGCCGGCCCTGAGAACGTAATTGAATATTTGCGCTACAACATGCGCAGCCAGATTTTCGCCAAAAGTCTGCCCATGCCGCTTGTGGTGGGCGCTTTGAAGCGTTTGGAGCTGCTGCGCACCTGCCCCGAGCTCAAGGAAAACCTCTGGACCGTGGTACGCGCCCTGCAAAGCGGCCTGCGCGAAAAAGGCTTCAACATTGGCACCACGACCTCGCCGGTTACGCCGGTGCTGCTGGAGGGCCAGATTCCGGATGCCACGCAGGTAACCTTCGATCTGCGTGAGAATCACGGCATTTTCTGCTCTATCGTGGTGTATCCGGTGGTGCCCAAGGGCGTCATCATGCTCCGCATCATCCCCACGGCCGTGCATACGCTCGATGATGTGGCCATCACCATCAAGGCCTTCGAGGCCGTGCAGGAGAAGCTGGCCAAAGGGCTTTATTCCAAAGCAGAAGTTCCCGAGGGCCTGCAACGCTAATTCAGGCTTCGCTAAATACAAAAGTCAGCTTTCGAAAGAGGGCTGACTTTTGTATTTAGGATTATTCCGATAGTAAAGCGTGGCTGATGGGGAGCATTTAGTAGGGGCAATGTAGGAAAATCGGCCCGTGGGTGCTGGAAAAGGGCATTAGAAAAAAAATAGGGCAACTTGCTTGTATTTGAAATCCCTGTATATTAGAGCCGGTTAAATACTTTTTCCACACCATACAACCCCTCCCAACCATGAGCAATTTCGCCCAACTGAAAGACCTCGTTATGTCGCTGGAAGCTGACTTCGAGAAATTCTACGACAAAGGCAACTCGGCCGCTGGTACCCGCGTGCGTAAAGGCATGCAGGAACTGAAGAACATGGCCCAGACCATCCGTACCGAGGTTCAGAACAAGAAAAACGACGGCGGCGAAGCCGCTCCCGCTGCTAAAGCTGCTCCTGCCAAAAAGGCTGCCGCTCCCGCTGCTAAGAAAGCTGCTCCCGCTAAAAAGAAGTAATTGGGCGCTACGCCCGGCGTAGCGAACCTGCTTACACCTAAGAGGCCCTGCTGACTATCAGCAGGGCCTCTTTCGTTATGGAGCTGGTGTGCCGGTCCGGCGGGCGCAGCCTGTCGGACCGGTTGCCGCGTGCTGATGTTGTTATGCCGTCGTCCGGGTGTCAGCGGGCTTCAACCGGCCCGACGGGCTGCGCCCGCCGGACCGGACGTACTGCCGTATCGTGCGGAAAACCGCCGTGACCTGTGTCAGCGCATGATACTCTACGCACGATTCTGGCAGCTTACACTAGCTTGATGAGGAAGTAGCTCTTACCCTTCTGGGCTACCAGGTACTTATCCAGCAACGGCGCTACGGCCGTGGCCGACTGGTCGAGGGTTACTTTCTGGCGGTTGAGCTTCACGCCGTTGTTTTGCACCATTTTACGGGCTTCGCCTTTGCTGGAGAAAATGACGCTGCCGGCCGCCGTGCTCAGCAGCGTAAGGGCATCCTGACCTTCCAATTCGGCTCGGGAAACCTCTACGTGAGGTACGCCGGCAAACACGTCGAGCAGGGTGGCCTCGTCGAGGGTGCTCAACTCGCCGCCGCCGAACAGCACCTGGGAGGCCGCCAGTGCGGCTTCGAAGGCTGCTTCACCGTGCACGCGGATGGTGACGTCTTTGGCCAAGGCTTTCTGCAGCACCCGCAGGTGGGGGGCAGCGGCGTGCTCGGCTTCCAGAGCTTCAATTTCGGGCTGGCTCAGCAGCGTGAACACGCGGATGAGGCGGGGCACGTCGGCGTCGGCGGCGTTCAGGAAGAACTGGTAGAACTGGTAGGGCGAGGTCATGGAGCCATCCAGCCACACGGTGCCGGTTTCGCTCTTGCCATACTTGGTGCCGTCGGCTTTGGTGATGAGCTGGCCGGTGAGGGCGTAGGCCTTGCCCTCGCCGCCCGACATGCGCCGGATCAGCTCGGTGCCGGTGGTGATGTTGCCCCACTGGTCGGAGGCGCCCATCTGCAGGGTGGTGCCCAGCTCTTTGTAGAGGTGGTAGAAGTCGTAGCCCTGCAGCAGCTGGTAGCTGAACTCGGTGTAGCTGATGCCCTCAGCCCCGGTTTCCTCATTGCCACTGATGCGGCGCTTCACCGAATCCTTAGCCATCATGTAGTTCACGGTGAGGTGCTTGCCTACCTCGCGCAGAAACTGCAGGAAGCCAAACTCCTTGAACCAGTCGTAGTTGTTCACTACCCGGGCCCCGGTGGGTGAGTCGTCGAACACCAAGAACTTCTCCAGCTGGGCCTGAATGCCGGCCTGGTTGCGGCGCAGGGCTTCCTCATCGAGCAGGTTGCGCTCCGCGGATTTGCCCGAGGGGTCACCAATCATGCCAGTGGCACCACCCACCAGGGCCAGGGGCCGGTGGCCGGCCCGCTGCAAATGCACCAGCAGCATAATAGTGGCCAGGTTGCCGATGTGCAGGGAAGGCGCGGTGGGGTCGAAGCCGATGTAGCCGGTGATGGGCGCGTTCTTCAGCAGGTGCTCCTCGGTACCGGGCATCATGTCGTGAAACATGCCCCGCCAGCGCAGTTCGTCTAGTAGGTTCAAGGGTGAAGTTGTGAAGTTGTGAAGTTGTGAGCCGGGCGGTGGTTGTAGGAAAAGACACGACAGACACGGCCAACTCACGCAAGTAAGAGGTGCAAAGGTAAAAAGGCCTGTGGTACATTTGCAGTCCCAGTGGAAGCTGCGGCGGAATAGCGCCGTGGGCTCTTCACAATTTCACAATTTCACAACTTCACCTCTTGACCCTCACGCCCGACGAAATCCTGAAGCAGCTCCAGCAGCGGCAGTTTGCGCCCGTGTACTTTCTGCAGGGGGAGGAGCCATACTATATTGACCTGATTGCCGATTTGCTGGAAAAGCACGTGCTGCCTGAGCACGAGAAAGGCTTCAACCAGGTAGTGATGTATGGCAAGGACACCGATGTGGTCGGTATTCTGGGGCAGGCCAAGCGCTTCCCCATGATGGCGGAACGCTCGGTGGTGATTGTGAAAGAGGCGCAAGCTGTGGCCGATCTGGAAAACGAGAAGTCGTGGCCGTTTCTGGAGGCCTACCTGAAAAATCCGCTGCAAAGCACGGTGCTGGTGTTCTGCTACAAGCACAAGACTCTGGATGCGCGCAAGAAGCTGGGCAAGCTGCTGGCCGGCGACAAAAAGGAGCCCGCGCCCGCCGGTACGGTGCTCATGACCAGCAAGAAGCTCTACGACAACCAGGTGGCACCCTGGATTCAGCAGTACGTGCGCAGCAAAAACCAGCAGATTACGCCCCAGGCCACCGCCATGCTGGCCGAGTATATTGGTACGGAGCTGGGCCGCCTCACCAACGAGGTGGACAAAATGCTGATTAACCTGCTGCCCGGCCACAGCATCGACGAGGACCTGGTGCAGCGCATGGTGGGCATCAGTAAAGAGTATAACATCTTCGAGCTCCAGAGTGCCTTGGTGCGCCGCGACGTGCTCAAGGCCAACCGCATTCTGCTCTACTTCGAGGCTAACCCCAAGAACAACCCGCTCATCCCGAACCTGACGCTGCTGTTCAACTACTTCTCCCGCCTGCTGGTGCTGCACCAGCTGCCCAACCCCACGGAGGCCGACTGGCTTAAAATGGGCCTGCGCTTTCCCATTCAGCGCAAAGACTACCAGACCGGCCTGAAAGTATTCGACTTCCACCGCACCCGCGACATCGTGCACCTCATCCGCCGCGCCGACGCCCAGAGCAAAGGCATCGACAGCGGCTCCATGACCGACGGCGAAATCCTGCGGGAGCTGATCTGGCTCATCATCCACCCAGTGCCGCTACACGCGGTGGTGGGGCAGTAGCGTGCAACTTCTGTTTAGCTCCGGTTTTGTAACGCATTTACCTTGTACTCCAAGTGATAAACCCAGAATCAATACATCCGCTGATTGTTCCGCGTGAGTATATTAAAGACAGTGCTTGGGACCTGCCTCACTTGCCACTTCCCAACGACGAGTTTATTTTATGCTGGGTTGAATACGGTGAGGCAATGGTGTATTTGGACCGAGCCGGATATACTGAGTTGGAGCAGTCCGGTGTGAACTGGCAGCAGCAAGCAATAGAGAATGTTCGACAGTCAGCGTTTTTTCACCAGTACCGTAAGAACGATGCCGTTACCGGGCAGCCGGAGTGGATTGCTTTCCTGAATGATGAAGATACTATCAGTTCCAGCAAGATATTATTACACTACGAGCTCGAAAGAATATTCCCGACTGGATACTCAGTTGTAATTCCTGACAGAGCTTGTGGTATAGTTGTGTCAAACGAATGCTCTGACGAAACGCTTGATGCCCTAGTAGAGATGGTAAGAGGCATGTACACGGGGGCTGGCGCTCCAATGTCGCAGGCGTTTTTTGAAAGTTCTGCTTTTGCTTTACCGCCCGATTGGACATTGCCGATAGATAAGGAAACAACAGCTTTAATTCTGCAGCTTTTCCAAGCAACAGAATAAGTGAGTGGCGTGTGGATATAGAACCCAAAGAAAAATTTCCGCGTTAAATGGAAAAATTTCTATATGTTCGCTCCATCAAACGCACACCTATGGCTACCGCTGCACACCAACCGAAAATAACGGCCGTTATGCCGGCGGCCCTGCGCAAGAAATGGGCGGCCTGGGGCCGAACCGGGCAGGACGCCTACGCCCTGGTGATGGAGGCCCGCAAGGGCGTGCCGGCCGCCACCGCCTTTGAGGTGGCCGAGGCCTACCAGCTGCAGGCCCAGGAGCTGGAGGCCATCTACGAGCTATCCACCAAAACCCTGCGCACGTACTCCCAGGAGAAGAAAAACCTGAGCGCCGCCAGCAGCGAGAAGACCCTCAAAATCATCAGCCTCTACAACCTGGGGGTGGAAGTATTCGGAGAAGCCGCCGCATTTTTGCGCTGGCTGGATAAACCGGCCCACGGCCTTGACGGCGAGATTCCGCTGCGGCTGCTGGAAACCAGCGGGGGTATTGACCTGGTAGCCGAGGAGCTCACGCGCATTGCCTACGGCGACTTATCCTAGGGCCCCGAGTATGCTGGTGTACCGCATCTGCCTGGCCAAATACGCCGACGACCTGTTTGCCTCGGGCTACCGGGCACGCTGGAATTACAAGGATCAGTTTGTGATTTACACGGCCGCCACCCGGGCCCTGGCCTGCCTCGAAAACGTGGTACACCGCAGCGGGGAAGGCCTCACCGGACAGTTTCGGGTGCTGGTGATTGACGTGCCCGATGATTTGCTGGTAGAAGAAATTCCGCTGGCCCAGCTACCCCGGGACTGGGAACAGGCCAGCCGCTATGCCGTGTGCCAGCCCATTGGGGCCGAATGGTACACGCGCCGCAGCTCGGCCGTGCTGCGGGTGCCCTCGTTCATTGTGCCCCAGGAGTTCAACTACGTGCTGCACAGCCGCCACCCCGATTTCAATCGTATCCAGATTGTGAGCCGGGAGGAATTTCGGTTTGATGCACGGATTAAGGCGGATGAGGTAGGGTAGCTTGGAATAAGGCTAGTGGCAATAATTGTCATTCCGAACGAAGTGAGGAATCTGGGTTAACCATCTGACGGATAACCCAGATTCCTCACTTCGTTCGGAATGACAGTTGAAACAATGTCGGCAAGCAGCAACCCGACAGGAAATACTCGGCCGCTGCAACTGCAGAATGTGCCCTGCTTGGTGTAATTTCCTGCCCCTGTATAGTTCACTGTGCCGCATACCGTTCATCTCTCCAAGCAGCTCCCGGACCTGACGTTGCCTCAGCTATTGCAGCTGGCCCCGCGCAGCTTTGTGCCGGATACACGCCAGTACCGGGCCGTGACGCCGCTGGAGTTGGCCGTGGATAACGGGCAGTTTTCGACTGGGGTGGTAGTAGGAGGAATTGCCGGGCCGGAAGTGGGAGTGAGTCAAACTGCAACTGGCTTGGCCTTGACCTGTGCCTGCACAGCTGGCGCAGACAACGAACTATGCGAAAATCAGGCACTGACGCTGCTGGCAGTGCTGCACCGACCGGAGCTGCGGGTGTTCTTTGATGCGGAGCTGCGCGAACAAAAGCTGCGCGTTGCGGCCCGAGAGTACGGCTTGGAACAGGCTCCCGATTTGGAGATTCACTTCCATCTAACGTTTGCCAATGGAGCCGTGGCCGTAGCTCCGCGCCGGGCGGATTTGCTGCCCGTTACGCCGGCTTCCAAGCAGGAACTAATACGGCAGCTGCTACCTACCAAGCCGGAGCCGGTAGTGCCGGGAGCGGGTGGGCAGCGGCTGCTGGTGCTGGCCCGGCACCGCTACTACAGCCACCTCACCCTGCACCTAGCCGAGGCCAGCCTCACGGCAGCGGGCAAGCCCAAGAACCCGCTGACGCTGCTGAACCCCCTGGACGGTATCTGGCAGCTGACCAATGCGGCGGAGCTGAAGTTCTACACCGGCCTGGCCCGCTTCCAGCATAATTACGAGGAGAACCGCACGCCGGCGGCCGTAGAAGCGTTACGGGCGGTGGTGCAGAACCCGTTTCGGCTACCAGTATTTGCCCACCGCGGCCCCCAAGGCGACAAGCTCACAGCCGCGGCTTTGGTGCCAGTGCGCCTGCACAGTGCCCGGCTGCAATTGCGCCTGCAGGTAACCCAGGAAGACGAATTCTACCAGATAACCGGCCAGCTCCTGCTTCACGACCAAGCCCTGCCCCTGGAACAGCTCACCGTGCACTATGACTACTTCGTGGCCCTGCACGACGACCTGTACCTGCTCGACGACCTGGATGTGTGGCGGGTGGTGGAGTTCTTCAAAAAGCGCAATAACGCCCTGCTGATTCACCAGTCGCAGTTTGCGGAGTTCCGGGAAGACGTGCTGTCCAACCTGGAAAATCGCCTGCAGATTCACTACGCTTACCTGCGCCCCGCCACCCGCCAGCAACTGGCGGCCGAGGGCTTCAATGAAGCGCCTGAGCCGGTGCTCTACCTTTCCGATGTCGGTCCCCACGTGGAGCTGCTGCCGGTGATGCGCTACGGGGAGCGGGAAGTATCAGTGCTAAGCAAGCAGCAGCTCCAAGCCACCGACGCCCGGGGCCGGGCCTTCACCGTCGCCCGCAACGCCCTAGCCGAGGACCGGCTGGTGGCGGCGCTGCTCCGGCACTGGCCCGAGCTGGCCGGGCAGCAAATACCTGATTCCTTTTACCTGGCCCGGCGCGAGTTTCTGAAAGCCGACCGGGTGTTACCGGCTTTAGCCGACTGGCGGGAGGAAGGTATTCGGATATTGGGCTTTCGGCAGCTCAAGGACAACCGCCTTAACCCGCACCCCGCCCGGGTATCGGTGCAGGTGAGCAGTGAAACCAACTGGTTTGATACCAAGCTGGCAGTACGGTTTGGCAAGCAACACGCCACGCTGCCCCAAATCAGCCAAGCCCTGCGCAACCGCCGCCGCTACGTGGTGCTGGATGATGGCAGCCACGGCGTGCTGCCCCAGCAATGGTTGGAGAAGTTTGCCCGCTACTTTGCCGCCGCCGAGCTTATCGACGGCCAGCTGCGCACCTCGCACAGCCAGTTTGCGGCGGTGGAGGAACTGTACGCCGAGAATGAGCTGCTGCCCTCAGCCCGGCAGCGGCTGAACGAAACCCGCGCTGCCGTAGCCAATTTTACCGGCATTGCGCCCGTGCCGGTGCCCGCCGGTCTGCGGGCCACCCTGCGCGACTACCAGCAGGAGGGCCTCAACTGGCTGAATTTCCTGGATACGTTCGGCTTCGGCGGCTGCCTGGCCGATGATATGGGCCTGGGCAAAACGCTGCAGGTGCTGGCCTTCGTGCTGCACCTGCGCGCCACCGGCCGCACCGGGCCCTGCCTGGTAGTGGTGCCTACGTCCCTGGTATTCAACTGGCAGGCCGAAGCAGCCCGCTTTGCGCCCGGCCTGCGGGTGCTGACCTGGCACGGCGCGGGCCGCAAGCGGAACCAGCCGGATTTCGCCAGTTACGACCTGGTGCTGACCACCTACGGCACGCTGGTATCGGATCTGCGCCGGCTGAAAGCGGCGGAGTTCGAGTATGTGTTTCTGGATGAGGCCCAGGCTATCAAAAATCCGGCTTCGTTGCGTTACCGGGCCGCTTGCCAGCTGCGGAGCCGGGGCCGGGTAGTGCTGACGGGCACACCGTTGGAAAACAACACCTACGATATTTTCGCTTTGCTGTCGTTTGCCTGTCCAGGGTTGTTGGGCACGCTGCGGCAGTTCCGGGCCCAGTATGCCACGCGCATTGACAAGTTCGGGGATGAGCAGAAGGCCCGGGAGCTGCAGCAGAAAATCCGGCCGTTTGTGCTGCGCCGTACCAAGTCCCAGGTAGCCACTGAATTGCCCGAAAAGACGGAAATGGTGCTCTACTGCGAGATGCCGCCTGAGCAGCGCCGCGTGTACGAGGCCTGCCGTCAGGATTTTCGCAACCTGCTGCTGGGGCAGCGAGAGGACGTATCGGCCCGCAACCATGCCTCGGTGCTGCGAGGCCTCACGCGCCTGCGGCAAATCTGCGACTCGCCCGCATTGTTGCCCGATCTGGAGGATTATGGCTCCACTTCGGCCAAGCTGGCGGTGCTGCTGGAGGAAATCCAGAACCACGCCCCAGACCACAAAATCCTGGTGTTTTCGCAGTTTGTGGGCATGCTGAACCTAGTGCGGCCCATGCTGGACGCCCACGATATTCCCTACCAGTACCTCACGGGCCAGACCCGGCAGCGCGGGGCCGCCGTGCAGGCATTCCAGCAGCGCGACGATGTTCGGGTGTTTCTCATCAGCCTGAAAGCCGGCGGCACTGGCCTCAATCTCACTGGGGCCGACTACGTGTACCTACTGGACCCTTGGTGGAATCCCGCCGTAGAAAACCAGGCCATCGACCGGGCGTACCGCATCGGCCAAACCAAGCC
Source organism: Hymenobacter sp. UYP22 (assembly GCF_040547285.1). Lineage (NCBI taxonomy): Bacteria > Pseudomonadati > Bacteroidota > Cytophagia > Cytophagales > Hymenobacteraceae > Hymenobacter > Hymenobacter sp. UYP22. The sequence goes on along the minus strand of NZ_JBEPPK010000001.1, from coordinate 185,941 downwards.
CGTAGTGGCAGTGCGCCTCATCTGCCCCAGCACCGTGGAGGAGAAAATCCAGCACCTGCAGCAGTCCAAGCGGGAACTGGCTCAGGGCCTCATCCGCACCGATACTGCTCTGCTCAAATCCCTCACGCCCCAGGAATTGCTGGCGTTGGTGGGTGAGGAGGATAGCGTGAGGTGATTGCTAAATAGGTATTTGTCATTCCGAACGAAGTGAGGAATCTGGTTCAAGCCACTTTGGTGTTAAACTCAGATTCCTCACTTCGTTCGGAATGACAGTTGAAACGCTTCCCCCATAAAATCCGCAGCTTTACGCTTCCGCAACCAAGCCCACCATGTTCCAGACCTCGCCCGATATGCAAGTCGTTGATATTATCCAGATGTCGCCCAAAGAGGTGTTTGTCGTCGGGTATTTGACTGGGGAGGTGAAGACAGGGACCTGGGAGCTGCGGCGCAACGGGGAGGCGGTAGTTACGCTGCAGGCCACCGGCGAGGTGCAGGTGGAAGCCGGCCGCAAAGGCAAGCTGGCCCCGCCCCGGGTAATCAGCTGCCAGGGCCAGGTAGATAAAAAACAGTTTGATTTCACCCAAGACGAGGTAACGCTGGCGCGGGTAGAGGCCTAGGGCTGCCGGAAAAACTGCAGCACTTCCCGGTTAAATACGTCCGGCACTTCCTGCGGGGCGTAATGCGTGGCTCCTTCCAGCAGCCGCAACCGGCTGTGCGGCAATGTCCGGGCAATAATCTGCGTGTGTGCCTCCCGAATCACGTCGCGCTGCCCGGCCATTACCAACACCGGGGCCTGAATAGTGCTGATTTGCGGCAGGGTGAAATGCGGCTCCTGCACCAGCAGCCGGAGCAGCCGGGTTGCGGTGGAGGTAGTGCTTTGGGCCTGAGCCTGCTGCAACTGGCGCTGAAACCGGGCCAGCACGGCCGGCTCGATGGCTTCGGGAGTCGGGAAGAGGTTGGCTCCCATAATGGCCAGGCGGCCCACGTACTCCGGGTGGTGCAGGGCGAGGCTCAAGGCTGTGTTGCCCCCGTCGCTCCAGCCCACAATATTCACTTGGCGCAGGTGCAGGGTGTCCAGCAGCTGGCGCACGTCGTCGGCAAACAGCTCGTAGCTGTAGTCCTGGGTGGTGAAATCCTGGCTGCGGCCCTGGCCTCGGGTATCGAGGGCAATGACGGTGAAGTGCCGGGCCAGCTCGGGAATCTGGAGCTGAAAATTGGCAATGGACTGCCCGTTGCCGTGCAGCAACAGCAGCGGTGGGCCTTGCCCGTACCGCTCATAGTAAAGCCGGCCGCCCCGGGCCTGCAGGTAGTGGCCGGCGGCGGGGTTGCTGCCGTAGTGCTGCGGGTTGGGGAGCAGAGCAGCTGTTGAGCCGCTAAAAAGCAAAGGTTTCAGGCTATCCGCCACCACGTAGTTTTCGGGAACATCTTCAGCTGCGGCGGCCACGGGCTCCGGCTCGGAATGTTTGCCGGCCGTTTGATAGGTATCGGCGGTGAGGTAGATACTCAGGTAGCCGGGCGTGACTTTCTGCCAGCGAGCCTGGCTTTTGTCGCGGGTGAACACGCTGTGGCCCGGCAGCGGCACGGCGGCAATGCCGAAGGCTTTGGGGCTGCCTTCCTGCGCTGCACTCTGCAGCCACTGCACCGTTACGGCTACTTCCTTCAGGCCCTGCAGATACAGGTTGTAGGGCAGCAAATCAACCCGCACCCAGCCTCGGGGCTGGGTCACGGTGAAGCGGATATCGGGCTGGGACAGAGGCTCGGCGGGCTGGCCATGGCGCACCCTGTACAGCAGCAGCCGCAGCGTTACGGACCGGAACCGGTTGAAGGCCACGAACAGGTTCACGTCGCACAGGCGGCAATCCGTAGTCAGCGGAATGATGGTGCCCTGCTCTTTGCCCAGCTCGTCGCTCACCAGGCCGGGCTCAGTATAGAGGCGGGCCGTCATGAACGAGGACGCGGCCGAGCGCCCGAACGTGCGGGTGCGCACCTTGCCGGGCCGCACCGTTACGCCCCCAAGCTGCTGGCCCAGCGGCTTCAACCGAACAGCGCCCCCGGCCTGCACCGCCGCCACCGGTACCCGCTGGGTAGCGTAGCCCACGCAGGAAACCAGCACAGGCCCGGCCACCGAATCGGGCAGGGCAAACCGGAACCGGCCGGCGCTATCGGCCACCGTCCCGAAGGGCTTACCCGCCACGCCCACCGAGGCAAACGGTACCGGCGCCTGCGTAGCGGCATCCTGCACGGTGCCCCGCAGCTGGCGGGTCTGGGCGAAAATGGAAAAGGGAATCAGCAGGAATAAAAACGCGGAAGAGAGCAGGCGCATCAGCCGGGAATACGTGGAAAGTACCCCAGAGAGGCGCGGGACCGGCTAATGGTTGCGTTTACGGTGCTACTACCGATCCTCTTTTCGGGCCGAGCTCAGGTCCAGCAGATACTCGCAGGCCCGGCGGAAATTATCCTGTTTTTCCGGGCTGTGGCGGAATACTGCGTGGTAGCCGCTGGCCTTGTGGGCTTCCAGCAGCCAATATGCGCCATCCAGCGTCATCGACTCCTCATAAGTGGGCAGTTGCTGAAATGCACTGTTCTGCAGCAACTGCGCAAAACGCCCCCACTGTGCCGGGCTTACAGGATGTGTTGTTTCCAGTGCCACCAACTGAATTGGAGGGCGGTTGACCCTGGCTCTTGCCTGCTGCATGGCCGGGTCAGCCTGACGCTTTTGAAACTCCTGCTGTAGTTTTCTTTCCTGCGTTGCGGATGTACCCGGCGGGATAAACAGGATGGCGGACAGCTGCGGGCTGCAGGCGGGCTTGTCCAGAAACTGCGTCCGCAATATTGCGCCAGTGGCCCGTTGGGTTAGCGTAAGCAGCACTGGTCGGCTAAAAGACCGTAGCCACAGGAACCGGTACCGATTAGCCCCGAGGTAGTAGTTCGACAGCACCGGAGCCCCGAAATGCCACAGGTTGCAGGAGGCCAGTAGGAGTTCATGAGGCGGAGTGCTGGTTGTGTGTGCCGTGATAGAGTCGATATAGGAGGAATCTGCAGCGGGGAAGTACAACGTGCTGGAATCCCGTGGGTAGCCCTGCGCATCGGATATAGCCGGATTCTGCGGGTAGGCCGACTGATTGTCAGCAGGCGAGGAGCAGGCCGCCAGCAGCAGGACCAGCAAAAGGGCGCGTAGCATACCAAACAGGCTAATATCGTTCCTCATTCCGCGCCGAACTCAAATCAATCAGATACTCACAGGCCTGGCGGAAACTGTCCTGCTCCTCCGGGCTGTGGCGGAATACCGCGTGGTAGCCGCTGGCCGTATGGGATTCTAGAATCCAGTAGGCACCGTCCATTACAGTATGCGGCCCGCATGTTACCAACTGTTGAAAATTACCCTGCTGCAGCAACTGCTCAAACTGCTGCCACTGTAGCAGCGTGATGGTGCGGGTTGTTTCCAGCTGCGGTAGCCGCTCGGCCGGGCGGTTACGCTCGGCCAGATTGCGCTGCACTTCAGGGTCGGCGCGGTGGGCTCGATCAGCCGCTCTCAGCCGCTCCCGTTTAGCCAGTGGCAGATCAAGAGAAGTGAAATCAATACTGCTGAGCTGGATTTTCGGAAGCCCGGCCCATTTGCTCAGCCATTGGGTGCGTAGCACGGCCCCGCTGCCCTGGCGGGTAAGTGTAATAAGCACGGGCTTCTCAAAGGAGCGCAGCCACAGAAACCGGTAGGTGTCGTGCCCCAGGTAATAATTCGACAGCACCGGAGCCCCGAAGAAAATCAGATTGGTTGAGGCATTGCGGAGCGTAAACTGGCAGTCTTTGGCCTGGGTGGTCTGCTCATCGGCTTCCAGGGAGTCGATAGGAGATGAGGGCTTAGGTAAAGTGGCTGCCGCCGGGAAGTAGAACGTGCTGGAATCTCGCGGCTGGCCCTGGGTATCCGAAATAGCCGGGTTCTGCGGGTAGTTGGTGCGCTCAGCAGTAGGCGAGGAGCAGGCCGCCAGCAACAGCGGGAGTAGTAAACGGATGCGGCGCATAGATGTAAGGATTGGGCGTAAACCAGCCGGCCGCAAGGTAACGGTGTGAAACGTCAGCGGTAAAGCGCCTATATTTCGCCGGTAGCTATACCCGTTGCCTTATTCCATATGCCTGTTTCTACTCTATCCTTCCAGCGCATCCTGGGCCTGGCCGTAGTGGCTGTGGGCGCTGCCTGTCAGAAACCTGCCCCCGAGCCGGAGTCGGTACTCCTGCCGGCCGGGTTGAAGGCCTACACGCTGTTCGAGCCCGGTACCTACTGGATTTACCGGGACTCCGTTACCCGGCAGTTGGATAGCGTGTGGGTAGTTTCGACGCAGAAGGATATTCTGCGAATAGGCGCTGGAGGAACATTTGATAGGGTAGCGCTGAAATATGAAGCATTTACTGTCCGGACAAGCTCAACAATAAGCGGCAGCCATTACTATACAATTCATAGGGAGTGCGACTTGCCTTATCGGGAAAGCCAGAGCACAAAAGGTCCCTGCTGGGTGTTGGAACGAGGCCGCTACCTTCCCAACAGTACCGCTGACGCAGGCGGTGAGCTAGTGTTTCCCTACAGTATCGATAAAGACAAACCCACGTTTCTGATAGCCTATACGGCTGTGATGTACCCATACTGGTATTCGCAGCCGACAATTCTTAACGGTGCCACCTACGCGGGCTTGCTACAGGTAAAGCTCACGACGGATATTTCGGAAGGTGGCTGGCCGACGCACTACTACTGGGTGCCCGGTCAGGGTGTTGTACTCCGCCGCATTAACCGCAACGGCCAGTGGCGCACGTGGCACTTGGTGCGCAACCACATTGTACAGTGAGGCTTCGGTAGTGCCCTCGTGAAGGGTATAACAATACGTGATGTAAAGACCAGCAATATCGGTACAAGGATACTGTTATAGATTGCGTTACTACCTTGTTCTGCTATGGGATACTACATGGGTTGCCACCTTCTGTCGATAGGAGCCATGTTGTTTAGCAAGGGGTGCCAACAACCTATCCGCTTCACTGAAACCCTGCCGACAGTTGCCGTGCAGGCGCCGGATACGTGCACCCAGGCTGCAGCTGCCGCCCGCCGCGACTTTGCCGCCAGGCGCTACGAGTTACACAGCATAGAAACGCTACCAGTAGAAAATGCCTACCACGACGTACTCCGTATGGACTATAACATCCAGTGGAGCTTCGTCGGTGAGGATGGGCCCGGCAGCTACTGGCAGTGCTATGACTCCGCGCTCTGGCCGCTGCTGGAGCAGAAGTATGGGGCTGGTTTCGGTGCCCACGTAAGCCACAAAGCCGATAGCCTGGATAAAACCGGCCGCTGGAATAGATACCCGGAGTTTCCTGGTGGTACAGAAGCCATGTTCCTGTTTTTTCAGCGGAGCATCAACTGGCAAACAGCGAAACCCAACGGGAAACGGGTATTTATGGGCTTCACGATTCAGGCCAACGGGCAAGTGACCAATGTGGTGCTGATGAAAGGAATCGGGAATCCTTACGACAACGAAGCCCTACGCGTAGTGCGCCAAATGCCCCGGTGGAAGCCAGCGTATCGGCAGGGGCAGGCGTGTCCAATACAGTTTACGGTGCCTGTCAAATTTGAGCGGCAAAGCCCAATGGGTTCTGAATAAGAAGGCCAGGTAGAGAGAGCATTCAGCGCTACCGCACACCAAACCCACCCCGTTGCGCGTTAAAACCCGCAGAAAGGCCCATTCCGGGGCAACCCCGCCCGAACTTTTCGCTACTTTTGGCTACCCCCGTTGCGGCTTGCCGCCGCGGCTCCTCTTCCGCGTAACGCTTTCTGATGAAACTATTCCCCCGCCTGGCGCTGGCCGCCTCCCTTTCCGCTGCCGCCCCGCTGGCAGCCTCGGCCCAGCAAACGCAGGTGTTCACCGCTGATGAACGCCACTTCCAGGAAGGCCTCGAACTATTCGACCGTGGCAAGTACGGCGCGGCCCAGCAGGCTTTCCAACGCTACCTCGACCTCACCCAGCGCCGCACCGGCGAGCTAGCCCCCGGCCGCACCCAGGATGCCGAGTACTACTACGCCGTAGCCGGCCTCTACCTGTTCCACCCCGACGCCGAGGACCGCATCCTGGCCTTCGCCACCCAGAACCCGGCCCACCCCAAGGCCGCCCAGGCCTATTTCGAGCTGGGCAAGTTCTACTTCGATAAGAAAGACTACGTGCGGGCCATCGACTACCTGCAGAAGGTGGGCCCCGACAACCTCACCGACGACCAGCGGGCCGAGGCCGAGTTCAAGCTCGGCTACGCCTATTTCGCCCAAAAGGAGTTCGATAAGGCTAAGCTGCAATTCGACCGCAACAAAGCCGGCAACCACCAGTACCGCTTTGCCAGCTCCTACTACGCCGGCTACCTGGCCTACCGCGCCGGCGACTACGCCGGGGCCCGCAAGGATCTGGCCGTAGCCGAGCAGAACGATGCCTACAAGCCCGTGGTGCCGGCCGTTATGTCGCAGATTTACTACAAGGAAGGCGACTACGACGGGCTGATTGCCTACGCCACCCCGGCCCTGCAGCAAACCCCGCCGCCCCAAAGCGCCGACGAAATTCAGCTGCTGGTGGGCGACGCCTACTACCAGAAGGAGGACTTCAAGCAGGCCGCCGAGTACTTTGATAAGTACGCCGCCGGCCGCAAGAAGATTGAGCCCGAGGTGCAGTACAAAATCGGGTACGCCAACTTCAAGCAGGGCGACTTCAAGGGCGCCATTGGCAACCTGAAGGGCGTGGCCGCCCGCCGCGACTCGCTGGGCCAGAATGCCGCCTACCACCTGGGCCTGAGCTACCTCAAAACCAACCAGAAGCCTTTGGCGCTGAACTCGTTTGACGCGGCCCGCAAGCTCACCTTCGACAAGGTGATTACCGAAAACGCTACGCTGAAATACGCCCAGGTCAGCTACGAGCTGGGCAACACCCAGGAAGTCATCAACTCCCTGCGCGACTTTGGCAAGCGGTACCCCCGCTCCAAGAACCGCGCCGCCGCCGACGACATTCTGAGCCAGAGTTTTCTTAATTCCTCCGACTACGCCCAGGCCCTGGGCTACCTCGATAACCTCGACGACCGGAGCCAGAAGCTGAACGCCACCTACCAGCGCGTGGCCTACCTGCAGGCGGCCACCCTCTACAACGACAACCGCTACCAGGACGCTTTGCCGGTGCTGGATAAGAGCCTGAAATACCCCGAGGACGAGGCCCTGCGCGCCGCAGCTCAGGTATTGAAGGGCGAAATCTACAGCATTGGGCAGCAGTATCAGCCCGCCATTACAGCCTACACCGCCGCCGCTCGCACGGCCCGCACCGGCACGGCCTCCGAAACCGACTTCGACCAGAAGGCCCGCTACGGCCTGGGTTACGCCTACTACAACACCAAGCAGTACGACCGGGCCCGGCAGCAGTTCCAGGCCTGGCTACAGGACCCCGTAGCCAAGCCAACTAGCCCGAATTATTACGATGTGACCTTGCGCCTGGGCGACACCTACTACATCAGCAAGCAGTACCAGCAGGCCCTCGACCAGTATAACAAAGTCATTCAGGCCAACGCCGCCGACAAGGACTACGCCTACTACCAGAAAAGCGTGGTGCTAGGGCTGCTGGGCAAGCGGGAGGAAGCCAGTGCCACCCTCAGCACCCTGCTCAAAACCTCGCCCAACTCGCGCTACGCCGATGACGCGGTGTACCAGCAGGCACAACTTGATTATGAGGCCGGCTCCTTCCAACCCGCCGTGGATGGCTTCACCAAGCTTATCAACAACCGCCCCAACTCGGCCCTCATTCCGCAGGCTTTGCAGAAGCGCGGTGTGGCCTACCAGAACCTGGACCAGCACGATAAAGCCGCCGAGGATTTCAAGCGGGTGCTCACCCAATTTCCGCGCACCAAGTCGGCCAGCAGCGCCATCTACAGCCTGCAGGAAAGCCTGAGCGCCCAGGGCAAAACGGAGGAATTCGACCAGTACCTGGCACAGTTCAAGCAGCAGAACCCCGACAGCAAAGCCACCGAAAGCGTGGAGTTTGAGGCCGCCAAGTCCTTGTACCTGGCTGAGAAATACGCCCAGGCCATTCCGCGCCTCGAAGGCTACCTGCAGCAGTACCCCAGCACCGCCCTGGCCGCCGACGGCCGCTACTTCCTGGCCGACTCTTACCTGCGCACGGGCCGCAAAACCGACGCGCTGCCCCGCCTGAAAGCGGTGGTGGAAGAAGGCAAAAGCGAGTTTGTGAACCGGGCCGTGGGCCGGGTGGCCGACCTGGAGTTTGAAAACAAGAACTACGCCGAGGCCGCCAAATACTACAGCCGTCTGCGCGAGGTGTCGCAGAACAAGCGCGAGGTGGCCAACGCCAGCATCGGGCTGATGAAGAGCTACTACGAGGCCGGCGACCTGGAAGGCACCCGCCGGGTGGCCCAGGAGCTGCAGGCCCAAGGCGGCGCTTCGCTCAACGCCACCAACCTGGCCCTGCTGTACCTGGGCAAAGCCAGCTACAAAGCCGGCAGCCTGGAGCAGGCCATCGGGGAGCTGACCACGGCCGCCGCCACCGCCAAGGATGAGAGCGGGGCCGAGGCGCAGTACCTGATTGCCAGCGCCCTCTACCAGCAAAAGAAGTACCCCGAAGCCCTGGATGCGGCCTACAAGAGCAATTCCGACTTCGCCAACTACGACCTGTGGCTGGGCCGGGCCTTCCTGCTGATTTCCGACATCTACGTGGCCCAGAACGAGGTATTCCAGGCCCGGGCCACGCTCAATTCCATCATCGACAACAAATTTCCGGTAGCCGAGGTGGTGGCCGGGGCCAAGGAGCGCCTCGCCGCCCTTCCCGCCGACCCGGCCACCGCGCCGGCCCCAAGCCCGCCCAAAACTACGCCGAAGTCGGCCCCGGCTACTACGCCCAAATCAACCACTAAACCCGCTCCGACTACTAAGCCGACCGGCAAAACCACTACGGGCAAAACGCCGGTGCGCAACTCGTTGGCTCCCTCGGAGGCGCAACCCGCCGACACCACCAGCAACCCCAGCACCACACCCCGGGAGGAATAGCGGCGCAGCAACAATAGCTACAAGCACTGCTTGAGGCAAAGCGCAATAATTGGTTGATAATAAGAAATAAACCCTGAGTAATAGGAGAGAGGCTGCCAGCAGCTTACAGGCCTAGACCCCAGCTTTTCTCCTTACTTGAGTTTCCCAGATAGAATGACAAATTCGTCGAAACTGCTGGCCGCTGCGGCCCTGCTGACTGCCACCGCCCACGGTACTGATTCCTGGGCACAGAAGACGCGCGGCAAGATTGAGGACGCGGAAATTGAGATTGTAAAGGAGCGGGTGAACGAGCTGCCCGAGGCCACCCGCAACTTCGAAAAAGTAAAGATTGAGGCCCCGGCCAAATCCACCGAGCCCGTCAACTACTCCTTCTCCGATTTCCGCCTGCCCGCCGATAAGCTGAATCCCTCGGTGCGGGTACTCACCATCCGCCAGGAGGAGTTGGCCCCCCTCACCGGTAACTACCTGAAGGCGGCCCTGGGCAACTACGGCACCGCCTACGGCCGGGCCTACCTGCACAACACCCGCTCCGAAGCCGGCAGCTACGGCCTCGACTTCAAGCACCTCTCGTCGGCCAACGGCCCGGTGGACCGCCGCAACTCCGGCCAGAGCCAGACCAGCTTGGGCCTGAACGGCGAAACCTACCAAGGCCCGCTGGTGCTGGGCGCGAAGGTGGACGTGGGCCGGGAGCGGTACAACTTCTACGGCTACAATAGCAATGTGCTGCGTGAGCTGCCCAAAGCCGACAGCATCAAGCAGGTGTTCAAACGCGCAGCCATCAAGGTGTATGCCCGCAACCGAGCCAAGGACGCGGCTTTCCAGTACGACTTGGGCCTGGGCTTCAACTACTGGTCTGACTTCTACAACGCCCGGGAAAGCAACGTGTACGCCACCCTGCGCTCCGGCTACAAGCTGGGCGAAACCAGCCGCGTAAGCGTGAACGGCGACGTCTCGTTCATCTCCCACAAGGACTCGCTCACCGTGAGCCGACCCTTCGTGCAGGTAACGCCCGCCTACGAGCTGACCCTGGACCGGCTGGCCGTCTCGGTGGGGGCCACGCTGGGCTATACCGGCGACACCATCGGCAACGCCCGGCAGTTCAATGTGTATCCGGCTGTGCGGGCGGGATACACGGTCACGGAGGACAAGTTCGTGGTGTACGCGGGCTTGGGCGGCGCTATTCAGCGCGTAACGATGTACGACCTGACCACCGAAAACCCCTGGCTGGCTCCCAACGTGCGCGTGGCCGATACCCGTCGCGGACCCACGGTATACTTCGGGTTCCAGGCCGCGCCGGCCCGGGCTCTGGAGTTGAACGCCCGGGTTACGCTGAGTAACGACCGGAACCTGTACTTCTACAACAACTCCCGCCGCGACTCCAGCAAGTTCGACTTGGTGTACGACCCCAAAGCCACCCAGCTGGTCAACGTGCACGGCGAAATCATCTACAACGCCGCCGAGCAATTTCGCCTGGGTTTCAAGGCCGATTATAACGGCTACAACGTGAAGACGCTGGCCGAAGCCTTCCATCGTCCGGCCTTCCAGGGTGTACTATTTGGCTCCTACAACTTCTACAACAAGCTGCTGGTGGGGGGTGAGCTCTACACCTACAGCTCCAGCTACGGCACGGGTCGGGTCGGTACTCCCTCTTCGCCCATTCCCGAATCCGGCTACCGCTATGTTGTGCGCCCCACCGACTCGGTAATCGACCTGAATCTGCGGGCTGATTACCGGATTATGGAAAATCTGAGCATCTTTGCTTTAGGCAACAACCTCATTGGCCGCAAGTATGAGCGGTTCCTGAACTATCCGGTGAAGGGAATCAACGTGCTGGCTGGCGTAACGTATGACTTTTAATTCGGCGCTGATTTAATGCGGAACCAACCAGCTAATCATCTGTCATCCTGAGCACAGCGAAGGACCTTGCCCCGCCTGAACGCATAACCAGATTGGTTGTGAAAGCGGGGCAAGGTCCTTCGCTGTGCTCAGGATGCGGGGTGTTTTAGCTGTTTTCCGCCCGGCGTTTTTTCTGTACCAGTACCCGCAACCGAATGCTTTCTGACCATATCCGCACCTTGCTACGGGACCATGACTGCGTCATTATTCCTGATTTTGGTGGCCTGATTGCTGACTATGCGCCCGCCCAAATTCACCCGGTGCGGCACACGCTGGCTCCGCCGGCCAAGCGCGTAGCCTTCAACCAGTCGCTCACCCGCAACGACGGGTTGCTGGTAGATGCCCTGAGCGCCCAACTCAGCATTAGCACCGCCCAGGCCCGCCAGTTGGTGCGCGAGGCAGTGCTGCGCATGGAGCAGGAGCTGGAAAGCGGTGCGCGCACCGAGCTGAACGGGGTAGGCGTTTTCCGCCGCACCCCCGGTCGGGGCCTGGAGTTTGAGTATGCCGGCGGCCAGAACCTGTTGAGTTCCAGCTTCGGTTTGCCCGAGCTCGTGTCGCGCCCCGTGCGCGCTACGGACGCCCTGCTGGCCCGGGAGCGCCCTACTCCGGCACCCTTGCTGGCCGCATCCCGCTCGAAAAAAGTGGCCCGCGCTTTCCGCACGGTAGGCACCGTGGTTATTGCCGGGCTGGTACTATCAGCCAATTACTTCTTCGCCGATATGTTCGGCTACCTGCCCGAGCAGCTGCGCCTGCCGCTGCCGGCCGTAACGGCCACAGCTCCGGCCGCGGAGGTGGTGGCACCCCCGGTACGTAGCCAGCAGGCCACTTTGGCCAACCCTTCGTCGGAGCTAACTGCTACCCCCACGCCCAGCGTGGCCCCCGAGCCAGCCGCCGCGGCAGTGGCTACAGCTCCGGCCGCCACGCCAGTTGTCGTGAGCCGCCCCGCCGTAGTAGCTACGGTCGTGGTTAAGCCAATTGTTAAGCCAGCGGTGCAAACCGTAAAAGGCAAAGCAGCCGCCAAGCCGGCCGCTAAAGCGCCGGGCTGGGAAAAAGCTGCCGCCACCAATGCAACCAATGGAGCCGCTTCTTCGACAATTAAAAGCCGCACGGGTCGTTATTACATCGTAGCCGGTTCCTACACCAGTCTCGCCAATGCCGAGAAGGGTCGGCAGGCACTGGTGCGGTTGGGGCACCCGGCCCGCGTGATTCTGCCGGCTGCCGGTAGCCGCCAGTATATGCTGTCGGCCGCCGACTATCCAGACCGCGCTTCGGCCGACCGCCAGGCCAGCATTCTGCGCAAGCGCCTTGGCGACTTGTGGATCAAAAATTACTAACCTCCCACTTGACGTACTACTACGCATTTGTGAAAAGCTAAAATACTCAGGGCTACCTAATTAAGGTCCTGGTGTTTTAGCTTTTCTTTTGCTTCTCACTTTCTCTCCCGCATGACGCACCTGCTTTCCTTGCTGCTGCAACTCCAGGTTGGCGACGCGGCCCCCGCCGCTACGCCCGCCGCCGCTGCTGACTCCGCTGCTACGGCTGCCAACGCCGCGGCAGCTGCCGCGCCCGGCCTCTCGCTCATCGACCTGATTCTGGCCGGGGGCTGGATTATGGTGCCGTTGTTTTTGCTCTCGTTTATTTCCATTTACATCATTCTGGAGCGCTACATCACTATCCGCAAAGCGGGAGCGGTGCCCGAGTCGTTCATGCCCGGCATCCGCAACCTGATGGTAAAGGGTGATTTGCAGGGGGCCAAGATGCTGTGCGCCCAAAACTCCACGCCGCTGGCCCGCATGATTGAGAAAGGTATCCGCCGGATTGGCCTGCCGCTCAAGGAAATCGAAACCAGCGTGGAAAACGTGGGCAAGATTGAAATTGCCCGCCTTGAAAAGAATATCAACGTGCTGGGCATTATTGCGGGCGTGGCCCCCATGCTCGGTTTCGTGGGTACCATCATCGGGGTAATCAAGATTTTCTACGCCATTAGCTCCACCGGCGACTTTGGTATTGCCCAGATTTCGGGCGGTCTGTACACCAAAATGGTGACCTCGGCGGCGGGCCTCATCGTGGGTATCATTGCCCACGTCGGCTACCACTGGCTCAGCATCATGGTGGAACGCATGGTGTTCCGCATGGAAAACTCGGCCATCGAGTTCATGGACATTCTTCAGGACAACTAGAGGTGAACTTGTGAAAGGTGAAGTTGTGAATCGATTCTCGGCTCATTCGGCACTTTTACCCTTCACAACTTCACCTTTCACAATTTCACCGCAATGGACCTCAGCCGGCGTCGTAAGCTTTCCTCCCACGTCGAGACCAGCTCGATGAACGACATCATGTTCTTCCTGATGCTGTTCTTCCTGATTGTGTCGACGATGGTGAACCCTAACATCATCAAGCTCATGCTGCCCAGTGCCAAAAGCAGCAAGCAGATGATGAAGCAGCCCATTACCATCTCCGTGGATGCTGGCGGCTCGTACTTCATTGACCGCCAGCCTACCACGGCCCAGCAGCTGGAAGCTGAGCTGCAGCGCCGCACCCAGGGCCTGGAAAGCCCCACGGCCGTGCTGCGGGTAGATGCTTCCCTGAACGTGCAGAAGCTGGTGGACATTCTCGAAATCGGCAACCGGCTCAAGATTAAGATGGTTATGGCCACTCAGGCCCAGCAGGCCGCCAGCAAGTAGCCGGCCCCACGTCCCTGAACCAGGAACGGTCGTTTTGTCGTTCAGGATTATAGCATACGCCCCGTCTACCGCCTTGCGGAGCGGGGCGTCCGGTTTACCGGAACAGGATACCGCCTTGAGGCCGCGCCCTTACACTAACAACAACATGGCAACTGACTATCGGGAAGAACACCGGCGCGAGGCCCTGATTGGCACCGTGGCCCTGCACGCGGTTCTGGCGGCGCTATTCATCTTTACCGTGTTCAAGGGCCCCGATCCGCCGCTGGAAGCCCTGGGTGGCGACGGGGTGGAACTGAACTACGGGGTGGATGAGGTAGGCTCCGGCGACATTCAGAGTCAGGCGCCGGCCAACGAGTCGCAGAACCGGGAAGACAGCCGCCCGCCCGCCGCCCAGCCCGACCCCACGCCGCCCCAGCCCACCGCCCAACCCGACCCCACGCCGCCCAGCGAGACGCGCGTAGTCACCAGTGAGGCCGAGGAAAGCCCCGTAACGGCTCCGCCCGCTGAAAAACCCGCCCCGCCCCGGGAGGAAGTGAAGCCCACGCCCCCCAAACCCAAGGTTGACCAGCGCGCCGTATTCACGCCCCGGGCCAACAGCAACGCGGGCGGCGGCAACGGCGTGAACGGCACCAGCAACGCGCCCACCGGCAACAACAACGGCGACAACCCCGGCACCGTGGGCGACAAAGGCGACCCGCGCGGCACCTACGGTGGCACGGCCTACTCCGGCGAGCCGGGCAGCGGCGGCCGCGGCACCAGCCCCGGCAGCGGCGGCCTGGAAATGGCCGGCTGGGCCGTGGTCAGCAAACCGGATGTGGCGGGGGTTGATAATAACTCCGGCTTCGTGCGCTACAAAATCAAAATCAACGCCGACGGTGAGGTAGAAGCCGTAACCAAGGTTTCCGGCAACGTATCACCGGCCCAGGACAGGTTGTGCCGGGATGCCTTGGAGAAGGTAGAGTTCCGGCGCACCAGCTCGGCCGAGGGCGGAGCCACCGGCTTCTACACGTTCCGCTTCACGGTGCGGTAGGCTTGCTCGAAACGCAGTAACAACACGCCACCCTGGCCACAGGGTGGCATGTTGCTTTTCAGGGCATGTCTGCCAGTGGTGGAGTTGCTACCTTTGTAGTCTGCCCATTGCTACCCCTCATGACCTACCAGCAAACCCTCGACTTTCTCTACCAGCAGCTGCCCATGTTTCAGCGGGTGGGCGAGGCGGGGTACAAGCCGGGGTTGCAGCGCACGGAGGAGCTGGCAGCGGCCATGGGTAACCCCGAGCGGCAGCTGCGCTGCGTGCATGTGGCCGGTACCAACGGCAAGGGCAGCTCCTCGAACATGCTGGCCGCGGTGTTGCAAGCGGCGGGCTATAAGGTGGGCCTCTACACCTCTCCCCACCTCAAGGAATTCACGGAGCGCATCAAAGTAAACGGTCAGGACCTGGACCCCGATTACCTGGTGCAGTGGGTGGCAAAGTGGCGCGGACTGTTTGATGAGGTGCAGCCCTCGTTTTTTGAGATGTGCGTGGCGTTGTGCTTTGATTACTTTGCCCAGCAACAGGTTGACGTGGCCGTAGTGGAAGTGGGCCTGGGCGGCCGGCTGGACTCCACCAACATCATCCGCCCGCTGGTTTCGCTCATCACCAACATCAGCCTCGACCACCAGAACCTGCTGGGCGAGACGCTGCCGCTCATTGCGGCCGAAAAAGCCGGCATCATCAAGCCCGGCGTGCCCGCCATCATCAGCCAGACCCAGCCCGCAGTAGCCGACGTATTCCGGCTGAAAGCGGAAGCGGAAGGTGCCCCGCTGCTATTTGCCGATGCGCGGTTTCGTGTGGAGCTAGCACAGCAGCCGGCTCCCGACGAGCCCACCCAGCACCTGCGCGTGCTGCACAACAACGCGGCCTACGTGGATGATGTGGAACTGGGCTTAGTAGGCGACTACCAGCGTCTGAACCTGCCCGGCGTGCTGGCTACCGTGGAAGAGCTGCGCCGCCAGGGCTACCACATCAGCGAGCAGGCCCTGCGCCGCGGCCTGCGCGACGTGCGGGCACTGACCGGTTTCAAGGGCCGCTGGACGATACTGGGCCTCCAGCCGCTGGTAATCTGCGACACGGGGCATAACGAGGCGGGCATCCGTTTCATAACCGAACAGCTGGCGCGGCTACCGTACCGGCGGCTGCACGTTGTGCTGGGGGTGGTGCAGGACAAGGATGTGAGTAAGATGCTGAGCCTGCTGCCCCGGGAGGCTACGTATTATTTTTGCCAGGCCACTATTCCGCGGGCTTTGTCGGCCGATGAGCTGGCGGCCAAAGCTGCGGCGGTCGGCTTGTTTGGAGCCGTGCACGGCCCGGTGTCCCAGGCCGTGGCGGCTGCCCGCGCTGCCGCTCAGCCCGATGATGTAGTCTTCATCGGGGGCAGTACCTTTGTGGTGGCGGAAATTGAGGAGCTGTAAAGTCGTTGTTCGTTTTTGGTTGTTGGTTTTTCGTTGGTGGCAGAACGCATCAACGGCTTCCAACCACTGAAATCGAGCAACGAACAACCAAAAACCAACCACGAAAAACCAACCCAGTGAGTCGCGTAAAACTGAAGCGCTTTGCCGATAATGCCGAACGGCCCGATGTAGTAGAACCCGGTAAAGCCACCTATCAGCAGCTCGGCGGCCGCTGGCACCAGGAGTTCTTTTACCACCCACACCCGATTACCCTGGAAGTAGGCTGCGGCAAGGGCGAGTACACGGTGGGCCTGGCCGAGCGGTACCCGGAGCGCAACTTTCTGGGGCTGGATATCAAGGGCGAAAGAATCTGGCGGGGCAGCACCCGGGCCGAAGCGTTGGGCCTGAAAAACGTGGGCTTTATCCGCACCCGCGCCCACGACCTGCTCACCCACTTTGCCCCCGGCGAGTTGCACGAAATCTGGATTACCTTCCCCGACCCGCGCCCCCGCGACCGGGACATTAAGCGCCGCCTCACCGCCCCGCGCTTCCTGGATTTGTACCAGCAGATTCTGCGCTCCGGCGGCCTGATTCACCTCAAAACCGACAACGAGGACCTGTTCGACTACTCCCTGGAAACCGTGCAGCAGCGTCTCGGTGCTACCGTGGTGGCCCACACCAAGGACCTCTACGCCACGCCCGAATTGCTGCCCCACGCCGAGGACATCCAAACCACCTTTGAGCGCAAATACCGCACCTTGGGCGTTCCTATCAAATACCTGCAGTTTCGGGTAAGCTAAACTCGGTAGCCGCCTGGAAAGCAGCAGAAAGGGCGCAGCCAATGCAGGCTGCGCCCTTTCTGCTATACTTGGCCCGCAAATAACCTGCCTGATGGAGCCGGTTGCTATACCTCAAACTCTACCGCTCTTCCCGGAACTGGATAACCGCCTGCTGGAAGTACTGCGCAGCCTAAACTCCACTGATTGGCAGCGGCCCTGGCGGGGCTGGGGCTGGACGGTGCATGATGTGGCGCTGCACTTGCTGGATGGCAGCTTACGCAGCGTATCCATGCTGCGGGACGGGCATTTTGTTGGTGCCGGCCCCGCCAGCGGTGCGTATGCGGATGTGGTAACCTACCTCAACCAGCTCAATAAAAGCTGGGTGGAGGCCGGGCGGCGGCTCAGCCCGGCCGTGCTGATTGGGTTGCTAGAATACGCCGGCCCGCAGTACACGGCCTTGCTACACCACCTGAATCCGGCCGCACCGGCGGCTTTTTCGGTGGCTTGGGCCGGGGAGGAGCATTCTACCAACCATTTCCACATAGCCCGCGAGTACACCGAAAAATGGCATCATCAACAGCAAATCCGGCAGGCAGTGGGGCAGCAAGATGCCCTGCTGCAAGTAGGGCTGTACCGGCCGTTTCTGGAAACCTGCCTGCAAGCACTGCCTCACCACTACCGGGAGGTTGCCGCCCCCGTCGGCACGCTGCTGCGGGTGGCGGTTACCGGGCAGGGGCACTGGGAACTGCGGCGGGAAGAAGCTGGCTGGAGGCTGGGGCATCTGCCCGGGGCTGCCGCCACCGCCACCATAGAGTTGCCGGCCCCGCTGGCCTGGCGGCTGTTCACCAAAAGCCTGCCGCTACCCCAGGCTGCCGCCCTGCTGACCCTGAACGGACCGGAGTGGCTCACTGCTCCCTTTCTCTCTACGCTAACGGTAATGGCGTAGCTTTAAGCGGGGCACCTGCCGCCGCCCGGCACTACCAAGCGGCGGCAGGTGCCCTGTAGCTAAATGCAGGCGGTTATTCCTCTTCTAGCTGCTCAAACACGGCTTCCATTTCATCGAAGTCGCGCAGGCCGGGCTTGATTTCGTCGCCGCCTTGCAGCACAATGCCCGCAGGCCGGACGGTATCGGCCAGGGTACGTAGGGTTTCAGGGGCGAAACCAGCCCCCAGCCAGATGCTGTACGTGCGGGCTTGCTCGGTGAGGCGCAGCATGGCCGCCGCGTTGGGCAGGGGGGAAGGCGGAGTAGCCAGCACGAAGCCCTGGTAGTACGGGGCCTGCTCCCGGAAACGCAGGTCCACGTCCTCGGGCATCATGTCCGGAATCCAGTTGATCAGCTTCAGGGCGGGCACGGTTAGCTGGGCCAGCTCCTCGGCGGGGCGGCGGCGGTGCAGTAGCACGGCCTGCAGCCCACATTGCGCCACCAGGGCGTTAATTTCAGCCACGGGCAGCGTATCAAACTCGCCAATGAGCTGCACGCCGGCCACCCAGCCGCTGAGCTCCTGCATGGCCTGCGGCGTCAGATAATCGGCAAAAGCGGGGTCGAGGCGAAATGTGAGCGAATCAGCCCCCATGCCGGCGCAGTAACGGGCGTCGGAGAGGTTATTGATGCCGCGCACCATCACGGGAAGTAACAAAGCCATAAGAAGAGAAACGAAAGGCGGAAAACAGCCCCGACGCTACCGCCGTTGCCGCTGCAATAATCGGGACTTCTGCGTGAATTGTTGAGTGGGCAGATAGGTGTAAGGTGCATACGTCTGTCATGCTGAGCGAAGCGAAGGATCTTCTCCCGCTGCAACGGCTGGTTCATGTGGAAGAAGATCCTTCGCTCTGCTCAGCATGACAAGGCTTTTTGATGGCAGGGCCTTATAGTGCATCAACTCACCTATTCCCTCATGTAACCATCCACCCGTCCCGCTTTCGTATCTTTGCGCATTCGGCCGGAACCTTTCACGCTTCGGGCGCAATTTGATTCACGTATGAATACAACGAAAGGACGGGTGCTGGTGGCCATGAGCGGCGGCATCGACAGCTCCGTGGCAGCCGTGATGCTGCACGAGCAGGGGTATGAGGTGGTGGGGATGACCATGAAAACCTGGGACTACGCCTCGGCGGGCGGCAGCAAGAAAGAAACCGGCTGCTGCTCCCTCGACAGCATCAACGACGCCCGCCAGATTGCCGTGGAGCTGGGCTTCCCGCACTACATCATCGACATCCGGGACGAATTCGGCGACTTCGTCATCAGCAACTTCACCGAGGAGTACCTGGCCGGGCGCACCCCCAACCCCTGCGTGCTCTGCAATACCCACATCAAGTGGGATGCCCTGCTGCGCCGGGCCGATCAGCTGGGCTGCGAGTTCATTGCTACCGGCCACTACGCCCAGGTGCGCCAGGAAAACAGCCGCTACGTTATCAGCAAGGGCCTCGATGATAACAAGGACCAGAGCTATGCCCTCTGGGGCGTAACCCAGGAAAGCCTGGCCCGCACGCTGTTTCCACTAGGGCAGTTGCGCAAAACGGCCATCTACGACTTTGCCCGGGAGCGGGGCTTTACTGAGCTGGTAAACAAGCCCGAGAGCTACGAAATCTGCTTTATTCCCGACAATGACTACCGGGGCTTCCTGCGCCGCCGGGTGCCGGGCCTGGAGGAGCGCGTGGCCGGGGGGGAGTTTGTGCTGCGCGACGGCACCGTGGTGGGCAAGCATGAGGGCTACCCGTTCTACACTATCGGGCAGCGCAAGGGCCTGGGCGTGGCGCTGGGTTTCCCGGCCTACGTAACGGCTATTGACCCCGACACCAACCGCGTGGTACTCGGCAACTTCGATGATCTGGCCAGCACCCGCACGGTAGTGGGCAAGCTCAATATGGGTAAATACGCTTCCCTGGAAGGCCGCGGCCTAGTACCGAGCACCACCAAAATTCGCTACAACCACGATGGTTCCCCGGCGTTTCTGGAGCAGAAGGGCGACAAAATTTACGTGTACTTCGAGGAGGCCGTGCACGCCGTGACGCCCGGTCAGGCCGCCGTATTCTACGATGGGCAGGACGTGCTGGGCGGGGGCTGGATTGAGCGCCACACCATTGGCGAAATTCCGGAGCCCACCGCAGCGGTAGCTCTGCACTAAGCGGCCGGTCGGAATTAACTAAGCGGCCCGGGCACTTGTCCGGGCCGTTTGCGCGTTGCAACGGCGACCCGGCCTGGTTGCGTAATGAATTCCTGTTAAACCTGTGGTACTTTCAGGGCGCTAACTGTCTTCTATGAAAAAGAATTATTCCGCTTATTTCCCGGCCCTGCCAACTACGGCGGCGTGGCTGGGCCCGGTTCTGCTGCTGGCGGCCGTAGCGGGCTGCCAGAATGAGACCGTGCAGCTGCCCAACCCCGGCCCCGAATACTATCCCGTGGCCGTGGGGGCGTACCGGATTTATGATGTGGCTGATACCAGCTGGCGCAACAACGTACCCACGGCCAGCCGCTTTCAGTTTCGGGAGCAGGTAGCCGCCGAACTCAGCCCCGATGCCACCGGCCAGCCCGTGTACCGCGTCGTCCGTTCCCGCCGCGCTACCCCGGCTGATGCCTGGGCTACAGACTCGGTGCTGACCGTGACGGTAGGCCGCCAGACGTTGACTGAGCAGCGCAACGGGCGTCGGACGGTAGAATTGGTGTTCCCGGTAGTGGAGGGAAACTCCTGGAACACGGACACGTTTTTCGCTCCGGATACCTCCAGGGTACTCAACCGCGTGCCTAACCGGTATTACCGCCAAGCGGGGCAGGCCTTCAGCATTGCCCGGGCCGGCAAAACGTATTCTTACCAGAACACCGTCACCACCCTTAATGACCTGGATGCCGCCAACGGAATAAACGTTTGTGGCACTACCGTGCTGCGCACAACGTATGCGGAAGGAATTGGGCCCGTGTACCGGGTACGGCGGCGCTTTTCGCATGAGCTGAGTGGTTCCGGTACCTGCAACCCCGCCATCAAGTACCTGGGCCAGTCGCGCAGTGAGGTGCTGATTGAAAGCGGTAACTAGCTTTCCGAGTAGCTGGCGTGAAGCCACCGGTAAAAACCCTGCCCGGAGCTTCGGTTCCGAGCAGGGTTTTTGCCTGTTAAATCATTCCTGAAAACGCAGCAGTTGCGGCGCGAAACTGTGAATTTTCCAGGCTGCGTTGTATCTTCCGGCACGTCAATCCTATTCTGAATGACCTCGTCCCGCCTCCTGCTTATTGTTGGCCTGAGTTTGCCACCTTCGCTTACGGTTACGGCTGCTCCTGGCCCGCCGCTCACACCCACCAAAACCACCGGTACGGTGCGCAAGCACCTGGTGTATTTTAAGGATAAAGCCGGCACGCCGTTCTCGGTGGCGCAGCCGCAAGCTTTTTTATCTACCCGAGCCATTCAGCGCCGCCAGCGCCAGAATATTGCCGTGCTCCCGCGGGATTTACCCGTGTCGCCGGCCTACGTGCAGCAGGTAAAGGCCGTTTCCGGGGCGCAGGTGTGGTATACGTCCCGCTGGTTTAATGCCGCCGTGGTTGCCTGCGACTCGGCTACGCTGCTGCAGGTACAGGCTCTGCCCTGCGTGCGCGCGGCCCAAACCCTGAACCGGGGCCTGCCCGGCACCCGCAAGCCGAAAGGCGAGGACACCGACCAGCCCCCGGTGCTGGAACGCGGCACCCGCAGTCAGTACGGCAAGGCCTTCACCCAGGCCCAGATGATTGGAGCCGTGCAGATGCACGATGCCGGCTTTCGGGGTGAAGGCATGCAGATTGCCGTATTTGATGCGGGCTTTCCGGGGGTGAATTCCGCCTCGGCCTTCGCCTCCATATTCCAGGAGCAGCGTTTGGCCAGTACCTTCAATGTGGTGGACAAGAATACCCAGGTGTACACCCGCAACAACCACGGCACGCACTGCCTTTCCACCATTGGCGGCAACGAGTCGGGTTCCTACATCGGCACTGCTCCCAAAGCTACTTTCCGCCTGTTCATTACGGAGGATGCCGCTTCGGAACATCCCATTGAGGAAGCCAACTGGCTGATTGCGGCCGAAAAAGCCGATTCAGCCGGCGTGGACGTGATTAGCTCCTCCCTGGGCTACAGCACCTTCGACTTTCCTTCTATCGACTACACCTACGCCAACATGAACGGGCGCACGGCCATTTCTACGCGGGCGGCTACCGTAGCGGCCCGGGTGGGGATGGTGGTGGTGAGTTCGGCCGGTAACGAGGGCAACGGCACCTGGCGTTATATCACCGCCCCGGCCGATGCCGATTCCATCCTGACCGTGGGCGCTGTTGACTCGCTATCGGCAGTGGCGGGCTTCAGCTCCCGGGGGCCCACGGCCGATGGCCGCATCAAGCCCAACCTGGCCGCTATGGGGGTGCAAACGGCCATTGTAAGCGCGAGTGGGGCAGTTACCCGGGGCAATGGTACGTCCTATTCCTGCCCGGTGCTGGCGGGTATGGTAGCCGGGTTCTGGCAAGCCAACCCCACGCTCACGGCCCAGCAGGTCATTAGCCTGTTGCAGCGCTCCGGTACCCGCGCCGGCACTCCCAACGACGAAATAGGTTACGGGTTGCCCAACTTTGTGCGGGCCTATAACCTGGCCAACCCCGGCACGCCCCTGGCCGCGGCCCCGCCCGCCCCGCGCCAGAACCTGCTAATTTACCCCAACCCCAGCAAGGATGATGAGCTGTACCTGCACCTGGCCGTCGACTTTCAGGCTGTACCCCTGCAAGTGCACATCTACGACAGCCGGGGGGCGCTGGTAGCCGAGCAGCAGGTAGCACCTACTTCGGCTGCAGCCGTGCGCCTGAAGCCGGGCGTACTCACCAAGGGAGTATATACCTGCCGAATTAGTAATGGGCGTGAGCAGCGCACCGTTCGGTTTGTGAAGCTCTAAACCAACTTTCCTTCAGCCACCAAAAAAGCAGGCCACACTGGTCTGCTTTTTTCTTGCCGTTTACCTGGATAACTAATATAATTGGCTTTATAATTGCGAATAATTTTAGTAAATTGTCTCGCTTTTCAGGCAGTACTTCCTGCCAGTTGAAAAGCTCTTTTTGTCAGCAGATTCACACTAAACTTCTTGTATATGTTGCAGATGATGGTCACCAAGCGCCTGGGTAAGCGCCAGTTTCACTTCACCGTTCAGGGTGCCAATTTTCACGAAGTGGTAGCGGAGTATGACCGCCTGAGCTTTCCGGATGTAAACAAGTGCGGCGTATGCGGGTCGGATAATCTGGACCTGACCGCCCGCGAGGCGCAGGGCAAGTTCAAGTACACCTCACTCAAATGCCTGGATTGCCGCGCCGACGTGACATTCGGCAAACGCCAGGACGACGACCAGACCGTGTTTTTGCGCAAAACCGAGGATGGTAAGCTGGATTGGCGGGCCTGGGAAAAGGAGCCGGCTACTAAGTAGATTGCCTTTTCTGGGGCTCCATCCTCCACTAGGCTGAGTGGACAGTCACGCTTCTCACTACCAAGCGGAACGTCATGCCGATCCGGAGGCCAAGCATCTCGCGTGCTGAGGTTGAAGTTACTAGCACAACCTCAGCACGCGAGCTGCTTCGTCCCTGGCTCAAGGCGCCACATGCTCGGCATGAGGTGGCGTTATGTAGGCTTGCTTGTTCTGTCCACACAGCCTAGTAAAGCGCTGGTGTACCTGCTTGGCCGGGTGCACCAGCGCTTTTTTTGTGGCCAACATACTACTGGGAGTGGCCTGCCGTTCTTTTGGCCATCCTGGCGCTTTATCGCGTAGCCGGGCTTTTCCTGCGGCATCGTATTACTATCAGGGGCTATTCCGTTACTTTCGCGCTATGAATCCAACCCGTCGCATGGCGCCGTTGCTGGCTCCCTCCTTACTTGCCGCCGATTTTGGCAATCTGCAGTTTGAAACCGAGCGGCTGGCCGGCTCCGCCGCCGACTGGCTGCATTTTGACGTAATGGATGGCCGTTTCGTGCCGAATATCTCCTTCGGCCTGCCGGTGCTGCAGGCCGTGCACCGCCACGCCAAGCAGCCCATTGATGTGCATTTAATGATTGAGGAACCCCAACATTTTCTGGGTGCTTTCCGCGACGCGGGTGCTGCCAATATCACTGTGCATTATGAGGCCTGTACCCACCTGCACCGCGTAGTGCAGCAAATCAAGCAGTTGGGCTGCCGCGCCGGCGTGGCCCTGAACCCCCACACGCCGGTGAGTGTGTTGCAGGACATTGCCGCCGACCTCGACCTGGTATGCGTGATGTCGGTAAACCCCGGCTTTGGGGGCCAGGCCTTCATTCCGAACACCCTGCGCAAAGTGGCGGCCCTGAAAGAGCTGCTGGTGGATTGCGGCTCCGAGGCCCTGATTGAAATTGATGGGGGTGTGACCCTGGATAACGCCGGCGCCCTGGTAGAAGCCGGGGCCGACGTGCTGGTGGCCGGTTCCTTCGTGTTCAGCTCCCCCGATCCCGTAGCCACCCTGGCCACTATGCGCCAGCAGCTGGGAGCCGCCGTGAACAGTGCCGAGCTTACCTAGCCTTCCCCGAATGCCAGCAATTTTCCGCGCCCAGTTCCGGGCTCAGTCGGCGGTGTGGCTGGGGCTGCTTGTGGCCCCCGTAGTACCGGCCCTGTTGCCCGCGCCGGCGCAGGCCCAGCAAACGAGCCGGGTGCTGCTCACCGGCACCGTGCGCGACGCGGCGGGCCGGCCCCTGGAGCAGGTGGCCGTGGGCGTGGAAGGCATGCCCGGCGGCACCAGCACCGACGACCGGGGCCGCTTCGCCCTGAACGTAGTGCGGCCTTTGGGTAGCAAACCGCCCGTGCTGGTTATCCGCCGCCTGGGCCACCGCACCGAGCGGATTCAGCTGGATTTGAGTAGTCAGCGGGAGTTGGTCCTGACGATGCAGGAAGACAGCCGGGCCCTGGGCAACGTAACGGTGCGGGGCCGCACTGAGGCGGCTGACACCCGCGAGCAGGTGAGCATTCTGCAGCTGGAACCCCGCACGGCCAAGGAAATACCTTCGCCCTTCGGCGACTTTTCGGCGGTGCTCAAAACCCTGCCCGGCGTGGCTAGCACCAACGAGCTGACCAGCACCTACTCGGTGCGGGGCGGCAACTACGAGGAAAATCTGGTGTACGTGAACGGGTTTGAGGTGTACCGGCCCTTCCTGGTTACGGCTGCTATCCAGGAGGGCCTGAGCTTTGTGAACCCCGATTTAGTCAGCCGCATTGAGTTTTCGACCGGGGGCTGGCAGCCCAAGTACGGTGACAAGCTGTCCTCGGTGCTGGACATTCAGTACACGCAGCCCGACCGGTTTGAGGGTTCCGCTACGGCCAGCCTGGTGGGCGGCACGGTGCACGTCGGGGCCGCCTCGGCCAATAAGCGGGTGAGCTACCTGGCGGGAGTGCGCTACAAAAATGCCACGTACGTGTTCAACTCCCTGCAGCAGCAGCAGGGCGGCTACAACCCCACCTTCTACGACGGCCAGAGCCTGATAACCCTGAACCTGGGGCCCAGGGACAACCTGGAGCGCACCGGCCTGAGCATCTTCAACACGTTTGCCCACAATGATTTCCGCTTCAACCCCGAGAGCGGGCAAAGCTCCTTCAGCACCGGCACCAACCAACTCTCCCGTCTGTATATCGGCTACGGCGGGCGGGAACGGATGCAGTACGACATGTACCAGGGCGGGCTGCGTTTGCATCACGACGCGGCGCGCAACCTGCGGCTGGAGCTGTTGGGCGGGCTGCTCTATTCCCGGGAGTTTGAGTACCGCGACGTGGAGGCGGCTTACAGCATTGCCGAAATCAACCGGGACCAAAACTCGCCCGATTACGGGGGCGACCTGAACCGGCGCGGCTTGGGCTCCCGGTTTCAGCACTCCCGCAACAACCTGCTGGCCCGCATTGCCAGCCTGGAAACCCGCGGCACCTGGACGCCCGGCGAGCGAAATACGGTGCGCTGGGGCCTGAAAGTGGGGCAGGAGCAGATTGAGGATGAACTAAACGAATACAGCTTCGTGGACTCGGCCGATTATGTGCCGGAGTTCCGCCGGACCCGCCTGCGCTCCAACCTGAACCTGAAAAGTACCCGCACCCAGGGCTACCTGCAGCACACCATCCGGTTCGACTCCCTGCGCACGCTCACCTACGGGGCCCGCGCCAGCTACTGGACGGTAAACCGCCAGGTTACCTTTAGCCCCCGGGTGCAATATTCCTTTGTTAGTGCCCGCAACCCCCGGCTGGCCTGGAAAGCGGCGGTGGGCCTGTACCATCAGCCGCCGTTTTACCGGGAGCTACGCTACCAGACCGGGGCCCCCCAAAGCCAGGAAGGCGTACTAAACCTGGATTTGCGCGCCCAACGCTCCCTGCACTTTATTGTGGGCAATGAGCTGCGCTTTACCCAGTGGGGCCGCCCGTTCCGCTTCACCGGTGAGGCCTATTACAAGTACCTCACCGATGTAGTGCCCTACGACATCGACAACGTGCGCCTGCGCTACCAGGCCCAGAACAATGCCCGCGCCTACGCCGCCGGCCTTGATGCCCGGGTGAGTGGGGAGTTTATTCCCGGCACGGAATCCTGGTTTAGCCTGGGCGTGCTCACCACCCGTGAGAATCTGGCCGCCGACTCCATCAATACATTCGATGCCAACGGGGGCATCACCGGCCGCGTGCCCAAAGGCTACATTCGCCGGCCTTCGGATCAGCGGCTGAATCTGGGCGTATTTCTGCAGGACAATTTGCCCGGTAACCCCTCGGTGAAAGGCTACGTGAACCTAGTATTTGGTACCGGCCTGCCCTTCAGCCCCCCCGATGCGCCCGATTTGCGCGGTACCAGCAAGCTTACCCGCAGCTACAAGCGCGCCGACCTGGGCTTTACCAAGGTGCTGAGCCTGCGCTCAGAAGCTGAGCAGCAGCAGGGCCGCGCCGTGCAGCTCCGTAGCCTCTGGCTGAGCCTGGAAGTGCTCAACGTGCTGGGCGCCGACAATCTGGCCGGCTACAACTACATCCAGGACCTGAACGGGGTAACGTATTCCGTACCCAACTTCCTTTCCCGCCGCCTGGTGAATCTGCGCGTTATTGCCCGGTTTTAGGGCGTTTGGGCTGCGTTTTTGCTGGGTAGTTGCTGGGTAGTTGCTGGTCCTCGCCGGGTTCCTGGTGTACGTCGCGGAAGCACAGCATTGGGAGGAGGCGTTCCTCCTTATCAGCGTCGAAGCCACAAGTGGCCTGGAATGTCCGCGGATTGTGGTAAGTGCCGAACAGCCAGTCCCAGAGCGGTAAGTCGCCGTAGTTGTGGCTGTGCTTCTGGTACTGGTGGTGAATACGGTGCATTTCGGGACGCTGAAATACGTAGCCGACCCACTGGGGCGTGCGCACGTTGGTATGGTAGAAAAACTCCCCCAGGGCCGTGCAGAGGGTGTACAGGGCCCCGGCCGCCGGACTCAGGCCCAGCACCGTAAAAACCAGCAGCCCACCCAGTACGGAGTTAACCATCATTTCGAGCGGGTGCTTGTAAAAGGAGGTAATCACCTCAATGCGTCGGGGGCTGTGATGAATCTGGTGAAAGTGCAACCACAGGAAATCAACGGTGTGCCGCCACCGGTGCCACCAGTAAAATACGAACGTGGCCGCAACGTAAGCCAGCAGGCCGCCCGCCACCGGGCCCACGTGCCGGGAAAGGTGCAGCAGGGAATACTCTGCCAGCCACTTCTCCCAACTTATGCCGGCCAGCAGTACCACGCCCAACTGGGCCCCGTTGATGGCCAGCACGCGGAGCGGCCAGGACGAAATGCGCGGCAGCGGCCAGCCCGGAACCAGCCGTTCCAACACGAAGCAGCCCACGAATACCGCCAGAATATAGCCGAGGGTGGGCGGGAAATCCAGCTTGGGCAACAACGAGAAGTCACAGCTGGCCAGAAAGTAAAGGGAAAGCATAAGGGTTGACGTTTGGTGAAACCATGCGTCAAAAGTCTCCTGTATGGGCCTCACTTCCCTTGATATTTGTCAAGAACGACGGCTCAAGAAAGGCGGCTTAGCCGCGGCGGGCGCGCAAGCGGCTCAAGGTTTCGGGCGTGATGCCCAGGTGGCTGGCCAGCAGCTTAAGCGGCACGCGGCGGGCTACATCCGGAAACTGCTGCACCAGCAGCGCGTACCGCTCGGTGGCCGGCAGCATGCGCAGGTGCAGCGCCCGTTGTTCACTCAGCACGTAATACTGCTCCGTGAGTACCCTGCCAATGTAATTGAACTCGGGAAACTGCTGGTAGAGGGCCTGCAAGTGGTCCTGGGTGATAAACCAGAGCACGGAATCCTCCAGGGCCTGCAGGTATTCGTGGGAAGGCTGCCGGGAGAAAAAGCTGAGAATGGCCGCCACGAAGTGGCCCTCGGGCATAAACCAGGCCGTGACTTCCTTGCCATCCTTCAGGTAAAAGCCCCGAATTAGCCCACTTTCCAGGAAGTAGAGCTTGTGGGCCGTGTGGCCCGGTTGCAGCAGCAGGCTGCGGGCCGGAGCCGTTTCCCGCCCCACCAATTGGCGCAGGGCCGCCTCCAGCCCCGGGGAAAGCGGGTGAATAGCGTGGCAGCGGGCAATGAAGGCCTCCATAGAAGCAAATAACAGCCAAAAGGAGAAAGTAAGCTAACGTCAGCACGTAAAAAGGCAGCGCGGCTACGTCCTAGTGGGAAGCCGTAGCCGCGCTTTGACTTTTTACTTGCTCCCTTTGACTTCTAATACGCCTTCGCCTGCCACTCGGTGAGGGCAATGCGCATGCCCGGCAGCTGCGACTTAAAGGCGGTATCCTCCTTGTCGCCGAGCTTGATGGCCTTGCGGGCGTACACGATGGCCGTGCCGAAATCCTGCTGCTGGGCCAGCAAACGGGCCTTGATCCAGTTGTTGGTGGCCGCATCCTGCAGCTTCAACGACTCATTAATCCACGTAAGGGCGCGCTCGGGCTGAATGTTATTCTGCACCAGATAATCGGCGGCCTGGGCCAGCAGCTGCCAGTCATCAGGTTTCTGCTGCAGTACCTGCTCAATGCCCACTAGCACCTGCTTGTGCACTTCCGTTTCGATGAGCAGGGTGAGGGTGCGCTTTTCCCAGGTGAGGTTGAGGTGGGCACCGGTGGGCTTGATGTCGGAAAACCAGTACGTGAGGTTTTCGTGGTAGGGGGCCGTTTCGGGCATCACCGGCACCCGAATTATATCGTCGCGCTGGTCGTAGCCCTCGGCTCCCCAGTGGGTAGTCACGCGGTTCAAGGCCAACTCCCAGTCCCGGTCCTGGTGGGGTACCACGTAGTAGGAGTACTGCCCGGCCGGCACCAACTGCCCCCGCAGCAAAACCGGGGTAGAAAAGCGGATGAGCGTGTTTTCATTGGCACCGGCCCGCCACACCTGGTCGTAGGGCACCAGCCCGCCCCACACCGTGCGGTTACGCACCGCCGGCGCGTGGTAGTCTACCGTTACTTCCGTGAGCCCAAACGTTTGCGAAACCGACGCCCGGGGACTGGCTTGGGGCAGGGGCAGCTGAATGGCGGGCACGCCAGCGGCCGGAGCCGCCATGCCGCTTGGCACCGCGCTGGCGGGCGTAGTAGGTACGGGCTGGGATGAGGCAGGAGTGGGGGCTGGCTCAGAAGAAGCTGGGGAGGTGGCCGGGGCCGTCTGGGCCCGCACGAGCTGAGGCGCACAAGCCAAACTTAGCCCCATGCCCCAACAAAGAGCCGATAAGCGAATGGTAAACATAGCGGAAAGCAACAGGTGAGGCGGAAAAACCGCAACGGGCAACCCCATCGGAGTGGTGGGCTCCGAAACAATGGTGCCAGAATGGCGGCTCTGGGGCAGAAAAGGCAAAGGTCCGGCTTTTATGGTAAAAATTCGGTGAAAAAGTTTTCAACTCTGGCCGTCGCGCTTACCTTTGCCCCGTTACCCCGAGCCCCGTATGCCCTTCTCCGCGCTTTTCCTGAGCCCCATGAGCCATCTGGCCGCCCCCGCTGCGGGCCGCCTGGCCGGGCCCTGCGCGTCTGAGACTCAGCATCACCATCATCACGGGCACCATTCCTCTTTCTAGAGGAATATACGCATCATATTGACCCCGTTGGGCGAACCGCAACCGGTTCCCCGGCCCCCGAAAATCAGGTGGCCCGGCCAAATTATGGCCATTTCCCAACGCTGGGGTCTGCTTCCCCGTTTCCCCACCAACTCATCCTTGAATTGCGGTTGCGCACCGGGCAAAATCACCCACTGCCGACTCCCGAATTCAACATTTACTTCCCAACGACATGCTCCGTCTGGCCATCCAGAAATCGGGCCGCTTAAGCGAAGACTCCCTGAACCTGATTCGGGAGTGCGGCATCAGCTTCCTCTCGGCTTCTTACAAGCTCAAAACCGAAGCCACCAACTTTCCCCTCGAAATCCTCTACCTGCGCGACGACGACATTCCCGGCTACGTGCAGGACGGTGTGGCCGACCTGGGCATCGTGGGCCAGAATGTGCTGGTGGAAGCCGGCTTTCCCAACCTCGAAGTAGAAGGCCTGGGCTTTAGCAAGTGCCGCCTGAGCCTGGCCGTGCCCCGCGCCGCCGCCTACGACTCCATTGAGGATTTACAGGGCGTGAACATTGCCACCTCGTACCCCCGCATTCTGGGTGATTACCTCGCCGAGCGCGGCGTGAAAGCCAACCTGCACACCATCAGCGGCTCGGTGGAAATTGCCCCCAGCATTGGGCTGGCCGAGGCTATTTGTGATATTGTGAGCAGCGGCTCCACGCTGCTGGGCAACGGCCTGCGCGAGGTGGAAACTGTATTCCGCTCCGAAGCCGTGCTCATTGCCAACCAGAACCTGAGCGCTGAAAAGCAGGAATTACTGGAGCAGCTGCAGTTCCGGATGCAGGCCGTGCGTCGCGCCCGCCGCAACAAGTACATCGTGCTGAATGCGCCCGTGGCCGCCCTCGAGGCGGTGAAGGCTTTGCTGCCCGGCATCAAGTCGCCGACGGTGACCAAGCTGGCCGAGGAAGGCTGGGTATCGGTGCAGTCGGTGGTGAACGAGGACGATTTCTGGCACATCACCAGCCAGCTCAAAGCCGTCGGCGCCGAAGGCATCCTGGTACTCCCGATTGAGAAAATGATTTCGTGAAGAAGCTAGGAGTTAGGAGATAGAAGCAAGGAGTCAGGAGTTAGAATCAAATTGGTGTTTCTCGTCCTATTCCAACTCCTTGCTTCCAACTCCTAGCTCCTAACTCCTAACTCCTTTAACCATGAACATCTTCCAATATCCGGTACAAGCTGAGTGGGCGGCGCTGCAGCAGCGGGCGGCCCAGCAGCAGGCCCAGGACGTGGAGCAGCGCGTGCAGCAGATTTTTGAGGATGTGCGCCAACGCGGCGACGCGGCCCTGCTCGACTACGCCCGGCAGTTCGACGGGGCTGACCTCGCGGGTGGTTTGCGCGTGGGTCCCGAGGAGCTGGCGGCCGCCGCGGCCCAGGTGCCGGCTGAGCTGCAAACGGCCATCCGGCAGGCGCACGCCAATATTCTGCGGTTTCACCAGGCGCAAATTCCCCAGGAGGAGCGGGTGGAAACCATGCCGGGCGTAAGTTGCTGGCGGCGGGCGGTGCCCGTGCAGCGGGTGGGCCTCTACATTCCGGGCGGCACGGCACCCCTGTTCAGCACCCTGCTGATGCTGGGCGTGCCCGCCCGCCTGGCCGGCTGCCCCGAAATCGTGCTCTGCACCCCGCCCCAGAAGGACGGCTCAGTGAATCCCATCATCCTGTTCACAGCCCAGCTGCTGGGAATCAGTGCCATCGTGAAAGCCGGCGGGGCCCAGGCCGTGGCCGCGCTGAGCGGCGGTACCGGTTCGGTGCCGGCCGTGGATAAGATATTCGGCCCCGGCAACCGCTACGTGACGGCCGCCAAGCAGCTGGCCACCCGCTACGGCGTGGCCATTGATATGCCGGCCGGCCCTTCGGAGGTGCTGGTTATTGCCGACGCCACGGCCACGCCGGCCTTCGTAGCCGCCGACCTGCTCAGCCAGGCCGAGCACGGCCCCGACTCCCAGGTGATTCTGCTGTCTGATTCCGTAGCTATACTGGAGCAGACGAAAGCGGAAATTGAGCGCCAATTGCGGGAGTTGCCCCGGGCGGAAGTTGCCGCCCAAGCCCTCACCGAGAGCCGCGCCATTCTGCTGCGTACGCCGGAGGAAATGCTCTACTTCTCGAACCAGTACGCGCCCGAACACCTGATTCTGGCCGTAAAAAATCCGGAACAGCTTGCTGAAGGCGTGACCAACGCCGGCTCCGTGTTCCTGGGCCACCTCACCCCGGAAGCCGTGGGTGACTACGCCTCGGGCACCAACCACACGCTGCCCACCAACGGCTACGCTCGCAACTACAGCGGCGTGTCACTGGATTCGTTCCTGAAGAAAATCACCTTCCAGCGCCTCACCCCCGAAGGCCTGCTGAACGTGGGCCCCGTGGTAGAAACCATGGCCGAAGCCGAAGGTCTCCGCGCCCACGCCCGCGCCGTCACGCTCCGCCTGGAAGCCCTGGCCGGCAGGGAGCAGTAAAGATTGGATGAAGTAGACCGTCATTCCACCCCTCGCGAGGAATCTCGCTTGCCTGCGTCAGAGTCTATTTGGTTGAAGTATGAAAGTGCAAAGTCAAATCATGAGCTATTCCACGCTTGAAACCACGCGTACTTGCCTGGCCAGTGCTGGAGCTGTTCAATTGGCTCTTTCAATTTCTCAAATTCTTGCGGGCACTCCGCTTGAAAAACCGTTGCTGCATAATGCCCCGCAGCAGATTTGGACCAATCAGTATGTTGTGTATCTCACAACTGACGAAATAGAGTCTATTCGTGAGATTCTCTTCAATGCTGAGGCTGCTTCAGTTAGAAGTGATGGCGAGGCAACAGAACAGACTAGTTTCTATGCATCATTAGTTGATGTATGGAGTGACTTGTTCGATCAGGCAAAGCAATAGAGATGCTTCGGCAAGCTCAGCGTGACGCTCTACAAAATCCGCGAAATCCGAATAATCCGTCTAAATCCGTGATTCATGTTTAATCTCGATAGCCTCGTACGCCCCAACCTGCGGGATATGAAGCCCTACTCGTCAGCCCGCGACGAATTTCAGGGCGAGGCCCAGGTCATGCTCGACGCCAACGAGAACAGCCTCGGCAGCGCCGGCCCCGACCAGTTCAACCGCTACCCCGACCCGCTGCAACGCGCCGTGAAGCAGGAGCTAGCCCAGCTTAAAGCCGTGCGCCCCGAGCAGATTTTCCTCGGCAACGGCTCCGATGAGGCCATCGACCTGCTGGTGCGCCTCACCTGCGTGCCCGGCCACGACAGCCTGCTGATCCTGCCGCCCACCTACGGCATGTACGAGGTGGCCGCCAACCTGAATGATGTGCGCGTAGAGCGTCTGCAGCTGACGCCCGATTTCCAGCTCTCGCCCGAAATCGTGGCCGGCGTGCTGGCTTCCGACGCCAAAATCGTGTGGCTCTGCTCGCCCAACAACCCCACCGGCAACCTGCTCCACGCCCAGTACATAGAGGAAATCCTGCGCGGTTTCCGTGGGCTGGTAGTGGTAGATGAGGCCTACGCCGATTTCGCCGCCGCCCTCAGCTGGACCACCCGCCTGGCCGAATTCCCGAACCTGGTGGTGCTACAAACCTTCTCGAAGGCTTGGGGCCTGGCCGGCCTTCGCCTGGGTATGGCCTTCGCCTCGCCGGAAATCATCGGCTACCTCAACAAAATCAAGCCGCCCTACAACGTGTCGGAGGCCACGCAGCGCTTCGCCCTGCAGGCCCTGCGCGACACCGACCGGTTTGAGGCGCTGCGCGAGCAGCTGCTGGTAGGTCGCGACTGGCTGGCCGAGCGACTGCCCGCGCTGCCCATCGTGGCAGAGGTGTTTCCCTCGGATGCCAACTTCCTGCTGGTCCGTTTCCACTCCGATGCCACGGCCGTTTACGATTTCCTGGTAGCCCGGGGCATCATCGTGCGCAACCGCACCACTCAGCCCGGCTGCGCCGGCACGCTCCGCCTCACCGTGGGTACCCCCGCCGAGAACGAGCTGCTGCTCCAGGCTCTGCGGGAATTTGCGGGGTAGTATATATAAGGAGTAAAGTATGGCATGCGGAGGTTGCCGAAGCATCTCTACCGTTTCGTTGTAGCAGGTTTCTAACTATGGATTCATCTTCAACCGCTCGTTTCAAGGATCAGAATAAGATCCTTAGACATTTTAAAGAGCGTATTACGGTTTGCTGCCCTAAGTGCGAGGGGCGAGGTGAAGTGGTAACAGACTTCACTACGTACAATAGTCGATTCCACTGTCTGAACTGCTTTCATCAGATGGAGAAAAGCCTAGTATTTTTTGATTTGGTGTTGAAGGTGTACTGTAATCAGTGTTCCCATAAAATTGTAGTAGAAACCTCTGAGGTCAAGCAAAAGAAGGAATCCATCAGAGTGCGTTGCTCTGAGTGTGGAGGAGTTGAATCATACAAGCCAACTTATATCGCCCACACTGGCTATTCCTACGCTTTTGATGGCGTTGATCCTTTTTTCCAACTGCCGCTCTGGTATCAGGCCTCTTTCAAAGACGAACTGTTTTGGGCATACGGTCCGGAGCACTTGCTCTACCTAGAGCAGTACATCGGAGCCAGATTACGTGAACGAAATCAGCGTCTTTACGCCACAATGGTGGAGCGGCTGCCGCAGTTCATCAAATCCGCTAAGAACCGGGATTCGCTGCTGAAACTGCTGGAGCGCATGAAGCTGAAGTAACCACCAGCTGTCTTTCATTTTGCATACATAACTCTGTCGTTGCCTGACAGGCTTAATCAATTCATGAAAAAAGTACTCTTCATTGACCGGGACGGCACCATCCTCATCGAGCCGCCGACGGATTTCCAGGTGGACGCGCTGACGCGGGAAAAATTTCAGTTTGTGCCCGGTGCCATCACCGGTCTAGCCCGCATTGCCCGCGAACTGGATTACGAGCTGGTGCTGGTGAGCAACCAGGATGGGCTCGGCACCGAGAGCTTCCCGGAGGATACCTTCTGGCCGGCGCACACTATGATGCTCGACGTGCTGCGCTCGGAAGGAGTGGAGTTCGTGCGTGAGCACATCGACCGGAGCTTCCCCCACGAGAACCTGCCTACCCGCAAGCCCGGCACCGGCATGCTCACCCAGTACCTGGGCGAGGGCAGCGGCTACGACCTCAAAAATTCCTTCGTCATCGGCGACCGGCTGACCGACGTGGAGCTGGCCCAGAACCTGGGCTGCCAGTCCATCCTGCTGAAGCCGGAAGGGGAGGGCGACGACCGCGCCGCGCTGACCACCATGAGTTGGGAAAAAATATACCAGTTTCTGCGGCTGCCCGCCCGCACCGCCGTGGTACAACGCGACACGAACGAAACCAAAATCCGCATTGAACTGAACCTCGACGGCAACGGCCGCCCCGAGATGCACACCGGCCTGGGCTTCTTCGACCACATGCTCGACCAGCTCAGTAAGCACTCGGGCGTGGATATGAAAATCACGGTGCAGGGCGACCTGCACATCGACGAGCACCACACCATCGAGGACACGGCCATTGCCCTGGGCGAAGCCTTCACCCAGGCTCTCGGCGACAAGCGCGGCCTGGCCCGCTACGGTTTCTTGCTACCCATGGACGACGTGCTGGCCCAGGCCGCCATCGACTTCTCGGGCCGCCCCTGGATTGTGTGGGATGCCGAGTTCAAGCGCGAGAAAGTAGGGGATATGCCCTGTGAAATGTTTTACCATTTCTTCAAGAGCTTCTCCGACGCCGCCCGCTGCAACCTCAACATCAAAGCCGAGGGCCAGAACGAGCACCACAAGATCGAAGCCATATTCAAGGCCGTAGCCAAGTCCATCAAAATGGCCCTGGTGCGCGACGCCGGCCGCATGGAAATCCCCAGCACGAAAGGCATTTTGTAGTTTATCCATTTGTTTAAACAAATGGATAAAGGGTTGCTCAGGCGTGATTTGCGTGCATAATTGCCATCCTGAATGAAGCGAAAGGCCGTGTTACATTGCACCGGTTCGTGCTGGCATAAAAGGGCCTTCGCTCCATTCAGAATGGCAGATTATCAACCCAAATACCTTTACACATTTGTTTAAACAAAAGAATAGACGCCCGTTGACTTCTCACATTCTCAAATGGAAATAGCCATTATTGATTACAAAGGCGGCAACGTACAGTCGGTGCTGTTTGCGCTGGAACGGCTGGGCGTGCAGGCTACGCTCACGGCCGACCACGACGTGATTCGCCGCGCCGACAAGGTGCTGTTCCCGGGCGAAGGCGAAGCTGCCTCCGCCATGCGGGAGCTGCGGGCCCAGGGGCTGCACGAGCTGCTGCCCACGCTTACACAACCGTTCCTGGGCATCTGCCTGGGCATGCAGCTGCTGGGCCGCCATACCCAGGAAGGCGGGGGCACTGAGCTGCTCGGAATTCTGCCCTTCGACGTGGTGCGGTTCCCGGCCGCGCCGGAGTACAAAGTACCGCACATGGGCTGGAATAACCTGCAGGTGTTGCGTGGTCCGCTATTCGAGGGCCTCAGCGCCGAGGACTACGTGTACTTCGTGCACAGCTACTACGCCCCGGTGGGCGGGTACACCATTGCCGAGGCCGCGTACCCCGCGCCGTTCAGCGCCGCCGTGCAGCACGAGAACTTCTACGCCGTGCAGTTCCACACCGAAAAGAGCGGCCCCGTCGGCACCCGCATCCTGGAAAACTTTCTCAAGCTGTAAGTCCGTGATAAAAGAACGGTCATGCTGAGCTTGGCGAAGCATCTCTACCGCTTCGTTGTGGTAGTACTTGATTACCCCCTCGGTAGAGATGCTTCGCCAAGCTCAGCATAACCGTTCTTTTGATCCGCTATCAGCACTAAGCCCTACATCCAACATGGAAATCATTCCTGCTATTGACCTCATCAACGGCCAGTGCGTGCGCCTGACGGAGGGCGACTTTGCCCAGCAGACCACCTACGACGCCGATCCGCTGGCCGTGGCCCAACGCTTCGAAGCCGCCGGCGTGAAGCGCCTGCACCTGGTGGACCTCGACGGGGCCCGCGCCAAGCGCCCCGTGAACCTGCCCGTGCTTGAGCGCATTGCCCGCCACACCAGCCTGCATATCGACTTCGGGGGCGGGCTGCAGAGTGAGGACGCCGTGCGCCAGGCTTTCGACGCCGGAGCCCGGCAGATTACGGCCGGCAGTATTGCCGTGCGCGAGCCCGAAACTGTGAACGGCTGGCTCCGTGCCTTCGGGGCCGACCGCATCATCATTGGGGCTGACTACCGCGACAACCACATTTCCATCAACGCCTGGGCCGAGCAAAGCGAGCGGACCCTGCGGGAGTTTGTGGAGGGCTACCTGGCCAGCGGAGCGACCACCTTCATCTGCACCGACGTGAGCAAGGACGGCAAGCTCCAGGGCCCGTCGCTGACTACCTACACCGAGCTGCGTGAGCAGCTGCCCGCCGCCCGCCTTATTGCCAGCGGCGGCGTAACCACCATTGCCGACGTGGAGGCCCTGGCCGCCGTGGGCATGCACGGGGCCATCATCGGCAAAGCCATCTACGAAGGCACCATCACCCTGGAGCAGCTGCAGCCTTGGTTGTAGGGTGTAATACTGTTATGGAGCAGCTTCTTAAGGTAAATGTGCTAAGTCTGGATGATGGTGACGGCTTTCTGCATTATGAAATTGCCTTATCTAACGGTGATTCAGCAGCTGCCCTCGACTTCTATGGATACGATGACCAGTTCAAAGACTTTGGAGAGCAACTCAAGAATTTTCCGCTGACTGGCAAAAGCACTGTCAGGCTACAAATAGGAGAAAACTCCCCTAGATGGGCGTACTATATGCTGCTGGAAGTATTCTGCTATCAGCCAAATGGTGCATCTGCCATTCTAGTGGATATCAAGAATCATCGGGAAGCCCCATATAGTTGTGATTGTAAGTTTTATATACTGACGATTCCAGCAGAGCTGAATAGGCTAGGGGCTCTACTCAGTGGTTGGAACCCACGTGAAAAGCCAGTTCTCAACTGGCCCAACTCAAATCAGACAGAAGACTAATCTAGTCAACCACCCAAGCATGCTAACCAAACGAATCATACCCTGCCTCGACGTGAAGGACGGACGCACCGTGAAAGGGGTGCGCTTCGAGGGCCTGCGCGACGCCGGCGACCCGGTAGCTTTGGCCGCCCGCTACGCCCGCGAGGGCGCCGACGAGCTGGTGTTCCTCGATATTACCGCCACCAACCAGAAGCGCGCTACGCTGGTAGCCCTGGTGCGCGACGTGGCCCGGGAGCTGGACATTCCCTTCACGGTAGGCGGCGGCATCGGCACCGTATCCGACGTGGAAGCTCTGCTCATGAATGGTGCTGATAAAGTGAGCATCAACTCGGCCGCTTTGGCGCGTCCTGAGCTGATTGACGAGCTGGCCGCCCGCTTCGGCTCCCAGTGCATCGTGGTGGCCGCTGATGCCCGCTATAACGACGCCGACGGCTGGCAGATCTACACCCGGGCCGGCACTTACAATACGGGCCGCGACGCGGTGCAGTGGTGCCGGGAAGCCGCCGAGCGGGGCGCGGGCGAAATCCTGCTGACCTCTATGAGCAACGACGGCACCAAGGACGGTTTCGCCCTGGACATCACCGGGGCCGTGAGCCGGGCCATCACCATTCCGGTGGTGGCTTCGGGTGGAGCCGGCTCCAAGCAGGACTTCACCAACGTGTTCCAGCAGGCTCATGCCGACGCCGGCCTGGCCGCCAGCATCTTCCACTTCGGTGAAATCGGCATCCGCGAACTGAAAGAACACCTGCGCCAGGACGGCATTGCCGTGCGGCTGTAACTTGTTGAGTGATGAAGTGAGGAAGTAAATGGTGATGAGGTAACCCAGAAATTAGTTGTTTCTCTATGCAACGCCGGTCCCTTAATACCTTGCTTTTCACCTCATCACCTCATCACCTCATCACCTCATCTCTTAAAACATGGATTTTGCCAAAATGCCCGATGGGCTGATTCCGGTGATTGTGCAGGATGCCCACACGGGGCAGGTGCTGATGCTGGGCTACCAGAACGAGGAAGCGCAGCGCGTGACCCGCCAGACGGGCCGCGTGACGTTCTTCTCCCGCTCCAAGCAGCGCCTCTGGACCAAGGGCGAAACCTCCGGCAACTACCTCACCGTGGTGAGTGAGCACGAGGACTGCGACCAGGACGCCCTGCTCATCCTGGCCCGCCCCGACGGCCCCACCTGCCACCGGGGTACCACCAGCTGCTTCGAGCAGCCCCGGCAGACGCGCTACCCGGCCCCGGCCGTGAGCTTCGTGGCGGAGCTGGAGCGCCTGGTGCAGCGTCGTTACCAGCACCCCGACGAAGACCCCAAGTCGTACACTGCCTCTCTATTCCGTAAGGGAATGCCCAAAATCGCCCAGAAAGTAGGAGAGGAGGCCGTGGAAACCGTCATCGACGCGGTAGGCGGCAACGTGGAGGGCCTGAAAGGCGAGGCCGCCGACCTGCTCTACCACCTGCTGGTGCTGCTGACGGCCTCCGGCCTGTCGATGGAGGATGTGGTGGACGTGCTCAAGCAGCGCCACACCACCATTTCCGGCGGGGTGCGGCGGGAGTAGATTGCGGGTTGGAGCGGTTTTGCTTAAGAAGGAAGCTTAAAAGGCGTATCCTATTTCCAGGTCGGAAGCGGTAGTAACGTGAACGTCTAGTCCACCTTTGCCGGGCCGGTTAGAAACCGCAACGGCTGTTGAGCGGGGGGTATAGTCGAATCCGGTACTACCGCTCAGCAGCCAGCGGCCCTTGCGCAGCTGGTAGCCGATGCGAGTGGTGAGGGGTACGTGCACCTGAATGCTGCTGACATATCCCCCCGGACTGTTACTGTCCTGCTGAAATTCCTCCGCAACGGCCTGGAGGCCGGCTCCTACGAACAAGCCGGCTCCGGGGCGTCGCAGGGGCCATAAAAAATAGCGCAGCTGAGAGGTAAGCAAGGCACTGTTGTAAACGCCCCGGCTTTCCCTTACTGACTCGTATTGTCCGCTAACGGGGTTGAGTACGACGGTATAGCGACTCGTATTTCGATGGATGCCGCCCAGGCCCAGGCGCAAGCCAAGACGCGCCGTGAGCAGCCGCTCATACGTGAGGCCGGCGTAGTGGGTCAAGCCCCCATATTCGGCTCGGTGTAAGCCCAGATATAGAGCATGGTGAAGCGCAGGATGCACAAGTGAATCGGGCGGTGATGATGGAGATGCCAGCAGTACAGCCGCTGTTAAATGGACAAGCATAAAGGGCTTAAGATAAGATGAGTTTTCAGGAAGATGGCTGGAGAACGGCGTGTAGGCTATATGTAGTATAGCCTATAAACTGATTATTCAAGAGCTTTTCTGCCGCGTTCCGCTTCTACCCGGTGGCTCAAAACCTGTAACCCAACTGCAGCCCGGCACCTCGGTTCAGGGGCTGATATCTGGCCTGGGTGTTGCGGGAAAGGGCCCGCCGCAAAATTTCCGTTCCCACAAACGTATCCAGCACGAGCCGTGAGCCGAGGCCCCATTGACGACCTAATTGGAGCTGAGGCTGCAGCCGGGTAACTGCGGAGTAGGCTACGTAGGCCGCCGTGGTGGGCGTGGGTCCATATTCGCGGGTAGTGCGAACGTGTGAGCCGTGCAGAACCAGGGCGGCATACCAACCAGTCAGGGGCCGGCCAGCGGTTCGCCGCCGGAAGTAGTACCGGGCCTGCACATCCACGTTGTAGTACCGGTTCACTCCCTGCTCAACCGTGGGCTGCTGCTGCCCGGCCGCATTGGTGTACCACAAGCCGTAGGAAGTATAGTGCTGGGGGAAATAGCCCAACGTGGTGCTAAGACTCCAGCGGGCCGGTAGCCACCGTTCATAGCTAAGTGCCACGTCGGGCTGCTCAAATACGCGCAGCCCAATTTTAAGCGCTTGTTTACTGGTTTGAGGAGGAGTTTCGGGCTCAAGCGTCTGGGCTTGGGCCACGAGAGCGGGTAGAGAAAGCAGGGCCAGCAGGCCGCTTAGTCGGTAGGGCATAGAACCTATTCGGATAGCTGGCAGTAAGATACTGCCGCTAGATGAATGGTTGCAGCCTGGCGCACCTATTCGCTACCAAACCTTCCGTACCTTGCGCCCCCGATTCACCCTCCGTTTCTATGTCTGCTCCCGACCACGCTGCCTACCTTGCCTCCCAAAGTCTGACGGTCCTTGTGCCCGTGTACAACGAAGAAGAAAGCCTGGGGCAGTTTGTAGTGGAGATGGATAAGTTCCTGACTCAGACGCCGGTGCCGACCACCGTGCTGTTCGTGAACGATGGATCGACCGATGGCTCCCTGGCTATTCTGCGCGCGGTGTGCCAGCAGAAATCCGCCTACGAGTTCATTAGCCTGAGCCAGAACCGGGGCCTGAGCACGGCCGTGAAAGCCGGCATCGACCACGCCCGCACCACCCTGATCGGCTACATCGACTCCGATATTCAAACCACGCCCCTGGATTTTCTCACCTTTTTCGAATTTTTTCCGGAGTTCGATATGGTAAACGGTATCCGCAGCAAGCGCCAGGATACGGTGGTCAAGAAGCTCTCCTCCAAAATTGCCAATGGGGTGCGCCGCACGCTCATCAACGACGGCATTCAGGATACCGGCTGCCCGCTGAAAATCATCAAAACCGAGCACGCCCGCCGCCTTCCGCTGTTTCACGGCATGCACCGCTTTCTGGGGGCGCTGGTGCAGCTGCAGGGCGGGCGCGTGAAGCAGCTGCCGGTGCGTCACTTTCCGCGCTTTGCCGGCACGGCCAAGTATAACCTCTGGAACCGGGCCTGGAAACCTTTGGTCGATACATTTGGTTTCCGCTGGATTCGCTCACGCTGGAAAAACTACGAAATTGGGGAAGCGCACCGCCAGCAGGCCGGGGCGGTAGCCACCACGGGCAAGTAAGCGCCGGGCCCTATGACGTCGCAAACGGTTGCCCTGGGCATTGGGCTGGTGTCGCAGCTGCTGTTTTCCAGCCGCATTGTGCTGCAGTGGATCCAGAGTGAGCGGGCCAAGCGGGTGCTGGTGCCCACGCTGTTCTGGCAAATCAGCCTGGTATCGTCCTTTCTGATGATTGTGTACGGCATTCTGCGCCACGACCCGGTCATTCTGGGCGCGCAGCTGATCAGCTACGCCATCTACATCCGCAACCTGCAGCTGCTGAAGGAGTGGGACAAGCTCAACCCCTGGTTCCGGGCCGGCGCCTACGCGTTTCCGGTGGCCATGCTGGCCTGGTTTGTTGCCGGTAACCAGCACTTCAGCCTGCAGGCCATGCTGGGCAGCCGCATTCCGGGCGGACTGCTGGCGCTGGGCGCGGTGGGGCAAACCATTTTCCTGCTCCGCTTCGTGTACCAGTGGATCTACTCCGAGCGCAAAGGCGAGTCGTCGTTGCCCCTGAGTTTCTGGGTAATCAGCTTTGTGGGCTCGGTGTTGATTCTGGTGTATGCCTTTCTACGCCTCGATGCGGTGCTGATTATTGGTAACGTGTTCGGTACGGTAGTGTATGCCCGCAACATTGTATTGCTGCGCCGCGAATTGCGCCGCACGGGTACAGATGAACTCAGAGCGCCAGTGGGGTAGAGATGGTGTTACCCGTACCAAAAAGGGGGCGCGGTGCTTGATAATTACCGCGCCCCCTTTTTGGTAGGTGCAAGCCGCGAATACCTCCTATCTGGCCCGTTGTGGGCGCAACATGCGTGCGTATCTTTGAGCCAAGCGTACGGTAAACACCCCGCCAACACGGTAGCCTATAATACGGCGAAACCCCGACTGTTGGCGCAATCGGGGTTTCAAGAAGTGGGTGCCTACACACCCTGTCTTCTTCAACCAATGAGAAAGGTGCGTACGAACCCGAAGCAAACCGTGAGGCGGTTTCTTCGGGAGAACAAGTCCCTGCTTTTGCAGGTGACGCTGTTTGTGGTAAAAGAGTGGCTACTGCCGCTGCTGCACCACTGGTAACAGGTTCGAATAGGGGGCGGGGCGATACGCTCAGCCCCCTATTTTATGGTCGGCCGTTTGCCGCCCTACAAACATACGGGGTTCGAAGAAGTTTGGTGCAACCCCCACCTCAAAATTTGTGATCTACGGCCACGGCCCCCGGCTCGAGCCAGGAAGTTTGGTCCAGCCACTGCACAAATTCGGTGAGGCCCGCTTCCAGGGTAGTCTGGGGGGAATAGCCCAGCAGCTGGCGGGCTTTGCTGATATCGGCGTAGGTAATGTCTACGTCGCCGGCCTGCATGGGCTGAAATGCCAGTTGGGGCTCTTCCCCCACGGCCTCGCCCACGGCGGCAATCAGGTCCAGCAATGCCACCGGCCGGCTGTTGCCCAGGTTTACGGTTTCGTACACGCCGGTATGCGTGAGCAGGTAGTGCACACCCCGCACGATGCCCTCCACGGTATCCCGGACAAAGGTATAGTCGCGGGCCGTGCTACCGTCGCCGAACACCGGAATGGGCTGCCCGGCCCGCAACAGCCGCACAAACTTATGAATGGCCAGGTCGGGCCGCTGCCGGGGGCCGTACACGGTAAAGAACCGGGCATTGAGCACGTCCAGCCCGTGCAGGTGGTGGTAGGTGTAGGTGAGCTGTTCCCCGCTGAGCTTGGAGGCGGCGTAGGGCGAGATACAGGCGGCCAGCAGGTTCATATCCTCCCGGAAGGGCTGCTGGCGGGTGTTGCCGTACACGGAGGAGGAGGAGGCAAAAAACAGCTTGCCAATAGCGCGGTGCCGCATCCACTCCAGCAGGTAGGTGGTGCCCAGCACGTTGTTTTCCAGGTAGCCGATGGGGTCCTGCACGGAAGGGCCCACGCCGGCTTTGGCGGCCAGGTGTACTACGGCCTCAATGGGGTCGGCGGGCAGGGCATCCACCAGGGCATCCAGGCCCCGGCGCAAGTCAACCTCGTGGAAGCTAAAGCGGGGGTGGGCCAGGCAGGTAGCCAGGTTTTGCTCCTTGAGGGGGCGGTTGTAAAACGGGTCGAAGTTATCCAGGCCCACCACGCGGTGTCCCTCGAGGAGCAGGCGCTCGGCCAGGTGTGAGCCAATAAAGCCCGC
This sequence comes from Hymenobacter sp. UYP22, assembly GCF_040547285.1. Taxonomy (NCBI): domain Bacteria; kingdom Pseudomonadati; phylum Bacteroidota; class Cytophagia; order Cytophagales; family Hymenobacteraceae; genus Hymenobacter; species Hymenobacter sp. UYP22. The sequence goes on along the minus strand of NZ_JBEPPK010000001.1, from coordinate 142,019 downwards.
GCAGCCCGTTACCAGAATGGATGCCATGCGTACGATGCAGGGAGAAAAGGGAAGAGGAAAAGAGGGCCTGAAACCAGGCCGGGGCAAAGGTAACCGGAAATGCCCCCCGCCGGTTATTCTGCGTATAGGCCCCGGCCAGCTCGTTACGGGCAAGTGCCGGCCCCTGTTGCCGTCCGGCTTCCTGTTTGCTGCCACCCCCCTAGCTATGCCCCGATTTCCCCTTGCTTCTACCTGCCCCCTGGCCCGGCTGCTGGGGGCCATTCTGCTGGCCATCGGCAGCCCTGGTCCGGGTATAGCCGCCGGCCCGCCACCGGTGCCTGCGGGCCCTGCTCCTGTGGTGATTGGGCACGCGGGTTCGGGCTTTTTTCACTTTTTCAACTCCCTGCCGCCCAGTAGCCTGCGCAGTATCGAGCGGGCTCTGCACCGGGGTGCCGATGGGGTAGAAGTGGATGTTCGGCTTAGCCAGGACAGCATTCCGGTGCTGTACCACGATAACTCGCTGGCAACGATGACGACCGGCCAGGGTTGCGTAAGCCAGACGCCGGCCGCGGCCCTAACCCAACTGCGCTACCAGGGTGGCTGGCCCCACGACTGGGTGCAGCACGAAAAGCTTCAGACGCTGGAAACCGTGCTGCAGCGGTTACGCCAGGAACCGGTATTCCCTTATGTGCACCTGGATTTGCACGAGGATGACGACTGCAACCACAACGACGAAGTGCGCAGCCGGGCCCTGGCGCGGTGCCTGCGCCGGCTGCTGATTGCCTACCAGGTACCCCCGCAGAAGGTGCTGATTCTGACTACCCGGGCCAGTACTTTGGGGTACCTGCGGCAGCTGCTGCCCCAGGTACCCCTGGGCTACGAGATGAACAATGATTTTGCGGCGGACGTGGCCACGCTGCAGCAGCTCCCGCAGGTGCAGGTGGCCGTGCTGCACAAAGACCGGATTACCCCGGAGCGGGCCGCAGTAATTCACGGCCTGGGCCGGCAGCTGGTGGTGTTTGGCGGGCGCTCGGCCCGGGCCGTTGGCCGGGTGGTGGCCAGTGGCCCCGAGGCCTATGAGGTAGATAATGTGCGGCAGCTGCGGGCTACCCTGCGCCGGCAGAAGCGCCTACCTGACACTACACCGTAACCCCACTTCCCGGCACCACACCCGCTAGCTGGTAGTTGCGGTGTGTCGGCCAGCGCGTTTCTTTGTTGCTATGTCCATACTACATCCCGTATCGTCCCGGTGGGGGCAAGCCGTAGCCGTGCTGCTGGTGAGCAGCTTTAGCTTTTTTATTCACGGCGATGCGCCGGCCGTTAGTCTGATGGAGTCGCGCAACTTTGTAGCGGCCCGCGAAATGGTGGCCGGCGGCTCCTGGCTTATCCCCACCATGAACGGGGAGCTGCGCCTGGCTAAGCCGCCGCTGCCCACCTGGGCTGTAGCAGCCGTGCAGCAGCTTTCCGGCCCCACTGCCGACCTGGGGATGTTGCGGTTGCCGGCGGCGGTGGCGGCGTTGGTACTGGTGCTGTTCTTCTGGGGCCTGGCCCGGGAACTGACGCGCCAGCAGCCGGGGGAAGCCTCGGCCCCGGGCCGTACGGCTTGGCTGGCGGCGTTGGTACTGGCCAGTAGCTTGCTGGTCATCACCACGGGGCGGGAAGGGCAGTGGGATATTTTTGCCAATAGCTTAATGGTCGGAAGCCTGTGGCTGCTGGTGCGCGGGTGGCAGCGGGAGCGGGGAGTAGTAGATATTCTGCTGGGGGGCTTGCTGGCGGGGTTATCCATGCTCAGTAAAGGGCCGGTGCCCCTATACGCGGTTCTGCTCCCGTTTCTACTGGCTTTTCTTGTGCAGCAACCCCAACGGCGCCGGCTCGTGGTCCGACAGGGCAGCGCTACGCTGGGAGCCGGTGTGCTGGCCCTTCTGGTGGGCGGCGCGTGGCCCCTGTATATCTGGCTGAAGGTAGCACCCGTGGCCTTGCACGTCGCCCGCACCGAAATGTCTTCCTGGGCCGACCGCCATGTGCAGCCCTTCTGGTATTACTGGTCGTTCTTCGCTTTTACCGGGCTCTGGGCGCTGGTGGCCCTGGCCGGGCTCGTAGCCCCGTATGCCCGGGCCCGGGCCGGTCGTTTTGTGCCGTACGCGCTGGCCCTGGCCTGGGTGGTGGGTGGCCTGGTGCTGCTAAGCCTGGTACCGGAAAAGAAAGAGCGGTATATGCTGCCCCTGATGCCACCATTGGCGTTACTTGTGGCTGGCCTCATCCGCTACTGGGAAAGCACTGCCCGCCCGGCCCTGGCCAAAGCAGATGTGGGGCTGATTCGCAGTTGGGGGGCATTACTGGCTCTGGTGGCGGCCGCGTTACCAGTGATTATGGGGGTGGTCGGCCTCCCGGGTTTTACTATCGGCTCCACCCGTTGGGCCTGCGTGGTCGGTATTTGCAGTGGGCTGGTGGTGTGGGTGTTAGGGCAGGGGGTGCGCCGGCTACAGCCGCGGGTGCTGACCGGGGCTACAATCGTCTTCACGGCTAGCGTGTTGGCGTTGCTGATGCCCGCATACCCGGCCTGGGAGGCCCGTAAGGATACGCCTGGGCTAGCTCATATCCAGGATGTCCGTACCTGGCCCCAGGCGCGGGGCCTAGCCGACTGGCGCAGTCTGGATACCCTGCACGTAAAGCAGGCGTGGAGCGCGGGCCGAACCGTACCTGTCTGGCATCCCTCACTTATGGACCTACAAAACCTGAAGAAGCCAGTGTTGGTGCTGGCGGGCTCGCCGGTACCAGCTAAACTACCAGCTGGCTGGCAACAAAGCGTGCGAGTGCAACGCCTTGACAGCTTTTATCTGGGCCGGAATGAAAAATCAGGCTACTGGCATGTATCCAGAATAGATCCTATTTGATAAAGCACAGCAAATTTAAAAACTAATTGATTTATAGTGATTTACTTTAAATATAAGTTAACATAATAAATAAATGGAATTAAGCCTAAAGATTATGGACACTAACTAATGGAAGTAGGGGGTGTGAATTCACTCGTCGGCAAACATAGCTTGCTGGTCATCACCACCGAGAAGCGGTTATCAAGAGACGAAAGGAATGGTAGAAGCTCCACACAATACCCTTTCGAAAGTCACTCCACTACTACCCGCCACGGCATCCTAAACTAAGTTGGAATGGGAACCGCCGCGGCGGGTAGTAGTAGTGCGTTAAGCAGACAAGCGTCGGCGAATCTGCTTGATCAGTACTTCCACTACATCCAAGTCATCCAGTTCGTCTACCCGCAGCTGTGTATCTATACCCGGGCCCTGAATCCGAATCGAGTAGCTGGTAGTAGGCTCACTACTTGCCTGGGCGGTTGCTGATACCTCGGATGCTGTTGCGCCCGCCGGTTGGTATGAAGAAGCAGGTACATCAGGAGCGCCCGCGGATATACTGCCAGATCCGGGGGGTATACGGGTGGTAAATACCGCTTCGGGGCCACCGGCAGCTACGTGCGTTGCTTGCGGTATAGCTGGGGCAGTATGCGGAGTTGTAAAATCAGGTACAACCTCCTCTAAATCGTCCGTGTCCAGGCCAAATAAGCTGGACACAGCATCAACGGTGCGCGCAGGAGTAGGCACTGGGGGTACAAAGCTGGCGACGGGAGATAGACTACGGGTAGAAGGTGGATCTGCGTCCTCATTGGGAGTAGGTGTAGAGCGCCCAGCCGAGCTAACGGAGCCAGCAGACGTTCCTGCGGCTCTGAAAAGATTACTAGGCATCTCACCACTGGCTAACTCCCGGCGTGGGGCCTGCTGGGCAGCTAACAGGTCAATATCGGCTAAGACGTTACGCTCATCCATAATACCTGCCATCCGCGCTCCATCGATAAAGGCCTTGGCGACAGTTTGGGCGTTTATCTCTTCTACTCCGAATTCCCGGATCAGCATTACGTCGAACATATGCACAGGAAGCTCCCGATTGCGAAACTTGCGGCATATCTGGTTGAACAGGGGCGGATGCAAAAAGGCTTCCCGGTGGTAAATAAGCTCTTCTTGCTTATCGTACGCATGCTTGATGCGACGAAACAAGTTAGTGGTTGTTAGAAACTCCCGCTTACTGGTGAGTAACCCGAATTTAACGGCTGAACCAATAATGGCTTTAAAGGATCCACTGACCTTTCTATTCAGTTTCCGGGCAGCCGTCTCAATGGCACATTTGCCGCCAGTATCATCAACTATTTCGGCTACTTCCCACGCTCCCTGATACGAGGTGCGAGGATAGTCTATGGTCTTAGGCATATAGGTTAAAAGGAAGAAGTGGCAAGTAATAAAGTAAAAGTATACGGCATATAAGAGAAATCAAACTAAACTAAGTAATAAATAGCAGTATAAAGTATATAAAAGTAAAACCTACTTATACTTTTTGTGCTTTTTTTTACTTTTCAGATATCCATTATAAGTAACACAATTACACTTATACCACAACAACTAGTATATATTTTACCCTCTAACAAGGCCGGGCCAGGGGAGGGCAAGCGAACAACTGTCTGGCCCGGTTACACAGGGCACATAGGCTGCGCTGCTTCGAATTGGCTGAACGTTTCTATACTTCGCAATGCACGTTCTACCTACCTGCTTATACGAGTCGAAGGCCGGTGCTCCTCAAGCCACTCGAATTATGATTTATTAGCGCCTACTTTACTTGTGAACTTGGTCTGCGTAGGTAGGAAGAGATACAAAGGAGAAGAAGGATAAAGAAGTAAAAAGGTGTGGTCTGTGACGTGCCCGTATTCTAGGCTTAAGTATGGTGGTCTAATTTTTTAAAGTGTAGGGCCAAGGATTACATATATAGCCAGTCAGCTTATTGCCGGCACTCACAGCAGCTGATTCAGGTAGAAAGCCAACAGACAGTGGCTAACAATGGAAGTATAATATACAAACACTGTACTGTGCAGTAAGCCTTAGGCAGATGACGCAACTTAGATCGACAGGATATTTCTGTCTTATAATTTATATTATGTTAAGTAATGATTTGGTATAATAGGCCAACACAATGTGCTGGCCTATTATATTCAGTTGCTCCCCTATTGTAGGGTTGCGAGTTACTTCTTTGATGCGTCTAACTTGGCTGACATTTTCTCGGAATCAGCCGTGCGGCCTACGCGCAGGTAAGCCTTCTGCAAGGAAGAAATGGTAGACCGATCATTGGGCTGTGCTTGCAGAGCCTTCTCGAAGTACGGAATCGACTCCTGGAACCACTTCTTACCATCGGCTTCAAACTTCTTCCCGTTCTTGTTATAGTCAGCCAGACTCATCTTGCTGGCCTTCGTGAACAGATCAGCACCTTTGTTGTAGCTGTAAACACCCAGGTTGAAGTTCGCGTCGAAATTGGTTGGGTCAACTTCTACTGCTTTCCGGTACGCTTCCAATGCCTTAACTGGCTGCTTGTCCCCATCCAGGATTGAGCCTTTTACCGCATACAGATTGGAGTTGGTGGGGTCAGCAGCAATGGCCCGGTCAATTTTGTCGAGGGCTTCTTTGCCACGGCCGGCGCTGAGGTACATGTTCAGTTCCTCCAGCATGAAGCTCTTGTTGGTTGGGTACGCTACCAGCGCATCCTGCACTACCTTCAAAGCCGCCGCATCGTCTTTTTCCTGGCGAGCAATCTGCAGCAGACGGCCGTACATCTGCGGCGACTTATAGCCGATGCCCTGGAGCTTACCGTACATTTCCTTTGCTCCGCCGAAATCCTGGTTGGCTTCCGAGGCATACGCGGCATACAGATAGGCCGTGGAATCCTGAGGCCGAATTTGCTGGGCCATGCGGTACGAGTCAATAGCCTTGGCGTAGTCCTTACCGTTGTAGCTTTCCACGCCGGCGTTCAAGGCCAACCCGTACAGGCCGTCGAGCTTAGCAGTAGCCATTTTGCCATATTCGCTGTCCTTGCCCTCGAGGCTCACAGCTTTAGAGTACGACTCAAAAGCCGTTTTGGTGCCCTCCATTACGGGCAACGACTTGCCATAAATAGGACTGGCGACGATGCCCTCGTAGATTTCGCCCCGGGTATACCAGGTTTTGGCTTTGCCCTGAGTTTTTTCGTTGGTAATGGCTTTATCAATTTCAGTGCGGGCCTTGTCCAGCGTGCCTTGCTTCTGGTACAAGATGGCATTGGTTACGGCCGAGTTTTGGGCCGACGCCGTGTGCAGGGCGGCAGCGGCTACAAGAGTCAACAGAGTCTTCTTCATGGGAGTTTTGCTGAAGAATTACAGGTAAAATGAAAGGAGTTGCAAGACAAACGGCAGAACCCGTTGCCGAGTTCTGCCGCTGCAAGTTAATTAGCGCTGATGAAATCCGGGTCCGTGAGGTCCGTCAGGTCCGGGTCCGGCGAATTACCGAGCCCCTCCCCGTCTGCTCCGGTGCCGTTGGGCTCGGCGGCGGCAAACAGGTCCGTTTCCGCGTCCGGGTCTTTTTCCTCGGCCGCCACTTTGGCCACCGAGGAAATTTCGTCGCCCTGGCTGATTTTGAGGAGCCGCACGCCTTGCGTGGCCCGGCCGATGCTGCGCAAATCACTCATGCGCAGGCGAATGGTAATACCCGATTTGTTGATAATCATCAAGTCATCGGTATCATTCACGGCCTTGATGGTCACCAGCTGCCCGGTTTTATCGGTCAGCTTCATGGCGCGCACGCCTTTACCGCCGCGGTTGGTGATGCGGTATTCCTCCAAGGGACTCCGCTTACCGTACCCGTTTTCGGAAACCACCAGCAGCTCATCCTGGCTATCTTTATCAATACAGACCATGCCCACCACTTGGTCGTCGGCCATTTCCTCCGACAAGGTGATGCCGCGCACCCCGGCGGCCGTGCGGCCCATGGAGCGTACTTTCTCCTCGGGGAAACGTACCGCCCGACCCGAGCGCAGGGCCAGCACCACCTCCGAGTTACCGTTGAGCAACTGCACGTCCAGCAGCCGGTCGCCTTCGTTGATGGTAATGGCGTTGATACCGGCGGTACGGGGCCGCGAGTACGCTTCCAGCGGGGTTTTCTTCACGGTGCCCTGCTCGGTGCAGAACATCAGGAAGGTGTTGTCCAAGTAGTCTGGGTCGCGCAGGCCGCGCACGTTCAGGACGGAACGCACGTTGTCTTCACGGGGAATTTCAATCAGATTCTGGATGGGCCGGCCTTTGGTGGCCTTCCCTCCTTCCGGCACTTCATATACTTTCAGCCAGAACACGCGGCCAGCTTCGGTAAAGAACAGCAGGTACTCGTGGGTGGTAGCCACAAACAGGTGCTCGGTAAAGTCATCCTGCTTGGAGGTAGCGCCCCGTACACCTACGCCGCCCCGGCCCTGGGCCCGGTACTCGTCCAGGGGGGTGCGCTTGATGTAGCCTTCGCGGGAGATGGTAATGACCATGCTCTCGTCGGCAATCATGTCCTCCATGGAGAAGTCGCCGCCGGCGTACTCAATGCTGGTGCGGCGGGCGTCGCCGTACCGCTCCCGAATGTCCACGAGTTCCTGGCGGATGATGTCGCGCTGCATGTCATCGGAGGCCAGCACGGCTTTCAGATGGTCAATCAGGGCCATCAGCTCGTTGTATTCCTGCACCAGCTTATCACGCTCCAGCCCGGTGAGGCGCTGCAGACGCATATCCAGAATGGCACGAGCCTGCACCTCACTCAGCGAGAACCGCTCAATGAGCTGGGCCCGGGCCGCGTCCCCGTCCCGGGAACCACGGATCAGGGCAATTACCTCGTCGAGGTGGTCGAGGGCAATGAGCAGACCTTCCAGGATGTGGGCCCGCTTCTGGGCTTCGGCCAGCTCGTAGCGGGTACGGCGCACCACCACATCGGCCCGGTGCTCCACAAAGTAGTGGATCAGGTCCTTGAGGTTGAGCGTCATGGGGCGGCCTTTCACCAGGGCCACGTTATTCACACCGAAAGAAGACTGCAGCTGGGTGTACTTGAACAGGTTGTTCAGGACCACCGTGGGCATGGCGTCCCGCTTCAGGTCGTAGACGATGCGCATACCGTCCCGGTCCGACTCGTCGCGCAGATCGGCAATGCCCTCGATTTTCTTCTCGTTGATGAGGCCGGCGGTTTTCTCAATCATCGAGGCCTTATTCACCATGTAGGGAATTTCGGTCACGACAATCTGCTCCTTGCCAGAGGCGGTGGTTTCGAAGTGGGCTTTGGCCCGCATCACCACCCGGCCCCGGCCGGTTTCAAAGGCCTGCTTTACGCCCTCGTAGCCGTAGATGATACCGCCGGTGGGAAAGTCGGGAGCCGTTACGTGCTCCATCAGCTCGGCAATGGTAATGTCGGGGTTCGAGAGGTAGGCCGTAATGCCGTCTACTACCTCCGTGAGGTTATGCGGGGCCATGTTGGTGGCCATACCCACGGCAATACCGGTGGTGCCGTTCACGAGCAGGTTGGGGAATTTAGCCGGCATCACCGACGGCTCCTCCAGGGAGTCATCGAAGTTAGGCTGGAAATCCACGGTTTCCTTGTCCAGGTCGCCCAGCATCTCGTCGGAGAGGCGCTTGAGGCGGGCTTCGGTGTAGCGCATAGCGGCCGGCGAGTCGCCGTCGATGCTCCCGAAGTTACCCTGCCCATCTACCAAGGGGTAGCGCAGGCTCCACTCCTGGGCCATCCGCACCATGGTGTCGTAGACGGAGGAGTCGCCGTGGGGGTGGTACTTACCGAGCACCTCACCCACGATACGGGCGCTCTTCTTATAGGACTTGTTGTAGGATACGCCCAGCTCCGACATGCCGTAGAGCACGCGTCGGTGCACGGGTTTAAGGCCGTCGCGCACGTCGGGCAGGGCCCGGGAGATGATAACCGACATCGAGTAGTCGATGTAGGCCCCACGCATCTCGTCTTCAATGTTTATCGGAATGATCTTTTCGCCTTCCGCCATAGGGAGAATGTAGTCGGCCGCAGCGGCTCCGAAAAAGGAGCTACCAGGCCCGTGAGAGTGAACTTCGTTAAGCGTGCAAGATAGGCAAAAAACCGCGCTTTACCTAGCCAGAAGCCCGATTTGCGGGCTATTTCAGGGTCTTGCTCCGGTCGTTGTTATGCTTGCCGGTTTCCTGCTTGTGCACCTTGATTTTTTCGCCGATGGCGGGGTTCTGTTTCTTGAACCAGGGCTGCCCCCGGTACTTGGTGCCGCCGTGCAAATGCACCTTGCGGGTGTGGCAGGACGGCATGGGGCAGGTGCGGCAGGACGCCAGCAGGGCGAGCACCAGCAGGGGCAGGAAAAACCGAGGAAAAAACCGGGAGAAGGAAAGTATAAAACGCATGGCGAAAGATAGGCATTAGGACTGGGCTAGATCCTGGCCTTCCCACTCCCGCAGGAACTGGGCCACGAACTGCTCCATGAAGGCGTGGCGCTCCTCGGCCACGCGCCGGGCCGCGGGCGTGTTGAGCCGCTCACGCAGGTGCAGCAGCTTCTCGTAGAAGTGGTTGATGGTGGGCGCGGTATTCTGCTTGTAACTCTCAAAGGTGGCGTGCTGCACTGGCGCCACGGACGCATCGTGCAGGGGGCGGCCCTTGTGGCCCCCGTAGGCAAAGGCCCGGGCCACACCGATGGCTCCAATAGCATCCAGGCGGTCGGCATCCTGCACCAGCTCCCCTTCCACGGAACTCATGGGCGTGGCCACCCCCAGGCCCTTGAAGCTGATTTCCCGGATAATGGCCTCTACCCGCTGAATCACCTCTTCCGGAGCCTGCTGGCTTTGCAGCCACTGCCGGGCCGCCCAGGGGCCGGCCTCCTCGTCGCCACCGTGAAATTTCCAGTCGGCCACGTCGTGCAGCAAAGCGCCCAGTTCGGTGATGAGCAGGTCGGCCCCGGGCGTGTGTTGGGCCAGCCCCCGGGCCACCTGCCACACCCGGCGGATGTGCTCCCAATCGTGGCCGGAGCCTTCGTGCAGGAATTTTTCCCGGATATATGCGGCCGTACGGTCGACCAGCGCGGCCGGGGTTGTGGGGGTAAGAGTCATGGTAGGTGTTGGGTTCAATAAAGCAAGAAACCAAAAGTAGCACGCCGGCGCGGTACCCATTCGGCCCACTTGCCGGCCTGCAGGGCAACTGCCCCAGTCGGTGCAAGTAGTCAGCCCCTTACCCTACTCGCTTTTTCTTACCGGCCAGCCTGGCCCACGCTTAACGAGTCCCGGACACCCTTGAAATTAGGGCACACTATAGGATAATTCCTGTTTTTTACTTAGCTTAAATCAAGGAGAGAGTCAGTCTGCTAAACTCTGCCACTGCCCTACCGTTCCTCTACTCTGCCTATGCTCTAAACACCTACTGTCCGCTTTTCCGTCACCTTCTGACCACGTACTATATGGCTAGGGTAAGAAGCACCGTGCGGTCTGCCATTTTTCTGATTTTCTTCATTGGCTGCGCATTTTCCCTGCTGGCTCATCCGGCCCCGGGAGAATATGATGAAGAAACTGCCCGCGCCGAGCTATCTGCGGCAAAGGCCTCCTTACGCGCCCTGCTCAATACCGAGGCCCGGGGTGCTACGGCGACTTACGCCGCCCTGGGCCTGCGCAACGGTACGGCGGTGCAGGCCTTCTATGCCCGGCACGAGTACGCGGCCCACTGGATCCAGGAAGCCGGCTGGAACGAGCCGGCCCAGCGGGCCCTGGCAGTGCTGGGCCGCGCCGCCGAAATGGGCCTGAACCGCAACCACTACGCCTGGGGTTCCTTGCGGGCCCTGCCCGACTCTTTGCAGTTAACCCGCGCCCGGAGCCGGAGCCAACTGCTGGCCCTCGCCGAGCTGCGCCTGACGGATGCGCTGCTGCAGTACCTGCAGCATGTACAACTGGGCCGGCTTACCCCCCATACCACCGCCCTGTCCCCTCCGCCCGACAGTGCCCGCAGCACCCGCCTGGCAGAACAGCTGGATGCGGTGCTCCAGGCCCCTAGCCTACCGGCCGCCGTGCAGCAGCTGCAGCCGGCCACCCGAGGTTACCAGTTGCTGCAGGCAGCCTGGGCCCGGGCACTACAGACCTCCGCAGCAGATTCGGTACGGCTCATGCAGGACACTGTGGCCGGATTTGGGCGGGTGGCCGTGAACCTGGAGCGCCTGCGCTGGGAAGCCCCCGTCGACTCGGAGTACGCGGTAGTAAATATTCCGGCCTACCGCCTGCAGCTGGTGCGCAACGGGCAGGTGGTGCGCACCCACCGCGTGGTGGTGGGCAAACCGGAGTGGCCAACCCCGGTGCTCAGCGGCCGCATTGTAGTGTTTGTGACGGCCCCGGAATGGCGGGTGCCTTATAGTATTGCCGTGCAGGAGTTTCTGCCGGAGCTGCAGCAGGACCCCGGCTTCCTGTATGACCACCACTACCGGTTATACGACTGGCGGGGCCGTTTGCAAAACCCCTGGCGGGTAAATTGGCAGAAAGTAACGCCCGGCAAGTTTCCCTATACCATCCGGCAGCGGGCCGGTGCTTTCAATGCCCTCGGCAACGTGGTGTTTTACTTTCCTAACCAGCAAACTGTGTTCCTGCACGATACGCCGGCCCGCAGCGCTTTTACCCGCCCCGACAGAGCCCTCAGCCACGGTTGCGTGCGCGTGGAAAAGCCCTTGGAGCTAGCCGAGTATCTGCTGCGCCGGGAAGGAAGGGCCAAAGAACTCACGGCCCTGTACCAGAGCGTGCGGAGCCACGATAAGCAGCGCTTCGACCTGCAGCGGAGCCTGCCAATTTACCTGCGGTATTACACCTGCGAAACGGATAAAGGCAAGCTGGTTTTTCTGCCGGATATTTATCACCAGGATGCCGCCATACAGCTTGCATTACAAAAATAATAAGCAGACTATAAAGTGCGCAAACCGCTAATAACTAGCCGATTTTTAGCACATTTTAGATTTGATTTTCTAACGCAGGCATTTATTTTTAGCCGGAGTAAATCCGGGTAAAGCAATAGTGGCGTAGATGACGGCAAATAGTTCCACCAACAACTTATTTGCCTCTCTCCTCATGAAAAAGCACCTGCTTTCTCTCGCCCTGGTAGCCCTCATGGGCTCAGCTGCTGCTACCTCCGCTACTGCCCAAGCTAAACTTACGCCCGGCACCGTTTCGGTGGGTGGTGAAGCTATGTACCCCAACAAGAACATTGTTGAAAACGCCGTAAACTCGAAAGATCATACCACTCTGGTAGCCGCCGTAAAGGCCGCTGGTCTGGTGGAAACGCTGCAAGGTAAAGGGCCTTTCACGGTATTTGCGCCCACCAATGCCGCCTTCACCGCCCTGCCCGCCGGCACCGTGGAAACTCTGATCAAGCCCGAGAACAAGGCCACACTGACCAAAATCCTGACCTACCACGTGGTAGCCGGCAACATGACGGCCGACAAGATCATGGCGGCTATCAAAGCGGGCAAAGGCACGGCTACCCTTAAAACGGTAAGCGGCGGCACACTGAAAGCCATGATGAACGGGCCGAAAAACGTAGTACTGGTAGATGAAAAAGGAAATATTTCCACTATTTCTACCTACGACGTAATCCAGAGCAACGGCGTAATTCACGTAATTGATAAAGTGCTGATGCCCTAATACTTTTGGCAACTGTATTCTTACACAGCAGGCAGCGTATTTTATTTAAAATACGCTGCCTGCTGTGTGTTTTTATTTACACGTCAATTACAAATAAAATAAAGTTACAAAACAATAGGCTTAACAACTGACAAGGCACTTGGTATCTTAGCTGCTTTACCTACCCTTGCAAACAGTAGTCTGGGCATACAGGTTATAAGGGCAACCTACTCCCAACACCCTGTTGTATGCCCTATTTCAGCGCCGCTGACCTCCCCGAGTTGGAGAAAGTGTACCGGCTAAACTTGATTAACGCCATAACGGGCTTCAAGCCGGCTAACCTACTGGGCACGGCCGACGCCCAGGGCCGCACCAACCTGGCCATCATCAGCTCGGTAGTACACCTCGGCTCCAGTCCGGCCTTACTAGGGCTGGTAATGCGCCCACCCACCGTGGAGCGTCACTCCTACGACAATATCCGCGCTACGGGCTGCTACACCCTGAACCACGTGCATGAGGGTATTGCCCGGGCCGCCCACCTCACCTCCGCCAACTTTCCCCGGGAAGTGTCAGAGTTTGATGCTTGCGGGCTTACCCCGCAGTATGCCGATGATTTCGCGGCCCCGTACGTGCAGGAAAGCCACTTGCGGATCGGGCTGCGGCTGGTGCAGGAGGTACCTCTGGAAATTAACGGCACCGTCTTGCTGATTGGGTCGGTGGAACACCTGTATTTGCCCGACACCGGGGTGCTCCGCCCCGATGGCTCCCTGGACCTGGCGGCCGCCGGCACCGTAGCTCTCAGCGGCCTCGATACCTACTACCAGGCTTCGCCCGTGGCCCGCTACGGCTACGCCCGCCCCAACCAACCCTTGCCGGAGCTGCCCCTGACTATCTTCTGAAGCAACGCAACCAGCGGCTGCTTATACGCCCACGGCTCCCAGCTTCACCAGTTCCTCCCACACCCGGTGCACGGGCAGACCCATCACGTTGAAGTACGACCCTTCCAGGCGGGTTACGGCCACCATCCCAATCCAGTCCTGGGCGCCGTAGGCACCGGCTTTGTCCAGGGGCCGGTACTGGCGCACATAGTGCTCGATTTCGGCTAGCATCAGAGGGCGGAAGTGTACCCGGGTCTGATCAGAGAAAACTACTTGCCGCCCGTCGCCGTGCAGCAGGCACACGCCGGTATACACGTCGTGGGCGCGGCCCTGCAGCCGCAGCAGCATTTGTACGGCCTCGGCCTCATCGGCGGGCTTGTTCAGCACGTCCTCATCCAGGCACACGATGGTATCGGCTGTGATAACCAATTCCTGTGGGGCCAGGTCGGGGGCGTAGGCGGCGGCTTTGTGCGCGGCCAGATACTCGGCCACCTCGGCCCGCACCAGGTGGGGCGGAAAGTTTTCCTCCACTTCCCGCAGGCGGATTTCGTAGTGCAGCCCCAGCTCGGAAAGCAGTTGGCGGCGGCGGGGGGAGTTGGAGGCCAGAATCAGGCGGGGTACCGTGGGGGAATTAGCCATGAAAAGCGGCGTAGAAGGGCGAGTTGGCTTCGGCGTCCTGAATGCTGCTGAACAGAAATCCGCCAATGGTTTTGGGATAGAAAAACGTGGACTTAGGCGGCATAACGGCCCCGGAGTGGCATACCCGTTCTACTTCCGCCATGGTTACCTCGTTGGTAATAAAAGCGGCCCGGGCCTCGCCCCGGTCAACGCGGGTCAGGCACTCGGGAAAGTTGCGCACGTAGGCCACCCCCGTCCACTGCCGCTGCGCCTCCGGCCCCACAATGCCCAGGGCTTTTTCCAGCACGAAGTAATGCAGCACCGTCAAATCCAACGCCTTAACCTCGGAGGTAGTATCCCAGTCTAACTGCGGGTGTACCTCGGGCCGCAGCCGGATTTTGTACACGTGGCCCTCGCCCAGGTAGAGCCCAAAGGCCCAGGGCTTGCCGGCAATGCGTTCGGGCAGGTCGTAGGGGTCGTCCAGGGGCAGCACCGTGAAGTAAGGAGCCAGCCGGGCCAGCAGCTCCGCCTCAGTAAGGCCGCCGGGCAGCTCCAGCAGCAGCCGGTGCGTGGGCAGAATCCGCAGGTCATCGGCGGCGGCGTTGGTCAGGTACATCAGGTGGTAGTTCCAGGCTTCCCGGCCGGTGTAGGCCGCCCCGGCCGCCTGCTGCCGGGCCCGGCGGTAGGCCAAGGAGCCCTCGTAGCGGTGGTGCCCATCGGCCAGAATCACCTGCCGCTGGGCCAGCACCTGCTGAAACCGCCGGATGATGCGCGCATCCTGAATGACGGCCAGCACGTCGCGGGCGCCCTGGTAATCTTCCTCGGTTTGGTAGAGCGGGTTCAGCATGGCCTCGTCCAGGTAGCGCTCCAACTCAAAATCCTCGTCGCGGTAGAGGCCGTGGGTGGCGCTGGTCTGGAACTGGGTACGGGCCAGCAGCTCCGCCCGGTCGTTAACGGCGGCGGGCAGCGTATTCTCGTGGCGCAGCACCACCTCCTCATTCCAGTCGTAGGCCCGGATATGGCACATGAACCCCTTGCGGCAATATTCCCGCGCGCTGCCCGCCAGCCGAAAATACTGGTAATACACGTAGATGCCGGGCAGCTCATCCTGGCGCAGGATGCCCTGCTGCTGCCACTGCTGCAGCCGCAGCTGCGCCTCCCCGGCCGGGTCGTCGCCCCGGGGCACCGACAGGTGAATACTGTTAAGCGGATTGCGGTAGAGCGCCTCCCGCTGCTTTACCGATACCACATCAAACAGCGGCGACACGTAGGCATCTATCTGCTGGCTTAGCTCAGGAGCATAGCGCCAGCCACGGAGGGGTTGAATTTCAGCCAAGGGGAAAGGGAGAGTTAAAAGAGAAAAGGTAAAAAGTCAAAGTGCTGATTTCTTATACTCCAGCCCAGTCTTTTCTACCTCTTTCTTGACGGCCGGCAGCGTTCCGCCTGCCCGCTTTTACTGTTCACTTTTTATTTTTCTCACGGAGCCAGGCGGCTGATTTTCCAGCCCCCGGGATGACGCTCGTACACCAGCCGGTCGTGGAGGCGGGACGGGCGGCCCTGCCAGAACTCGATACGCTGCGGGCGCAGCAGGTAGCCCCCCCAATTGTCGGGGCGGGGCAGCTGCTCCTGGCCGGCAAAGCGAGCCGCTACCTCTTGCTCCCGCTCCTCCAACTCCTCGCGCGTGCGGATGGGCTGACTTTGGGGGGAAGCCCAGGCTCCAATCTGGCTGCTGCGCGGGCGGCTCTGGAAGTACTCGGTCGATACCGTTTCCGGGGCTTTTTCTACCCGGCCTTCCACCCGCACCTGCCGCTCCAGGGCGGGCCAGAAAAACGTGAGGGCTGCCAGCGGGCTAGTAGCTAGCTCCTGGCCTTTGCGCGACTCATAATTCGTAAAGAACAGAAAGCCTTCATCCTGGGGCAGCCCCTTAAGCAGCACCACCCGGGCGGCGGGCTGCCCGGCCTCGTTCACGGTGGCCAGGGTCATGGCCGAGGGCTCCTCCACGCGGGCGGCAATGGCCTCCTCCAGCCAGGCCCGAAATTGTACGACGGCCTCCATCTGCACGTCGGCTTCCGTGAGCGTCTGGCGGGAGTAGGTCTGGCGCAGGTCAGCCAGTTGCTGGTCAGTCATGGAGCGGGGTGGAACAGGTAAAAGTGAGTAGCCAAACCCGGAAAGTGGCCCAGGAAAGCACCTGTAGCCGCCCGAATTCGGCTGCAAGGTAGCACAAATGATGCGGCCAGGGGGAACCCGCAGCCCCCTGGCCATCGTACTCCCCTCAGGAGTACCAGCGCAGGGGCCAGGGCCTCTGCAAATCTTTTCCGTACTTACTTCTCCCACTCACCCGTGTTATTCCACGTACACCTGACTTCCAATGCCACGCCTTCAACCTGGTAGTCTGCTGATTTCCCAGCCTTTCTTGGGTGACCCCAACTTTGAGCGTACCGTTGTACTGCTGTGCAGCCACTCCGAGGAGGGCTCATTTGGACTGGTGCTGAACCGCCCAGCCACCCTGCAGCTGGGCGACGTGCTGGAGTTGCCCGGCGGCTCCGCCCTACCAGCGGCCAGCATTCCGCTGGGTATCGGCGGCCCCGTGCAGCCCGACACCCTGCATTATCTGCACCGCTATTCCGACCTTGCGCAGGCCCAGACCCTGGGTGACGACGTGTACTGGGGTGGGGATTTTGGCCAGCTACTGGATCAGTTGATATCTGGCACAACTAGCGCCGAGGATGTGCGCCTGTATGTGGGCTACTCGGGCTGGACGGCCGGGCAGTTGGCGGCCGAAGTGCAGGAAAATGTCTGGATTGTGCATCCTAATGCTGCCGCGAAAGTATTTACTTTGACCACCGATGCCTTTTGGCAGTCGATTTTACGGGAAAAAGGCGGGCGCTTCCGCATGCTGTCCAACTACCCCACCGACCCCCGCCTGAATTAACGCCTCACCACCTGCCCGGCCAGTACCCGGGCCTTCCTTTTGATTCGTATGCTACCTGACCAAGATACCCCCGCCCCCACTAACCCGGCCAACGATGCCGAGTCGCCGCAACGCATTCTGGAACGTCGCCTGGCCGAAATACGCTCCCAGCAAACCGGCCCCACCACGGACGCTGAACCGGAGCAGGGCACGGAGCCTTCATCAGCCCAGCCCGTAGCAGCCGGTACTACTGGGGCAGCGGCTGGCTCCTCGCCGGAAGTGGCCG
Source organism: Hymenobacter sp. UYP22 (assembly GCF_040547285.1). Classification (NCBI taxonomy): domain Bacteria; kingdom Pseudomonadati; phylum Bacteroidota; class Cytophagia; order Cytophagales; family Hymenobacteraceae; genus Hymenobacter; species Hymenobacter sp. UYP22. The sequence goes on along the minus strand of NZ_JBEPPK010000001.1, from coordinate 124,833 downwards.
CCACCGCCGAGTCGGCAACCCACGTTTCCGCCCCGGAATCGGCTCCGGAAGTACATTCAGCCGGTGAAGCCCGGGCCGTTGCCCACTACGGCACCACTACCCCCGCCGAAACTCAGCCCACCCCCGTAGCCACTCCTGCCACCGAGCACGTAGCAGGTGCTCATGAGGCGTCCAGCTTCACTACTCCGCCGACATCACAGGCAGCAGGTACTGGGCTGCCGGCCACTACCTCGCACGAGGAGGATGCCCCGCACGTTGCCCCGGTTGTTGACCTTGCTGCATCCGCCTCCATCGAGCAAGCTCTGGAGCAGGCCCCTGCCGTTGCCTCCCTGCCCACCTCCTCTGATGCGGCAGCCGTAGAAGATGAGGAAGAATATGTAGCGGACAGTCCGGCAGTTGACTTCAACTCCCTGGATTTGCCGGGCCAGACCCAGCACCTGCAGCACCTGCTTGACCGCCCCGATGCCCGTCAGAACCGCAAACAGATTACGGATCTGCACCGGCAATACGAGGCCGGCATTCAGGCCGAGCGCACCGCCGCCCGCCAACGCTTTCAAACCGAAGGCGGTGAGGCCGACGAGTTTGCCTATGCTGGTCCGGCTGGCTACACTGAGCTGACCAAATCGGTTCAGACCTTCCGGGAGAGTCGGGCCCGCGACGCCAAGGCGGAGGATGAGCAACGGGCCAAAAACCTGGCTCACAAGCAGTACCTGCTGTCTCAGCTTCGCACCCTGGTAGAGTCGGCCGAAACCAAGGATAGCTCGGCCCGCATCAAAGCCCTGCAGAACGACTGGAAAGCTACCGGCCCCGTTCCCCAGAAGGAAGCCCAGGAGTTGTGGAACAGCTACCACGCCCTACTGGACATCTACTACAACAACCGCGGCCTGTTCTTCGAGATGAAAGAGCTGGACCGCCGCCGCAACCAGGAAGCCAAAGAGGCGCTGGTTGGGCGGGCCGAGGCCCTGAGTCAGCAGTCCAGCATTAACAAAGCGCTGCAGGAGTTGCGCCAGCTGCACGAGGAATGGAAGCACATTGGTCCGGTGCCGAATGAACAGCGCGAAACGCTGTGGCAACGCTTTTTGCAGGCCTCGGAGCAGGTTCACAACCGCAAGCAGGATTTCCTTTCGGCCCGCCAAACGCAGGAAACTGCCAATCTGGAGCGTAAAACAGCCCTTATGGAGCAGTTGCGGCCTTTTGGCGACTTCCAGACGGAGCGAGTGAATGAGTGGCGGGCCAAAACCGACGAGCTGCAGAAGCTGAAAGAGGCCTGGGATGCCGCTGGCCTGGTGCCCCGCGACAAAGCCGAGCAGCTGAATAAGCAGTTTTGGGGTGCCTATAAGGGCTTCTTCCAGAAAAAAAATCAGTTTTTCAAGGCCCTCGATGAGGAAAAGAATAGCAACCTCAAACGTAAGGTAACCCTGTGTGAGCAGGCCGAGGCAGCCCTGATCAACCCGGATTGGGAGGAAGCCCGGGAAACGGTTATTCGCCTGCAAAAGGAGTGGAAGCTCATCGGTCGGGTTCCCGAAAAGCAGTCGGACAAAGTCTGGAACCGGTTTCGCACGGCCTGCGACTCCTTTTTTGATCGGAAGAAAGAAGAAACCCGCCAGCGCGAACATCACGCCCACCAACTCAGCCAGGAGCAAATCCAGTATCTCACCCAGGTAGCCGAGGCCGTAGCCGCTCTTTCGGTCGACCAGCCGGGTACGCTGGAGGGCTTCCGGGAACATGTGCACGGCTGGCGCACGTTTGATGGTGCCCGGGCCGGCCAGGCTGCCGAGGAGAAGTTTCAGAAACTAATGGCCTCCTACCTGGACCAGGTACCCGGCCTCACCTACCCGGAGCGCACCGACTTGCTCTTTAGCCTGCAAATTGAACGGCTCAAGGCCTCGCCCGATGCCCAGCAGTTACTGTACAAGAAGGAGCAGGCGCTGCGCCGGGAGATTAATGAGCTGGAAAACGACATCTCCACCCAGAAAACTAACCTGGAATTTTTTGCCCGCTCCAAAAACGCCGGGCAACTGCGTGAGGAGTACCAAGGCCGAATTGCGGAAACCCAAACCCGCATTGATGGCCTAAAGCGCCAGCTTCGAGCCGTGCGCAGCTAGATGATCCTGTTTTTATAAAAAAGGGCCTGTCGTGAATTGACAGGCCCTTTTTTATTTTCCGCAGCGTCAGCCAGTTACTATTTTTTTCGATAAATTATCCCTGCAATACTTGCCCCGTTCAGCCCCAACTTCTACTTTTGTGCCACCTGAATGCCTCCATAGCTCAGCTGGTAGAGCAACTGACTTGTAATCAGTAGGTCGTTGGTTCGATTCCGACTGGAGGCTCACATATTTAATCCCGGCAAACCCGGAAGTCCGCATATCTGGCAACAGAAGCGGGTTTCCGGGTTTTTTGCGTTTGGCCCAATCCTGCTTCCACGCCTGTGTAATCCCTGATTTAAGCCACAAAAACAGCCACACTATGACGATCCAATTCTACCTCCGGGACCCTGAATCGGCTACTCCTACGGCCGTGTACCTGTTGGCGCGCACGGGCGGCCAACGACTACGCCTGAGCAGCGGCGAGAAGTGCCTGCCCAGCCAGTGGGACGACAAGCGCCAACAGTTCCGCCGCTCCTATCCCGGCTATCAGGAGGCCAATGAGCTGCTGGCCTCCATGGCGGCGCGCCTAGTGGAGGCGCACCGCCGGCAGCGGGCGGCCGGAATTACGCCCACCCCCGCCACCTTAAAGGAGGCGCTAAACCCCGCGCCGGCGCCCGTGGTGCTGGAACAACGCCTCATCGAGCTGATGACGGAATTCCGGGAAGTCCTGCGGGGCCGGGGCTACATGCGCGACACGCTGCGGCATTACCTGGTTTCGCGCAACTGGCTGCGGGACTTTGAAGCGTATCGGGGCCGCAGGCTGCTGGTGGAAGCATATACGCTGGCTGACCATGATGCCCTGCTGCATTACCTGACCATCCAGCGCAAGCTTGCTCCGAACTCGGTGTACACGCTGGTAAAGAATCTGAAAGCCCTGCTCCGGCACCTGCGGGACGAAAGAGGCTATACGCTTGGCCTGGACCTGAAGCACCTCAAAGCCGTGCCGGTGGACGTGGACAAGGTGTACCTGACCGCCGACGAGCTGGCCCGCCTGTATCGGACGGTGCTGCCGGATAACCTGGCACCGGTGCGGGACGTGTTTCTGTTCTGCTGCTACACCGGGCTGCGCTATTCCGACGTGTATCAGCTGCACGGCGGCAACGTGGCGGGCTGGGACGGCGGGCAGGTGCTGCGGCTCACGCAAAGCAAGACGCGGCGGCCGGTGAGCATTTATCTCACGGAGGCGGCCCGGGGGATTCTGGATAAATACGCCGGCGAGCGGGCGAAGCTACTGCCCGTGTATCAGAACCAAGTGATGAACCGGTATCTGAAGCGGGTATGCCGGCTGGCAGGCGTTACGGGACTGGTGGAGGTGGTGGAAATCGTGCAGGGGCGGGTTTCCAAGACCCAGCAGCCGAAGTACGAGCTGATAACGATGCATACGGCCCGGCACACCTTCGCCACCCAGAGCCTGCTGCGGGGGATGCCGGTGGAAGTGCTGCAGAAGATCCTCGGGCACGCCAACATCAAAACCACGCTGATTTACGCCAAGATCGTGGAGGACTTCCAGCACCAGACCATGCGGCGCATCTGGGAAGGCCAGGGCCTGACGGACAGCACCGGGGCGCTGGATAGCCGGATCTGTGCCGTGGAGCCCTCGGCCGCCTGATGAGCCTCCCCATATCATAAAGCAACACCCCGGCTCACTTGGTGGGCCGGGGTGTTGCTTTATGATATGGAGATGAGTGGTATCTGACGACGCAGCCGTAGCAGACGGCGGCGCTGCCAGAGGCGCACCAGCAGCAGCAAGGCCAATAGCCCCGGAATCAGCAGCAGCAGCACCCAGGTATTGGCTTCGGGGTAGCTCGTGCCGCTGAGATTGGCCAGATTCACCATGAAATCGACGCAGTACCAGTAGGCCAGCCGGCCGAGGCGCAGCAGTTGGGTAAAGACGGCGCTACTCATGTACCGGCAGGGTTTGCAGGCGGCAGATGGCGCGGGCGTCGCGCAGTACGGCGTAGGTCAGGCGCAGCAGTAGCAGCGGGATGACGACCAGAAACACGAGCAGGTTGGCCAGCACGTAAGCGGCCCCGCCCCCACCGGCCGCCAGCGCCCGGATGGTGAGCTCGTAGAGCGGGCGCAGCCGATAGTAGGCCGGGCTGTTGGCCGGCGTGGCGTGCGGGCAGGCGTGGTCGTGGCAGTAGCGGGTGCAACGGGTTGCCACCCGGGCGGCCGTGGGCGGGTGCGGGGCGGTATAATTGACGGCAACGCCCAGCAGCAGCGGCAACAAGGCCAGCAGGAACGTGAGCAGCAGGGGGCGGAAGGCGGGCAGCATAGGCGGAATCAGAGAACTCAACGGCAAGGAAGCACTTACAACCCATTCCGGGGCCAGGGCACAACCGCTGCAGCATGGCCACCGCCCGGCGGGCTCCCTACCGGGCGTGACGGGGGGCTACCTGCGCTTCCAGCAGCCGCAGGGCAGCCTGCAACTGCGTATCCTGGTGCTGCAGGTAATCTTCGTAGGACTGGACCACTTCTATGTCGGGCAGGATGCCCCGGCCCACTGGCTGCGTAGCGCGCCGGAGCACCTGCTGCTCCAGATCGACCAGCGAAAACCGGGTGATGATGCCGGAGTGCGGCAGCTGGTAGGCGACGGGAGTATGGCCCGTGTGCCCGTAGTACCCCCCGATGGTTTCTGTGCCGATGACCACCGCCTCGGTATTGCCGCGCACCAGGGCTGCAAACAGGGAGGCGGCAGAAGCCACTTCCTGATCCACCAGCAGGTAGAGGGGTTTGGTGGTATGCAACGGATTGGGCTGCCACACCGGGTTCCAGCGGGCCCGCTGGTAGTGGCGGCCGGCCGTATCGGCCGGCCTGAATTCCCGGTGCAGCGCCCAGGTTTCTGCCAGCTGCTCAACCCAGCGGGCCAGGCCCCGGCTCTCCGTGAGCTGGTGCGCCCGGGAGGGCAGACGGCGGCAGCGCACGAAGGCCGACGTATTTTCCCGAAACGGCTCACGGGCCAGGTAGCTGAACGTGAGCAGATCGTTAGGGTCGGAGCCGCCGCCGTTGCCACGGATATCGACCAGAACGGCGGCAATGGCCGGCCGGTCGCGAATCAGGGTGAAGCACGAATCCAGGAAGCGAGCATAGGCCCGGTGCGCTTCGGAGCGGGCGTTGTCGCCGATGTCAAACGAGCGGATGGTGAGCACGGCGGCCGCCCCGCGCAGCTGCAGCCCGTACGGCCGGCTGGCGGAGGGCTGCTGCAGGGAGTCGAGCAGGCGCGAGTGCCGCTGCCGGCGGCGGGCCGCCACGGCCGTATACGGCACGGCGGGCAGCGCCCGCACGACCGGCGCGGAGTGTCCCGGGAGCCGCACGGCCACCCGGAACGTATCCTGGGGGCCGTAAGCGGCATGGTAGAACCGGGCGAAATGCTCCCCCAGCGCCGGGTAGCGGCCGGTGGTATTGGTGCCGTCGGTGGTGTAGTAGCGCCCCAGCGTGGCCTGCAGCTCCGGCAGCGCACGCCCGTTGATCGTCAGCAGCTCGGTGCCGACCGGCCAGGGGCCCTGCCGGTCGTCCAGCCGCAGCCGGCCCGCCACCAGGCGCACCAGGTACGGGAAGTACGCCGGCTGCTGCTCGCATGCCTGCTGCAGCTTCGCGGGCAGTTCGGTATCGTTGTGCAGGCTGCCTTCCAGATCCGTGAGCCCGACCACCAGCCGGTAGAACTGCAGCACGCTCAGGCCCTCCCCGACCTGACGGCTGGCCGCGGCGTACGCGCTGTCGAGCTGGGCCGGCGTACGGTATTTGTACGTCCCGGCGTGCGCCCACTCGCGCAACTGACGCAGCAGCTGCAGATCAGCCAAGGCCTGTGCCCGGGTCAGATGGGGACTGGCTGGAAACGAGGCGGGCTGGCCCAGCCCCGGGCGACCAGCGAGCAGCAGCAGAACGGCCAACAGCCCCCAGGGCCACCACCTCATCGCAGGGCGGCGGCTACCTCCTGCTCGGGCAGGCCGGTGAAGCGGCAGAACTCGCCGACAGAGACGTAGGAGCCGGTGGGCTTGCCCAGGTGCCGGCGCACGCGCTGGAGCAGGCGCTTGGCGCCGTCGTAGCTGTGGCCGGTGAGCGTGGCCACGTCCTTGGGAAATACGCAGACCTGGGGCATACGGGGTATCGTGGGGTAGTATCGGAAAGTGAAGATACGAAGCGCCCCGATGCCGTGCTAGGTTTGGCCTATGCAGGTATTCAGGGCACTTCTGCTGGCTATCCTCCTGACGGGCAATGTGTCCGTCCGGGCCCAGGTGCGCGCCAGCCGGTTGCCCCGGCTGCTGCGGCCCGCGCCAGCCGCCGGCGGGCTGCCGGCCTCGCCTGTGTGGCAGCTGGTGCGGGTGGAACGGGTGATAGACGCCGACACCTACGAGGTGGCCACGGCCGGCGGCCGGGCCCGGGTCCGGCTGCTGGGGGCCGACGCGCCGGAAGCGGATCAGCCCTTCGGGCCCGAGGCCACGGCACTGGTCAAGGCCTTGCTGCGCCGGCAGTACGTGTGGCTGCAGGTGCGGGGCCGGGACCTGTACGGGCGGCACCTGGCCGCGGTGCGGCTGCGGCCGGCGGCCTTTTCCTTTGCCGGACTGGTGGCGCTGGATAGCCTGCTGGTGGTGCGCGGCTGGGCCTGGGCCTATGAGCCGGACCGGGCTACGGCCCGGCGACTGGCCGAGCAGCAGCTGGCTCAGCGGACCGGCCGGGGGCTGTGGCAGTGCCCGCAGCCAATGGAGCCGCGCCTCTGGCGCGGCCTGGACAACGAAACGAAGCGGCGCAACCGGGGCGGCTGCCCCCGGCTGCAGCAAGCCCGCTGAAGCAGCCGTTTTTCTCACCTCTTTTCCCTTTTTCCGATGGCACGCATTCGCAGCCTGCTCGGCGACATTGAAGGCTCGGCCGGGCAAATCACCTTCAGCAAGCAGAATGGCAAGAACATTCTGCGCCAAAAAGTGGGCAGCAACTCCAGCAACTCGCCCGCCCAGCAGAACACGCGCAGCCGCTTCAAGCTGCTGGCCGACCTGTTCCGCCGCTTCGGCGGGGCCGTACAGCTGGGCCTCAAGTCCCAGGGCGGGCAGTCGCCATACAACCGCTTCGTGGGCCAGAACTTCGCCAACACCCAGGCCGATGCCCAGAACGTGGCCAGCGTGGACTACACCAGGCTGGTGCTCTCGAACGGGGCCGTGGAGCCGCTCACGGGCGTTTCGGCCGCGCTCGACGCGGCCACCGGCAAGGTGACCGTGAGCTTCGCCGACAACAGCAACGGCAACACGGCTTTGGACACTGACCTGGTGAAGGCCCTGGTGGTCAACAAAACCACCGGCCGGGTGGTGACGGCCGCCGATGAGGACAGCACCCGCGCCGACGGCGCGGTGGAGCTGGAGGACGACGCGCTCACGGGCGCCGTGGCCGCCGACCTGGTAGCCCTGGCCTTCGCCTACCGCGCCAACGGCTCGGATGCCTCGGCCACCAGTGCCGCGCAGGTAGCCTAGTAGTGGCCGGATGACGGACTGTAAAACCGCCCCGGCCGCTGTCGGGGCGGTTTTGCACCGTGGCCGGATTGAGGCACCGGAAGCTACCTGGGAGAAGCATAGGAGCAACCTACCAGCTACCCTCTCCCCTGTCGCGGCCGTCTTTTTTGCATTTTTCCACTCTTATTCTCTGCTTACGATGGCCAAGACTGCCTATCAGAAACAAGCCGACAAGCGCACGAAGGATGCGCTGCGGCTGCGGGCCCGCTTTGACAGGCGCCTGCGCAAGTGCGCCGGGCAGCTGCTCGACGCGCTGGCCGGCACGGCCCAGGCCAAAGCCCGCCTGGACCGCATCAACCTGCTCTACGGGGTGGACATCAGCACCGAAACCATACTGGCCTATGACGTACGTGTGGCGGGTCTGGGCGAGGCGCTGGCGCCGCTGCTGGAACAGAGCACGCCCGGCGAGGAAGTGCAGCTGTTCAACCCTACCCCGGACGGTAACGGCGGCCTGTCGCTGCCCACGGAATTTGTATTCGGGGAGCCCATTGAAGCGCCACCCATTATTGTGCTTCCCAGCCCGCCCCAGATGACGGACATGCTTTAATCCGTCAAAAGACCTTATTGCGACAAGCCCCGACCTGAGCAGGTCGGGGCTTGTCAGTTTATATGGATCAACAGTGCCAGTCTATTCGGCTACGGTTTGCATAGGTACCAGTTGCAGAACAGTCCGGGTACGATTGTCTGTCAACATCGGTGGCATGTATATGCTCGCACTGCCCTGGTTGGCAGGCAACGTGTTGCCAAACCAACCACCTCTGTTCCTCACTGCCTGAAGCGACCCACTCCCGTTGCCCCCCAGAAATACCGAGACATTCTGGAGCTGATGAACGCCAAACCACAGGGTGCTCGGGGCGGTGCAATAGTGGTACGACTCGGTGCTGCGTTTGCCTGCATATCTCAGCGGAACCTGGGTGCGTAACACATCAATCAGGGTCATGCCTTCGGGAGTACGCACCGTAAATTTGATATGCCCGCGACGTTGCCCCTGCGTGGCAACAGCCAGGATATGCGCTTTTGCTTCGACCAGACTTGTCAGCAGGACATATTCCTTCTGCCAAAGACCCGCCCGCTGCATCTGCAGCACGGCCAGATCAACATCAATCAGGTTATCGATTCGATGTGTACAAACATCAGCCGCTACCAACGCCAAGCGTCGATCTGATGAAAACCTCAACTGCATCAGGGCTTGCCCGCTTAGCGCGTCATGTTGCACCTCAATCTCCGGTTTCAGGTCAGCGCCCTGAACTATCGTGCCGTTCAAAGAAAGCTCAGGAAGCCGGCCATCGGTTTTGCGCCGCAGCCTGCAATGCCCTTGCGTGAAAATATTGCCAATAATCTGAAAGCGGCCTGCTTCCAATGTCCCATAGTCGCCCAGTGCTCTTTTTGTGGCAACCGGCCAATTGGGATGCATGTATTTATCGTAACGGCGTAGCGCCTGGCGGTAATAGGCAGGTGTATCGGACATATCAGGCTGTTCAGTAACGGACGTGCGCGCACGACTCAACCACAAGAAACAACGCTTTTCTGACTCAGCAGACCCGCCGGCGCGCTCAGGTCTGGGTTTTTCAGTTAGTTTCATACCAATTGTTACACGTATCTTCTGTTACCGAAATCAGAAATGGAGCATACTGCATCCCTGGTAGAGCCGTTGGCGCGCATCCGGCATTTGATGGGTTACATTCACGAGGTTGAGCAGGTGACCGTTCCGGCGGTTATGGCCGAAATGGCAGGCCTGCTGCTGCACCAGACGGAACTGCGCATAGGCGCGGCCCGGTATCGACTGGCGGATATTGAGTTTTACCTGCACAGCCGCGCCCACCCGGACACGTTCATCCACGGCGAACCGGAACAGCGGCAGTGCGGCCGCTGGTACTACAACCGGGCCGGCGGCGTAGATCTGACCTTCGGCAACGGCACGAACGCCGGCGGCATCCTGCTGCGCGGCCTGCTGCGGCTGGATGAGCCGGGCGGCGTGGTGTACGGCCCGCAGCGGGTGCTGCGGGAGCTGGTGGCAGTTCAGGCACCGATGTGGGAGTCAGCCGGCGGCTGGAGGCTGGAGGCCGTCGAGCGGCAGCCGGGCACCGTATGGAAAACAGAGCGCGTGAACCTGAAACAAGTGGACAGCCCCTACCGGAGTCTGCACTATCGGGTTATCGCTCATTCGGACTACCTGCGGCAGCTGCCTACCTCGGTGCGGAGCAAGCTGTGGCGGGAACTGGGCCTGACAGCGGATGATCTGAGCACCGCGCACCATGCATAAAGCGCAGCAACAGGCCCCGGTATATGTGGCTGATACCCTGGTGGTGCGCTATCCCGGCGCCGCCAGGGCCCTGCAGGCGGCGGTGGAAGCGGCGGGGCGCGTGCAGCTTGAGCTGGCGGGCACGCGGGACGTCTGGGTACGCGACTTTATGCCGGTGAGCACCGGGGACGGCAGCCGGGTGCTATTCCGCTACTATCCCGAGTACCTGCGCCCTGCCCAGTGGCGGGCCACCATAACGGATGCAGCACCTATCTGCCAGGCACTGGGGGTAAGTGTGCGTACCTCAGACCTGGTGGTGGACGGGGGAAACGTGGTGTGGGTGGGCCGGCGGGCAGTGCTGACCGACCGGGTGTTCAGCGACAACGCCGCCCTACCGGCCGAGCAAGTGCGGCGTCGGCTACTCGAGGAGTTGCGGGCGGAGGAGCTGATCATCGTGCCGGCGCACCCCCAGGACTTTACGGGCCATGTAGATGGCATGCTGTTTCCGGTGGACGCGCAGACCGTGCTGCTCAGCGCCTACCCACAGGAGAAGCCGGCTTTTCGGGAAGAACTGCACCAGGCATTGCAGCGGGCCGGCATTGCCTGGCAGCCGCTGCCGTACAATCCCTACGCCAACCCGACGTTCACGGACGCGGCCGGGGAATACGCCAACGCGCTTCGGCTGAACGCAACGATTCTGATCCCGGTATTCGGGCGCAGCGAAGATGAAGAAGCCCTGCGGTGCTACGAACGGGCCTTCCCTCACTGCTCTGTGCAGGGGGTAGCGGCAAACGAACTAGCCCGTGACGGAGGGGCCCTGCATTGCGTGACCTGGACCGGGTAGTATGCGGCCTGCTCAGCGACGCATAAGCAGGAGGCGGATTTCTGCCGCTGTAGCCTCCGCGGCTCCTTTTTCGCGCGCCGCCCAGCTACGGGGGCCAGCTTCTTCCTCTGTGGGGTAGCCGGCCGGAACGGGGGAACGGTACAGATGCAGGTAGTAGAGCACCATGGTGTACCAATGCGGCGTAAAGGCCGCCGGCAGATAGCCCCAATGGCGAAACATCCGGTGCTGATAGAAATTAACCGCGAAATTGTCGGCCAGCCGGGGCGACAGGACGCCGGTAGCAGTGGCCTGCTGCAGCAACTCACCGAACCGCTCGTGCATCGGCGCGTCGGTCAGCTTCCATTGCTGTTCGGCATAGGTGTAGCCGTTGAATAAGCCTGAAAAACAGCAGAGCCAATGTTGTGCCTCGTGGGTCAGTAGAGTATCATCCATATAGTCACGCATGATTTCTTGGTTACTACCTGCGCGTGAGCCGATTCAGCTCACCGAGTAGCTCGGTCATTTCCGGCGTCTGGAAAGGCGCTACTTTGGCCACTATTTGATCAAGAAACTGCTCCGTTTTGAACTGAGCATACCAAGCCAGACGGAACGGGCCGAATTGAGTGTCTGAGGGAGATCCGAAACTGAAATTGAATCTCTCACGGGCTAAAAAATGTCCTTCGACACCTCTATCAATCCGCTCAAAGCACGACAAGAGCTTATTGAATTTTGGCTGTGCCAGCAGTTCGACGACCTTCGCCAAGTCATGATTTTGATTGGCACCGCGCACCTCCAGCACAAACTCACCCTGCCACGCCAGCACTAGGCAAATTGAGAAGTCGTCGTATTGCACCAGATGCCAGACCATGGCCAAGTTGTTCCCGTTAATCGGCTTGTAGCTCCACCCTGGCGCCTGATGCTCACTTCTGAAATAACGGCTGATTCTTACAAAAGCCTTTTGGAACATGGCCTGCTTCAGCTGCTCATGGTGTTTAGCCAGGGAAATGAATGCATCCCATTTCTCGGGCGTGTCAAATAGCGTGAGGGCTTGGTTTATTTCTTCCGTCTTCATCTATTGAGTCGGTTGCCAGAATTGAATATACTGCTCGGTGAATTCCCGCAACCGGTGGTTGTAGGGCGCAATAAGTGTCAGGGAATGTTTCAACCAGTTCGCCACGAATTCGCCGAACAAATGATGCTCAATGATTCCGTCCGGTACTGTTTCCGGCAAGGTGGAGTCGTACCTGTTAGGCCTGGTCACGGACTGCCGGTCGGGTTGCTTCCAGGCCCCCGGGGACAGGTACATAATCCGGTAGCGGCTTCTCGGAGGGCTTATCAGTTCCCCGGGAGTGGGGTGTAATTCTCGCTGCTTGCGGTAGATTTCCTGATACCAATAGCGGTACAGCTGGTTGGGCTGGTCCAGAGCGTAATTTGATTTGTTTTCGATGATGACTACCGTGTGCGGATTCGCCCGTTTGATCAGCACGTCCACCCGTCCTACTTCGGCAGTCACAATCCAGGGAGATGCTGACGGGTCGTCGGGCTGGCTGATATCGAGCAAACGAAGAAACTCAATCAAAAACAGTGTACCCTGGCCGTGGGAAGCGCGCGGGTCGAGAAAATAGGCAAGTAGCCGACTGTGCGTGGTTTCGCCTGGGCTGAAGAAGTGGAATACGTTTAAATCCCGGCTGGTCAGCCGGTTTCGTTCCCGGCTCAGGATATCGTTTCTGCTGATTGCCGGAATCAATTCGGCCAGCACGCTGTGCCGTTTCCGCTTCTGTTCTGCATGAAGTAGCGCAATAGCATCAATAACTGATGCCAGGACTGACAGCTTATTGTTGTCCATCAGGGAAATGAGATAAGTAGCAACGGAGGATAGATAGGGCTGAGATAGGGCGCTAAGTTCGATTATCGGCTAGGAATTCGAAAGCATTAGCGACCGGAAACTTATCAAAAGAGAAGGCTTCGTCGGCTGATAACCGATGAAGCCCCCTTTTTTGACAAACCCAGGATAGCACTCCCGACCCAAAGGGCGGAAAGGACCGGCAAATTGAACCCGGCCTATGCCGCCTGCCGGCCAGAAGCTGCCAACTGCCCAGCATAGGCCCGAAGCAGGCGGCGATACTTCTTACGGCCCTGCGCCATGGTGTCGGCGTCGGCGGATATTTCCACCAGCCAGATGTCGTGCGGGGCTTTCTTCTGCACGCCCACGATGAGGAAGCGGTCGGCCTGCAGCACGTCGGAATAGAAGGCGGCTTGGCGGTCGTAGTCGTACTGCTCGATGGTGGCCACGAACTGCGCGTAGTCGCGGCAGCTGGTGGTTTTGAAATCTACCAGCACCCGGCGGCCCAACCTTGGCGTCAGGACGATCAGATCCGGGCGGATTTTAACAGTGAGGCTGGTTTCGGTGTGGGTGGCGGTGTGGGTCAGCTCGGCGGTGCCCCGGTAGAGCAGGTCGCGGCAGTAGCGCTGGCGGCGCACGGCGGCGGCCAGCGTATCGAGCAGGCGCAGCTGGGCCGGGGGCAGCTGCTGCGGGGCGTGGTATAGGTGGGGCTCCAGCACGGCCTCGTGGAAGGCAGAGCCGAAAATGAGGGCCTGCGGATTGCCGGAGCGGGTAATGCCCAACGCCTCATTTTTGAGGTTGCTCAGGTCGGTATTGCTGACGTATGGCAGGGCGCGGTGCTGGGCCTGCGTGAGGCCGGGATGGGCGGTAACGGTATGGAACATGGTTGGAGAAGCTAGAAGTCAGGAGTTAGAAGCTGGTAGTAGGACTAGCTGATGAAGGCCAGCCGCCGGGATTCGCCCTGGCGGTGGAGCCAGACGTGGGCGCCGCCGCAGCCGACTTCGTAGGCCGGGGCCGGGAACAGCTCGCGCACGGCCGGGGCCAGGTCGCGCAGGTCGGGCAAGGGCTCGGCGGCTTCGACGAGGCGAGCCAGCGCGGCGAGCTGGACTGCTTCGGCTTCGTCGCGGGCGGGCTGGTGGATTACCAGCTGCGGGACTTCGAGGGAGGCAGGCATAGGGTTAAAGTATTGAGTAGTTGGCAGTGAGTAGTGAGGGCAGCCGGGTGGCCCCTGCCCTGTTGGGCAAGGGCCGGCGGGCTCAGGCAGCTTCGGCGGGCTGGGCGGCGGCGAGCTGGGCGGGCCGGGGCTCGGTGTAGCGGGCCGGCAGGCGGTAGCCCTGCGTGATGCGGCGTTCCTCGGTGCCGGTCAGGGTTTCTTCGCGGTAGAGGTCGAAATCTTCGGCAAACTCCTGCAGGGCCTGCACCTGGGCCGGGTCGGCGGCGGTGTAGCTGAACTCGGCAATGAAGTAGGTGGCGGGCTTGCCGTCCTTCTCGGTCTGCTTCTTCTGCGGGGTGACGGTGAGCAGCACGTCGGTGAGCTTCAGCTCGTCGTAGAACAGGCTGGCGTTGAGCTTCTGCAGGTTTTCGACGCTGTAGCCGTGGAACAGCACGGCGCACACGGCCCCGGCTTCATCCACGAAAAACAGCTCGGCCCACACCTTGCGGCCCATGTTGAGGATGTTGTCGGCGAAGATGCGCAGGGCCATCGGAATGAAGCTGAGCGTCTTGCCCAGCACCTTGTCGCCGCCCACGTTGAACACGCCGGCTTTCAGGTCGGCGCGGATTTGTTTGGGGTGGCCGGGCAGGTAGCGGAAGCGGCTGGTTTCGGTGACTTCGCCCGTGGCCTCGTCCACGGTGGCCGTCAGGTAGGCCCGGCTGGGCGTGAGGGGTGCGGCCGGCGCGGCAGGCGTAAGGGGAGCAGCGGCAGCGGTTTTGGGGGGGGTGGTGGCGGTTGCCATAACAGAAGGAAGTAAAAGGTGGGGCCAGTCGGCGGCCGGCCCCTTCGCCGTGGGTACTGGGGAGGATGCAGGGCGCGGGGCCTAGCGGAACTGCTTGTCGTGGCAGAGGATGGCGCGGCCCACGATGCTGTCCTGGCCGCGGGCTTCGGGCTGGTACTGATACCAGAGGTAGGTAGCCAGCAGATTCAGGTAGCAGGGCTGGCGGAACTTGCCTTCGTCGTCGATGATGAGAATCAGCTCATCGGTGAGGCGCACCACGTCCACCGTCTGGCAATCGAGCAGCCGGTAGAGTTCGGCCAGCCGGAAGCTGCGGCCGTTGGCGGGATGGATGGGTCGGGGCTCGGCGCTGTGTGGGTCGAGCAGATGGGGCTGGTACGTGGTAGCGGTAGCGGGCATAAGGTGAGGTAGTGGGGCCCGCGCCGCCGTGTGCTGGCGCGGGCCGGTGGATGATTTATTTCAGATCCCACGGGTGCGGGTGGTACTCGTCGTCGTCCTCGTATTCGTCCCAGTCGGCGGGGTGCATATCATCCCAGCGGCTGGGCTCCGGGGGCAGGTTCAAGGCCTCGGCGGCGGCCGTGGCGGCCTCCTGCGTGATGTAGCGGCCGGGGCCGGCCTGCATCTGGTAGAGGCCGGGGCCGCCGGGCACCGTGCCCGACCGGGCCACGTCGCGCACCACGGCCCAGCCGGGGCCGGCGGCGTAGAGGCAGGCCGCATACCAGCGGCCCGCCTGCTGCGGGTGAGTGGCGCGGCTCATAGCCGGCGGCCCTCCCGGCCCAGCAAGTCCTCCAGCTGCTCACGCAGGGCCTGCTCATGGCGGGCTCCCACGTAGAGCGGGCGGCCGGTGCGCAGGCAGTACACGCCGCGCAGCTGCACATGGGGCGCCGTGCCTTTGTAGCTGTAGAACTCATCCGACACCCATTGCACGTAGTAAGCCACGGCCGCCGACACCTCGCGCAGGCCGCCGAACAGGCTCACCGTCATCTCGCGCTCGGGAAAGCAGCGGCGGCGGGTGTAGCTGCCCGCCCCGACCGGGGCGGGCGCTACGAGGGGGGCCGCGCTACGCATGGCGGGCCGACGCGTGAAGGCCGGGCACTACGAATAAGCCGCCCCGCCGGAACCGGGCAAAGCGGTGGCGGCGGGCCCGGCAGGCGAAGCCGGGGCGGAGCAACTGCACCCCGCACAAGGCGGCGGCGGTGCGGCTGATGACGTGCTGGGCGTGGTGGCGGCTGACCGGCACCCCGGCAGCCGCAGCGGCGGCCACGGCGGCGGCTACGGCCTGAAAGGGGCACAACCCGCACAGCGGCGCGTGGAACATGGCCCCGCCTACGGTGTAGGTAACCGTGTAGTAGGTGGCAAGCTGGCCGGTAAAGGGCTGGCAGGTGCTGATGGAGGCCTGCACGATGGGGGCGGGACCCGCCCAAGCGGCAGCGGCGAGCTGCGCGAACTGTAAAGGAGTGAGCATGGCTGTAGATGTTAGCCGTGAGGTGCGCTCCTGGCGGGCCGGGCCCTGCCTGCCTGTGCGCGGGTGACCGGGCCTATCCCGGACTACATTACTAATATACACATTTTGATGTAATATTATATATCAAAACAGGAAAATATTTGCAGATATTTTACATTCAAACAGGATAAATATTACTATCTTATAATGTGGAAATGATACAAAAAATAATAGCAGTAACAGGTAGCCGCGCCCTGGCGCAGTGCCCTGCCCTGCTGGCCCGCCTGGACGCGCTGCACGGAGCCGGCGAGCTGGCCGGGGTGGTGAGCGGCGGGGCGGCCGGCGTAGATGAGCTGGCCGCCCGCTGGGCGATGCGCAACCGGGTGCCGCTGACCGAGTACCGGCCCGACTACGCCGCCCACGGCCGGGCCGCGCCGCTGGTGCGCAACGGGCAGCTGGTAGCGGCGGCCGACCTGGTGCTGGTGTGCTGGGACGGCAAGAGCCGGGGCACGCTGGACGCGGCACGCCGGGCGGCCCGGCTGGGCAAGGTGCTGGAGTGGCTGGTGGCGCCCGCGCCGGGCACTGCACCAGTAGCCGGCGGGCTGGGGCTATGAGCCGGCAGCGCCGGCCCCTGCCTGCGGTGCGAAAACAGCCCCGCCACGCGGCGCCAGCCGCTAACCCGCCCAACGGCCGCGCCCACTGCCGGAACGTGCGCCCAGGGCCACGCCTGACGCTGTGGCGGCCCCTGGCGGGCGCGGCCGACCCACTACTGCTAAATGCCAGGAGGCCCGGGGGCCGCCCCCGGAAAAACACCGCCCGAAGGGCACCTTATGAGGCCCTGAATCAACAAGCCGCTGTGAGCCGCTGCAAGCCGCTTCTGAGCTGCGGGGCCGAGGTGGATGACCGGCCGACCAGCGGGAGGCTGGGCATGAAAGCCGCTGTGTGACCCGTCATTCAATGCGCAAAGCCCAACGCGGCGGGCTTCTGTGAGCCTGAGGCAATGCCTGTCGTCCGGGGAGCCGCAGCAGGCCGCCGATAGTTGCTGCGGGCTGCATTCTTATGTGACGGTTATGTAACTGCAGACCCTTTTTTCGGCCTACACTGGCTGAAAACGCAGGTTTCTTATGTAACAGTCATGTAACCGGCGGGTGGGAAGCGGCAAGGATGCCCGCTTGGGAGGTGGCAACCAGCGGGAGCCGGCGACCTTGTGAATTGGCAGTCTGGGCCGGTGCGGTGGGCTGGCGTCTGGGGGTGGTAGGCTGGCCGACCGGAGGGAGGCGGGCCGTGGGGTGGTAGCGGAGGCCGGGGGCCTTTTTCTGGCCCTGGGCCGCAGCGTGGAACGGCCTGCAGAAGCAACAGAATCAGTAGCTGGTGGGTGGGTGGAGGCTGGCCGACCAAGTGACGCAGGAACGCGGGAGGCGGGCCGGGCGGGGGCTTCGGTAGCGGAGGCCGGCCGACTAAGTGACGCAGGAGCGCGGGAGGTGGGCCGGAGCGTGGAACGACAACCGTAGCCCTCGAATCAGGCAGAATCAGGCAGCATGCGCTACGGATGGGAAGGGCCGGGCGGGGCCGTATCGGTGGCTACGGTTGCAGCTGCTGGTGTCGTCGGGTATCGGAGCCCCGGCCGGGTGCGGAGCACCGGAGCGAAGCGGAGCCCTGGACAGCCGGGGCCGAAGGCAGCGCCCACCATAGTACAATTTCGCAAAGACCTGAAACAGAAATTCCGCTTTTGCATTTTGATGTAATTATCTGAAATTTACCAGCGTCACTTACATCAAACCACGCAATGCCTGTTGCTAACCTCTCGTTGCCACGTCGGCCGCCGCCGCTGAGTCCGAAACAAGCCACCTTGCAGGCCGCCCGGCTGGGTCAGGCGGTGCCCCATCTGGCGGCGGCTTACACGCAGGCGCTGACCCGGTGGCTGGGGGACCCGGTGCTGCGGCTGGCGGGGCGGCCCATCATTACGGAATGCTACCGGAGTCCGGAGCGGCAGAACGAGCTGTACGCGCAGGGGCGTACGCGGCCGGGGCTTATCGTGACCTATAAGCGCGGGGGCGAGTCGAAGCACAACCTCTCTCCTACTCCGGCGCTGGACGTGGCGTTTCTGCTGGCCGACGGGTCGGTGTCGTGGTCGGGGCTGCTGCTCTCCAAGTTTGCTCGGCTGATGAAGGCGGCCGACGCCCGGGTGGTGTGGGGCGGCGACTGGGCCACGTTCAAAGACCGGCCGCACTTCGAGGTGCTACTGCCGGCGGTGCCGGCCGGGAAAGGAGGTGATGGACGTGGATAGCCCGATTCTGGAGCACTGGGGCGTGGTGACGTCGGTGGTGGGCGGCTCGGTGGCCGTGCTGCTATACTTCGTGAAGAACTGGCGGGCGGTAGAAGAGCTGAAGGTGACCTGCCAGAAGCAGGAGCAGCAGCAGTCGGCGCTGGCCCTGAAGGTGGACGACTACCATGTGTCGGCGGTGGCGAGGGAAGCCAAGCTACGGGAGGAAATTAAGCTGCAGGCCGAGCAGGTGCGGGTGGAGAGTCTGCAGCAGCGGGCCGAGCTACGAAAGGAGATGACCGACCTGGTGCTGAAGCTGACGGAGCGGCTGGGCAACATCGACAAGACCATGGCCCTGGTGGAGGAGCGAACCAAGGTGCTGACTGAGGCCAGTAAGGAGCAGGACGCGCGCAACAAGTGGGCCGACCGGATTCTGGCGAGGCTGGATGAGAAATGAGTTGTCAGGGGGCGGTTGTCCGTTGTCAGTGGCTGCCTTCCCGACCGGTACTAACAACTGACAACGAGCAACTAAACAAATAAGCAGATGGACAAGAAACTGACAGTACTCGACCGGGTGACGCTGCCTACGCCCCGGTTCTTTCGGAAGGTGCGCACGATTGGGGCCGCGCTGGCGGCGGTGGGCGGCGTCATTGCCACGGCGCCGGTGGCGCTGCCGGCGGCCGTAGTGGCGCTGGGCGGCTACCTGGTGCTGGCCGGTTCGGTGGCTGCGGCCGTGTCGTCGGTGGCGGTGGACCCGGAACCGGCGCGGGCCGATGGGCGCCCGGCAACCGAGGCGCGGGAAATCGTGGAGCTTGGGGACGCGGCTTCTCTGTAATCTTCTCTCCTACTACTCACTTCGATTAATCATGGCAACCAACCCTCCTACCGGCGATAATGCCCGCAAAGGGGCCGTGCGTAAACGGTCCCAAACCTTCAATCCGGTAACGAAGCAGTTCGTGAAGCGGGACGCGGGGACGGGGCGCTTTCTGGATGTGAAGCAGGATGGCAAGCCGTTTAAGGGTGTGCGGAAGGAAAAGAAACGGCGGCCATCGTAACCGGCGTGCAAACAACAACGGCCACCTATTGGGTGGCCATTGTTATCTTCGGGCTGCGGTCCCGGATAGTGTGTGCGGGCTGCAGGGGCAGGTAACTCGGTTATCGGCTACACCACACCTGTTGCATTGGAGGCCCGGCCGTAAGGCTGGGCTTTCTTTATCATATGGCAGGACCAGACGGGCATTTCTCCATTTGTATCTGAGCGCAGGTAGCCGGATGCCACTTGAACTTCATTTTTGTTGTGAGCGAAAACGGCTGCCTGATTTCTGCGAAAACAATTGCTCAACTATTTCATGAAAAGAATTTATTTCTCTCTCATTACTCAACGTGAATATGCTTTTGCGATGAAATATCGCCAGACCAACCTATTGTAATCTACCTCTGTATATTTTGTATTTATATGGTGTGTACTCAACCTTACTGGCAAATGTAGCGCCTGAATATTTCGTCATTAGCTTTACTCTAGATTCATCTATTTGCTCAGCGGCTACGCTAACATATATTGGCTGATGCAAGCTCATGTCGCTCCACAAAGCCCTGGTAACACCAGATGACATAGTACCTATATAATATTCTATCGGGCTAAAAGAAAATCTACGAATTAAATTGTCTTTAAGCGTAAATTCTTTAACCGGAACTTCTATTGGCGAAGTAATAAAGTCATTGTTAGCACGCAAGAACTCGCGGTCTATTTCAAAATATAACTTTAGTTTTTTCACATCGGTCACAGCTTGCTCAACATAAAGCTTGAACATTGGCTGGGTACCTTGAGGCACCTTAATCACAGAGGAATATGTTGAAATATCTGCTAAATCTAGTATGTAATTATTGCCATCCTCAATATCAGTTTTAAAAGATTGACGGCAATCTTTGCAGCTAGGAACAAGATTAATTGCCAATGCCCTAAAATATACTTGAGGATTTTTGATTGTTATTGCTATCGTATCAGTAGCTACGCGAGAAGGCTTAATACTTGCAATACTTGCATTTGGAATTATTTTACTAATCTCTGTGATAATATTTGGAGGCAACACCTCATCAATTTTTATTGTAGAAGTGTTTTCAATTTTAAAGAAATAGGTCACTTGTTTTGCGCGTATTGCTTTATAAACAAAGGTATTAGTTTCATAGTTGGGGTTACCAAACATAGCTTCGTCACTGAGGTAATCAACCACCATCGTATCAATGTGGACTCGACTGAACTTAAAATTATCGTACTTGGACACAGGTAAGTTAATAGTGAAATGACTAGTAGCCTCTTGGCGATAAGTATCTGGACCGGCAACTGTTTTCAATAGACTTGCAGGAAGTTGGTTGCCTACCATAGTTCCTTTTCTGACAAGCTTGCCTACAACTCCTGCCTGAGGAGGGTTTATATTAATCCAATCTTTAGTCTGAGCTTGAACTAATGACAGACCGGTCAGCAACAAGTAGAGCAGAAGTAAGAGAGGTTTCATAGGAGAATGGTTAGATGGTTAAGGAGCTGGTTGGCTTGACACTTACAGCATATTTTCTGGTAAGTCTAGCACTTTTGATTAACATAGTTCAAATATATATAATAAAAGTTTACTTTATTGCACAAGTAACCTGCAGCTGGCTTGCCGGGGTTGCTGCATCAGCTTCATCATAGCATCAGGTTTGCATATACCTGATCAGCAGCCACTTCACAAAAAGCTCAGAACTACCCAGCAATGACTTAGACACATAAGTCACCTTGCATTGAAAGTGCATTCAACTCCCCCAAACCATTCACGTCTTATGCTTAATCTGACAATCTTTCGAGCAGGCCTACTATCTATCGGCCTTACGCTGAGCGGCTGCGGCGTGCGATCCGTGCTTTATGGCGACGAAGCCCATAGGCATGGGGCAATCAATAGTGGGAACGTAACGCGCGTGTATTTTGACCAGGAAGGAAGTTTATATCCTGCCGCAAAATCCGGCGTAAGGGTGGATAATCAACGCCTTGACTACCACAAAGGGGTCCTGCAGTATTATTATCAATACCAGTATGCCACGCAACGCAATGGGTCAGAAGTTAAGCCAGATTGGGCTTCTAATCAGCGTGGTGAGTTGGCTGCTCTACAAACCTATTACCAAGCCGAAGGTGCTAAAGTAACACCAGCCGCAACCGGCACGGACTATGAGCGAGTAAAGGCAGCAAATGACCTGGCATGGCGGAATCTTCAGTTGGCCATGCAGGAACAATTTATCAGGCAGTTCAAATCTCATTTATCCGCTACCAAGACTGAAGCTTTAGTGATACTTGTGCATGGATACAATAATGACGTGGACCAAGCTGCATGGTATAGCTTGCTCGAACGGCGTATTCAGACTGAATATTTTCCTGATAAAAATGTTCACTTTTTAGAAGTACGCTGGGATGGGCGGACGGCCAAAATACCATTTCGCATCTGGCCATACGCCCAATACAGTATGTATCCGGTGGGGTTAGGTTTACGCCGTATAATGGCTAACCTTGATCCTGAATTGCCGCTTTACGTTATGGGACATAGTACCGGCGCACCTCTCACATGTGCCGCGCTTTGGAATTGCACTTCTGCTTTACAAAGCAAAAGCACACCTGCAACAGTGTGGGGAGAGGAATATACAGCTCTTGTTAGCCAGGAATTATATCAGACGCCAAAGCCTGCGTCCTTACGAGTAGCATTAGTAGCCCCAGCAATGCCAGGGCTACATTTTCGTGATTTTGCCAATCGTACTCCCAGTCTCCCCGCCGGAGCTTCTCCCCCTAATGGCTATGAACGATTTATTGTTGCTCACAACCAGCACGACATAGCCACCGGCAAATGGATATTACCAGCTAGTTGGGGTGTGGGAAGTACTACACTAGGAGTACGAAAGGAAGAGTATTGCCAGGAAGTAGTGCCGGGCGTTCGTAGGTCTGGCAGTAAAACCGAAACTTATCTGTTAGACTTCACGGCAGGTATGAAAGCAAACGATGTGCGTAGTGGGCACGGGGTTGCGCAGTTTATGGAAGATAAAGCTAATTTTAAATGCCTGCTTGACGCTTGGCTTGCCGATCCAACTGGGGTCGCTCCACCTTGCACATCAACTTGTCCTTAATGGTAGATCCGGTTTCGCAGTTCAAAATTTGAATACACGCTACGCCGCTTGTAGTTCCACCTAGTAGTAACAATCCCAATAGCCGTTGTCGAGGTAATACACACTGACGCGATGGACCGAGTTGACATTGAGGTTAATGATCCAGGCTTTTTGCCAGTAACCTGATCCACCAACGGCTTTAAATTAAATCTATGGCTTTCATCCACGAAGGAAAGGAGTTTCTCCATGCATTGTCTCTAAAATGAAACATGCTCTGGGATTGAAGACGACAAAACCAGCCAACAAGAAACGGTGTGCTGAGAATTATTGGAAACGGGCCGCAGTAGCAGTGGGTACTCATCATGGCGTTTCGGCCGATAGGATTGCACAAGCTGCCGAGAGTTATGCAGACTATGTCAGCAGCAGCCCCAAAAAACAGTAATGCCTTCTCGTTAGCCTACGACCATTAAATCTTCCAGCCGGGTGGTGAAAGCCGGGCTGCGGTGCCGGGCGTTGCCCTGCCAGGGGGCGGGCTGGCCGGCGGCAGTTACGGTAGCAGCGGGGCGCACGGTGCCGCGGCCGAACTGGCGGTTGAGGGCGTCGAGGGTGTGCATGAGCTGTTGGGCGCGCACGTCGGACAGGGAGTTGGTTGCTGGTGACGAAGCGGGGGCGAACAGGTCAAGCTGCTGGCCGCGGCCGGGGGGCTCCAGGCCGTCGAGCACAACGCCGGCTTTGGCATAGAGGCGGCCGGGCTCGTAGAGCCGCTCCAGCATCCGGTGGGCGTAGGCCAGCAGCTGGAGCGTGTCGGAGGTGGGGCCGCCGGGCAGGGTAAGCGTGGTGGAGCGGGTATAGGGCGGCGGTACGCGGGTATCGTGGCGGTCCTGGCTGATGTAGACGGTGAGGATGTGGGCCTGGTCGCCCTTGGCGCGCAGCTTTTCGGCGGCGCGGCTCAGGTAGGTGGCGACGGCGCCCCACAGGTCGGCAAAGGTGGCCAAGCGCTGGCCGAAGGAGCGCGAGCAGCTGATGCTTTTGCGGGACAGGGTGCCGTCCTCGGAGGGCAGCAGACCGTGGCAGGGCTGGCCCAGCAGCTCCTGCACCAGCCGCCAGCCGACCACCCCACCGAGGTGCTTGCGGGCCCAGGCCTCGGACACCAGGCTCAGCTGCCAGGCCGTGTGGATGCCGTGGGCGGCGAGCTTGCCGGCGTACTGGTAGCCGATGCCCCAGACGTCGGCCACGGGCAGGGCGCGCAGGGCCCGCTCCCGCCGGCTGGCGGTATCGAGGCGCAGGATACCGTGCAGCTCGGGGTGCTTCTTGGCCAGGCGGTTGGCCACCTTGGCCAGCGTTTTGGTGGGCGCCACGCCCACGCAGGTGGGGATACCGGTGCAGGCCAGCACGTCGCGGCGCAGGGACTGGACGCGGGAGTCGAGCGTGCCGCACCAGGTGGTGAGGCCGTGCAGGTCGAGGAAGGCCTCGTCGATGCTGTATACTTCCACGGCGGGGACGTGGGCCGCCAGCCGGGCCATGACGCGGCGGCTCATGTCGCCGTAGAGGGCGTAGTTGGAGCTCAGGGCGTGGCCCTGGTGTTGCTGCAGCAGCTCGCGCACTTCGAAGAACGGGGCGCCCATGGGGATGCCCAGCTGCTTGGCCTCGGCGGAGCGGCTCACCACCGCGCCGTCGTTGTTGCTGAGCACCACCACCGGGCGATTATCGAGCCGGGGCTGAAAAACCCGCTCGCAGCTGACATAGTCGAGTAGGCGGAGAGCATTGCTGCCCTCCACCCCTCTAAGAACCGTACGTGAGAGTTTCCCCTCATACGGCTCAAGCCTCACAAACGCCCGGCTTTAACCGGACGCGGTTTCTCTAACTGAATGCCTAGACTATGCACCTTGCGGTGACAGTCGGGGTGCAACAGTACCCGGTTTTCTGCTGTATCCTTGCCGCCGAGCGACCGCAGTTGCAGGTGGTGATTGTGCCACCCGGTCTGCTCCGTGATAAGCTCGCCGCAGACGGGACAGCGCCCGCCTTGCTGCTGCCAGAGATATAGCAGTTGCTTTCGGCCCCGAAGGGTCTGCTGCATTTGCTGGGTAAGCCGTTGCTCGAAATACAATTCCCATTGCACGTCAAACGGGTTAGCTTCCTCTTTCAGCCGGATGTGTCGTCGAATCTTCACGTCTGACACAGCAAACAGTTGCGGTCGAATGCGACTGCCATCCTGTTTGATTGCTTCGCCGCTAAAGACCCAATTTCGTTTTCCGACTCGGGCAAAGTACTTCCGCTGGGTCCACCGCTTGCCTTTGCGCGGGTGTCGCCGCCTGGCCCATTTCCAGAGCGCCCGGTACAGTTCCGCGTCCACCCGATGGAAGGTCTTGGCACTGCAAATGTGGCGATAGAAATAAGCCCATCCCTTTAATCGGGGATTCAGGTAGGCGATTAACTCGCCCGCGGCCGTGGCTTTGTTCTGTTGGATGAGCTGACGCATTTCCCGCAGAAAAGCCAGTAGCCGCGTTTTGGCAGGGGTAATCAGTAGCTTTCCATTGAAGGACCGGAACGTGCTGCCGAGGAAGTCGAAGCCCGCTTGTAAGGAAGTGACGTGCGTTTTCTGCTCGGATAAGCGTAACCCGCGTTCGGCCAGGAAAGCACTGACCAGGGGCTTTACCTGCTCCTGGAGTATTTCCTGACTGTGGCCAGTGATGATAAAATCATCGGCGTACCGCACGACATGTACCTTCGGATTGAACCCCCGGTTGGGTTTCCGGCGGCTTTTAGCAAAGGTCGTCTGTAGGAGCGGGGCCAAGCCATCCAGTGCCAGATTTGCCAACACGGGGGAAATGATGCCCCCCTGTGGGGTCCCCTCGCTGGTCGGGTACCAGTGGCCTTTCTCGAAGAACCCGGCTTGCAGCCATTGCCGAAGAATCGCTTTCTCCATCGGAACGTGTTGGAGAAGCCACTCGTGGCTGATGCGGTCAAAACAGGCTTCGATATCGGCTTCCAGTACCCACTGGGGGCTGGTACGCTTACTGAGCAGCGAAAAGCACTTTTCCACGGCATCCGCCACCTGACGGCCGGGCCGAAAGCCGAACGACGAGCGGTCGGCGGTGGTTTCGGACACCGGCTGTAACGCCAGCAGGTAGAGGGCCTGCATGGCGCGGTCTTTCATGGTGGGAATGCTGAGCGGTCGTCGTTTCCCGTTGCGCTTGGGAATGTAGATACGTTTGAGGGGCTGGGGGCAATACCCCCGTTGCCTCAATTCCCCAATGGCCGCCGCTTTGCGGACGGGGGTGGCCCATCGTTGGCCGTCCACGCCGCTGGTGCGGTTGCCCTGGTTTTCAGTCACTCGTCGCACTGCCATTGCTTTGGCACTGAACGAGCGGGTCAGCAAGCGTTGCAAGGCGTTCACCTTGCCCCACCGGCCGGCCTGAGTAGCCTTCACGATACGCGCCTGAAGCCGCCTGACGTGTTGGGTCGCCTGCTGCCAGTCAATGGCATGCCAGTCGGCCACTACGCCGGAAACCGCACCAGTTGAACTTGTTGGTTCTTCCGTCATCTGCTTTGTTTCCTAAGGGGGTTTGTCAAGTTTTCTCGTGAGGTGAGACCCGGTGGAAGTGGGCCCGCTTTCGCGTGGGGTGAGGTTGCAACCCCTATCCGAGCCATTACAGCCCGGCCTTCGCTTTTTCCACCATCCTTTACCCGCCGCCTCGTCGGGCGGCCTTACGGCCGACCTACCCCGAAGGGAAGACGACGGGCTTACCGTGTTTCATATGTTGAACAACGAATGAGGTAGGCTCCTTCTTTCCGCCGGTGGTCTTTTTGTCCACGGTTGGGGAAACTTCAGCCCCAACACCGACCACGGTCCCTTTTGGGTCAAGCCTGTCGGCATCCTTTGGCTTGGTCTGCATAACGGCGTTTGCGAAGGTTCACATGTGTTAGCCCTGTCATTCACGCTAGTCCTATCCCGTGTGATGCTCGCGGAACCACCGTTCCCTCGCGGGTCAAGTGGGCTTCGGTCCATTGTCAGAAGGCTTGGCACGGCTGGTTACCCAGCCGCACGTCTTCCTAGCGTACAGCCAGTGGAATGGCTGGTTTTGTCCGGGGTTTCCCCCGGCAAAACAGTTCAGCATACGACTTTTCACGTCGCACGAAATTGTTGCAGTCGACGAGGCCGTACACGGTGAAGTGGTGAGTTGGTGAAATGGTGAGTTGATGGGCAGGCGGTGTATGTGGTGGATGGGTCTTTGGTGATGGCGGCACCGTCAGGGCCGGCTTAACAGCAACTCACCATTTCACCATCTCACCACTTCACCCCTAATCCCGGCTGCGGAGCAGGGCGGTGAGCTTGCCGGGGATGAGCTCGTGCACGACGTGGGTGACCACGCCCCAGATGCGCAGGTTGTCGGGCTCGGTGATTTCGTAATCAGGGTAAGCGGGGTTTTCGGCCTGCAACCACCAGGTGGTGCCGCGGCGCACCAGGCGCTTGACGGTGCACTCCCCTTCCAGCACGGCCACCACAATGTGGTTGTGGTCGGCCTCGAGGTGCTTGTCGACGGCCAGCAGGTCGCCGGCGTGGATTTCGGCGCCCTGCATGCTCTCGCCCGACACCCGGATCAGGTAGGTAGCCTCGGGATGGCGGAACAGGATGCGGTTCAGGTCGAAGAGCTCCTCCAGCTCGTCGGAGGCCGGCGAGGGGAAGCCGGCGGGCACCAGGGAGGCAAAGACGGGCAGCCACAGCGTGGTGGTCGGCTCGCCGACTTCAATGAGTTCAATGGTCGTCATGCGGGGTGGTTAGCTATATCGGGCACAGCAAGTATACTAAAATAATTAGTATTTTGTTCGTATACTAGCGCCGAGCTTCCGCCGGTACCCGGCTCTTCGGCAGCAGAGCATACGCTGACAAACTGCTGTTCAACTACAAAATACAGCCAGGCAGCTACCGGCAGCCGTTTGCCTGCTTACCAGATTGGCCTACAAACTTACACTAACATAAATAGCAAATTCAGTATGAAGCAATTCGTACCAGATCAGGAACTGCTCCGGGAAGTTTTCGGGGCCTATATGGTCAGGGGGCTGCGGTTCGAGGTGATGACGGAGCTTTTTGAGGGGACATGCCTGCTGCAGGTGCAGCTTTCGGCGGGCAGCACCGTCGCGCCCCTGCTGCCGCTGCCGGCTACTCAGATGCAGACGCCGGAGGCGGCGCGGCAGTGGCTGGAGTACCTGCGGGATGTGGAGCTGGTGAAGTTTACGCGAAAGAAGGTAGGGTAAGGCTTTCGGGCGCGTACTGCGACCTACGCGCGGTGCTGGTGGCCTCTTCTGCCCTGCGCCGGCGGGTCGTCTGGGGAGACGTTGTAGGGCCTGCATCTTGGGTGAAAATGAAACAGCCCCGACCTCACCGGCCGGGGCTGTTTCATTGCGCATCTGGGTTACCTAGTGACGTTTTCGGAAGTCAATTATGTGTTGTCTTCGGTGGGAGCAGTTGGTGCTTCCCGGATGACGGCGGCAATACCATTATCCCGCCCAGTGCTGGTCGTGTACTTTTCGCCACGGCCAATAATCTCCCCGTTCATGGCTTTGTGATTGAAGCCATATTGACTGGCCGCATACGTTTTGTCAAAACGCTCGGCGCTGCAGTTGGCTTTGACTGATGCGATACCGGCCTGGCAGTTGGCTTTAGTGGTGTACCCCTCCCCTGACTGAATGATCTCGCCATTACTGGCTCGCAGGCGGTAGTAGTACTGGCTATTAATGGCACTTCTGTAAATCTGGAACTTACCCATGGTACTATGTTCAATTGATGGTGGTAAATAGACTTGCGCAACCCAAGAGGACGAACAGCCGCCACGGTGGGGGTAGAAGAAAGTTACTACCGTCCTACAGTGGCGGCCTTTACGATCTAGCCGGGGATATTGCGCGGGTCGCGACCGTGGCTGTCGGAAGCCCGGATGCGGCCGTCGCGGCCATGAATAATTAGCTCGCTGCCATTGTTGGCAGCCTGGGCCCGACCGGCGGCAATGGCCTCAGCCTGGGTTGGCTTGATAGCGGATGCACGCTCGGCACCGGCGGAAATAACGGCCCAACCGTTGCTACGGCGGGTAATATGGATGTTAGGCTTCATGAGTGTTTTCTGGTAGGTGATGGTATTTGCTATTCTTGCCGGAAGAGTACACACCGAGCCAGGCAACCGAACACGAGAGTTGGCAATTGCGTAATTACCTATACTTTCGCGGACAGAAATTGCCCGTGAGGGCGATGACGGGGGTGGCTACATCCCCGGCACCGGACAGGTGCAACAAAGTCTGAGGTCTCAATTCGTAATTTGTTGCAGCTGCGCAAGGAAGCCGGCCGTCACATCCCGTGGCGGGCGGTTTTTTTTGATTTGGGGCTCTAGGTCATACGGGGTAACTAAAGGGTGAACAAACGCTACACCAGCTGCAGAGCAGCCAAGTCGTAGGCATAGGTTTGGTAACTGATGATGCCCTTCTGAGCCTGATTTTCCTGCCAGGCTTTTTCTTCGTGGCTTAGGTCTTCGATTTCGCGACGGGACTTTCGACCCAGCCGTTGCAGCACTACTGCTAAGACATGGCGTTCCGTTTCACTGAACACGTCCATGTTGGGCTTGCGGGCAGCTTCATATTTAAGTACTGGCGCTCCGTTGTCGGACTGCACCAGACTAGGATGAAAGCCGGCAATGAGTTGGCCGCGCTGTACCATTTCCTGCAGGCGTTGACCATACTCCTGAGGCACAGGACCATGCTGAATGGCCCGGTAACGCTGACCCGTAATGGCACGGTTAGTTAGCCGGTAGTGGTAGAAATCAGAATAGAACAGAAGTTTGAGCAACCGGACCTTAAAAAGGTTGTCGAGGTAATGGAAATAGAACAGAACCAGCTCAGCAAACTTCTCGGCATCGGGGCTGACGTAGCCGGTGAACTGATCAGGCTCTTCCACTACAGCGGGACCAGCTATACCGACTAACAGCCCTCCTACCTTAACAGGGGTCTGCTCCTGGTCTATGAGTTCCAGCAAACGGTTTACCAGCTTGGCATATTCGTTTGAACGTAGCTCCGTGCGCTTGGCTTCCACCATTTCGCGGAAAGTACGGGGGTTACTGGCCAGACGCAGCAAACGGGCGTTGGAGGCACTGGGCATCTCGCCATCCTCGTACTGACGGTACTGGTTAGGCCCCAGGTCCAGCAGCAACGACATGCGGGCGGCCGTCAGGTCGTAGCGCTGGCGCATGGCCTGGATCTGTTCGGGAAACATGATCCGGTGGCTTTCGCGGTATTGGTTGTAGACCTGGGCAGTATTCAGATTCGCCAGCTCCGGCGTGATAAACCGTTCGCCGGTTTCATCACACTCGTAAAAGTGATAGGTGTAGTTGAAGGACTCCTTGCGGAAGACCTGCGTATCGGCCTCCCAGCGCAGGGTGGCAGAGCCATCCGTAAACGGGCTATCGATGTGGGGTTGAATCATGACTGGGGCGATTGAGCGCGGGGCTTGAGGGGGTACTGAATGGGGTATTCAGCCAGATGGAATGAGATGCAGACTACCTGACGGCTGGGACGGCCAAGATGCACTTTAACGTACATCTCATGACCGCGGCAGCTGTGACCGAACACCCATACATCGGGGTTGCCGGCTTGCTGATTGGGTAGCGGCCCCTGGAAGTAATCGGTAGGCTGCAATTCCTGGAGGCACTCCCCGACCTGGTCGCCGTTGATGCCCATTTGGAGCAGGGTACGGGTGCTGTTCTTATCACGGTCGATGAGGATAAAACCGAAGAACTTAAGCTTTTCGCGAAACTCCCGTAGGTAGTCGGCTACCTGCTGTAGAGTAGGGAGGCTTTGTAATGACAAAACTAACGATGTTTACGCAAAGTTCAACTTTAAAGTTGATGTTTTGCAGTTTAAGAAATAATCTACTTTGGCAAGAAATCAGGCGAACAGTGCTTAGCTGTACTGGTTCAGCCGCTCGCGTAGCGTGGGCCAAGTTGGGAGCAGGCGGGTAAGAAGTTGATAGAACTCGGGGCCGTGGTGCGGATGGGCGACATGGCAGAGCTCGTGGATTATGAGGTAGTCGATGCAGGCAGTGGGGGCCTGAATGAGGCGAGGATTAAGCAGGATGCGGCCGGCACGGGTGTAGCTGCCCCAGCGGGTGGGCATGGTGCGCAGCTGCCACTCGGGGGCGCTGATGCCGTAGCGACGCACCTGTTTGGCGCAGTGGGCATAGCGCTCGGTGAGGCGGCGACGGGCGTGGTCGGCGTACCAGCGCTCCAGTAGGCGGCGGGTGTGGTCGGGCACCTGGGGAAGGTGGGTGTGCACGTTCAGGTAGGCGCCGCGCAGGCGCACGCCCTCCGGCTCGGGGAGCTTCCCTCCTTCCGATGCGGACTCCTCAACCAGCGACACAATGCGCAGGCGGTACTGGCGGCCGAGGTAGCGGTGGGTTTCGCCGGCCACGTACTCGCGGGAGGCAACCGGGGCCGGTACCGAGGCGAAGAACTGCAGCTGACGCACCAGCCAGGAAGCCCGGCGCAGCACGGCGGCCTGCACCTGTTCCAGCGGGGTATCGGTGGGCGCCGTCACGCTGATGCGGCCGTCGGGCAGGACGGTGATGCCCACGGTATGACGCCGGGGTGAATACGTCAGGTCGAAGCCCAGCTCGCGGGTACCGTAAGAAACGTGATAAGACGCCGGACTCATGCGAAGTTGTTGCGGGCGACTTCCAAGGTACGGTCCCAGAGGTTATCGAGCAGGTCGTACTTGTCTTTCTCAGCCAAGTGAGCTATTCCCAGCTCCACCTGGTGGTCGAGGAAGTAGTCCTCCACAGCATTGTGCATCTGGTTCTGAACGTCGGGGTTGCGGCGCCAGTCGCGGATGAGCAGTGTGCGGAGGAGCTGCTCGACTTCTAATGCCACAGAGGCTAATTGCTCGGGGGTAGGCTGAGCCACGGCGGACACTTCGCTCAGGGCCTTTTTGAGGGTATTGAACAGGGCACGGGCTTCGGGCTGGTGACGCAGGCCGGACGGAATGCCGGCATCATACCCCTGACCTACCAAGCTGGTGAGCTCTTGCACTTGGCGCAGGTATTCCACCTCGGAGGTGCGCTGCTGGTGGAAGTCGTCAATAGCTTCCTGGAGCAGCTTAGAGAACTTCTCGTACAGCACCCGGTCTCGGTCGAGGCGCTCGGAAATTACCTTCTTCAGGTTGTGGGCGATGAAGTCGGCTTTGGAAGCGCGGGATTTGGCGGGACCGGCGTGCTCGGGCTGCTCTTCCCCAACTTGCTCGAAGATGTTGATGGGCTCACCCATGGGCTCGATATTGACCACGCCGACGTGGGTGTAGAGGAGCTTACGGATGCTGGCTTCGTACTCGCGGAAGTCCTGATCATCGGCGTAGCGGGCCTTAACGGAACGCCACAACGTGGTGAACAGGGCCAGCTGCTGACGGTAGTAGTCGAGGTTGAGGTGGGCGGGTGGCACGGCCACGGACAGGGCGACCTGCAGGGTGCGGGCAAAGCGCGAAAGGCAGGCGCGAAACTCGTCGCGGCGGTTGGCGGGAGCTAAGTGGCGTTCCAGCGCTTCGCGGTCGGGGTCCGGGCGATTGAGCTCCCGGGGAAACAGGGCCCAGACGGCGCTGTGGTGGTCGGGCAGCTTTTCAACTTCCTCTTCTACGTTGGTAACGGTGCCGAGCAGGTCTTCCTCGTCGAAGCCCTGCAGTTCGTCGTAGTCGGTCAGGGCTTTATCAAGGTGGCCGAGCAGGTGGGCGTAGTCGATGATGTAGCCGAACTGCTTGCCGGTGAACAGGCGGTTGACGCGGGCAATGGCTTGGAGCAGGGTGTGGCTTTCGAGGTGGCGGGCCAAGTAGAGGACGGTGTTGCGGGGCGCGTCGAAGCCGGTGAGCAGCTTGCTGACCACAATGAGCAGTTCCACGTCGTCGGACGACGAGTTGAACTTGTCGATGGTATCGACTTCGTACGCCTCAGCCGAGCCGGCATAGGTGCTGTTAACAACGGTTTCGTTCCAGAAGCGCTGTACGAGCCCAGTCTGATCGGCCTCCTCGTACACGTTCACGTCCTCATCAGCAGCGGGTAGACGGTCGGGGGGCGAGATGATGACAGCGGAGTTGATGCGCAGGGCGGGGTTGGTTTTGGCCAGCCGCTGAAAGGCCTGATGGTAGAGCACGGCCACGCGCTTACTGGTGACGGCCAGCTGGGCTTTGAGGCCGGTACCCTGCCAGGTGCTGGTGTAATGTTTGGCGATGTCGTGGGCAATTTCCTCGACGACCTGGGGGCTGCCGTAGAGGTGGGTAACGCGGCGGGCGTGGCGCTGCTTGATGGTCTGGGCCTGGTACTCGGGCAGGGGCTCGGTCACGCGGTCTACTCCCCTATCCAGCGGCAGGGCGTTGATGTCGAAGCTCAGGTGACGGCCCTCGTAGAGCAGGGGCAGCACGGCGCCATCCTGCACGGCCTGGCGGATGGTGTACTTGTCAATGAAGCCGCCGAAGCGGCGGGCGGTGCTGCGGTCGGCTTTGAGCAGGGGTGTGCCGGTGAAGCCAATGTAGCAGGCCGAGGGCAGCAGGCGGCGCATTTTCTGGTGACGATTACCGAACTGGCTGCGGTGGCTCTCGTCGATGAGAACGAAG
Organism: Hymenobacter sp. UYP22; assembly: GCF_040547285.1. Taxonomy (NCBI): domain Bacteria; kingdom Pseudomonadati; phylum Bacteroidota; class Cytophagia; order Cytophagales; family Hymenobacteraceae; genus Hymenobacter; species Hymenobacter sp. UYP22. Next base: position 91,871 of record NZ_JBEPPK010000001.1, on the reverse strand, counting down.
ATGTTGGCGTCGGGGTCCTGGAACTCGCGGCCGCGCAGGGCGGTGTCGAACTTGTCGATGATGGCCGTGATGACGTCGGCACGGCGGTCCTGGAGCAGCTCGATGAGGTGCTGGCCGCTGCGGGCAGGGGCCACTTCCTTGCCACACTGCTGGAAGGTTTTGCGGATCTGCCGGTCCAGGTCGCGGCGGTCGGTGACGAGCACCACGCGGGGACGCAGGATGTCGGGCTGCAAGGCCAGGGCTTTGGCCAGCAGCACCATGGTGAGGGATTTGCCGGAGCCCTGGGTGTGCCAGATGATGCCCCCCCGCCGGGACGCCGGAGTGCCCTCCTCGTCGGAGCTGGTGGTATTGCGGGTGCGCACCCGCTCCAGGGTATTACGCACGGCAAAATACTGCTGGTAGCGGGCTACTTTGCGCACGCCACCATCGAAGAGGGTAAAGCGGTTGATGAGCTCCAGCAGGCGCTCGGGGCGGCAGAGGCAATACAGCTGGCGGTCCTGCTCGGTGGGCAGGGTGTCGGCGGGCTCACCCGGCAGGCCGGGGAGCTTGCGCAGGCGCACCCGCTGCACAGCCGCTTCGAGGCTAGCTTCCGACTGGCCTTCCTCGCGCCAGCGGGACCAGAAGTCGAGCTTGGCGCCAGTGGTACCATAGCGCACCTCGTTGGGCTGCAGGGCCAGCAGCAGCTGGGCGTAGTGGTAGAGGCGCGGAATGCCTTCCTCGTAGCTATAATTGTCTACGTGCTGACGGATGGCTTCCTCCACGGTATGCTCGCCGTCGCGGCGCTTGGCTTCAATGACGCCGAAGGGGATGCCGTTGACGAAGAGCGTGAGGTCGGGAATACGTTTGTGCTGGGCTCCCTGTACCAGCAACTGGGGCACTACGTGGTAGTCGTTGTTACGGGGCTCGACCCAATCGATATAGCGCAGGGTATAGCTTTTGGTGTCGCCCTGCACTGTTTCGGGGGCGCTTTTGCCCAGGGTGAGCAGGTCGTACACCTGTTCGTTGGTACGCACGAGGCCTTCGTCGGGAATGTCGCGCAGGGCCTGGACGGCCAGCTGGATGCTGGCCTCGGAGAATTCGTAGCGGGTATCGAGATAGTCGAAGCGGTTCAGCTCGCGCAGCTTGCGGGCCAGGATGCTTTCCAGCAGCACAGCCTGGGGGCGGTTGTCGCGCGCTTCCATCGCCTGCTCGGGGGTGAGCAGCTGGTAGCCCAGGCGCTGCAGGAAGCGCAGGGCGGGAGCTTCGGCGTCGGATTTTTCGGCGTAGGAGTTGGTGGACATAGCGGTGGTGGAATCTCACCCCCCCCCGGCCCTCTCTCCATCGGGAGAGGGGAGCCACGGCGGCGCGGATTTGGCGTTATGATTGACAATCAGATTCAGGCGTTACTCGTCGTCGTTGTCGTCTGCTCGATGGCGCTTGATTAAATCAATGTGCACAGGAGTTGCCTTGTAATTACCACTTTGGATTGCGGCAATAATGTCTGCACGGGGGATGCCCCACTTGCTGGAAATGTAGTGAAGGTGAGGTTGTTCACCCTGGTAGTTCTCCTTGCCGGCAATGCTTTTTTCGGTGTAGAAGAAGCAGTGCCATTCATCACCCTTGTCCAGGAATTTGGCGTGAATCACCTTCCGGGCAGTAATCACCTGCTTTAGCTGGCCGGGGGTGAGCGTAGTGTGCCCTATTGACTCCACTGCGTTGTTTTTGCGTAGGCGAATCAACCGGGGTAGCTTGGTTCTGTCGAGTCCCTTGTGGTCTATATGGGCACGGTAGGAGCTGTAGGAGTAGCCCAGATTTTCACCGGACTGGCACACGAAAGCGAAGAATTCATTCCAGGAAAGAGCTAAGCCGCGCAGGGCCTTTATCTGGTCTTTTTTGGAGTCAGCGGCCAACACATCCCAAAGTGCCTGTGGAGCTTTCGTGGTCATGTACTCCTGTTCCTTTTCTGCCCACGCTTCAACAGCATTTTTGAAGAGGACCTTCATCCATACTTCTTCAGGAAACTGCGCTCCTACACCACTTTGGGCATGAGCATCGACAACCGCCTTGTGCATTCGGATATGAGATGGTATAAAAAGCTCCCTAATCTTCTCGAGGGGCCTGACGAATTCGAAATCTCCGACTTCGGTAACGTGATAGTGGCCATTCTGGCCATCGGGGATAACTGCGTGATACATAAGAATTGAATTGGTGATATGTGAGGTGAAAAAATATCGGTTTACGCTGCCCGGCGCTCCAGGCCGTCCCAGATGCGGAGGAAGGAATCGGCTTCGCCGGCGAGGAGTAGGTCGAGGTCGGGGCGACGGGGGCCGGCTACATGCAGCTTGCCGGTGCTGAGCTGGAGCAGGCCGAAGATGGTGCCAGCGGGCATGAGCGGGGCCAACTCGGTTTCGAGCACGCTCAGGATGAGCTGCACCTGGGTGGGCTTGAGGCGCTCGTCTTTGAACCAGACCTGAATGAGGTGGGGCTGATCGTTGATGCGCAGGCCCAGGTGGGGCGACACCTTCACGTCGAGGGTGGCGTGCTGCCAGCAGGCTGTGGGCGGCTCGAACCACGAGAGAGTGCGCCGACCCCAGAAGCGGCTGTAGCCAGCCAGACGCAGGGCGTAGCTGGCCTGCTTCTTGGCATCGGCGGTGAGGGCCGGCAACAGGCCGGGCACCTCAGCGCGGGTACCGCACTGGCGGTGATGCTCGCGCAGGCCATCCCGCAGCGGCTTGTAGAAGTCGGTGGCTGGGTGGTAGTCGGGGCGGGTGAACAGCTCCTGCACTTTGGTGAGCTTGGGCTGGCCACTACGGGCCACGAAATCTACGAAGTCGGTGAGGTAGATGGCGGGCATCGGTATGGGATTAATGGGTGAAAGGCTGGCCCGTCAGCAGCCGCTGCATCAGGCCTTTTTTCTGCTGCTGGAAAAGCTTGTGCTGTTTCTTAAGCAGCTTAATTTCCTTCTCGGCACTCGATAAAACTCCTGCAATTGCCCGTTGCTCATCAACAGAATCAGGGATACGAACCTTGACTTTGGCAAATGATGGGTACTTGCAATTGAGCGTATCGTCGACAAGCCCCTGCGAATAGCGCCAGAACTTATGAATTACACTCTTGGTCTTGAAGAGGAAGCCAGCAAACTGCATGTCGATGTGTTTGTTGGGCACTACTACTGTATAAGCAGGACTGATTATTCCCTCCTTATCGGCCACGGTTGCCACCCCTTGCCACAGGCGCATTGTGTTGTAGCCAATATCACCGACACGAATGACCTTGTACTTGCTTTTGTCACTGTTTGAAGTGTCTCGCTTTTCCAGTTCATCACGATGAATCAAGCCTTGTTTACCTGTTATAGAGAGTAAGGGCAATTGAATTTGTCCACGTTCGGAACGTTCGGAAAACAGTTTTCCTAATGCTACTTCCCTCCAAGTGCCAGTGCCAAACCTGGGTATCCTTTTCGCTCCACCAATTAATTCCTCGAGCAGACTATCAAACTGCTGCTCCTTCTTTTTGAGAAGTAGGGAAATACCATTAATACCCTTGTCACATGCATCAAGAACATTAGCAATGCGCTGTTGCTCAGGCAAAGGAGGCAACAATAGTCTCAACTGTTTTTGCAATGTTGTTGGGTTGATGTTGCATTGGCTTACCCCTACAGTTGCGAGTGCTTTTAGTCGGTTCTTAGTGTCGTCGTCGTTGAGAAAGTAGTTTATGAATCGTGGGTCAGCCACCTCTTCATTCACTCGAAAACGCACTAAGTAAGAAGCAAAAACGTAATCACCAGGCAAATCGAACAGCCCGGTTTTACCAACTAATTCTAGGCTATTGGTGCGATTAAAAAGGATATCGTTAGGCTTGAGCAGGAATTTTCCCGCTTCCTTTTCTGACAAATCCACATACACCATATTCTCAGCCACAGTCTTTCCTTCCCGGAAGTTATTCATCCGGAACATTGGGTATTGACCCTGGTCGCTGGATGACATGGACAAGCCGTATTGCGCTATTGTCAGCACATCGCCCAACTTCACGTACTTCCAGCCTTTAGGTAGATTCTTCATACAGCCCGCTTACAGTTCAATTCCCAACTCCTTCAGGTAGCCATCCAGCTCCTGGCGCACGCCGGCCAGGTCGGTTTCCAACTGGCGGATTTCGCGCTGCACCTGCTGCACGTCCACGGCTTCCTCGGCCTCGAACATATCGACGTAGCGGGCGATGTTCAGATTGTAGTCGTTTTCCTGGATTTCGGCCAGGGTGGCGCGGTAGGCATAGCGCGGCACTGAGTCGTAGGCCTGGTAGGTGGCCACCACGCGCTCCAGGTGCTCATCGAGCAGGCGGTTCTGCTTCTTGCCGGCTTCGAAGTCGCGGCTGGCATCGATGAACAGCACATCTTTCTTGTCGCCCCGGTCTTTGCGGAACAGCAGGATGGCGGCCGGAATGCCGGTGCCAAAAAACAAGTTGCCGGGTAGGCCAACGACGGCATCGAGCAGGTTTTCCTGGATGAGGCGCTTGCGGATGGCTCCTTCGGAGGAGCCCCGGAACAGCACGCCGTGGGCCACGATGACGCCCACCCGGCCGCGGCCCTCGGTGGCGCTTTCAATCATGTGTAGAATGAAGGCGTAGTCACCCTTGCTTTTTGGCGGCAGGCCGCGGCTGAAGCGGTTGTGCAGGTCATTTATAGCTACGTCGAAGCCCCATTTGTCGAGCGAGAACGGGGGGTTGCCCACCACCACGTCGAACTTCATCAGGCGGCCATTCTCCAGCAGCAGCGGGTTGGTGAGGGTATTGCCGCGCTCGATGCGGGCCGAGTCGAACCCATGCAAGAACATGTTCATCTTAGCCAGCGCGAAGGTGCTGCCGTTGATTTCCTGGCCGTAGAGGGCAAAGTTGCGGGTAGGCTGGCCCTGATCGTCGCGGGCAGCCTGGGCCGCCTCGATGAGCAGGCCCGCCGAGCCGGCCATGCCGTCGTAGATCCGGTCGCCCTCGCGGGGGGCCACCAGCCGGGCCAGCAACTCGCTTACGGAGTGAGGCGTGTAGAATTCGCCACCCTTCTTGCCGGCGCTGGCCGCAAAACGCTCGGTGAGATACATGTAGGCGTTACCCACGATGTCTTCGCGCTTGTCGCCCCACACTTTCTGGCTGAAGTCGAGGCTGGGCTGGTTGAAGTCGTTAATAAGGTGCTGGAGCAATCGGTTGCGCTCCTTGGTTGAGCCTAGGCGGGCCTCGTTGTTGAAGTCGATGCCGCGGAACACCCCTTCGAGCTTGGCGCGGTTGGCGTCTTCAATGCTGGCCAGGATGCGGTTGATGAGGTCGCCAAGGTCGGGGTGGTTGCTGCTGGCCACGATGTGCTCGAAGGTGGTGCCTTCGGGCAGCACGAACCGCTCGCGGCTGAGCTTGCGCTGGAGCAGGGTTTCGTCGTCGCCGTACTGCGCGCGCAGCTCCTCGCGCTTGTCGTTCCAGACGTCGGAGAGGTATTTAAGGAAGAGGAACACGAGGATGTAGTCCTTGTATTCGGTGCTGTCGACGGGGCCGCGGAGGGTGTCGCAGGCGCGCCATAGGGCGGCGTTGATCTGGTCTTGGGTTGGACGGGTCATGTTGTGGGCCTCACCCCCCGGCCCCCTCTCTAGGAGAGAGGAGGAGCCAAGCGGGCTTTGTGAACTGGTAGTGTTGTTTTTAGAGCTTCTTCTACAGAATGCTTAGCAGCGTCAGCAGTCTGTACTTGCGGCGCATTTTTAGTGCATATGCCTCTGCATCCTCTTGTGAAGCGAAATCAGCCATCGAGCTCGTTGAATCAGCAGATGAAACATGCCACCGATTGCGGCAGTGGTAGATATCAAGGTCCTCTACTGAACCTGCTGTTCCGGCTTCTAGCCGAACTTGTATCAACTCTAATTGTGCCAAGAACGTGTTTACTTCATCTTGAAACTTTCCGTCGCGCACATACTCCAGGGAGTGCAACGACCGGCTCATTACCGTCCCTGTTTCCTGAAAGTATTTCTCAATCTTTTTGACCACCGCTTCATTTTGGGCCTGCAGCGCTGATCGATCTGCGGCATTTTTCGAGCCGGCGAACTTATCGTTGATAAGCTTCTCATTATTACGCGCCTGCAGTGTTAGTTTGTCATAGCCGGCTTTCAACTCATCGTGGTCAGGATGCTGTTCTATGTTCTTCATGGGTTCTATTTGTTTAAGAAGTGCTTGTTCAATAGCCCAAGCGCGTTTTTCGCGCAGATTGTCAGCGAGCTTAGCCTCGCGGCGCAGAGCGTCGGCAACGTGGGCAATGTGGCGCTGGACCTGTAGGTTGGGCAGCGGGATTTCGAGGCAGCCCAGCATGGGCTTGGTGATGCCGGCGACGCTGCTGCCTTGACGGAGGCTTTGGAGAGCGGCCTGGCCGGGGGTGGAGTTGAGATACCAGGTCAGGTAGCCGGCATCGGTAGTAGCCGGGTCGAGGACGCGGAGGCGAAAGAAGAACGACATGGCAATGGCCCGGGGCCAGGGCTTGGTATAGAGCACGGCCGGATTGCGGGGGCCTTTGGCCAGGAGCAGGATATCCTGGGGCTGCAGGAGCTGCTGCTTCGGGACGGAAGGCAGCTCGGTACGGAGCGGGTCGTCGGCCAGCTCGTTGTAGGGGCTGGCAACGTCGCGCACCTGGATGACGTAGGTGGAGCCATTGGGTTCGGGGGTTGGTTTTTCCCGAAGCGTAGCCCCGGAAACGATGTCAACTATATCCTGCAGAAGAATCATCAGTACGGTTATGCTGTAGTTTCTATTGCAAAGATGGGGATTATATCGTTGGGCGCAATGCAATAGTTGTCAGTATAGTCATACTGCGCTTTTTATTATATTCAAATACTTGATTATCAATTACATTATTTTTCATTATTTCTTAATTTTTCAATATCACTCTCTTACACACCAGCTTCCATAGGGTGTGCTGAAAGCAGGAGCATCGCAGCTATACAGGCCAGTTCTCACAATTATTTGTCCTAAAAAGGGCAGCTGTACCGTCTGCGTGGTAGCTTTGGCGGAAACTATACTTTATGCTTCCGGAATTTCTACCCACGGGCTTTGCCACGAAGAGTGACCGGTCCATCATCGACCGGCTTAATTTCAGCCTGGGCCAGGCCACGGCCATACGGGCCAGCGTGTGCTACTGGACCCGTTGGCCGAATGACTTACACCGCAACTTCACGGAACTGCTGAAGTGGGGTGACTCTTTTTGCTGCGTGGATATTAAGGACACCACCAAAGTAGATGCCTTATGTGCCTTCCATCAGGAAGGAGCCAGCAACTTCTATCTGTATCTCAGGGATGTAAGTGAGAAGCAAGATGGCCAGTTGCGGTTACGCCACAACCTGATGCACCCCAAAATGCTGGTGCTGGATATGCCCAACGGGCAGGCGGAGGTGTGGGTGGGCAGCCATAACTTCACGCAACGTGCACAACTGGGTGACAATTTTGAAGCCTCGACAGTAACGTCCTGCGCTCAGAATTCGGACTTCTATTGGCATTGCCGGACATACCTGGAGCATATCAGAAAGGAGTGTCATAAGCTCGACCCGAACCTGCGGGCGGCCTACAAAGCCCTGCAACGCCCCTACCAGACGAGCAATACAGATAATCTGTACCAGATTCTACCTCTTGTGGGATATAATGTACTCGCGCTGCCAGGGCAGACACTGCTACTGCTGGGAGATGATGCGCAGGAGCTACGGCGCTTTAGCGGCGCAACGCCCCGGCAGCAGCGGTTTCTTGTACGGGCCGGCGACCTGCAAACCGGGCAGCAGCATTTGCTGCATGCCCACGTGCAGAGCTCAGGACTGATTGACAAGTTGGATGAGCAATCGTTCGGCATTGATTTTTCGGCCCGCCCCTACGCTATCCGGCGCCGAAACCTGATACCGTATACAGCTTACCGCAGCAAGGCCTTCGTAGGGGCCGAGCTGAAACGCTTTGCGTACTGGGTGAATATCAAACTGGGGCCGCTGGCCGGGCACGGCGAGGAATTGCAGGCTGTAAAGGCGCTCCCACTGGCTTGGTGGGCAAAGGACAAGGCAGCCACAGCGCAGATTCGCCAAGATATACTGCAGGAACGGGCATACCAGCAGGTGGCCACTGGCTGGGAGGATCAGCCGCGGCGGGACTGGGAAACAGAACGGGAGCTGTTGGAGGCGCAACCAGTTTTGCCGGAAGTGCGCGTGGCGCGTTTTCGGCAGGAATCGGATGTACCGGTACTGGTGGCAGGCCGCGACCAGGAGGCTGCCTTTACGCCCCGGATGCTGACAGCAGCCCAGCCCTTTTATGAGCGGGAGTTTCAGCAGGTGTACTTTGAACCCGAGGCCAATGAGCGACGCCCCTTCCGGCTGAAGCCGGAAGCGCAGGTACCCGAAGAACTACGGGCGTTCACGCTTAAAACACTGGTACAGGAGCGGCGGTGGCAAGGTGGCTGATTGCAAGCCAAGCCACCTTGCGAGGATACCAGAGCAGTCTATGTGGCTTGGGGGCGGGGACCACGCCGACGGTAACCGGGCAATGCCAGACCGGTACGGAACTCGTGGTAGCAGTTGACCGCTGAGCGGTCATTGCCTATGTGTTTGGTAGTGCGGGCTGGAGCTTCGTTGCCGAGAAGGTGAATCATTTGATTGGTATTGGCAACCGTAATGGGCTCCAGGGTCATGCCCAGACGTTGCTCGATGCGTTTAATATCACGCAGGTATACACGAGGTGTTTTGGGTGGATAACCCTGATCGAGCATCCAGGTAGTGAAGGCGGCGCTTTGTAGCATAAGTAAAGTGTGAGTAACCTTGAGGCAGGGCTTGTAAGATGGGATTAAATACTATTTGGGTTCAGGCTATAGGGCTTATTCGACTTCCTGCTGAAACAATTCGTATTCGCGGCGGCCGCCGGGACGGCTGTCTACTTTGTCGCGGAACAGAACGCGGAAGCCGGTAGGCGCTGGCCAAGAAACCCGAAGAAGTTTTTCGGCGATGAGCTTATTGCCTAAACGACGATAAGTTTCGGCCGGCATCTCCGACAAATCTGCATTATCCAGATCAGCGCATTCTAATACTAGGTCATATGGATCGGTAAAGTCAGTGTTGACCTCGACATGCGTTTCGGAGTAAGAGCATTCGAGGCTCCGGTTTTCATGGCGGAAACAGCCATTTCCAGCTTGGATACGAGCAGCTAGCGGATGGTCATGGCCGATGAGACGACGCAACTCTTCCGCCGCCCAGTAGTCGGGCACGAAGATGTCGATGGTATCCAGCTTCGACAGAGACAAACCAGATTTAATCAGGATTTCCTGTTGTGAAACATCTTTATGCAAACTCCATTGTTCCGGAGTAAGTCTAGGGCCATTATTCTTGTGATGATATATTAAATAGCTAGTATCAAGCCGGTGAAGCATGTTTGCCAAGGGTCCATATTCAGTATTACTCTTTTGCATATTACCGTCACTGACGTAGAACCGATCCAATTGAGTGGCCAGAATCTCAGAGAGTCGGAAACGGAAGTAGATGGGAATAGGACACTTGGGAAAACCCAAGCTTTCGGCCCGAAAATATGGTGCATTATCCTTGGCTTTCTTTTCCTGCACCAGCTGCCAATCCAAGCCTAACTGCTCTGTGTAGTATTGAGTAAAGGTGTGGGGACGGTAATAGAGCCGCGCGTAGTCCCAGACAGAACTAGGATGGTAGTTAATACTACCAGAAGCATCGGCCAGCTTATGAGGTGTTTTGCGAACCTCACGTCGCGAAAGCAACTGTCCGGAGCGAATGATGGAAGCCGCATTGGTCAGGTGTGTGCAGTGGAAAGCATAGCCAGACCACTCGGATTTGGGGGCATGCCTTTCCAAGTAGTAGAGATAGAGCAAGACGCGTGTTGAATCAGCCCTAATCAAATTCATGACCGGTTGCTGAGCAGGTTCCGGCAAGGCTGCGTGAATGGCTAAGGCTACTAAATCCCAATAGTTACTATAGCGCTGCAGCCAGTCTGTCTGAAAGGCATATCCCCACGCGCGGCGGGACAACGTGGGCCAATGCAGGTACGATTTCAGACCATCCAGTAACTCTGTATTGAAGGCTATATCTGTACACTCTGACAAATATTGCCAATCCCAGGGCAAATCAGCGGTGGCTACCAGTACCTCGGCTGGCTGAACCAGCTTTCTTTGAACATCCTTATCTTCTTTATTCTTGGTTTCCTCCCACCAGTCGGCCAATGCTTTACTATGGGACAACTCTTTGAAGTCCCAATAAGCCTGAAACTCGCGCAGGCGGTCCGCAGTAAGGTTGAAGGGCGGATTGCGTGACAATTGAAGCCACGGCAAATGGGCAGACACATGGCGGAGCAAGTCAATTGACCATTCTATATCACGTCGGGTAGCGAGGTACACCCAGTCGAGCGGATAGTCGGCCAGCGTTTGTAATAAGTCAGCCGTCCATTTTAATCGATGATTGCGCGTAAGTGTTGGCCAGTCCCAAGCTTGTCCGGCCAATCTGCAGAGGGTGGCTCCGTCGAAGCGAAGGCCAGGATTAGCGGATAGCTTAGCCCAGTCCCAATCCTGGTTGGCAAGGGACTCTACTGTTTCCAGGTGAATGGAGAGCCGTGGGTTAGCAGACAGCGCAGCCCAGTCCCAGCCCCGATTCTGCAATGCCAGCAGCCCTTCATCTTCAAGCCGCAACGCGGGAGAAGCAGACAGCATCTTCCAATCCCATGATTTAAACTTGAAATCAGTGAGAATCTTATCTGAGAACACCACATCCTGACGCAGGCTAAGCGCCGCCCAGTCGACAAATTGATTGTAGCGACGGAGGTCAGCCTTGAGCTGCTTATTAGCCTGTTCTTGGTATCCCCCGATAAATTGACTGTATTGCGAGATATACGTCCAGTCCCAGAGAGAACTAAAGCCCGGATCCAGTAGATAATCAGGATTAGCATTCAACTCGGGATTACGCGAGAGAGTAGGCCAGTGCCAATAGCTGCGGTAGCGGCGAAGCGTTTCGCGGGTGAAATGCTGCGCAAGTCGAGAATCAGCAGACAACAGGTGCCAATCGAGGGGCAGCTCACTTACTGGCGTTGCTTCCGGACGCGGATAGATAGGTTGCCCGTTGGGAGTAGGCACAATAACTTCTACCGGCAGTTGTCGGGTGAAAGCGGCAAAGGCTGCTGACCGAACTTCCGGGTTGTGGAGAGTGGTGAGGCGGCGGCTCCAAAGCGGCAAGTTGGCGACCAGCTCGTCGGGTGATATAACTTGGCTCAGAATATAGTCCCAGGGCAGGTATTCCTTCACGACCGGATGATCGAGCAGATGTGCGTGCAGCAGCGAGTAGAGTTCCGGCTGGCGCATGAGGTAGGGCCAATCAAGATATGCTGCCAACGGGCTCCAATTCGCCTGCACCTGCTCAGGGCTGAGTAGCGGTGTTACCAGGGGCCATGGCAGCCAAGGCTGCACCTGAGCATCGAGCACCCATACAGTAGTGAGGAGGAAATGCATAGCCTCCTGGCTTACTATCTGGGTCCAGTCTATTTTCGGGGCCAGCTGGGACACATAGTGAGCAAGCTGCGTAGGCGAGAGTTGGCCACTGACATATTTCCAGTCCCACGGCAACGCAAGCCCCGGGGCAGTGGTGAGGCTGTATTCCAGCTCAAGGTGCGGAGCAGCTGCCTGGGACAGGCTTGCCAGTTGTTCATTGGGCTGCTGGCGGTATTCTTTATCGGCCGCTGACAGCAGCAGTTCCAGCCTGGCAGGCGTAGTATGAACCAACGCGGGCCAATTCCATTCGGCATTAAAGTCCTGCTGGATCAGGAGGAAATCTACTACTGCATCCGGGTCACGGCGGCAGAGCTGTGCCAGATTAAGGTGCTCCCGATATGTTGTATACCAAGAAAGCAACACAGATACCAGCAGGTGCTGATTGGCGTAAGCCCAGAGGTCAGGCAATGATGCAGGAGCATTTGCCTGCAATTGGCTGTGCAGCCCAGGCAACCGAAAGGCGACTTTTGACGGCCCGAATTGCTGCAGCAACCGGCTCCAAACAATACGGTCGAGGTAGCGGGTAGTAAGAGCCGGGGTCCAGGAGAGATGTTCATTGGACGACAGCGCAGCCCAGTCCCAGGCAAAATCCGGGTATTCGACAATGCGCTCTACCTCGCGGAGCTGAGCACTGACAAAAGCAGCCCCGGCAGCGGTGCGCACTCGGGAATGGTAACGGGCAAAATGCTCAGTAGTCCAAGCAACAGCGGGATGCTGCTCGAACCCGGGGCTGAACGAACCGGAAGCCCACTGCAACAACCCCAGCTCATCGAAGACAGCTATTAGCTCCGGCGTCCAAGCCAGCGGCTGTGTAGTCAGGGGGTTTATATCGTCGCGATGCTTACGCAGCAACGCCAGCAGCCTGGTCTGCTCAGCAGCAGAAGGAGGTAGCTGGCCCACTGCCAGCAACCGTCCGAGCAGACCGTGCCAGGGCAGTAGATGAACCAGTTGCTCCAGATGCTCCCACAGAAAAGCCAAAGACACTGTAGTCAGTACCTGCTCTCGGTTCCAGGTACCAAAACGGCCTACCTCCATTTCGGCTTTTAGGGCAGCTTCTATGAATTGAGCACCGCGTCCAAGCAGCAGACTGCGACTAAAAGGCAGAACAGCAAGATGCGCGAGGATAAATGTTTCTGACAAGCGGTTAGCCAACACGGCCCAGTCCCACTGAAAGGTCTCGGTGCCTACCAGCTGATTGGCCCAGGATGACTGCAGAAGCTGAGTAAGCCAGCTTTCCACGGCCGCCGGGTTGCGCTGTGACAATACCTCAAAATCCCAGGGGTACCGCAGCTCTTCGTCCAGCGCCTGGGTAAGGTGAGCGGAAATAAACCCGTGTTCTAGACGAGCTGATAACACCGCCCAGTCCCAGAGGTCAGGAAACTCATCGAATCGTGCCTGGCAGAGAGCGAGCGGGATATGGGTGGAAAGCTGTGAATGGTGGGTTGGAGGCACGAGGCGTGCTAATGCTGGCAACACCTCAGGCTGAAACCAATTCAGGCGGGAATCCGCCAGTAGGTCGGCCCATTTCCAGTCCTGACTGAACCGTCGCAATTGCGACGCATCGATTACTGCCGCGGAATCCTGCCAAAACCGGGCAAATTCGCAGGAGTGCCCCCACTGCATCCGCAATACTTCGTTAGCGGGCTGGTTGACTAACGTAGTCAGCAGTGGGCTGGCCGTTTCATTCACCGCAACAGTAAAGCGGTAATCAGCAGCGTCGGCCAACGGAGGAGCGGTGCTGAGGCGGTAACAGTAGCCGGTAATAGGAATGCCACCCGGAGTTGCAAACTGTTTAGTACTACCAGCGTAACCAACTTCAGATAAATCGGCTAAAGCTACTTCGACCTGACTTCTCAATTGCTGCCAAGCGTATTCAGACAGTTGCGTATCCGGCCCCGGCTGCAGTTCGATACGCCGGCCAGGGTGTTCCACTAGCACTTCGTTTGTGAGGGCGGCTTGGAAACCAAATTCATGAAAAGGGAAATCTGCGGGCCCGGTTAATTTCTCGAATTCCCAATAGCTACAGGTAGCCCGGAAGTATTGATACTTCACGCGCTGCGTGGCAGCTAAATGAGTGAAGGCTGTTCGGGCAATAGTTTTATCCTCTCGGCGAATCAGGCCAAAATCAGCTAACCCAGCTAATAACTCTTCCCAGATAGCCACCTCAGCCGCGTCGCGGTAGCGCAGGGGCGTAACCGTAAAATCTTCGGTAAGAGCGAATCCCAATGCAGTACCCAGTACCAACTCATCTACCTCGCCTCCCAGGTGTTCCAGACACTGCAGGATGATGGCTTCCTCCGTAGGCACAGGCTGTGCACGACGATACTGAATTCTGACGTGCTGCTTTCTCAAGCCCAGATGCTCGGGCTGATCTTCAAGAAAAGTAAAACCTGGGTAGGACACTGGGACTAGGGATAGAGAAGTAAAAAAGTAATTAGGTGGCGCAGGTCCGTTAGCTTTTTAGATAAGGTAACAGGTCAGCATAGGGCACTACCCGGCCACGGGCCTGGACGGTTTCGTAGACGCGCCGATAACAGTCGTTCCGGCTAAAGTGGCGGCTGTTACCTACGATAATAAGCAGACGCTTTGCCCGGGAGAGAGCTACGTTTAGTCTATTGGGAAACTGAGCGAATCCCAGGCTGGGCTGCAGTGGGTACCCACCGCTGGCGGGATAAGCCTCCAAATCAGGCTCCTGAAAACGGGTAGCAGCAATCTTATCGCTGCGCACCAGCGACACGACCACAATATTGCGCTCCATACCCTGAAATTTATCAACGGTTTGTACCCGACAGGGAATAGTATCACTAAACTGCGCAGCAACTTCCTGAAGCAGATTTACCTGTCGGCCGTAAAAAGTAATCAGCGCTACTTCGCGCTCTTCAGGCTTGGTCCAATGGGCCTGAAATTCCTCGAACCCCTGGCTCTGTGACAAGCAAGCCAGCACGGCTTCCGTGGCCTGAACCTCGGATGGGTTGATGCGGGAGGTGCCAGCCAGCAGTTCAGGCTCGTCCACTTCTACCCATATAAGATGGTCAGAGGGGCTAACCAGTACCGGGTGCGTTAAGCCATGGTAGCGACTAAGCGCGCTACTCAGATTGGGTTCATCAGCGGCTGCCTCCGGTATACCGCACTTGAGGCCATTATCATCGACGTAGAACTGCTCGATAACCGCATTAATATCTGGGTGCATGCGGTACTGCGTGTCAAAACGCGATACAACCCCTGGCTGGACGCCAGGCCGGGTGAACAGGCGCTCGAACTGGGAAGTTTCAGCATCAGCACGCGAGAACCGGGCTGCCAGCTCCGGGGCGCCGGCAGCTAACAGGGTACTACGAAAATCCCCCTCGTCCAGCAAAGGAGGCAGCTGACGGTGGTCTCCGATAATGATGGCTTTATATGCATAAACCAAGGCCAGAGCCAGCTCAGGAGGCGTGGCCTTACTGGCTTCATCCATCACCACCACATCAAACCGAATACCGGAAGTATCAATAGTATTAGCTGATGACGAGCCTTTACCTGAATTCTTTGCGCTATTCTTCTGACTTACCTCCGTTGCCGTCAGCCGCTCAGCAAACACTTTTCTATACTGCCGGAAAAACTTGGTGTAGACAGGTTTAATTGGAGTACTGCGGGTACTTTTCTCGCCTAAAGAGCCGCCGGTAGCCCCTATGACATTAACATTCTCCAAGTAGTGTTTCAGCACCACAGCGCGGGTTGCCGGAGCCAGGTCATCCAGGGCTGCCGTCCATGCTGTCGTCAGTTCGGTCGGCAGTAGAGCCTGGGCAGTGGCCCGGCGGGCAATCGTGCGCATCCAGCGGCGCAGGATGTTATCAGACTGGTCAACTGGTCCTGATTGGGCTTCAGTAGGCGCAGTGGCCCATTCCTCCAACCGGGTCAGGGCATAGCGTCCACCCTCCTCTTCCATCTTTGCTTCAGAGCCAATCCGGATTGGCTTGACGAGATTATGAAAACCATTCTCCAGCTTCTCCAGTGCGTTATCGACAGCCGTATTGGTTTCGGAGGTGAGCAGGATACGGTTCAGTGGATTCTGGCGAACCAGGTGCCAGATTATCTGGGAAATGGCAGTTGATTTGCCGGTGCCAGGTGGCCCCTGCACCAACGCCATATCAGGAGCCAACAGAGTGGCCACAACGCTGGCGTGCTGCGATTCATTGAGACGCAGAAAAGAGTGCTGTGCTACCTCCTGCCATGTGGCCGAGCCAACATTCAGTTCGGCGGGCTCTGATACAGCTCTGGCCTGAGCAGCATCGAATAACGCGGCGCGTAGTTGCGGATTGGGGACAGACTTTTTAGGATCTGTCATACGGCGCAGCGCATCAGAAAGGCGGGCCAGCTTTTCCCGTTCTCCAGTCAGGTTTGGGGTGATGGAATTGCCGGCGATCAACTTTTTGTATAGCTGAAGGCGGGTTTCGACATCAATCTCCGGTGCTAATGCAATAGTCAGAAAGGGAAACTGTACCCGAGCCAGCTTACCAATTTTCTGGTAGTTTTTGTCTTCCCCTATTCCTACTTCTTCCCCGGCAAGCTTACTGAAGCGGGTGGCGGCATCTTCCTGCTGACGCCGTTGATCGGGGCGGGCCAGAAAGTGTAGCTGATCTGTGCCGAACAAACGTGCTACTAAGCCGACCTGCTCCAACCTGTCTTGGTATGTATCGAGAAGATTACGAAGCCGTAGTACCTGAGCTGTTCGTTTGGAGAAATCCAGATAATATTGGAATTCCAGCCGAAGGCTGTTGGCGCTAAGAACAGGTTGGATCCTTGGGAAAGCCAGTCTTAACTCAGCACCTATCTCTTCCAATAAACCCGATGACGATTTTTCACCAGCGCTGGTCTGGAAGCAGTAGCGCAGCTGACAAATTTTGACATGTTCCTGCTCAACCAAGTCTGCCACCCAAGTTTGTTGAACTAACTGACTAAAGGAAGATGCCCAAACATTTCTGGTAAACCGACTTGTAACTAAAGACGCTTTCACCCCACGCGCCACGAATCCATGGCTGGTCAAAATCCTTGTCAACGCCATCCGAGCTTCAGCGTGCGCCCACCGTTTAGCGTTACGCTCAGCAGTGGACATAGCAGAACTGTCTAAATTGACCATTAATACTATTTCCAGATCGGTCTGGTGATTAGAGGCTTCGCCCTGGCACTCTGCTTTTACAATATTCCAAGGAAAGGCTATTCCAGCCTGTTGTAACAGCGAAGTAGCCTTGGCTTTTACCAAGTCTGGGTGCTCAAACCAACTTCCTATGGTCCCTTTAAGCATTGGAGCCGGTTCGAACTCCATATAACAGGTTTCAGCTGTTTGCTTCAGGCTATTTAATGTTCCCTCCGTAACAGTGGTGTTCCACGGGAGACAAAAGAGCCCTTCTTTTTCCCGGATGTCACTTTCCCGCAAACGAAGCGTTTGTCGAGCGGACTCATAGAACAAGGATACAGAGTTAACCTGCTCTAATTCAACTTTCCATTCATCTGCTGAAGGAGTAATATTGGCGGCCGACTTGATAGCAATAGGCTGCTCGTTGAATTGGATAAGAGCTTTACGCGCCTCTATGTAAGAATACCAGCTTTGTTGATGGGTCTGTAAATCGGATAGCTGACGTAAGGACATTATCGATGATAAGTAAATGAAAGCTGTAAGAAAGATCCGTAAGGTACGTCACAACTGCGTTGAAATGCATTTCTGAATGTAGAGAATAAACAGTTTTTCAAAGCTGTAAAGGGTCAATCCCCCACTTCTCAGCGAAGCGGCGGGTGGCCTGCTGGTGGCGCCGGAGGATCTGCTGTTGGGCGGCCTCGGAAGGCTGCCAGTCGGGCCGGGGGTGGCGGTGGATGGCCTGCTGTACCTGTTGGCGCTGCTGGGTGGCCTGCTCGTCGGTGAGCAGGCCGCGGCGGTATTTCTGCTTGATGAGGGTGAGCTTGTCGCGCAGGTGTTGGGCGTTGGGGTGGCTGGGGGGAATCATCAGGGCCACAGACTGCACCAGCGCGGGGGCGGCCTGCTGCAGCTGGTGGAGGGTGACGGCCTCCTGGCTGATGGCCTGGGTTTTTTGGTCGAGGTGGCCGTTTTCCAGGTACTGGGCCTTCTTCTCGAAGTAGGTATTGAACAGCCCGTAAATGGTGGCCGGGTCGAGGGCGTTGAAGAATATGGTGCCGGTGGTACGGGCCTGTTTCAGGGCCAGAATGATATCCTTGACGCTGTCGTGGGTGTAGGTGTGGGCCAGCGTGTCGGCCAGCTCCAGGATGTCGGCGGCGTCTGGCTTGTCGGCTACGCGCACGCTGTCGACGAAGGCGCGCAGGATGATGACCAGCAGCTTGACGACCACCTCCTCCCCTAACTTCCACTTGAGCTGAAACAGCTTGGGGGCGGCGGCGGCCTGGGCCGGCGTGAGGCCCACTGACAGCTCGGCCAGCACGAGGCGGGCGGCGGGGTTGGGCGTGGCGGCCAGGTGGCTACTGGTCGTACTTGGATTTGAAGCCAGTTGCAGCAAAGAAGTCTCCGGCCGGGGGCTGCTCGTGGAGGGTACCATCGGGGCGGCGCTGGACGTGGGGAGCGAGTTTGAGGCGGTTTTCATGGGCATCGTTGAGAAAGAATTGCGTGGCGCAGGCTTTCCAGTCGCGGCGCCGGGGCGGCTCGCCGGTCTTCCGGTCGCGCCAGGCCTGAATCTTGGCGTGGTAGAAGCGTAAATCAGCCAGCTGGTAGTCGGTACCGTCGAAGGCCTGAATGAACTTCTCCACATCGGCCAGCTCTGACTCGGCAAAGGGCACTTCGGGAAGCTGCTGCCGGCCACGCCGGGCCGGGCGGTCGGGGTGGCTGGCTTGGCCGGTGGCAGCTGCGCGAATGGCGGCCTGCTTTACCCCCTTTCTTTTTGGCGCAACTTTTTCTTTGGGGGCTGACGTTGGGGCCGGGTCTGCACCGGTGGGCGGGGCGGTGTCGTCGAGCAGTTCCGCGCCTGAAAGCCCTTCGCCTTCGAGCACCGCTATTTTTTTTTGGTGCGGGGCGGCGGTGCCCCTGTTTACTACTACACAGTTTACATCTACTGTTTTACTATATAAGGTGTCTTCGGGCACTTCTGCCCCCGATAAACCGCTTATCGGGGGCACTTCTGCCCGAAGTGCTTCGGGCACTTCTGCCCCCGGTAACGCGGTTTTATCGGGGGCACTTCTGCCCGTGGTAAGCGGGGCTACCGGGGGCACTTCCGCCTCCGATAAATCGGTGAGGTAGCAGCGGCTTTTCTCGTGCCGGGACTGGCTGGGCTGGTAGGTGAGCAGGCCCCAGGTATCGAGGTCGTAGAGGGTGGCCCGGTAGGTGCGCTCGTTGCCGATGCGGGCGGCCTGCATGAGGGCGGCGTGGTCGAGCAGCAGGCCGGTGGCAAAGCGGGCAGCGTTCCACTGGTAGAACAGGGCCCAATAGAGGCTGACGTGGTGGGGCCGGGCCTCGGGGCGGGCGCTGAGCTGCTGGTGGGCGGCCATGGTGTGGAGGATGAAGTTCATGCATGGGCCGCGCTGAGGGGAATGAATGGCTCGTCGATGGCCGTGAAGCCGGGGACCGGCTCAAACAAGCCGAGCTGCTTACCGGCGTCACTGTGCTTGCCGCGCAGGGCGGCCTCCACTTCCGTCAGGGCCTCCTGCACGGAGGCTTCCAGCAGGCCGGCGTAGGCGTATTCGGCGCCGGTTTCGTCGTTGTAGGCTACGTAGGGGCTGGTGAGGTTGAGCACCCGGTTGCCGGCGAGGCGGCGCTGGCCGATGAGCGTGACCCCTCCCCCGCTGCGGCCCAGGCTCAGGCCGGTAACGGTGAAGCTGTCGAAGTGCGCGGGCAGCTCCTCGGCCTCGTCGTCGGGCCAGAAGTCGGGGGTTTCCGTGAGCTGCTCGCAGAGCAGGCACAGGTGCGGGACGAGGCGGGCGAAGCGGTGGTGCAGGTCGGGGTGGATCAACTCCGGACTGGTGAGCGTGAAGGCGCGGGCCGGGGCGTCCGGGTCGCGCTGCTCGGTGAATTCGGCCTGCAGCTGGTAGTCCTTGATTTTGGCCTTTTGGATGCGGATGATGGACGTAGCGGCCTCAGGGCCGACGATGGGGGCGAGTTGCTGGTTCATACCGGTTGGGAAGCGGGATGGTGGGCGTGAAAGACGGCGGCCGAAAAGCCGCGGGGCGTGAGGCTGCGCAGGTTGGCGCGGTTCTTCGAGCCGGATACCTTGTCGACCATCGAGCCCTGCACCGGAAAGACGGGGCGCTTTTCGGGCATCCGGAAGCCGTGGCCGGTCCAGAGGCAGGTGCGCTTGGTGTAGGCCTCGGCTTCGGGGTCGGGGAGCCAGCCGGCATACTCGCAGGGGTCGAACTGGTAGTCGGGCTCGCGCCAGTAGTGGCGGAGCTGGCCGCGGGGGTTTTCCAGGAAGTAGGGCGCGCCCAGGCGGTGGCAGAGGTCGGCGGCGGCACCCACCAGGTCGAGGGCGGCGGCCAGGGCCCGGATGCCCTTGACGCGGAACAGGTGGGCGCCGGCGTTGCTCAGGTCGGTGCAGGGCGGGAAGGCAGCCACGAAAGCCACCGGGCCGGCCGGGGGCACGAAGCGGCGCACGTCGCCGCCGACCAGGCACACGTTGCCCTGCCAGGTTTCGCCGGGCGGGTGCTGCACGTCGATGCAGTAGCAGACGTAGCCGGCGGCGGCCCAGGGTGCCACGAAGCGGCCCGAGTGGTCGAATAGGGAAATAACGGCCGGGCTCATGCGGTGGCCGACAGCGGGTGGCGGTTGTAGCGGTTCTGGTAGCGCGTGAGCTCCGCGCGGCGGAAGCCCCACTCCTTCTCGTTGATGCGCACGCCGGTAATGCGTTTGGCGCGGCGGGCCTTGCGCAGCCCATCGGGCTGCATGCCCAGGAAGGCGGCGGCCTGGCGCACGTTCAGGATTTCCTCGGCGGCGGCATCAGTGGCCGCCGTGGCGGCCTGGGTGGCCTGCTCCAGCTTGTCGAGGCGGCCGACAAGCTGCCGCCACTCCTGCTCGGGGATGATGACAACGGCTTGCATGGCTACGCTTCGTTTATGAGCTGGCGGGCGCGCTCCTGCACCTGGCGGCGGCGGGCAAACTCCTCTTCGGCCACCTCCAGGAAGGTATCGGCTACCTCCTTGCGGGCCCCGTCGTCGGCGATAATCTGGTAGAGGCGCGACTGGCTGAGCTTGATGCCGCGGTCCTGCAGGCGGGTGAGGGTATCGGCAATGACGCTGTGCCGGCGGCCGAGCTTTTGTAGCACCTGCTGCAAAACTCCCGGCTTTTTCTCCTTCTGTTCCATACTTTTTCCTGTAATTTTGTATATTGCTTAAGCAAGCATTATTGCTTTGTGATGCAATTATAAATACACCACAAAGCAATAGTACATCAAAACAGGAAATAAAATGCAAAAGCCTGATAGCCAGTCAGAAAAAAAGCCTGAAATAGTGCAGCGCATTCAGCAGATACTCACGCACTTCGGTCTGAACGCCAGCAGCGCCACGCAAAAACTGGGCTACAGCACGACCAGCAAGCTATATAACATCCTGAAAGGCTCGGAACCGAGCTACCCCACTTTGGTGGACTTTCTGCGGCAGTGGCCGGATTTGTCGCCGGAGTGGCTGATGCTCGGTCAGGGCCCGATGCTGCGCGGTGAAAGCGGCGCAGCGGGAGTCATGGCGGTGCAGCGGCCGGCCGTCAGCGGCCGGTCGGTGGTGAACAGCGGCGGCGTGCTGGTGGTGACGGTGGACCGGGAGGGTACCGACAACGTGGAGCTGGTGCCGGTATCGGCTCAGGCGGGCTATACGCTGCAGCACAACGAGGCGGTGTTCGTGCAGGATTTGCCGCGCTACCG
Organism: Hymenobacter sp. UYP22; assembly: GCF_040547285.1. NCBI lineage: Bacteria > Pseudomonadati > Bacteroidota > Cytophagia > Cytophagales > Hymenobacteraceae > Hymenobacter > Hymenobacter sp. UYP22. The sequence continues at coordinate 70,517 of NZ_JBEPPK010000001.1, read as the reverse complement.
GCTGCCGCTGTTTGAGCGGGGCAAGTTCCGGGCCTTCGAGGTGGCCGGGGATTCGATGACGCCGACGCTGAACCACAACGACATTGTGGTATGCAGCTACGTGGATAACTGGCGGCTGCTGATTCCGGATGATATCTACGTGGTGGTAACGTCGGAGTCGGTGATGCTGAAGCGGATTCGCAACCGGATTTCCACCCTGGACGAGGAAGTATTGCTGTTCTCGGATAACCCGCACCGGCGGCCCTACCCGATGGATACGGCGGACATCACGGAGCTGTGGCGCGTGCGGGGCTACATCAGCACGTTCCTGCCCTCGGCCCCCGATGTGACGGCGGAACGGCTCTGGGAGGTAATTGAGACGCTGGGCTTCGATAAAGGAGAAATCCGGCGACGTCTGGAAGAAGGTGCCTCAAATTAAGCCACAGTTGAAAGCGCTCTGCTTTTGACAGCGGGGTAAGTAATTGAAGATGCGTGCTTTAGAGTGCGTCGGATTTTAGAGAGTGAGCCCCGACTGGGGGCTCACAGTACAGTAAACGCCTTGTAAATCTTTGATTTGCAAGGCGTTTTTGCTTTATGTACCTGCCAGTATGTGCATTTTCAAGTGGTAAACGGTGGCTGAACTGTGGAGCTGTTCCCACAGTTGGCGGCTCCACTTGCTGGTGGGTTCCTAGTCAAATACTGGATCAATGGGGCCGTCGCCCCCGCCGCCGGGGCCGGTACCGGGGCCACCACCTCCACCAGGGCTACCACAAACAACGGGGGTATTGTAGCCGTCTTCCATACCATCAAGGTAGCCCTGGTAGTAATCGGCTTCCTGCTGGGTAGTAGCGGTGGCCTGCCAGTACAACACCCGCTGCCGGTACGATTCATAGCGCTCCGGGAAGTTGGCCCCATCAATGCACTTGTTCTGCTCGGTTTCACGCTTACCGTTGGCGTACCCATCTTGGTAATCGGTGTAGGAGGTATGCGGCCGATGGAGTGCCGGGGTGGGCGGACTGCTAAAGCCGGAAGCAACCGCGCCTACGCCCAATAAGGAGGCAAGAGCAACAGAATGGAGGATGCGTTTCATAAGATGAAAATATGGCTGGTGAGGGCCCCAAGATCAAGCGGTTAACCGGCGCTGTAAAGGACAGGGCTACGCGTATTGTGACATGGGCTACTCATCTGTTACGCAGAGTGGCTGCTCTACCCTCCGCGTGACCTTCTTCATGCGCATTCCGCAACGGCTGCTTAGTATCTTTGCCGGCATGAAAGCTCCCCTGTTTCACCCAGGCCAGGAGGTTGTCTGTACCAACGACGACTTCACTCTGTTGCTGGTGCAGAACCCTAATATTCAGACTCCCAAGCGCGGGCCCATTTACACGGTGCGTAACGTGTACGACACGCACAATGGCTTCGGCATTACGCTGGTGCAGATCAACAATGCGGCGGTGGCACCTGGCTTCCCGGAGGCCAATTTTCACGAATCCCGCTTTTCCCTGCTGCCCCCGGTAGAGGAAGTGGATATTAGCGCGGCCATTGAAGAGAGCGTGCCGGCGTAAAGTACGCCTGGTGGGTTTAGCAGCGCCTGGTTTACTGCTTTTCCGGAAACGAAGTACAATCCGGCGCGTAGGAAGTGTAGTGGCCTGGTAAGCCCCGGCCCCATCTGCTTACTCCTATACCTCACCACCCGTAATGGCCAAGCAAGCACCCGCCACCAAAGCCGACAAACTTAACAGCCTGTATAAGGAGTGCGGCCTCATCAAGGAAGATGTTTTTCAGCACCAGCACTACACCATTCTGACCCGTTCAGGCATTGAGAAGGTGCAGGCCCATTACGGCATTCAGGTTAGTTACAAAGCCCTGAAGCTGGAGCCCAAGTACGCCGTTATCAAAGCCGTAGCGAAGATGGACGAAGCCACCGTGGAAACCTACGGTAGCGCCGTACCTGAGAACTGCAAAAACAGCTACTTCGCGGAAACGGCGGAGAAACGCGCCCTCAGCCGGGCCGTGTTGAAGCTAACGGGCCTCTACCAGCACGGCTTCTTTGGGGAGGAAGAATCGGAGCAACTAACTGCCGACGCAAAAGCAGCGCCGCAGAAGCCAGCGGAACCCGATATCCTCACCGACGCCCTCAACCGCTTGCGTAATGGCGACGCCCCGGGGGCTGTATGGAAAGCCTATACTGAACTTCACGCCAACGAAGACTTTAAGGCCGCCGTGAAGGCTGAATCAGAACGCCGCAAGGCGGCGGCAGTCTAGCGCCCTGCTTATGGGTAGTGGCCGAGGCCCGTTCGCAAACGCCGGGTTTGTGGACGGGCCTACTGATTTGCAGTTATTTGATGCGTAGGCTGCGGGCGGAACGAAACTACCCAGACCCATTCATTCCGGGCCCAGGCTGTGGAGTAAATACCAGCAAGCAGTCCCCGAAACGCGGCCCTAGGGCTGTTGTACCACCGGAACTCTCCCGCTACAGGTGGACTGGGCTCCACCCCGCCCCAGTATACCTGGCCCTGCTGCTCCCTGCATTCAATACCTTCGGCCACGGCGTCGGCCTCAGTTAAGGCCTGAACTCGCTCAGCCCGGATGCTCACTATCTGCAGGTGCAATGCGGGGTTTTCTTTTACCTGGAGTAGGTCACCGGGCTGCCCGAACGGGCACGGCACGGGGGCCAGCGGCACCTGGGTTGCCACATCCTCAAACACTGCCCCCGATTCCGACAGGCCCCGGTATCGGTAGCGGCCGGGCTGCTGCTGGAGCAGTATATTTCCTGCCAAACGTCGGCGGGTTACGGTTTTACGGCCGGCCTGCACGGCGGCAAGCATGGCTGGATTGAAAGAGATGAAGAGCATAGGGTACGGGAGGACAGAACAGGCCGCCGGTTAATTAAGTAGACTGATAGCCCGCTACACGCAATTTGGGGCCAATTACTGTGCAGGGCGGCCGCAGTATACCAGCAGAGCATCTTGGTATGCTTCTTGAACGGCCTGCTCCCTGTATCCTTTGTGCGTCTCCTGCCCATGACTGAATTGGAAGTATCCTTTCGCGCAGCGCTCCACGAAGCACGCTTCTCAACGGCCGCTGTATTGCTGGCGCAGGTTGTTGCGGCTCAGGCAGCTTCCGGGAGAGGTTTGCCGGGAGGGCATGAAATCCTGTTGCAGCGCCGCTGTGCCGACCTGCTCAGTGAGCAACCCACGCATACTGCCTCAACCCTGCTACGCGAGGCGGAGCAATACGTGCACGACTTACATGAGGGGCAGATCATGCCTGGGTAGCATAACAGAAATAGTGCGGGCCGGTAGCCGAAGTTGCCACGAATCCTCTCCTTGCCAGAAGTCATTACTAGGAATGCCTCTTGGTTTGCCAGCCAGGTTCACCCATTGTAGCCCTGCCTGAACCCGTTCAACACAACACCGGTGTACGGGTCCAGGCAGGGCTATAGTACGAAATGGCTACGATGTTAATGGGCGCAACCTTTGGTTCATCATTTTACCAATTGGTTAAAGAGCACCCGAATCCACCCGGCTCTCTATCTGCTGCTGCACGGCCGGCGCTACCGCCGAGAGCAGGTCGTAGCCAGTAGCTGCTTCAATGGCATCCACGGAAGTACGGTACTGCCCCCAATTGGTGTTTATGCTGTTGTCGTTGGGGGTATCAACGGCAATAATGCGGGTGCTGGCGCTTACGCGGGCTGCGTCATTGTCGCCGGTGGGTAGTATCACTATTACTTTCCAGATGCGGGCGGGCACGGTAACCCGGCCCTGGTCGAGGGTAGTTTTGTAGCCGTTGGAGCCCGTGCCGCCTTTACCATAACTGCCCATTATCACGTACACTTCCTGAGCCCCGTTGCTGAGCTGGGCGCGGCTATAGTCCTCCAGGTTAGCCCAGGTCTGCTGATTGTTGCGCGGGGCCTGGGGAATCATGTTGGTCATCAGAAACGTGGCCGAATTATCGGCTACCGTGGAGGTCCAGTCGGCGGAAGGGCAATTATGGCCCCGGTCGAAGCCCGAGCCCGAGTAGCTGTTGGCCTGCACTTGGTACCAACCGGCGGGCAAGGTATTATCGGGCCGAAAATCATCCTGGCGGGCGGCGCTGCCCCGGTGAGCCTGGGTGAGGTGCCAGCTTACCCAATTGGGTATACCCCGGTCCCGGTGGTAGCTGAGGGCATATTGAGGCTTTAGCAACAAAAAGTTAGTGGGCTGCTGCTCATCGGCGGTAGCGCCGCTGGGGTTGCCCAGCGTCAGGTGCTCGGGCAGGGCAACGGGTGGTAAGGTGGGCGGAACCGGCGGTGCGGGGGCCGGGTCGGAGGAGGTGGAGCAGGAAGCAACCCATAGCGTGGAAGCCAGCAATAGGGCGTACTTTCCGCTCCGGCGGAAGGCAACAGGTATGTAGAGCATGGCGCAAAGGTAGGGGCTCGGCGGCTGGCAGAACGAGCTGGCCCCCTACGGTTCAGTATTGGGCCAGCAGCCACTGCTCGGCCAAGACTTCGCAGCTGAAAAACTGGAACTGAATCCGGTACTGAGACCCCGCCTTTTCCAGAACAGCCCGACTGGCCGCTACTGCCTGCTTATTATCCGCCACCAGTAGCGCCCCCCACCGATACGAGCATGATCCACCCGCCCGGGGCAGCCAGTTCTTGAGCATCCAGTCCACGGTTCCGGGCGCCAACGGCCCCAAATGCTCCCATTTCGATAGAACACGGCCCCAGCCCGTTTTCTCTAATAAGCCCAGCTCCTGCTCCAATACCTGTTGCACGGCCACTGGGTCGTGGGAGCCGGGCAGCCATTCTACGCGCAAAAAGCCTTTTGAGTCGGCTAGCAACCGGCCGGCCGGATTCTCATACAACAGCGTGGGTGGAGCAGATGAAAAAGGCATGTCAACGGACGAAAAAGCCAGCTTCTCAACACCGTGGCAGTACAGGAAGTGGCAGCGCGGAAAGCACGTGCAGGTACAAACAAATATACTATACCCGCGTGTACAGCCGCGTTTATTTCCTGTAAAATACCATGAATATAGTGTTACTTGCCGCCCGCAAGCGCGCCCTACCGACCCGCCCCCGGCAATACCCAAGGCGAGTGGCCTTGCTCTTTCGTGTTCATTGCTCATGACCAACCGTTTACTGACCCTGGGGCTACTGGTGTGTACAGCGGGGTGGAGTCTCCCGGCGCACGGCCAAAGTCCGCAAACCCGTCCTCTGCAGCGCAGGCTGGCCGCCGCTACAGTTGATAGTAGCCGCGTTCTGCTGCTGGCCGATCTGGCGGCCACCTACCGCTATTCCCGCTTCGATTCCCTGCACTGGTTTGCCACGCAGGGGACGGCCCTGGCCCGGCGCATTGGCTATGCCAAAGGCGAAGGGCGCTGTCTTTCCCGCCTGGCCATTCTGCCCGGGGAGCGGGGCAACCTCCCCCAGGCCCTGCGCCTCGATCTGCAGGCTCTGCAACTGGCCCAAAGCAGCCAGGACTCCGAAGGGACAGCCCGCACGCTTAACCAAATGGGGCTGCTGTATTTTGCCCTCGACGACTTTCGGCCTTCCCTGCGGTATTATTTCCAGGCCCTGCACTTGTACCAGGCGGCCCCGGTCCGCGACACTTCCCAGCTGATTAGCGTTATCACCAACCTGGGCGCCAGCTACGAGGGGCTGCGGCAATACGACTCGGCAGCCTTCTTCCTGAACAAAGCCTGGGGCATGACGGCCCGCTCCCGGGCCGTGCACCGGAGCTGCTGGGGCAATCCGGCCCCGTATGTGTTGCGGGAGCTGGGCCTGTTACAGGTGGCTCAGGGCCATCCGGATGCCGCCCTTACCTTTTACCGCCGCAGTGCCCGGGCCGCTTTTCCCGAGAATGACCGGCGAAGCGCCAGCCGAGCCTATCAGTACATGGCGGAGCTGTTCAGGGCGCGCAACCAGACCGATTCCAGCATCTTCTACGCCCGCAAGGCCCTGGCTTTAGCCCAGACGCTGCCGTTTATAGTCGGCATTGTGCGCAATAACAAGCTGCTTACCGAAACCTTCGAGCAGCTGCACCAGCCCGATAGTAGCCTGCGCTATATGCGCGGAATGCTGGTAGCCCAGGATAGCCTGTTTAACCCCCGCCGCATCAAGCAGCTGGATGCCATTGGCTTTGCCGAGCAGCAGCGTCTGCAGGAGCTGGAGGCGGAGCGGGCTCAGCTGCAGGAGCGCCTGCGCACGGGCATTTTGCTCACTGGCCTGGCCGGGCTGCTGCTGGTATCGGTGGTGTTGTGGCGCACCAACCGCCAGCAGCGCCGGGCCCACCAGCTGCTACGGCACTTGCACGCGCAGGTTAGCCAGCAGGCCCAGGAGCTCACCACCCAGCGCGACGACCTGGCCCACACGCTGAAGGACCTGAAAATTGCCCAGAGCCAACTGGTACTGCGGGAGAAAATGGCCTCGCTGGGGGAGCTGATGGCCGGGGTGGCCCACGAAATTCAGAACCCGGTGAACTGCGTACGCAAGTTTGCCGCCATCAGCGTGGAGCTCTGCGAAGACATTCGTCAGGAGCTGCACAAGCTGCCCCTGCCCCTCCATGAGCAGGAAATGGTGGATGAGATGCTGCAAAACCTGGGACAAAACCACACCAAAATTGTGGCGCACGGGCAGCGCGCCGAGTCCATTGTGCGCGGCATGTTGGAGTACTCAACAGGTGGCAGCGGCCCCCGCCAGCCTACCGACCTTAACCGCATGAGCGAGGAGTATCTTCGCCTCACCTACCAGGACCTGCGCGCCAAGCACCGGCATTTTAACGCGGCCCTGCTGCTGCACCTCGACCCGGCCGCCCAGCCCCTCAACGTCATCCGGCAGGATATCGGCCGGGCTCTGGTGGGCGTTTTCAGCGCGGCCCTGCAGGCCGTGCAGCAGCGGCTGGCGCAGGCCGAGGAAGACTACGTACCCCAGGTGGAGCTCAGTACACGCTACGCTCAGCAGACACTGGAAATCCGGGTGCGCGACAACGGCTTGGTGTTGGCCCCGGAGGCGCTGGAACAGGTATTTCGCCGCTTTCAGGGTGGCAGCGACGCCCGTTTGGGTTTGTCGTTGAGCCATGATATTATTACGAAAGGCCACGGCGGCACCCTCACGGCTAGTAGCCATGCAGACAGCGGAACGGAGTACATTATCCGGCTGCCGGAGGCAGATTCTGCTCTGCGCTAGGGTTGCAGCAGCAGCCATTGCAGGGCGCTGGCTTCATCGGAAAAAGTGCGGTACACCAGAGGCAGATTTTGGACGGAGGTGGTGATGTAGGCCGTAGCCAGCCGGGTAAATACGTCCTCGGCCACCAGTACGCCACCGTAGCGGTAGCCGCCTTCCTGCACCGCCCGGGGCAGCCACTCCTGCACCACCCAGTGCTGCTCCGCCGCGCTGAAAGCCCGCATGTGCCGCTGGTCTACCAGAATTTTGGAACAGCCGTGGCGCTGCAGGGCTTGCACCATATGGTTAAATACGGCCCGGAACGTGAGCTGGTCACGCTCCTCGGCGCTCCAGATAACTCGTAGCAGCCCGGCCGGATCTTCCAGAATCCGGGCGGCTGTGTTCTGAAAATAGAGTGTGGGGGCAGCTGAACGCATAGTAATGGCTGCATACTACTAGCACGTTCCCCTTTTTGTTTAGCGCTGCCCTACCGTTCCGACAACTGACCCTTCCAAAACGGAAGGGTTTTGTGTTTTACCGGTGACTTCTTAATGGCTGCATGCATTCATATAAACTTGATTAACAAATAATTACAATAATATCATCCGTGCATAATTGAAATAGGCATCAGGCTTGGCAAAGGGCTATCATCTCCCAAACACCCGTACAGCCAATGCCCTTCTTCGACAATATCACCAAAGCTGCCAAGGATTTCTTCATCGAGGAAACCTCGGCCGGAGGCCCTTCTGTGGCGGCACCCCGCCCCTTGCCCGGTCAGTCGGCGCCGGTTATGCTGGGCAACACTCCGGCTCTTGAGCCAGCTCCCCTCCTGACCCAGCCCGAGCAGCGCCACCTCGACCACATCCGCCAGTTACTGGCCGGCGACGGCAAGGATTTTATGGCCTTTACCAAAATGGTAAGCAGCCTGCAGGCTAGCGGCCTCAATGGTCCCATTCTCTACCAAACGGCTTTTAATGCGTTTTCGGCCGTTACCAGCCTGGATTTGCCGGGCCTGCTAAAGTCGGCGGAGCAGTTTGAGTTGAAGCTGACCTCGGACCGCAACAGCATTCTGGAGCGGCACCGGGAAAAGGTGGGCGAAATAAGGATTCCGAACGTGCCGCCCAGCCCCTTAGTGCAATTACAGCAGCAGGAGCAGCAGCTCCAAACCGGCCTCGCCGACCTGGCCCGGCAGCTGGAAGAAGCCCAGCAACGCCTGCTGGCCGTGCGGGAGCAGCTACAGCAGCAACAACAAAAAGCAGGTGCTGCCCTGGCCTCCTACGAATTGGCCCACGCCACCGCCTCCACCGAGCTAAAAGCGCACCAACAAGCCGTGCAGGCCTTTTTGCTGAAGTGAAGCGGCCCGGATGAAAATCCTAGTCCTGCCCTTCGACTTCTAACCGTCCCCCTACTCACCATTTCACCACTTCACCGATGAACACTCTTTCCACTCCCGATTTTAAAACCGGCGAGCTGCCCAAGTGGCAGCAGCCAGAGAAGATAGCCGGCTGGATTTTTCTGGCCGGGCTGGCCGGGGCCGGCATCTACTGCTGGGGCACCATCGTGCCGTTCCTGGTCGAAATGGTGTTTGATACCGTGAAGCTGGGTATTGGGCTGGGTGTGCTGCTGGCGGCCTGGCTGGTACTCACCAGCCCCCGTGTGAAGGCCGGGCTGTGGTACGCGGGCCAGCGTATTTTCCGCACCGCTGCCGGTATTTTCGTCAACACCGACCCCATCGGCATCATGGAGGACTACATTAAAAGCACCTCCCAGGAGGCCCGCAAGATGGAGGAGGAAGTGGGCCACGTGGAAGGTGCCCACGAGCTGGTAAAGCGCAAGCTGGAAGCCAACACCCAGCAAATGCGCGAATATCTGCAGCTAGCCGACGCCGCCACCCGCCAGCGCGAACCGGATGCCGCCGAGCAATATGCCAGCCGCGCCGCCCAGCTGCAGGAGTACAACCAGCGCCTGCAGCCCATGCTCACTACCACCCAGAACGTGAGCCTGGTGATGCGCCAGATTCTGAAAGCGGCCCTGCGCCAGATTGACGGCAGCAAGTTCAAAGTGAACCTGCTGAAGGACGAATACCAGCTGGTAAAGCGCACCAGCTCCGGTATGCGGGCTGCCATGAACATCCTGCGCGGCGACCCGGACAAGAAATACTTCTTCGACCTGGCCACCGACCGGGTGGCCCAGGACATGGCCCAGCAGCTCGGCCAGATCAAGCAGGCCATGCGCTACTCGCAGGAGTTCGTGAAGGAAATGGACATCCAGAACGGGGTGATGAGCGAAAAGGGCCAGCGCCTGCTGGAAAAATACCAGAAAGGCGACTTCAACGCCCTGCTCGACGAAAAGGCCGCGCCCCTGACAACCGCCCAAACCCGCGTGGCCACCAATGACGCCTACAAGAGCCTGCTGGATTAGAGGAGCCAGGAGTTAGGAGCTAGAATGCTCTACTCAACCCAGGACCGATAGCTCCTGATTCCTGATTCGAATCACTCTCCCGCCAATTCCTGCATTCATTCTCAACTCAGCTGCGGAGCCGATTCTAAATCCTCGCTCCCAGCTCCTAACTCCTATCAACATGACAACTCGTGGTAAACTTGTACTGGGCGTGCTACTGGCGGCGCTGCTGTACTTCGGCATCAACAAGCTCGTGCAGAGCGGGGTGCTGTTCAAGAAAGCGGCAACTGAATCGGTGCTGCTAAATTCCATTGAGCTGCCCGCCGCCAGCGGCGGGGGGCGCGCCACGGCGGCCGTGCCCCTGGCTCCGCTACCCTCCGAAACGCCCGCCGGCAAGGGCACGCCCGTGGTGTGGGAGGTAATGGCCTGGAACTCGCAGATGGCCGGCATGCTGGCCAACGGCGGCCCCCGCACCACAGAGGGCTCCAGTATGGCCGCCAACGGCCTGGATATGCAGATTGTGCGCCAGGACGACGTAGCCAAAATGCAGGCTGACCTGGTGAAAAACGCTCTCGATCTGCAAAGCAACCCCGAAACGCCGGGCCTGCTGGTGAGCATCATGGGCGACGGGCTGCCGGCCTTCTCGGCGGTGCAGCCCCAGCTGGAAAAAGCCGGCACCGGCCTGCAGATTATTCCTTACTCGGTGGGCAAGAGTTTCGGCGAGGACAAGCTGATGGGCCCCAAGGAGTGGCTCGATAACCCCAAAGCCGCCCTGGGCAAAACCATTGCCTGCTACCTGCGCGACGGTGACCAGAATATTGCCCTGAAATGGTGCGCCGACAACGGCCTGAAAGTAAACCCCGACGAAACCACCTATGACCCCGAGGCCGTGAACTTCCTGGCTTCCTCCGACTTTCTGGTGGCCGCCGAGAAGTACATCATCGGCAAGCCCGAGCAGCGCGTGAAGGTGGTAAAAGGCAAAAATACCGGCGTGAAAGTGGACGTGGTGGCCGACGCCGTAGCCACCTGGACGCCCGGCGACGTGAACATTGCCAAGCAGAAAGGCGGCCTGGTGAACATTGTGAGCACCAAGGACTACAGCAACCAGATGCCTAACATCATGGTGACCACCAAACGGTGGTATGACGCCCACCCTAAGCAGGTGGAAGCCCTGATGACGGCCTTTGCCGTGGCCGGCGACCAGGTAAAAAGCCACCCCGAAGCCCTGAGTCGCGCCGCCGATATTTCCAGTGTGGTGTACGGCGACAAGGACAAGCCCGGCAGCTACTGGCTGCGCTACTACAAGGGCGTGAGCGAGGCCGACCGCAACGGCGAAGTCGTAGAGCTCGGGGGCGCCAAGGCCTTCAACTTCGCCGATAATCTGGCCCTGTTCGGCCTCAACGAAGGCGGCACCAACATCTACGCCGCCGTGTATAAAACCTTCGGCGACGTGCAGCACCAGCTGTACCCGAAAGAGCTGCCCACCTACGTACCCCTGGAGCAGATGCTGGACCTCACGCCCCTGCGCAAGCTACAAGACAAATACCGCGGCAGAACCCTGGCTCCGGCCGAGCAGCAGCAGTTTGCCGCCGATGACGAAATCCGCCAGAGTGTGAGCAAGCGGGCCTGGAACATCGAGTTCAATACCGGCCAGAGCTCCTTCACCCCCGCCGCCGAGCAGCAGCTCAACACGCTGTTCAACGACCTGGTAGTAGCCGGCCGCCTGAAAGTAGCCGTGCACGGCCACACCGACAACGCCGGCGACCCGCAGCGCAACCAGCAGCTCTCCGAGGACCGGGCCCTGGCCGTGGAGCATTGGCTGGAGCAGCGCAGCGCCAGCGCCTTCCCCGCGGGCCGCGTGCAGGTGTACGCTCACGGTGCCCAGGAGCCCGTGGCCCCCAACACAACACCTGATGGCAAAGCCCGCAACCGCCGCGTGGAAATCGTGCTGGGTAACTAGGGTTGAGGCAGCACGTCATGCTGAGCGCAGCCGAAGCATCTCTACCGCTGGCTAATTAAGACTATTGCAACGAAGCTGTAGAGATGCTTCGGCTGCGCTCAGCATGACGTCCCTCCTCACTCACTTCATATCCCTCACTCCCTCATGAAATCCCTCTTCCTTCCCAACGCCCAACCGCCCCGTACCACGTTGCTGCTGATGGCCGGCGGCCAGGCCCTGGTGCTGCTGCTGCTGTGGCTGTGGATGCCTTTGCGCATCTTTCCTTCGCTCGGGGAAGTGCTCCGGGCGCTGGCCGACCTGATTACCACGCAGGGCCTCATTCCGGAGCTGTGGGCCAGTATGACGACGGCGCTGCAGGCCCTGGGCGTGGCTACAGTGCTGGCGCTGCTGATTTCCTACCTCACGGCCCTGCCCTTCTTCCGGCCCCTGGCTTACGCGGCCTCCAAAATGCGTTACCTCACCCTCACCGGCCTCACGTTTTTCATGGCCCTGCTGGTCAGCTCCGGCCACGAGGTGAAGCTCTCCGTGCTGATTTTCGCCACCACCGTGTACCTGGTTACGGGCATGACCTCGGTGATGCTGACCACCACCCAGCAGGAAATGGACCACGCCCGCACCCTGGGCCTGGGCGAGTGGCGCAGCTTCTGGGAAGTGGTGGTGCTGGGCAAGCTGGATGATATGCTGGAAGTGGTGCGTCAGAACTTCGCCATCATCTGGACGATGATTACGCTGGTGGAAACCCTCTACCAGTCGGAAGGCGGTATTGGCCTGCTGCTCTATAAGCAGAACCGCTACCTCCACCTCGACGGGGTACTGGCCATTCAGCTCGTCATCCTCGCCGCCGGTGCCGCCCAGGACTACCTGTTCACCCTCCTGCGCCGCGTGTTTTTCCCCTATTCTGAGCTGGCCGCCGCGCGGTAGCAATTTGCTAATCAGACCGTCATGCTGAGCGCAGCCGAAGCATCTCTACTGCTTCGTTGGGCCCTCCGTAGCCCAGGGAGTCAACCCTGGGCTATGCAGCAGCTGTAGGCATTGCCACTGACTGGTTAGTCAGGGGTAGAGATGCTTCGGCTGCGCTCAGCATGACAATACCCTTCTACCTCCACACCCTACCTCTATGACTCCCTATTTCTATAAATCCCCGGTCCTTACCCTCGACAACGTGTCGATGGAGTTTGCGGGCGAAACCATCCTGCGCGACATTTCGGCCCAGGTGCTGGACGTGTGCCGGCCGGGCATGGAGCAAGGCCAGGTGGTGGGGTTCTACGGCCGCTCGGGGCTGGGTAAGTCTGTCCTGTGCCGCATTATGGCGGGGCTGATGGCGCCCAGCCGCGGCACCGTGCTGGTGGGCCAGGACCAGGAAGCCGTAGCGCCCGGCGCGGTGGGCTTCGTGCAGCAGCAGTACCCGCTGTTCAACCACCGCACCCTCCACGACAACCTGCTGCTGGCCGCCACCCGCAAATACCCCGATGCCGCCGAAGCCCGCCGTCAGACCGATGCCTACCTGGAGCGGTTCCAGCTCACGACCCACCGCCGCAAGTACCCGGCTCACCTCTCCGGCGGGCAGCGCCAGCGCGCCGCCATTGCCCAACAGCTGCTCTGTTCCGACCACCTCATCCTGCTCGATGAGCCGTTTTCGGGCCTCGATATTGCCATGATTGACGAGGTCAAGAAAATCATCCTCGAAGTAACCACCATGGACGAGCTGAACACCGTCGTCATCGTCTCCCACGACATCCAGACCACCACCGCCCTCTGCGACCGGCTCTGGCTACTGGGCTACGAGCGGGATGCCAGCGGCCAGCTCCTGCCCGGCGCCACCATCAGCCCCGAGCACCAGTACAACCTCGCCGAAATGGGCCTCGCCTGGCACGAAAACGTGGAAGCCGAACCGGAATTCGTCCGGTTTGTGGAGCACTTAAAGGAGGAAATTCGGCAGAGTGCGTAAAAAATCTTTGTTCGTATCCTAAGCATTCAAATCACTTAAGATGGCTTGGGAGAAGTTGCTTATATCTTTATCAGGATGCTCAGCCAGGTCCTTAAATAACGGCCTATCAGCTAACATCAGGTTGTAAAGCTTTATTTCCCATTCAATTAATGATTTATTGAGCGCACCTCGGTGTAAACACGAAGCGAATCCACTCATTATATCTAGTATTTCAATCTTGAGTTTTTCGTCAAGATTAATTAACGCCCTAATTAATATAGGATAAGCTGGCAAAGCTGCAGAGGATATAAAAGCGTGCTGATGACAAAGAGAACACCATAGCTGGTGCGTAGCTTCATTAGACACATTAGAATCGGAACAGAATAGGTTCTTTAGGTAATGAGGTATGGTCCCTTCTGCCTCACCGTATGCAGTTCCAAATCCTGTCCAGTCGACAGTATCAACTAGATTGATTATTTCACTTGGTATTACAGTCGGGCACGTTGCAGGCCTTAAACTATCATGAAGAAGCTTGTCCATTGTTTGTAGATCAATTATGCATGAAGCATTATTTCCCGTGTGTCAGTTCTATCACCCGACTGTCCTGAGAATTCAGAATAATAGTAAAAACACCACCATCCGAATCCTTTGGTAAAGTGCCCATCAATACCCAATATTTATCAATTAGATATACCTCATAAGGCCGTTCATGTACAATGTTCTTTTGGCCATATGTCCGAAACAAGATAGGCTCCGCAACTCGCACAGCGGCGGCACTATCTGGCAACGCCTGCGTCACAGTTGAAACATTGATAGCAACCTGCTTCTGCAGGGCTTCTTGTAATTCCTCCCTGGCTATTTCCCTACCCAGCCTGCTGTGTTTTTTGCCTTGAGCACAGCCACAGATGCTAAGAGCTAACAATCCAGCTGTGCAAAGAGAAGTAAAGCTTTTAGTCATGGCGAGGAATCGAGAAGGGAGTTCTAGAGACGCAATATCTTGCGTCTCGTCGTTGCTGATGTTGTTTGGAACCGCACAAGCAAGACCGTTCAACGAGGAGACGCAAGATATTGCGCCGCTACGGTTCATTCTGCTTTTTCCCCACTAAGCCGATACTTTCGCACCCGAATCCCTAATTCTTCATTACCCCTCCCTCCATGCCCACCGGTACCCTGCTCCTGATTGACGACGAAGCCCGCCTGCGCCAGCTATTGGCGCGGGTGCTGGAGCTGGAAGGCTACACCGTGCTGCAGGCCCCCGATGCCACCCGCGGCCTGGAGCTGCTCCAGCACCACGCCGATGAGGTGCTCGTGGTGGTGTCGGACGTGAAGCTGCCCGACGGCCACGGCGTGGACCTGATGCCGCGCTACCGCGCCAAGGCCCCTGACTGCGAGATTGTGCTGCTCACGGCCTTCGGCACCATTCCGGATGGCGTGCGGGCCATGAAGCAGGGCGCCTTCGACTACCTCACCAAGGGCGACTTCGAGCAGCAGCTGGTGGTGGTGGTAGAGCGGGCCGCCGAAAAAGCCCGCCTGCGCCGCCGCGTGGCCGAGTTGGAGCGACGCATGAGCCAGCGCTACAGCTTTGCCAGCATGATTGGCACTGCCCCGGCCCTGCGCCGCGCCCAGGACCTGGCCCGGCAGGTAGCCCCCACCGACAGTACCGTGCTGCTGGAAGGCCCTACCGGCGCGGGCAAGGAGCTATTTGCCCAGGCCATTCATGAGGCCAGTGAGCGGAAGCTCAAGCCGTTTGTGGCCGTCAACTGCTCGGCTTTTCCGAAGGATTTGCTGGAATCGGAGCTGTTTGGGTACAAGAAGGGCGCGTTTACGGGCGCGCTGGCCGACAAGAAAGGCCTGCTGGAAGAAGCCAACGGCGGCACCCTGTTTCTGGATGAAATCGGGGAGCTGGAGCTGAACGTGCAGGCCAAGTTTCTGCGCGTGCTGGAGACGCGGCAGTTCACCAAGCTCGGCGATACCAAGCCCACCAGCGTGAACGTGCGTATCGTGGCGGCCACCAACCGTAACCTCAAGCAGGAAGCCGCCGCCGGCCACTTCCGCCCCGATTTGTACTACCGCCTCTCGGTGTTCACCATCAACGTGCCCAGCCTGCAGGAGCGCGCCACCGATGTGCCGGCCCTGGCCGGGCACTTTCTGCAGCACTTCGCGGCCCAGCTGCGCAAGCGCCTGCCGGGCCTGGAGCCCGAGTGCGTGGAGTTGCTGCAGCGCTACGAGTGGCCCGGCAACGTGCGGGAGCTGAAAAACGTGCTGGAGCGCGCCGCCATCCTGGCCCCCGCCGACCAGCCCCTCTCGGCCGGCTACCTCCCCGACGAGTTCCACACCCTGCCCTCGTCCCTAAGCCCCGACGCCGACCCCGCCGACCAGAGTCTGCGCGCCGTGGAAGCCCGCCACATCCGCCAAGTGCTGCATCAGGTGCAAGGCAACAAAACCGAAGCCGCCCGCCGCCTCGCCATCGGCCTTACGACCCTGTACCGCAAGGTGCAGGAGTACGGGCTGTAGGGACCTCACCCCCCGGCCCCCTCTCCTCAGGGAGAGGGGGAGCCTGACGACTACTTGTATGCATTAACCTGCAATCGTCAGTAGGCCGGTGTGCTCGTTTAAGCTTGCAACAGTTCTGGTACTCTCATGCAGGTCTATTCTTTCTTTCCATCAATTCGCTCAGTCCCAATACTGCCTCACGATACTCGTCAGGCTCCCCCTCTCCCTGAGGAGAGGGGGCCGGGGGGTGAGGTCCACCATGCGCCATGTCCCTGAAACTCAAAATTCGCCTCAGCATCCTGACCATGCTGACCTTGCTGCTGGGGCTGGGCGGGTATACTTTCTTTACGATTCAGCGGCTGGAAAAGGGCGCGCTCGGGATTCAGCGGGCTAATTTCCGCTCCGTGGAGTACGGGGAGCAGATGCTGCGGGCCCTGGAGCAGCTGCAGGAGCAGCCCACGGCCCAGCCCCCGCTGCAGCAGCTACGCCGGGCCCTCACCCGCGAGGCCGCCAACATCACCGAAACCGGGGAGCTGGAGCTAGTGGACACCCTTACCCAGCAGGTAGCCGATTACCAGCGGCTGGTGGATGACCGGGCCCCGGTCGCCCGGCAAGTGGCGCAGCTGCACCAGCTCCGGGCCGAAACGCACCGCATGATGCAGCTCAACGCAGCCTCCTTCAACCAGCAAACCCAGCGCATCACCCAGCAGGCTGCCCAGGAACGCCGCACAGTACTGACGCTGCTGCTACTGAGCGTGGCTGTGGGCCTGGGGCTGATTGTGCGCCTGCCGCGGGTGGTGCTGCGCCCGTTACGCCGGCTCCGGGCCGATGTGGAGGACGTAGCCAGTCCCGGCCCCACCACACAGGTATCCATTGTCAAGAACGACGAAGTAGGTGCCGTGGCCCTGGCCCTGAACCGGGCTTTCGGCTACATGCAGGACCAGCGCAGCGTGACGCGGGCGGCCCTGGCCACGGAGCGCAGCCGTCTGGAAAGCCTCATTGAGCACCTTGATGAAGGCCTACTCCTGCTCGACCCCGACCGCACCGTACTGCTGGCCAACCCCGCCGCCCGGGAGCTGCTGGGCCGCGAAGCCTCTGACTTAGTGGGCCGCCGCGCTGAGGATCTGAGCCAGCAAACCGAGCTGTTGCACCAGCTGTTCCGGCCCTTGCTGGCCCAAGAAGCCGTGCGCGCCGGCGAAACGCCCGCCCCGGTTACGGTCACCATCAACCGCCCCAATGGTGAAACGGCGTATTACCAACTCACGCTCAACCACATCGTCAGCCGTAACCGGGAAACCAGCCGCACCGAGTTTGTGGGCCATATCCTGAGTTTGCGCAACGTATCAGATTTCAAGAAGCTGGACGAGGTGAAGTCGAACTACCTGGCCACTATTTCGCACGAACTAAAAACCCCGCTGGCCAGCATCAAGCTGAGCCTGATGCTGCTACAGGATGAGCGCACGGAGGCTGAGGAGCGTCAGCGCCTGGCCGACGGTATCCGGGATGAAACGCAGCGCCTGCTGGGCATGGTGGGCCAGCTGCTGGCCGTATCGAGGCTGGATGCAGGGGCGGAAATTCAGTTCGATGTGCAGCCTATTCCGCTGGCTGATATCGTGCGCTACGCCATTGAAACCGTGCGCCCCCAACTGGAGGACCGGGAGTTGCACCTGCGCCTGGAAGTACCCCAGGACTTACCCCCAGCCCGCGCCGACCTGGAAAAAACCACTTGGGTACTCATCAACCTGCTGGCCAACGCCATCCGCTACAGTCCCCGCGGCGCCGATTTGTGCGTGCGCGCCCACCAAGCCACCCCCCAACAGTTGCAGATAAGTGTGCAGGATTGCGGGCCGGGCATTGCCCCCGAATACCACGAGCGGATTTTTCAGCGCTTTTCAGAAGTACCCAACGCCACCGGCCACAAGGGCGGCTCGGGCCTGGGGCTGAGCATTTCCCGCGAGTTCATCGAGGCCCAGGGCGGCCGGCTGTGGGTAGAAAGCATACCGGAGCAGGGTAGCCACTTCTGCTTCACGCTGCCGGCGGTTCCCATTAAACAAGTAAAAAAATAGCGCATACGCAATGTCACAGTTGCGCGGGCTAGCGGCAGAATTTCGGCCCGTAGGCAACCAATAGGGGCACATGACACGCGTAAACGCCGCTTTTGCGGGCTACCAACTGTTAGCAACGCATGTCACGAACAACACGGAACAGGGCTTGGCATGAGTTCCGGTTTGCACCACCTTTGTGCATCCCTCTGGCAAGCTCCTGCAAGGGTAAGCCAACACCGTCCCCTTTTCCGCAACCAACAGCACAACCCGAGGCCAAGCCCCGGGTTGCGCTGTTTTGGGCCGCCCCAGTTGTTACAGGCCCGAGTGCCAGTCGTAGCCCCGGTCGGCCCAGTAATCGGCGGGGCGCTGCGCCGGAAAGTCGATGTTACCCAGCCGCTTAATGTGCTTGATACCGTACTTGACGGGCGTAACCAGCCGCAGAGGCGCGCCGTGCTCAGGCGTGAGCGGAGCCCCGTTCATCTCGTAGCACAGCAATGTTTGGGGATGCAGGGCGCTGGCCATGTCCAGGCCCACGTAGTATTTGCCGTCGGGGGTGGTGAGGTTCACGTAGGGCGCGGCCGCATCGGCCAGGGGGAAGCGGGCCAGGAAGTCGGCAAACCGCGCCCCGGCCCAGGTAACCACGGTGCTCCAGCCCTCAATGCACTTGAGTTCGGTGGTCATTTCAACCCGGGGCAGGGCCTGAATATCGGCCAGCGTAAACTCCCGGGCTGCTCCGCCGGCGGCCGGCGCTACGCGCAGGCGCCAGGCAGCCGGGTCTAGCGGTGTTTTCAGGCCTACCCGGCCGTTGGTGCGGGGCATGCGGGCCCGGCTTTTCGGATACACCGGGGCCAGGTGGGCCGAGCTGAAATACTCCCCGGCCAGTTGCCCGTTGGCATCCAGCACGCTGCGCAGGGGCCGGGAAATGCCGTCGGCCTCGGAGCCCGTGCTGGCCCAGCGCCAGCCCAGCAGCCCCAGCACGGCGGCTGTACCTCCCACCAGGAAAGAGCGGCGGGAACGGCGGCGCACTTCGGCCAGGGCGGCCTCATCGGCGGGAATAAGCGGTTTTTTGGGCAGGTTAGCGGACATGGGAAGTAGTAGCAGAGGGTTCAGTAACAGGCGCAGCGGGAGCAGCGGAAGGCGGAATATCCACGACCTCCACACCGGCCACCATCGAACGAAAATTGTTCCAGCCGGCCCGCACTACCTGGGCCACGTGCACTAGGAAAAACAGCACGTAGCCGGTGGTGAGGATGAAATGCTCGGCCCGGGCCCACTCGTAGCCGCCGAGGGCCGTGGTGAGCCAGGCTAGCTGCGTGGGTTTGTAGATGGCCGCCCCCGTCAGCAAAGAGCCGGCCCCCATCAGCACCACGGCGGTATAGGCAATCTGCTGGGCGGCGTTGTATTTGCGCGCCGGCAGCGGCTGCTTGCGCAGGCCCAGGTCGTGGAGGATTACCTGCCCTGCCTCCCGCAAAGCGTGGCGGCCGGGCACCAAGGCCCGCCACTCTCCCGAAACCAGCGTGTAGCCCACGTATAGTAGGCCGTTGAGCACGAATACCCACATCAGCACGAAGTGCCAGGCCATGCCCTTGGCCAGCTTGTAGGGCATATCAAAGGCCTCGTAAAACGAATGGGGAAAAAACTTCAGCAGCGTAGTACTGCCCCAGCCCAGGCGGTACACATCATTAGCCCAGTAAATCCAGAGGCCGCTCCAAATCATCAGGGCCAGCACCGGAAAGTTGATCCAGTGAAACCAGCGGATGGCCAGCGGGTGCTTTTCGTGCAAATATTTCATGAGGCTACCTACGAGAAAATGAGGGTGAGCAGGTTGACGGGAAACAAGGGTGCCAACTAGTAAACAAGCCAGCGGCCCGTGGGTTGGCCGGCATTTCTATGTTACCGTAGTATTACGTCTTTATCTTGCGGGGCCGAATTAGTGCTCCTATCGTTCTGCTTTTTGCTACTGCCATGACTTCCTTTCTACCTGCTACCGTTGGTTTTGTGCGCCGCCACGCGCTTGTCGCCCTGCTGAGCGTGGGCTCCGCCCTGCCCCTGGCTGCCCAGGTGCAGCCCACCGCCCCTACCGATACGACCCGCAAGTACGAAAACCCCGGCGACCTGCCCACCATCGTGAAAAAGCCCTGGTACAAGGGCAAGCTGGTGACGGCCACCATCGTACCGGCTGTGCTCATCGGCTACGGGGTTTCTACTATCAACGGCAACGGCTTTTACAGCAGCTACGACGCCCGCCGTGACATCCAGCGCAACTTTTCCGGCTTTCATACCAAAGTAGATGACTACCTGATTCTGGCCCCCTACGCCGAGCTGGGGCTGGTGGCCCTGGCCGGCGTGGAGTCGCGCAACGACCGGCTGAACACGCTGCTGGTTATTGGGAAGTCGGAGCTGATTTTCGGGGCCCTGACCTACGCGCTCAAGAACACCACCAAGGTGCTCCGGCCCGATGGTAGCACCCGCAACTCCTTTCCTTCGGGCCACACGGCGCAGGCGTTTCTGGCCGCCAGCATCGTGCACACCGAGTTTCGGGATAAAAGCCAGTGGTACGGTGTGGGGGCCTACACCATTGCCACCAGCGTGGCCGCCCTGCGCATGCTCAACGACCGGCACTGGCAGTCGGACGTAGTAGCCGGGGCGGGAATCGGCATCCTGTCGGCCCACCTGGGCTACCTGTCCCACCGCAACCGCTGGGGCCGTAAACCGCGTATCAAAGGCGTCAGCGCCTCGCCCATGGCCTGGCCCGGGGGCACTACCGGCTTTACCTTCACCTGGCGGCCTGAGTAGGGCACCCAGGGCCGGGGCTAAAGCAACGGGCAAAGCGTTCATCTTCCGGTTTCACCTTATCCAGCGGCTAGTTATGTGGTGGACGTATGCGTTGCTTTCGGCGGTATTTGCGGCTCTCACGGCTATTCTGGCTAAGGTGGGCATGAAGGGCGTCGACTCTAGCCTGGCTACGGCGGTGCGCACGGTGATGGTGCTGGGGCTGGCCTGGGGCATTGTGTATGCCCAGGGCGGGCTGCCGGGTCTGGCCCACCTTACCCGCCAAAACTGGCTGTTCCTGACGCTCTCGGGCTTGGCTACGGGCCTGTCCTGGGTGTGCTATTTCCGGGCTTTGCAGTTGGGGCCGGTATCGAAGGTTGCGCCGGTGGATAAGCTGAGCGTGGCGCTGGCCATCGGGCTGTCGGTGCTGTTTCTGGGCGAAAAGCTCACTTGGCAAACCGGCCTGGGCGCTGGCCTGATTCTGGCGGGCACGCTGGTGTTGATTCGGTAAGGCTAATGCCCCCGGGCCAGCAGGGCAATGCCCACCACAATGCACAGCAACCCCAGCGCCTGCGGCCAGGCCAGGGTCTCGCGCAGTATCACCAGACCCAGCACGGCTGTCAGCAGCACCGAGCCCCCCACAATAACCGGCGTACCCACCGACGAGGACACGCCCCGGCTAAACACCACGAACGTCAGGATTTCGGCCAGGCCCACGCCGGCTCCGGCCAGCATCGCCAACCCTACGCCCTTGGAACTTAATTCCAGGGGCTGCCCCTTCAGGCGGAGCAACAACAGCCACACGCCGCCCAGGGCTGCCGCCACCAGTTGCAGAATCACCGCTCCCGCCGCGGCCGAGATATGCCCGGCGGCCAGCTTAATAAAGAAGTTGTAGCCCGCCAGGCAGAGCGCCGTCAGCAGGGCCAGGGCCAGCCAGTGCACGCTTACTCGGCCGTTAAGCGGGCCAGCAGGTCCTGCTGGTGCTGCTGCCACTGCGCGTAATCGGCCGACTGGGCCCACTTCTCCTGCAGCTCCGATTTGCGCACTACGGCTTCCACCGCCTCTACCGCCAAGTCGGCCAGGTCATCGTCCACTTCCATCCCGTTCACGGCCAGCAGCAGGCCCGGCAGAAAATCAGTGCCGGGGTGACCCAGAATGGCGGCCACAATTTCGGCGGCGGCCAACGCCTCGGCAGCTTCCGGTAGTTCCAGATAATCCTCCGTTTCAGCGGCGGTAGCCAAGGCCTCGTACAGGATGGCCTCGTTGGGCTCCTGGCGGAAATTCTCGGCGAAATCCGCCGCGTCGTCATTGTCAAGATTGTGGTAGTCCCAGGTGCCCATGTGGTGTGTGGTTAAATTACTTATGCCATCAACTTTCGAAGCATTGTTCTACGCCAAATTAGCTGTGATAGCATGAGCACAGTTACGAGTAAATACCAAAGAGGATAGTCCTGTGTAATTGCCCAATAGATAAATGGGCTGCCAATAATAGCGCACTCAAGTAGCAAGCCACCATTTAAAACACGCTTCTTCACATGGTTAGATAGGCTCGTTGCAGCCAGATAGAGCAATGAGTCCATCGTTAACATAGCTGCTAGGAACCACGGCCATACTACAATGCCATAGCCTAGTATTAAGACCATAGGCCCAAGAATAGCATCATCGAATAAGCTGAATTTGCTACCATTTTCTACTGCCGCCCAGCATACACATAGCAAATAAGTAGCTCCAACTAAGCACACGCAGTTTACCCAGTTAGTTACGACAAATTGCCAGTAGCTTTTCCAGGTTCTCATTTAAATTTCTCCTTCAGCAGCTCAATTTCAATGGCCGGGGAAATCTTCTCGTAGAGGATGTGGTAGGCGGCCGAGGTGATGGGCATGGACACCTGCAGCTTGCGGTTCAGCTCGTAGATGCTCTTGACGGCGTAGTAGCCCTCGGCCACCATGTTCATCTCTAGCTGCGCCGATTTCACGGAGTAGCCCCGCCCTACCATGCTGCCGAAGGTGCGGTTGCGCGAAAACTGCGAGTACGCCGTTACCAGCAGGTCGCCCAGGTAGGCGGAGGCCGACAGGTCGCGGGGCTGGGGGTTGAGGGCGTGCACGAAGCGGCGCATTTCCTGGACGGCGTTGCTTACCAGCACCGCCTGAAAATTGTCGCCGTAGCCCAGGCCGTGGGCAATGCCGCCGGTGAGGGCAATGATGTTTTTCATCACGGCGCAGTACTCAATGCCGTCGAGGTCCTCGGCGGGGTTGGCTTTCACGTAGCGGTTGCGCAGCAAACGGCTGAATTCCTCGGCCAGGTCAGCATCCGGAGAGCCAATGGTGAGGTAGCTCTGCTTTTCCAGAGCCACCTCCTCGGCGTGGCAGGGGCCGGCCACTACGCCCAGGCGAGTATGGGGCAGCCGGAACCGCTCGACCACGTAGTCGGTCACCAGCACGTTTTTGCCCGGAATCATGCCCTTGATGGCCGAAATAACCCGCTTGTTCTTCAGTTCGTCGCGGCCCAGCTTATCCAAAGTGCTTTGCACGAAGGCGGCGGGCACGGCCAGTACCAGCCAGTCGGCCTCACGCACGGCCTCATCCAGGTCGGTGGTGGGCAGCACCCGACTCAGGTCGTGGGCCACCGAGGACAGGTAGCGCGGGTTGTGGCGGGTGCGCAGCAGGTGCTGCACGTCGTCCTTGCTGCGCATCCACCAGTGTACGCGGCTGCCGTTTTCGGAGAGAATTTTGGTAAGCGCGGTGGCCCAGGAGCCGCCGCCCAGCATGGCTATTTTTTCCAAGGGGTGGGAAATGGTGATTTAGTGGTTTAGTGACTTGGTGAATGAGTTGGCCGTGCCAGCGGCGCGGGTCGTGCAGAGTAGCCGGACCAAACGGCCAACTCACTAAATCACTCATTCACTAAATCACTTTACGTCAATCTTAGCCAAAAAAAACGGAAGGCCGCCGCTAACGGGTGGTAGCGGCAGCCTTCCGGAATGGTTAGGAACTCAGAATGAGCTATTAACTCAGCTGTAGTTATTCTTCCTCGGTAGGGGCATCTTCCTTCATGGCGGCTTTGTCCAGGGTTTTGGCATCTTTCACCACCACCAAGGCGCCATCCTTCAAGGTTTTGGATACGGCCCGGAACGGCCCGCTCACCACCTGGTCGCCGGCCTGGATACCGCTCAGGATTTCCATGTTCTGGAAGTCGCTGATACCGGTTTTCACGGGCGTCATCACCGCCTTACCGTTGCGGATCAGGAATACCACTTCCTGCACGGGGGCTTTAATGCCGGTGGCCGCGGGCTTATCGGGCTGGGCGCCGCTGCCTCGGCTCACGCGTACAGTGGGGGTATTCTTCTTGTCCTCGGTTTTGGTGCTGTCGGAGCGGGTGGTTACGGCGGCCAGGGGCACGCTCAGCACGTTGGCTTTGCGGTTGGTAATCACGTCCACGGAGGCCGTCATGCCCGGGCGGAAGGGTACCACGCTGCGGCCCTGCACCGTGCGAATCAGCTGGCGGTACGACTCGGGCAGCAAGCGGATGCGCACCTCAAATTCAGTTACGGCTTCGGCCGTGAGGGCATCCTTGGCCGTGTTGGCAATGGCCGTTACCACGCCCCGGAACTTCTGGTCCTTGCTGGCGTAGCTGTCCACCTCCACGTCGGCCGAGTCGCCCAGCGTCACGTTGATGATATCGTTTTCATTCACGCTCACCCGCACCTCCATGTTGTTGAGGTTGGCAATGCGCATGATTTCGGTGCCGGCCATCTGGGAAGTACCCACTACCCGCTCGCCCTTCTTCACGTTGAGCTTGCTGACGGTGCCGCTTACCGGGGCGTAAATCGTGGTTTTATCGAGGTTACGGCGGGCATCGTCGAGGCCGGCCTGGGCGCTGCGCACGCTGCTCTGGGCCGCCCGAATGCTCTGGCGGGCCGAGTTGATTTCTTCCTGCGAAGCATCGTAGGCGGCTTTGCTGGCCTCGTAATCAGCCTGCGAAATCACCTTCTGCTTGTACAAAGAGGCATTGCGGCGGTAGGTTAGCTCGGTTTGGCGGGCGCTGGCAATGAGCTGCTGCAGGCGGGCCTGACTCTGGCCTACGTTGGCCTGCTGAGTGCCCACCACGGCGCTCTGCTGGCTCACCACGGCCTGGTAGTTGTCGGGGCGGATGCGCAGCAGCAATTGGCCCTTCTTCACGGAGTCGCCCTCCTCCACGTACAGCTCGGTAATTTCGCCCGATACGTCGGGGGAAATCTTCACTTCGGTTTCGGGCTGCACTTTGCCCGAGGCACTTACTTTCTCCACAATGGTAGCCGGCGTGGCCTTGGCCGCCAGCACCTCGGTGCCGGCCGGCTTACCTACCCAACCCTGTTTTTTCGCTAGCATAAATCCGCCAAGCAGCACCACCAGCAGGGCCAGCAGTATGTAGAGGGTACGGTTGTTTTTCATGTTGGTCTGGTAACGTCTTATGCAACTGGAAGACACGTTCTTAGTTACCGTATCTTTACTCTATGAATGAAGTAAAAAGCGGTTAACTGAGAGAGGAGAAACTACAAGGCAATGGGCCGGCCCTGGTAAAAATCCAGCACTTTACGGCGGAAGATAAACTCGTACTTGGCCTGAATCATGGTGGACTCGGCGGCGGTGAGGTTGTTTTTGGCAATGTTGAACTCGGTGCCGTTGAGCAGGCCGTTATTGAAGCGGATTTCGGCGTTGCGGTAGGCCGTGGTGAGGGCCTCCACCTGCCGCCGGGCCGAGAGGTAGCGCCGCTGGGCGGCAATGGCGTCGGCGTAGGCCTGCTGAATATTCTGGCGAACCGTCAGGCGGGTTTGCTCGGCGCGGAGCTCCTGCTGCTGAATGTTGATTTGGGCGCGCTGCACGGAGGTGCGCACCTGCAAGCCATTGAAAATGGGAATCTGCAGGGAGAATTGCAGGTTTTTGCCCAGGTTATCCTTCAGTTGAGAGGAGAAACCCGACGGCAGCAGCTCCGGAATAGCCTGCTTGGGCTGCAGCAAAAAGTATTGGGATGGTATTGGCTGCCCGCCCACGCCCGGCTGAAACACCGGTACGGCCACGGCCTCCGTAGAGTCGCCGTTGAATACCCGCGCCAGGCGGGAGGAAGAGAAACCCGTGAAAATCCCCGCTCCGAAGGCCAAACGCGGATAATAAGCGCCCCGGGCAATATCCAGGCTGCGGGAGGCGGAGCGCACGCGCAGGTCGGCGGCCTTGATTTCGGGCAGCAGGCTTTGGGCCGTTTGGTAGGTGCCGTCGGGGTCAGCTGTCAGCAGGGGCTCGTCATCGGGGTCAGCCAGGGGCGGCACCTCAATAGTAAGGCCCGTGGGCGAAGG
This sequence comes from Hymenobacter sp. UYP22, assembly GCF_040547285.1. Taxonomy (NCBI): domain Bacteria; kingdom Pseudomonadati; phylum Bacteroidota; class Cytophagia; order Cytophagales; family Hymenobacteraceae; genus Hymenobacter; species Hymenobacter sp. UYP22. The sequence continues at coordinate 44,475 of NZ_JBEPPK010000001.1, read as the reverse complement.
CAGATTCAATAGCTGAGCAAGCGAGAGGCGGGCCAAGTCGCGCTGGTTCTGGGCCGTAATAACGTTGAGCTCATCCGAAGCCTGTTGGGCCTGGATGTCCAGCAGGTTGCTTTCCGGAATAGAGCCGGCCTTCAGCAGCTTCTGGGTGCGCTCTACCTGGCTGCGCGTGCTACTCACCCGCACCTCGTTGGCCCGCACCAACTCCTCCGATAGCACCAGCTGCAGAAACGCGGAGGCCACGTTCAGGGATAAATCGTTGCGGGACTTCTCGATATCCAGTAGACTGGCTTCCGAATCGAGGATGTTGCGCTTGACCGTGTTACGCAGCTGAAACCCCGAAAACAGCGTTACCTGCGAGTTGGCCGAGAAGTTATTAGACCGGATGGTCTGGCTCACGAAGTCGTTGGTGAGCGGGTCAAGGCTGGTGCCGTAGTTCCAGGCCTGGGTGCCCGAGAGGTTGGCCGAGGGCAGCAGGGCCGCCCGGCTCTGGCGCAGAGTGGCATTCTGGAGCTCCGCCGTGAGCTGCTGCCCGCGCACCGTCAGGTTGTTTTGCAGGGCATAGTCAATGGCGCGTTGCAGTGACCAGGGGCCGGAAGGCGCGGCGGCGGGCAAGGAGCCGGCCGGGGGCTGGGCCGGCGCCTGCTGGGCCCGTAGCGGCCCGGCCGCCAGCAAGCCCACGCCAAGCAGCAGCCAAGATGTACACTTCATAAGAAAAGAGTTGAGGGCTGACGGACACTACCGGCGCACCGGGCATTTCAGCGGAGTGCGGTGGCCGAGGCCACCAAAGGTATCGGATGGCGCGAACCCGCAAAATCACAAATCAACAAACCGTGCAAAATTCGCCGTTAACCGGGCCGGTTCCGCCGTTAGTCGATGGTGGGGATGTAGGTAACCCGGTGCACCCAGCGCAACTGCCGCAGGTATTCCAGGGTAATGTCACGCAGGCCCGAGTCGATTTCGATGAACTGCCGGGCCGCGTCGTTCTTGCCTTTCCGGCTCACGAACATGGTAGCAATGTTGCAGTCGTCGTGGGCAATAACACTGGCAATGAAGGCAATGGAGCCCGGCACGTCGTCGGCATCAATGATGAGCGTGTGCAGGGAGGCGGAGAAGTCGGCCGGGAAGCCATCCACCTCCACAATCCGGATGACTCCCCCGCCCCGGCTCTGCCCGATTACCTCCACGGCCTGGCCCGTGCGCTCATCGCGCAGCTGCAGCTTAATGGTGTTGGGGTGCATGGTGGAGGCATTGCCCACGCCCTGAAACGTGTACTGCAAACCGGCCTTCCTGGCGTGGTCGAAGGCCTCCCGAATGCGCACGTCGTCGGTGGGCATGCCCAGCAGGCCGGCCACAATGGCGCGGTCGGAGCCGTGGCCCTCGTAGGTGCGGGCAAAGGAGTTGTAGAAGGTGATGGTGGCGTGGGTGGGCACGCTGCCCAGAATGCGGATGGCGGCCCGCGCAATGCGCACCACCCCGGCCGTGTGCGAGGAGCTGGGTCCTATCATCACCGGCCCTATCATATCGAAAATGCTGGATTTTTCTGCCATAAGCAGGGTAAAGGTAATTTTTAATGTGATTGAAATGTGGGAAATGTGATGAAATGCCAGCGGGGTGAGCCAGAATAAACAGATGGAAGAGTTGCCCTTCCGTATCCGCCTGCTTTTCCACATTGCCTGCATTCCCTCACATTTCTCACATCTTTGTACCCACTACCCTCCTTTCCGCCCTTGCCGCATGACAACTCCCGAATTTCAACCTTCGCCGGCCGTGCTGGAGCAGCTGCAGCGCCTGCAACAGCGCTACGCCGCCGACGACCAGGACCTGGCCGCTTACCTGGAAGGCCTCTACCACACCCGCTACCTGGGCTACTGGGACTATATTCAGCTGGAAACCCTGCTGAGCTTGCAGCGCCCCCTCACCACCATCCCCGACGAGCGAATTTTCATCATCTACCACCAGATTACGGAGCTGTACTTCAAGCTCTGCCTCTGCGAGTATGAGCAGCTGGGCGATTTGGCCGCGCCCACCGTGGAGGAAGTCACGCGCCGGGTGGGCCGCATCAACCGCTACTTCGAAAACCTGATCGACTCGTTTGATGTGATGGTGGACGGCATGGACAAGCAGCAGTTTCTGGAGTTCCGGATGGCGCTGATGCCGGCCTCGGGCTTCCAGAGCGTGCAGTACCGCATGATTGAGCTGGCCAGCACCGCCCTGAGCAACCTGGTACCCGAGGAGCAGCGCCGCCTGCTGGGCGAGGCCGCCGCCCACGATGAACTGCTGGGCTGCATCTACTGGAAATCGGGGGCCACGGTGGTAGAAACCGGGGCCAAAGCCCTTACCCTGACGGAATTCGAGAAGAAATACGCCGACCGGCTGCTGGCCCACGCCCGCGAGTACGAACACCGCAACCTCTGGGCCGTGGTGCAGCGCCTGCCCGTCGGCCCCGAGGGCCAGGAAAACCCGCGCCTGCTGCGCCAGCTCAAGCAGCTGGACGTGAACGTGAATGTGAACTGGCCTTTGATGCACTACAAATCGGCGGTGCGCTACCTGGAGCGCCACCCCGATGCCATTGCGGCCACCGGCGGCACCAACTGGCAGCAGTACCTGCCTCCCAAGTTTCAGCGCCGCATCTTTTACCCCCAGCTCTGGACCGCGCAGGAACTGGCCGACTGGGGCAAGGGCTGGGTGGAAAGCGTGCTGGGCGGCGGGTAAACGGCTAATTGCCTATCGAATTACAATGTATTAGCCGATTATGAAAATAGCATGGGTTGCTGCGGCCAGCAGCTTATTACTGCTGGCCCACACACCGGGTAGTGGGCAGGTAGTACGGCCTTACAAAATTTACCAAGTCAAGCACGAGGATGGCCGAGTGTTCATTGTGGGGGAGAATTACGGCCCGGTTCCCTTCTCTGTTATTCTGCGGGTTAAACTGGTATCTATGCGCAGCTCAGTGCCGCTACCAGCCCGCGTAGCCTTGCCGCCTGATGCCGCACCCCATGTTCTGGTCACTCTAACGCCAGAAAAAGCCGATTTTTCTTACCGCTACTCCACGCAGGGTGATGTTGGCGTGTATACCGGCCAAGTACCGGATAGCATCCGAAACTGCCCGCTGCCATTCCAAGCGGCCACCGATACCATCCGGCCCCGCGAGAAGGCCCCAAAACAGTACGCTTTTGCTCTCCCTGATGGTACACCCATTGTGGCAGTCCGGGCCGGTACCGTGGCCTATGTGCGTCAGGACCAGAAGAATGCCCGCTCCAGCAAGAAAGGTAATACGGTCTTCATCTATCATGCCGATGGCACCTACGGCAGCTACTCCAACCTGGCCCAGTATGGCGCTACGGTACAGGTAGGGCAGGCCGTGCAACCCGGCCAGGTTATCGGCCGATTCGGCGGCAATAAGTACGAAACCAATTTTTGGTTTACTCTGGTGTATCTCACCCAAACCGACGTAGCCGGTAGTCCAATTCTATTTGAGCGCCGTAGACTCCGACCCTGACATTGCTGACTATGGGTACTGACTAAATGAGGTAATTAGCTAGCGGCTACCCTGGATCAGGCTCCATTCTCTTCTGAAACTATTTCACCACGAAGCTGACCTGCGTTTTCTCCCAAGCCAGCGTAACCTGCCCGGCATCGGTAGCTTTGATGGTAAACCGCTCTAGCAGCTGGGGGCTAGTGGCGGGTGTAGCCTTCACGCGCAGCACATCGTCGGCAGCCTCGTACTCATACGCCCCCCACTGCGTGGCCGTTTTGTTGAAAATGATGGTCCAGTCTTTTTCCGTAGGGATGGTGAACAGGGCATACTTGCCGGCGGGCAGGGGCTGGCCCTGCACGGTTACGGGCTGGTTTACCTGAAATGTGGTGGCCTCGTTGGCTCCCGTGCGCCACACCTGCCCGTACGGCACCAGGCCCCCGAATACTTTGCGCTCCTTGGCCGAGGGCCGGCTGTAGCGGATGGCTAGCTGCGCGCCGCCGGGCAGCGAGGCTGCTACCGTGGCCGGTGGGCTGGGTCGAGTGGGAGCCTGCTGGGGTTTGTCCGGCTCTGAACAGGCGGCTAGTGGCACCAGAAGCGTCAGCAGCATACGAACAGAAAACTGGCTAGGCCGAGTAAATAAAAGGGGCATATAGCGCAGGAAAGAGAGAAGGCACGTTTCTGCCCGGATACGGGCAATAAACTTCTTCCTCAATAATTATACCCTAAGTTGCGCGTTAGGTTGCCTACGGCCTGCAACTTTCGCCCGGAGCCAGAGCTCTTGCTCCTACACCGTCCGCAGTTCTGCCACCAAAGCGTACTCCTTCTATGATGACTTTCAAGATTTTCACCCTTCGTCTGCTGCTGGCGGCTCCTTTCCTTGCCGGGTTAGGCGGCTGTCTTTCCCAGAGTGATGAGGCCGAATGCAGCCAGGAGGCGGTGGGCTCCGTTACGCAGGTAACCGGCCCGAGAACCGGTACGGTGGGCACGCCGGTACCGGTTTCCTACACGGTAAGCATCCCCAGCAGCTGCGGGAAATTCAAGGAGTTGCGGGAGCAGAAGGACGGCAATAAAACCTTCCTGGTGCCCACGGTGCGCTACGAGGGCTGCGTATGCGCCCAAACAGGGGCCGATTACCAGGGTACCTACCAGTTTGTGGCCACGCAGCCCGGTACGTACGTGCTGTTGTTTCCCAACGCCACCAAAGCCCTGACCGATACCATTACAATCCAGTAGCGGCCTGGGCTTCCTCCTGGCTGATGCGCGAGGTAGCACGCGTATCGGCCATGCGCCAGTACACCAGTAGGGAGGCCGCCGCGCAAGCCGTTACGTACCAGTAAAACCAATGCTCCACGCCGTTGTCCTTGGCCAATAGGGCCAGGTACTCGGCGGTACCCCCAAAAATGGCCACCGTGAGGGCGTACGGCAGCCCCACCCCCAACGCCCGGATTTCCGTGGGGAACAGCTCGGCCTTCACCACGGCATTGATGGAGGTGTAGCCGCTCATGATGAGCATGGCAAGCAGCAGGTAGCCGAAAGCCGCCCCCACGCTGCCCGGCTGAGCCAGGGCCGTGAGCAGCGGCACCGTGGCCAAAGTGGCCCCCACCCCAAAAAACAGCAGTACCGGCCGCCGCCCAATCCGGTCCGATAAAGCGCCCATCAGCGGCTGCAGCAGCATGGCTACGCCCAGCGCCCCAAACGACACGAGCGTTGCTTGGTCTTTACTGAAGCCGGCAGTATTCACCAGAAACTTCTGCACGTAGGTAGTGAAGGTATAGAACACTACTGTGCCGCCCATGGTAAGGCCCACCACCGTGAGTACCTCGCGCGGGTGCTGCAGCAAAATCCGCAGCTGGCTGGGTTTTTCGGCCGAGGGCGGCGTGGCTTCCTGGCGGTTGAAGGCGTCGGTTTCCTCCATGGTGCGGCGCAGGTACAGGGCCACCAGCGCCGCCAGCGCCCCAATGGCAAACGGTATTCGCCAGCCCCAATCAGCCAGCTCCGCCGGGGTTAAGGCCTGCTGCAAACCCAGCTGCACCAGCAAAGCCAACAGTTGCCCGGCAATGAGAGTTACGTACTGAAAGCTGGAAAAAAAGCCCCGGTTGCGGGCATCGGCCATTTCGCTGAGGTAGGTAGCGGAGGTACCGTACTCCCCGCCCACGCTCAGGCCCTGCAGCAGGCGGGCCAGCACCAGCAAAGCCGGCGCGGCCACCCCAATTTTGCTGTAGGGCGGCGTGAGGGCAATCAGCAGTGAGCCGCCGCACATGAGCAGCACCGAGGCCAGCAGCGCCGCCTTGCGCCCGGCCCGGTCGGCGTAGATACCCATCAGCCACCCGCCCAGGGGCCGCATCAGAAACCCCACCGCAAAAATGGCCGCCGAGTTGAGCAGCTGGGCCGTAAGGTCGCCTTTGGGAAAGAAGGCCGGGGCGAAATACAGGGCAAAGGCCGAGTACACGTACCAATCGTACCACTCCACCAGGTTGCCCACCGACCCACTGAAGATGGACCGGATGCGGGAAGACATAGTGCGGGGTGCGGAGGGCTGGGACATTGTACCGGGGCGGGAGAAAAGTAAGAGGATGAGGCCGCGGCACCGGTTGGTTGGCCGAACGGGCGACGTAGCCTAGGGCAAGGCGGGCTCCTGTTTGGGCCCCAGCTGGGCAGTTTCGGCAGCAACTACCACAAAGCCGTACCCAAATACAAATAGGTTCAGGCTGATTTGCAGGCTCAGAATATCCACCACCAGCATGGCCACGGCTTGGGTGAAGATAAATACCACCACGTAGGGGTTTCGGCGGGCTGCGGGCTGCGCCAGCGGCCAGAGCAGCACTGCTAGCCACAGCGCCAGCCCAACCACTCCTCCGCCCACCAGGGTACTCAGATACTGGTTGTGCACGTTCACCCGGTTTTCGGGCCGCAGCCCAAAGTCCCGCCAACTGTATTGGTCGAGCATAGCGGCGTAGGCATCGGCCGGCCCCACGCCCAACAGCCAGTTTTCCCGAATGATGGCCCCGGCAGTTTCCACGGCGGCCAGCCGCTGGGCCAGGGAGTACTCGTTAATGTCCTGGCCCTGGGTGTACTGCGCCACATCATGCAGCGTGGCGCCCACCCGCTGCTGCACCGAGTTGAGGGTGCGGTAGGCCAGCCAAGGCACCAGCGCCACGCCTGCCAGCAGCAGCAGGCCGCCCACCAGGTTCCGGCGGAGCAGCAAACGCCCCGCCCAGGCCAGTAGCCCCGCGTACAGCACCAGCAGCCCCGTTCGGTAGGCCAGCACGTGCAGCGTGAGCCCTATAGCCACCACTGCCAGCAGCAACGCCCCCCGCAGTACGCGCCCCGCCAAGGGGCTGCGCCGCAGCAGCAGCCCCCAGAAAAACGCCTGGGCCAGCATGATTCCAAAGGCAATGTGAAACGTACCCGTAACGGCCTGCATGTTCTGCCCCATCCGGATGGCCTCATTGGCATGGGTGGAGTTGAGCAGGTACTGCAGCATGGTCGTGAGTCCCACCCCGGCCACGCTCAGCACGAACAGCGCGCCCACGGTCAGCCGCTGCCGGCGGCTCAGGGGCACCGCCAGCGTGAAAGCCAGGGGCACCGCCAGCCACGTCAGGCTCCGAAACAGCTCGTGGCGCCAGGTTGCCCACTGACTGGTATACAAGCCGCTCAGCACCAGAAACCCCACCAGCGCCACCGCCCGCAGGGCCGCCCCGTTGCGCCAGTAGCGGGGCACAACCTGCCGCAGCCCGGGGTTGGCTAGCACGGCCGCCACCCCCACCAGAGGGCTCAGGGCAATCAGGGCCCGGAACGCCAGCAACCCGGCCACTCCTGCCCCGCAGGCCAGCCATAGCAAGTGCTGCGACAACCGTCCTGAGCGGTAGTACCGGCCGCTGCTCAAGTCCTCAATAACCTGTTGCATACCGCAATATCTGCTAAACCTGCTTGGAAGGTTGGTTAGGTGCGGGCCGTTTCCAGCGCGAGCTTGCCCGTCAGCTCCAGTACCGCTTCCGTGGTTTCCATCCGCTTTTCGTACTCTATAATCAGGTGGCCGCCGGTCAGCACAGTTAGGCTCTGGTTAAGCTGGGCCAGTTCGGCGTAGGCTTCGGGGCGGCGGGTCGAGGAGGTTCCTTTCCGCAGGCCCCGCTGCCGGGCCCGCCAGCCCGCCAGCAGCATCCAGGGGTAGTAGAAAGGCAGCAGCAGCAACGATGTGTAGTTGACCTTAGAGGGGTGTACCTCCGCAATCCGCAGCCCCGACAGCGCCGCCAATGCCCGCTGCTTGGTGAGGTTGGCGAAGAAGATGTGCCCCAGGTACACGTCGTGGATGGTGCGGGCATTATCCGAGGCCCAGACGGAATCCACTTCGTTGGGAGGCATGAGCTTGTAGCCCTCACTTTCCAGCAGCAGGTAGCTCAGGCGGGTGCGCAGGTTGGAGTAGTTGGGCGTGGTGATGATGGCCCGCCCCCCCGGCCGCAGCACTCGGTTCAGCTCCTGAAACAGGTGCAGTTGGTTGGGCATGTGCTCAATACCCTCCTGGCAGATTACCACGTCAAAGCTGGCATCGGCGAAGGGCAGCGCCCCGTTCAGGTTGGCCTTCACGCACTCAATGGCCGGATACCGAAAAAACTCCGGGTACAAATCGGAGGCCGTCACGTGGGCCCCCAGCTCCAGCAGCAGCTGGGCCGTGTCGCCGTTGCCGGCCGGTACATCCAGCACCCGCTTGCCCGCCAGGCTGGCCTGCCGCCGCCGCAACAGGCCGGTTACTAAGTGTTTGATATCCTTACTACCTGTAAAAAACGGCCGCGCGATACGAATCATGTGGAAACTATACGTGAGAGAATAAGCCCTAGGAGGGCACAAATGTAGAAGCATTGCCCGGATACTTGCATGGAGCTTCCTTACCCCTCCTTGGCTGAATCAGGCAATCTGTGCGTACTTTGCGGCCACGTTCTTTGCCTGTGTATTTCAGTCAGACGAGCGGTGAGGTGGCTTTTTCCTCTCGACGGAGAAGCCGACCCAGGGAACCGGGTGCAACTCCCGGACAGACGCGCTACTGTAAGTGCCAGCGGCCCCGTTACCGGGCCACGGCGGCAGCCCCACGCAGCCCATTGCCCGCTTAGGCGGGTGAGAAGGGCGGGAGGCCGGGCATAAGTCAGGATACCTGCCCACCGCTTTCCATGATGAGGCCTCTTCGCGACCTGAGAGCCTTGTTGGGTGCTGCCACACTGGGCCAGCCGTGCGCTGGCCGGTCCCGCCGTGCAGGCCGGGTGCGGCCGAGCCGTGGGCAGACGAATCAGCAGAGCAAGCAGCCATACCAGCGGGAAAAGGCACTCCGAAAATGCGGGCCGGGAAGGTATTTCCTTCATCCTTTTCCCTAGCAGTATGCTTACCCTCGACGAAAAAATCAGCCAGGCCGAAACCCGCATTTTCAAGGCCGTTTTTCCCAATACCACCAACCACTACGACACCCTGTTTGGGGGCACCACGCTGCACATGATGGATGAGGTAGCTTTCATTACGGCCACCCGCTTCAGCCGCCTGAAAATGGTTACCGTTTCCTCCGACAAAGTAGACTTTACCCACCCCATTCCGGGGGGCACGCTGGTGGAGCTGATTGGCCGCGTGGAGCATGTGGGCACTACCAGCCTGAAAGTGCGCGTGGAGCTGTTTGTGGAACAGATGTACTCCGAAGACCGCCACCGCGCCGTGTCCGGACTGTTCACCTTCGTAGCCGTCAACGACCAGAAAAAACCCATCCGTATTCTGCCCGCCGAGGTGGTTTCAGCCTAGGGCGGCAGGCGGCAACTCCTGAACCCGAAAGCTAGCGGGAGCGTAGGAAGAAGAAACAAATGGGACATAACCAATATTTTTTCGAGTTATCCCGAACTATTCCGGTAAGCTGCGCGGTTTGCTTGCCACTCCCCCGTTTCTTCTACTCTGTATGCCCAACGAGCAGCCCTCCACTCACCCCATAAACGAACGCCTGGAACAGTCATTCCGGGATGCTGACCAGGCCCGGGAAGAACTCACTGAGTCTCTGGCCAATTCCGTAGCTGCCAACTGCGACCTGCTGCACCACGGCTTGGTTGGCGCCAAAGGCCTGGAAGTAACCACCGAAATGTACCGGCACTTGCTGGGCCGGCTGTTGCGCCACTCCTCCGGCGAAGTACGCAACCAGACGCTGGCTCAGTTCAACGAGTCCATCGAGAAGTTCTGGCCCCGGGCCAAAAGCGGCAAGGGCTTCTTCACCGCCGACGACGACCACTAGGTAGCTCGGCTCTTGTTTGCAAGCCTCCCTTGCTCCTGTCAGGTTTCTTGCCTGAGTTAGGCGGCAGCGGGAGGCTTGTTGCGTATCTTTGCGGCCCCTTGAGTACCCGTTTCGGTTCAAAGGCTAACTCCCTTTCACCTGTTGTGTATGGCTCCCTTCCAGGAAATTGAGCTGCTTCTGGCCCCGGAAGTAGCCTACGATGAACTGGCCCGCTACCGGGCCCTGCTTGCGGCCGCCGGCCTTTTGCCCGGCCAGGCCGATTTTGTGCACCTGCGAAAACGCTCCGTGGATGCCCGCGGCCGGCAGCCCCTGGTGCGCCTGCGCGCCGATATTTATCGCTCCGCCCCGCCCGCCGACTTATTCGGCCCCTGGTTTAGCTACCCCAACGTGCAGCAGGCCACCCGCTCGGTCCTGATTGTGGGGGCGGGCCCGGCTGGTTTGTTTGCGGCTTTGCGGGCCATTGAGCTGGGTATCAAACCTATTGTGCTGGAGCGGGGCAAAGATGTGCGCACCCGCCGCCGTGATTTGGCCGCCCTCAACAAGGAACACCTGGTGAACCCCGACAGCAACTACTGCTTTGGGGAAGGCGGGGCCGGCACCTATTCCGACGGCAAGCTCTACACCCGCTCCACCAAGCGCGGCGACATCCAGCGCATCCTGCGGATTCTGGTGCAGCACGGCGCCACCCCGGATATTCTGGTAGATGCCCACCCCCACATCGGTACCAATAAGCTGCCCTACGTGGTGGCCGCCCTCCGCGACAGTGTGCTGGCCGCGGGCGGGGAAGTACGGTTTGAAACCCGCGTGGATGACCTGCTGCTAACGGGCCAGCATCTGCGCGGGGTGATTACCAGCACCGGTGAGGAGCTAACCGCCGACGCCGTCATTCTGGCCACCGGCCACTCGGCCCGGGATATTTACGAGCTGCTACACCGGCGTGGCGTGCTCATCGAGGCCAAGCCCTTTGCCCTGGGCGTGCGCGTGGAGCACCCCCAGCAACTCATCGACCAGGCCCAGTACCGCCGCCAGGACCGGGGCGAGTTGCCAGCGGCTTCGTATTCTTTGGTGCACCAGACGCAGTGGCAGCAGCGGCAGCGGGGCGTGTTTTCGTTCTGCATGTGCCCCGGCGGTTTTATTGTGCCGGCCGCCACGGCTCCCGGCGAGGTGGTGGTAAATGGCATGAGCCCCTCCCGCCGCGACTCCCGTTTTGCCAACTCGGGCATTGTGGCGGCCGTGGAGCTGGAGGACATGGACGTGCGCCAGTACGGCGCGCTGGCGGGCCTGCGGTTTCAGCAGGAAATTGAGCAGCGCGCCTGCCAGCTGGCCGGCGGTACCCAACTGGCCCCGGCTCAGCTATTGGGCGACTTCCTCAAGAAAAAAGTATCGGCTGAGCTGCTGGAAACCAGTTATCAGCCGGGTCTTGTATCGGTGCCAATGGACAAAGTATTAGGAACAGGCCTGGCCGAGCGGCTGCGCCAGGGCTTCCAGAACTTCGGCCGCAAAATACCCGGCTACGCCACCAACATGGCCCAGATTGTGGGCGTGGAAAGCCGCACCTCCTCGCCCGTGCGCATCCCCCGCGACCGGGACACGCTGCAGCACCCCGAGGTGCGCGGCCTTTTCCCCTGCGGCGAAGGCGCGGGCTACGCCGGCGGCATTGTGTCGGCGGCTATGGATGGGGAGCGGTGCGCCGAGGCCGTGCTGGCGCAAGTGGCCGCAGGTTTGTAGTTATCCGTTGGGAGGTTTCACCGTATACAACAGGCGTACACCATTCGACTCCCACCTTTTTGTAGCTGATTACCCCGGTTATCAGCTCCCCCTTCTGATATGAAAAAGACCCTTGTATTGGGCGCTACCGATAACCCCGCCCGCTACGCCTACCGCGCCGTGCACCAACTCAAAAACCACGGCCACGAGGTGGTGCCCGTGGGCATCCGCAAAGGCTCAGTGGCTGGCCTGGAAATCCGCAACGACCGGCCTACCGCCCAGGATGTGGACACCGTGACGCTGTACGTAGGCCCCCAGAATCAGCCGGGTTGGTATGATTACATTCTGGACCTGAACCCTAGGCGCATCATCTTCAACCCCGGCACCGAAAACCCGGAGCTAGAGGAACTGGCTCACCAGCGCGGCATCAAAACCGAAGAAGCCTGCACACTGGTTATGCTGAGCGTGGGCCAATACTAATCGGTTTACTGTACACACGAAAAAGCCGCCGTGCCTTGAGGTACGGCGGCTTTTTTCATTAAAGCTGTTCAGGAAGATCGTCAAAACGTCCTGCAGAGCCGGAGGCGAAGCATCTCGCGTGCTGACGTCTGAATAGCATAGCAACGTCAGCACGCGAGATGCTTCGCCTCCGGCTCTGCAGGACGTATTAAAAGTTGCCGGACAGCCTCACTATGAGGTTTACTCGGCGTTGCCGTACATATTGGATTCGCCGCCGTCGATGGCAATGGTTTGGCCGCTCACGTAGGAGGCATCTTCGCTCAGCAGAAACGCCACCAGCTTGGCTACCTCCTCGGGCTGGCCCAGGCGGCGCGTGGGGTTATTGCTGGCGTACTGGGCTTCGGCCTGCTTGGGGTCGGTGGGGTTTACCTGCTTGAAGGCTTCGGCCACCATGGGCGTAAGAATGGCCCCCGGCGCAATGGCGTTGGTGGTGATGCTGTAGCGGCCGTACTCCAACGCCGCATTCTTGGTCATGCCCGATACGGCGTGCTTGCTGGCCACGTAGGGCATCTGGTTGAGTACGCCCCGAATGCCGCCTACGGAAGCCACATTTACGATGCGGCCGCTGCCCTGGCGCTGCATCACGGGCAGCACGTAGCGCAGGCCGTAGTATACGCCCAGCAGATTGATGTCAATTACTTTCTTGAACACGGCCACATCGTACTCCGTGATGCTGGCCTGCTTCCCTTCGATGCCTGCATTGTTGTAGAAGCCATCAATGCGGCCAAACTTGGCCACGGCTTCCTGTACGTAGTGCTGCACGGCCGCTTCATCCGAAACGTCGGCCACCACCGTCAGTATTTCTACTTCCCCAAATTCCTGACTGACGGCCTGTTGCGCCTCCTGTAGGCTCTGCTCATTGTAATCGATGAGCACCAGGTGGGCACCCCGACTAGCCAATTCTTTTGCGGCGGCCAGACCTAGGCCCATGGCTGCGCCGGTAATCACCATTACTTTTCCTTGCATCGTTTTCATAGCCAAGAAATTTATGTTGGTACATACTACAGACAGCCAGCTTACCCGTTTGTTGAGAAAAGCCGGTATTTTACCGCTGGGCTAGGCTGTGTGGACAGTAAGCAAGCCTACATAACGCCACATCCTCGGCATGACGTTCCGCTTGGTAGTCAGAAGCGTTACTGCCCACACAGCCTGGGCTGTGGCCACGGCCGCTAACTTTTTTTACGGGCTCAGGCAACCGTCCGCAGTATCCGCCCATCTAGCCCTCCAAACGCCCCGCATCTGACTGCACTTTACCCTTCCTTTCCGTGACTGAAGTCGAACTGATAGCCGCCTGCCGACAAGGCAGCAGCCGAGCCCAGAAACTGCTGTATGAGCGGTTTGCGGGCCTGATGCTGGGTGTGTGCCTGCGCTACCTGCGGCGGCGCGAAGACGCGGAAGAGGCCTTGATTGTGGGCTTCACCAAAGTATTCCGGGCCCTGGACCAGTACCGCCACGAGGGTTCTTTTGAAGGCTGGATTCGGCGCATTGTAGTGAACGAGGCGTTGGGCATGCTCCGCCGCAAGGAGCCCCTGCACATGGCCATCGATGATTTGACCTACGACGTGCCCGCCACCGCCGCCGAGGCCGAAAGCCAGCTTAATGCCCAGGATATGCTAGCCCTGCTGGCAGATTTACCCGCCGGCTACCGCACTGTGTTCAACCTCTACGCGCTGGAAGGCTACACCCACCCCGAAATCGGCGAGCTGCTCGGTATATCGGAAGGTACCAGCAAGTCGCAGCTCAGCAAGGCCCGGGGCATGCTCCAGCGCCGCCTGGCAGTGGCCGGGGCCCAGGCCCGGCCCACTCCTACCACCCTCTACTCCTACTAAGCCTCATGCAACCCGAAGATATTGACAAGCTGTTCCGCGAAAAGCTGGCGGACCACGCGCCCACCCCGCCGGCCTTTCTCTGGGCCGAAATCGAAGCCGAAATTCAGCCCCGCAAACGGCGGCCGATGATGTGGCTGGCCGCTGCCTCGGTGGCCCTGCTGACCTTGCTGGGCGGCCTGTGGTGGACGCTGCAAAACGGCGCAGGCCTGCAGAATGGCCGCCCCGAGCTGGCCGCTACTACACCCCGCCACGCCGCTGCTGCCACGCCCGAAAATATTTCACCGCCCCAGGCAACTACCTCCCCGGCTTCTCCATCTAGCCCCTCAGAAGCCCCGGCCAACCAGCCGACTGCCGCAGTGGCCACTGTGGCACTCGCCGCCCAAACCCCGTCCGTGGGTGTACAACCGGACCCGGTTTTGGCAGCCAGCCGGCCCAGCCGGCCTCGTGCTTCGACCCAGCGCCAAGACGTGGCGCAGGTAGCCACCACGGCCTCCACCCCGAACCGGCCATTAGGAACCACTCCTGAGAAGCCCGCTGCTGAGCGGGAATTACCGCAGGAGCTCAGCCGCCCCTCGGAGCTGCCTACCCACACCGTCGCCCTTACCGGCCCCATTGAGGTGGAAGTACGGCCCGCCGCCGCTCCGGCTGCGCCCGTTGTTCCCGCTCACCGGCCCCGGTTAGTGTCGTTGCTCCGGCAGGCCCGCAATGTGGTGCAGGGTGAAAAGGTGAGCCTCACGGCCGCCGGCTTACCCGAAACGGTGACGGTGCAGGCCCGCCTGGCGGGCCACACGCTCACCAAAGTCATTCAACTTTAACTCTCCCGCTTTCAGCGCCTTCTGTCATGAAACGCCTCCCCGTTCTCCTCACCGCCCTCCTGCTGGGTGCCGCCTCCGCCGCCCAGGCCTCCGATTTCGCCCGCCTCACGCCCCCTCGCGTGGCCAACGACGACACCATTGTGGTGAAGCTGCCCAACCAGGCCAGCATGACCCTATTCGTGAAAAACAAAGCCCAGCTGCGGGAGCTGCGCCAGTACAAGCTGGACTCCTTGCTGGTGCTGCTGGATAGCTACATCACCCAAGCCGAGGCCGCCGGCAAAAACTCTAAGTCGGAGCAGGTGACCATGGAGTTCTACCCCGCCAAGGAGCAGCCCGGCAAGCAGGTGCCTGAGCAGATCCGCATCACGGTGCGCAACCAGGGCCCCGGCGCCAAAACTAAATCGGCCGACCATGTAGACGTGACCTTGGGCCGGGTGTTTGGGGTGACGGTGGATGAAAGCACCGACGGCGGCTCTGACCGGGTATCGGTGCGGGTGGGCGCCACGCCTGCCTCCGACTCCATCCGGAATGCCCAGCGCCAAGCCAAGCGGGAAGAGTACCGGAACCGCGCCGTACACAGCAACTTCAACATCGACTTGGGCCTGAACGCGCTGGTAGATAAGGGGGCCGATGCCAACGGCGTAACGCCCGACCTGCGCCCCGTTGCCTCCCGCTACCTCAGCCTCAACTGGCACTACGATATCCGCCTGGGCCAGAAAGGCTCCGTGCTGTACCTGCGCACCGGCCCCGAGCTGGCTTTTAATAACTACATGCTGGATGGCAACTATCAATTTACCAACACCAACGGCATCACCACGCTCAGCAAGGCTGAAGCCGGCCGCAGCCTAGAGAAAAGCAAGCTGGCCGTCACCAGCATCAACTTGCCCCTGATGCCCATGCTCAACTTCCAGGATAAGAAGGGCAAGAACGCCTTCCGGGTGGGGGCCGGCGGGTTTGTAGGCTACCGTCTGGGCTCCCACACCAAGCTGAAATACGAGCAGGAAGGCAACACCAAGAAGGACAAGGACCGGGGCAGTTATAATCTGGAAGACTTCCAGTACGGTGTACAGGGCCTTATCGGCATCCGCAGCATCAACCTGTTTGCCAAGTACAACCTCAACGACACGTTCAAAAACAACCGCGGCCCCCAGGCCCAAACCTTCAGCTTCGGCTTCTCGCTGCTGAATTAGCGGTGAAATAGTGAGATAGTGAAATGGTGAGTTTGACGTTCTACCGGGCCTGATGGCGCAAGTAGAACGTCAAACTCACCATTTCACTATCTCACTATTTCACTATCTCGTTCCGGTAGAAGTTATCCAGCAGAATGGCGGCGGACACGGCCACGTTGAGGCTTTCGGCCTGGCCCCGGCCGGGAATGTGCAGGCGCTGAGTCAGGCAGGCTTCTACGGGGGGCGTGAGGCCGTGGCTTTCACTGCCCATAATCAGCACGCCGCTGGGCCGTAGCGTGAGGCGGTGCACGTTGTCGCCGTGCAGGTCGGCGCCGTATACGGGCAACTCCGGCGGCAGGCTGCCGAGCCACTCGGGCAGGTTGCGCTGCCATACGGGTACCCGCGTAAACGAGCCCATGGTGGCGGCCACGGTTTTGGGGGCCCAGGGGTCGGCGCAGGTATCGGAGCACACCACCCCGGCCAGTCCGTACCAATCGGCCAGGCGAATGAGCGTACCCACGTTGCCCGGGTCGCGCACCTCATCCAGGGCCAGCAGCAACTCCTGTCGGGGTACGGGCAGGGACTTTTCCGGGGGCAGTTGGGCAATAGCCAGGGCAGTATTGTTGGTGCTGAGCGTGCCCAAACGGGTCAGCTCCTCGGCCGAAACCACGTCAACGGGTACCCCGGCGGGCAGCTCCGCGCGGATTTTCTCCTCGAATTCGGCCGTAAGGATAAGGCGTTCCGTTAGAATCCCGGAACTTAGCAGCTCCCGGACGCTTTTGCCCCCTTCCACCAGAAAGGCATTGTGCCGGATTCGGTACTTCTTCAGGTGCAGCGCGTGCACGTATTTCGCTACTGCTTTTGAAACCATATTCGCAATTGAACGAGGAGCCCCCACGGGGCCTGTTTTCAGATACATGTATGTCCCGACTAGGACTGGGGGCGGTGCTGCTGGCCGGGGGCCTGAGTGCCTGCTCGCCCACGCGGCTTTTGCAGCCCGGGCAGCGCCTGCTCAGCCGGGTTAAAATAGAAGGCACGGACCAGGCCGACGCGGAGCGCCTGCAGGCGCTGGTGCAGCAGAAGCCCAACAGCACCTTTCCCCTGCCAAAGGTAGCCATCTACCAGCTAGGGCGCTCATTTTATAACCGGGAGCGAATTCAGCAGAAACTGGACGAGGACCGCACTAAGTACGACCAGCTCATCAAGGCCGCCGCCACCGACTCGGCGGAGGCGGGCAAGCTGCTTACCAAGCGCGAGCGGCACACCCGCCGCCACCAGCTGGCCCTGGACAAGGGCAACGCCATCATGCGCCTGGGCGAGGCGCCGGTGATTTACGACTCCTCGCTGACGGCCACTTCGGTAAAGCAGCTGGGCATATTTCTGAAGTCCAAGGGCTTTTTCCGCAGCGCCGTTGCCGTTACCGATACGGTGCCCACGGAGCGGTTCGCGCCCTTCCGCATTTTCGCCCTCAAGTCTCCCTTCCACGCCGATTCCCAGCGCGTGACGGTGACGTACCGCATTCAGGAGGGCCCGGCCTTCCACTACTCCCAGCTAGATTACGACATTGCCGACACGGCCATAGCCCGGCGGGTGCTGGCCAGCCAGCCCGAGAGCCAGCTGCGGGTTGGGCAGCAGTACGATGAAGAAGTCATTGGATCGGAGCGCAACCGTATTGAAACCCTGCTGAAGAACCAGGGGTACTTTGATTTCCGGGAGCAGTACATTACCCTGGAGGCCGATACCAGCTTCGCGCCGACCTCCGTGCGCCTGCGCACCATCATCAGCAAGCCCGCCCGGGGGGAGCAGCACCGGCTCTACACCATTCGGGGCGTAAACTTTATCACGGATGCGGGCCTGGTCCGGTTTGGCCTGCAGCGCGACACGCTGGTGCGCGACTCGGTGAACTACCTGGCCTACAAGCACCGCTTTAGTACCCGCGCCCTCGACCGGAAGCTGCTGGTACGGCCCGGCCAGCCCTACAGCTTGGCCAAAACCCAGCAGACCCAGCGCCAGTTGAGCAGCCTGGATATGTTCCGGTTTAGTACCCTCACCTACCGGCGCGTGCGGGGCAGTGAGGCCCCCGCCGACTCGGCCAAGGGCCTGCTGGATGCTACCGTGAATGCCTCGCCCGCTAAGAAATTCCAGGAAACCACTGAATTTGGGGGTACCTACGTGGCCGAGAAGGTAGGCCCGTTTGGCAACGTACGCCTGAAAGTTCGTAACGTATTTGGGGGGGCGGAGGTGCTGGAGTTTGGGGTACGGGCCGGTTTTGAAGGGCAGTACAACCTTACTGGGCTTACCCAAGGCGGCGTGGAGTCCAAAAATCTACGCAGCCAGTTGACCACCCAGCTCGGAGCGAATGTAAACCTGGTGCTGCCCCGGTTCCTGGTGCCCTGGCAAGGTGGCCGCTATTTTGCCCGGTATAATCCGCGTACGCGCTTCAACACCGCCTACACCTACGTGAAGCGGCCCGAATACACGCGCACCAACCTGGAAGGCACCCTGGATTACCTCTGGCAGCCCTCTACCTACGCCCAGGTAGTACTTACCCCAGTGGATGTAAGCGTTATCCGGACGGCCTCCATTGACCCGGCTTTCCGGGACACCCTGGAGCAGCTACGCATTAACCAAGGCTCTCCGCTGTACCGCAGCTTTGATAACCTGTTCATACCCAGCTTCAACGCCACGTATTTATACAACTCCAACAACTTCACCCAAACGCTCAATGCGCAGTACCTGCGGCTGTTTGTAGAATTTGGGGGCCTTACCCGCGGGCTGTACCAGAAAGAGCCCCTCACCAGCTACCGCGACGATTTGCGCAGCAACCGGCTGAAAGTATATGACTTCGGGAAGATAACCGTGGATTACCGGCGCTATTACAAGCTTACGCCCAGCACGTATTTCGTGTACCGGCTGTCGGGTGGGGTGGCCACGGCCTTGTCCAGCACCAAGCTCACTACCGTAAACAAGGATGGGTCGGAGGCGGTGACGGAAACGCTGTACCTGATTCCGTACGATAAATCCTTATTTGCTGGTGGCAGCACCAGTGTGCGGGCCTGGAAGCCGCGGCGCCTGGGTCCCGGCTCGTACGCAACTACCCGCATTCCCAGAAACTCCACTACCCCCGTGCGCGACTACAACACCGAGCAGCCAGGCGAGGTACTGCTGGAAGGGAACGTAGAATACCGCTTTCCGATTTATAGTTTCATCAAAGGGGCCCTCTTTACCGACTTTGGCAACCTCTGGACGCTCCGCAACGACCCACGCCCGGGGGCTGAGTTTAAGCTAAACCAGTTTTACCGGCAGTTTGCGGTGGGCTCCGGCATCGGGTTCCGGTTTGATTTCGACTTCCTGATTCTGCGCCTCGACGTGGCTACTAAAGTGTACGATCCTTCCGCCATTGGCAGCAACTGGGTTATCCGCAAGTTTAGCCTCCGCGAAGACCAGTCAGCCTTTAACCTGGGCATCGGCTACCCCTTCTAGGCAAGTGGTGAAGTTGTGAAAGGTGAAATTGTAGCAACCTGGAGTAGAAAGAAAACGCCCCGGCAGAGTTGCCAGGGCGTTTTGCGTTTTCCGGGCGAAACTGGTTTTCACAACTTCACCTTTCACAACTTCACTACCTAATATCCCAGCAGTTCCTGCAGGGCCGCCAGCACCTTGTCGGGGTTGGGCAGCATCTGCTTTTCCAGCTCCACGTTGAGGGCAATGGCGGGCAGGTTGGCGGCCCCCAGCGTAAATATCGGCGCATCGAGCTGCTGGAAGCAGTGGCGCTGAATGCGGCCGGCCAGGCTTTCGGCGAAGGAATTCATAAGCGGCTCCTCGGTGAGCACCAGGGCCTTGCCGTGGCGGCGTACAGCGGCCTGCACGGCCTCCCAATCAAGGGGGTTGAGGGTGCGCAAGTCCAGGATTTCCACTTGCCCGGGCAACTGGCGGCTGGCGGTTTTGGCCCAGTGCACGCCCATGCCGTAGGTAATCACCACGCAGGTTTCGCCGTTGCGCAGCTTGGTGGCATCGGCCGGCTGGGCCACGGCGGCTTTGCCCAGGGGCAGCACGTAGCCGGCGGCGGGTTCTACCGTTTTAGCGTCTTCGGTGCCGGCTACCTTGCTCCAGTACAATCCCTTATGCTCCAGTAGCACTACCGGGTTGGGGTCGAGGAAGGCGGCCCGGAGCAGCCCTTTCATATCGGCGGCGTTGCTGGGGTATACCACCTTGATGCCCCGAATAGTCAGCAACGTGCTTTCTACGGAACCTGAGTGGTAGGGTCCGCCCCCGCCGTACGCGCCCACCGGCACCCGAATCAGGCTTTGCACCGGAAACTGGCCGTTGGAGAGGTAGCAGGACTTGCTGAGCTCTTCCACCAGCTGGTTGAGGCCGGGCCAGATGTAGTCGGCAAACTGGATTTCCACAATAGCTTTGGCCCCCACGGCACTCATGCCGGCGGTGCTGCCCACAATGTAGGCCTCCTGAATGGGCGTGTTGAACACCCGGGCGTCACCGTATTTCTTGGCCAGCAGCGCCGCCTCGCGGAACACGCCCCCCAGCTCTCCGCCCACGTCCTGCCCATAGAACAGGGCTTCGGGAAACTCCCGCAAAATGTCATCCACGGCGTGCAGGGCAGCATCCACCATCAGAGCCTTGTCGGCACCAGCGGGGCTTCGCTCCCCGACTTCCTCGGTCACGGCCGCTGGGGCAAACTCATGGTCCTGGAAGGTAGCCGGGTCGGGGTTGGGGGCCGCCAGGGCGCGCTCGTAGTCCTGCTGCACCGTGGTGCGGGCCTGGGCGGCCAGTTGCTGGAGTTCATCTTCGGCGAAGCCCAGCTCCAGCAGCTGCTGATGAAAGCGCGGGAGCGGGTCGAGGGTGGTGTGCTGGGCCAGGTTGTCGCCGCGGTACCACTCCCGGCGCACCCCGCTGGTGTGGTGACCCAGCAAGGGGCATTTGGCGTGCACCAGCACCGGTCCGCGCCGCTGGCGCACGTACTCGGCCGCCTGCTGCATACCGGCGTAGCTGGCCAGAAAATCGGCCCCATCAAACTGCAAACGGTGCAGGCCTTTGAAGCCGGCGGCAAACTCGTAAGCATCCATGGCGCGCATCTCCCGGCTGGTGGCCGAAATGCCCCAGTCGTTATCCTGCACCAGATAGATAATGGGCAATTGGTGCAGCACGGCCATTTGCAGGGCCTCGGCCACTTCGCCCTCTGTCATAGCCCCATCACCGATGGAGCAGACCACAAGTGGGGCGGTATCTTGGGCTTTGGCAGGCAGCAGCTCATAGAGACCGGGCAATGGCGTACCGGACTCGCACTGGTCGCGGGGGTCAGCCATGAGCGGACCTATGCCCTGGCTTTCGAGGTATTTAAGGCCGTGCGCTACGCCAGTGGCCGGAATGGCCTGCATACCGGTGGCGGAGCTTTGGTGCGGAATGGTGGGGTAGCCGGCCCGGCGCAGGGAAGGGTGGCTGTAGTACGTGCGGCCGCCCGAAAATGGGTCGTCGCGCTTAGCCATGAGCTGCAGCATCAACTCGTAGGGTTGCAGACCCATTCCCAGCAGCATAGCATCGTCGCGGTAGTAGGGCGCGGCGTAGTCCTGGGGGCCCAGAAAGCAGGCGGCGGCCAGCTGAATAGCCTCGTGGCCCCGGGCGGTGGCGTGCACGTAGCGGGCCGTTACGGCCTTGTTTTCTTCGTAGAGGCGGGCCATTTCATCGGCCGTGCGCATCAGCAGGTAGGCCCGGCGCAGGGTGGCCGCATCGGGGCGAGTGTTGGGGGCGTCAGTTTCGAAAGCAGCGGCAGTTTCAGCAGTCATGGGTGGGTGGTGAGTGCGGGGCGAAGGTACGCAAAGGCAATGATGAGGGGAAACCGGCTACGGAGGCGGGTAGTTCAGGCGCGCACTCTGCTTTTCCGACCACCCGTGTTGCGTAGCTTTGCCCCATGCTCGCCAACCTCACCTTCTCCCCCGCCACCGACGCTGATATTGCCGCCCTCAACCACCTCGTGAACCGGGCCTACCGGGGCGAGGCCGCCGAGCAGGGCTGGACCACCGAATCGCACCTGCTGGCCGGCCAGCGCACCGATCAGGCTGACTTGCGGGAGCAACTGCACAGCCCCGGTGCTAGGTTTTTACTGGCCCGCACAGCCGTGCAGGAGCTGGTGGGCAGCGTATTTCTGCAGCAGCAAGGGCCCGATTTGTACCTGGGTATGCTGTCCGTAGAGCCCACTCTGCAAGCGCAGGGCCTGGGCCGCCAGCTCGTAACGGCCGCCGAGGCCTACGCCCGGACGCTGGGTTGCACGGCTATTCGGATTACCGTTATTTCGGTGCGCTATGAGCTGCTGGCCTGGTATGAGCGGCTGGGCTTCCGGCCTACCGGCGGCACTGTGGACTTTCCTACTGATACCCGCTTCGGCATCCCGCGCCAAACGGAGCCGCTGGTGCTACTGGTCTTGCGTAAGGAGTTGTAGGATACTCTTTGCTAGAAAGCAACAACTGTCATTCCGAACAAAGCGAGGAATCTGGATCAGCCAGCAATAGGTTAACCCAGATTCCTCACTTCGTTCGGAATGACAGTGTAAGGCTGTTCAGAAGGCTACCACAATCAATACGACGTCATGCAGAGCAGAGCGAAGCATGACGTGCTTGTTTCAGTCAAATGCCCACCACGCGTCCCGCTTTGGCGGGGTTCCCAGCGTGTAGGATTCACCGATGCGCGGTACCGTAACGGGCAGGCCGATGGCATCAGAAGCTTTAAGCACCAACTGAATCGGCTCATTCCAGGGGTGGTAGGCCAGCGTGAACTTGGCCCAGTGTACCGGCAGCAGCAGCCGGGCCCCGAGGTCCTGAGCGGCCTGGGCAGTTTCCTCGGGCAGGCAGTGGATGGCGTGCCAGCTCGGGTTGTACTGCCCATTTTCGAGCAGGGCCACATCGAAAGGGCCGTATTGCTCCCCGATGGCCCGGAAGTGCGGCCCGTAACCACTGTCGCCGCCCAGAAACAGCCGGTACTCATTCAGTTGCAGCACGTAGGAAGCCCACAGGGTACACTGCGGTTTCAGGCTCCGGCCCGACATGTGCTGGGCAGGCGTGGCTGTGAGCTGCACGCCCGGCACCGGCTCGGTGGTTTCGTGCCAGTTCAGCTCCGTGAGCTGCTCCGGCGCGTAGCCCCAGGCCCGCAGGTGGCCGCTCACGCCCAGGGGCGTAACCACGTGCTTCACTTTGCCGCGCAGCGGGGCCACGGTGGCGTAATCGAGGTGGTCGTAATGGTCGTGGGTGAGCACCAGTACATCAATAGGAGGCATATCGGCCACGGTGTAGGCATCGGCCCCGGCGTAGGATTTTACCGCAAACGACACCGGCGAAGCGGCTCCGCTGAACACGGGGTCAACCAGAATATTGAGCCCCCGGGCCTGAATCAGGTAGGATGAGTGGCCGAACCAGATGATGGTGGGCAGTTCGGTGGCCGGGTGGCGCAAATCGGTTTGCACGGTGGGCAGCGGGCGGGACGGCGTAACAGTGCGGGGCTTGCGCAGAAAATCCAGTAACATTTTGCCCATGGGCGCTTCACCGACGCTGAACTTCACCCCGCCCAGGTTCTGGAAACGGCCGTTCTGGTAGTTGGTGAGGCCGGCAAAGCGGCGCTGTGATTCAATGGCGGGATTTTTCCCGAAGACGTGGAGCATATATAGTAGTTTGGCGAGCCGGGTACCGGTCCGGCGGGCGCAGCCCGTCGGGCCGGTTGAAGTAAGCTGACATCCGGACGACGACGCCACAACGTCAGTTGACGGCAACCGGCCCGACGGGCTGCGCCCGCCGGACCGGGCAGCAGCGCCATCACACGGGCAGACGTACGGCGCGGCATTTTACTTTACCACGGGTGCGCGGAGAATAGCCACGCGGTGCCGCGGCCGGAATTAGCTACCTTTGCGGTTTGTATCACCGCCCCACTTTTCACCGCCGACGGTAAGCGCATCAGTCCGATTTCCCCGGGCTCCTACCCTCTACTTCAGCGGCCCCGTTGCATGCAGATTCCCGCGCTTTCGCCCTTCCCCGTCCCCACGCCCCACGCCCGCTTCCGCGACACCGTGGAGAGCTGGATGCGCCAGTTTCAGGACTGGCTGTGTCAGCAGCTGGAAACCACCGACGGTACCGGCCGCTTCCGCGAGGATGCCTGGCAGCACCACAGCGGGGGCGGCGGCCGCAGCCGGGTGCTCACCGAGGGCACCATCATTGAGAAAGGCGGGGTGAATTTTTCGGGCGTGGAAGGCCAGATGAGCGAGCAAGCCGCCCGCGTACTACTCATGCCCGACCCTAATTATTTCGCCACCGGCGTGTCGGTGGTGCAGCATCCGCGCAGCCCCCGCGTGCCCATTTCCCACATGAACGTGCGCTACTTTGAGGCCGGCAACGGCGAGGCCTGGTTTGGCGGGGGCCTGGATTTGACGCCCATCTACGTGGATGTGGAGCAGGCCCGCTGGTTCCACGAGCAGATTGCCGAGGTATGCCAGCGCCACAACCCGGCGTACTATGAGCGGTTCAAGCAGTGGGCCGATGAGTATTTTTACATTCCGCACCGCCAGGAAACCCGGGGCATCGGCGGCATTTTCTTCGACCGGCTCATCGTGGGCAAGGAGGCCGACGCCGAAAGTCTGTTCGCCTTCGTGCGCGACGTGGCCGAGGTGTACGGCCGCACCTACACTGCCCTGCTGCGCCAGAATGCTGATTTGCTCTACACCGCGCAGCAGAAACAGTGGCAGCTGGTGCGCCGGGGCCGCTACGCCGAGTTCAACCTGGCCATTGACCGGGGTACCCGCTTCGGGCTGGAAACCGGCGGCCGCACCGAAAGCATCCTCATGAGCCTGCCGCCCCAGTGCCAGTGGCACTATAACCAGCAGCCCGCGCCTGGCTCCCCGGAAGCCGACACCCAGCAGTGGCTGCGCAAGGGCGTCGACTGGCTCAGTGCCCAATCCACTGCCACGTGCTAGAGCAACTGCAAGCCCTTGACCGGTGGCTGCTGGTAGCGGCCAACGCCCACCGCACACCCAAGCTGGATGCGTGGATGGTTTTCTTTACCGAGCGGTTTGTGTGGTTTCCGGCCTACTTCGTACTGCTCGTGGTGCTGGCCTACCTCTACGGCCGCCGCGCCCGGTTGCTGCTGCCCTTGCTGGGGCTGAGCGTGGCCCTGGCCGACATGATTTCCAGCCGATTCTTCAAGCCCTATTTCGCTCGCCTCCGCCCCTGCCACGACCCCGACCTCTCGGCCACGCTGAACTTGGTAAACGGCTGCGGGGGTCAGTTCGGGTTCATTTCCTCGCACGCGGCCAACGCCTTTGCCCTGGCCGTATTCGTGGCCCTGGTGCTGCCCCGCCGCTACCGCGTGGCCAAGTGGCTGCTGTTCGTGTGGGCCTGTCTGGTGAGCTACAGCCGCATGTACCTGGCCGCCCACTTCCCCTCCGATGTACTGGCCGGGGCCCTGCTTGGTTCCGGCCTGGCCTGGCTCTGCGCCTGGGCCTACGAGCGACTGGCCCTGAAGTGGTTTGGCTCGGCGGAACCGGTTGCAGTGGTGTAAAACCTAGTGTATTTCATTCCACACCGCGTCCCCTGTTTTTTCCAGGTCGCCCGTGTCCGTGTTGGTCAGGATAATGACAGCGGTAGTAAAGTCGGGGGTGGTCAGCAGCAAGGAGTTAAACCCGTCGATGCTACCCCGCCGCTCAAGTACTGTCTGCGCCAATGATTTATTGTTGAAGTAGAATCCGACGGTAGGATATCCCCGGGTGTATTCAATAAAGGTTGGTTGCTGGGGTTTGGTAAGCAACTTGGCTGTTACCTGGGGCCGTAGCAGCCGGTTAGTCCTTAATGCTTCTACCAATATGCGCAGGTCGTCCACCGTTGAGTATATGGCTCCGGCCCCCGCGTAGTTTGATAGGTAGCGCGTGTCGTTGTAGAGCGTATCGTTTGGCACACCCGTTCCGAAACTGTAATTGTGGTAGCCATACGCCAGATTGCGAATAACGTGTGCTTCCTGCACTACACCCGTATTTTTCAGCTTCAACGGTTGAATAATAGCCTCCTGCAACAGTCGGGCATACGATTTTCCGGTAACTACTTCTAACACTCGGGTCAGCAGAATGTAGTCGACATTATTGTAGCGAAACCCCGTGCTACCCGGCCTTTTATCGACAACCACGTACTTGCGCACAAACTCTGCTGTCGATACGGGCGTAGCATACGCGCTAACGGGCTCATTGCGTAAGCCGGAATAATGCGTTAAGAGTGCCAGAAGGGTTATATCCCGGCAGTCGGGCGGCAGTTCCGGCAGGTAGGCTGCTACCTTATCGGTTAGCTTTAATTTGCCTTGCTCTTGTAGTTGCAATACCAGCACGGCGGTGAACGTCTTGGTCAGGGAAGCTACCGGAAACCGAGTGCTATCGGAAACAGGCACAGAAAACTGTCGGTTGGCATAGCCCCGGTTGATCCGCGCCACTACTTTACCATCATGGACTACCATTGCTGCTCCGCTAAAACGCCCTGCGTTGGCTTCAGCCACCAACAACCGCTCAATGGAATGCTGGGCCCTCAGTAGTTGGGGTAGAAATAGCAGGATCAATAGAAAATAGCGCATAGCTCACTGGTTTTCAGCAAAATATTACCGACTTGTTAATACCCTCTCATTCTGACTATTATCGTAGTATTTTCATAGGTGGAGGGCCCTGCTGCCGATATTTCTCCACAGCCTCGTTCCAAAAGCTGATCATGCCACTGTCGGTAGGAACTGGTCGGCCAGTCAGTTCATCTAAAAACCCTGGCTCCGAAGCACTGAGGATATCCGATACATCGAATGTATTATTGGAAAGCGAGTAGTGCTCTTCCAGAAAATACCACATGACCCAGAAAGCATCTTCTGCCGTCAGGTCTGTTTGCGCAAACCGAACCTCGTCCATTACCGCCCTAGCAGCTTGGCCACGTACTTGCCCACAATGTCGAACTCCAGGTTTACCTGGTGGCCGGGGCGCAGGTCCTGGAAGGTGGTGTGCTCGTAGGTGTAGGGAATGATGGCCACGGAGAAGCCGTCGTCGGTGCTGTTGAAGCAGGTGAGGCTGGTGCCGTTAATGCAGATAGAGCCTTTCTCCACGGTTACGCGGCCGGGGCCGGGCTCGTGGCGGAATCGGTAGAGCCAGCTGCCGTTCTGGTCCTCCACCGATTCGCACTCGGCCGTGAGGTCCACGTGGCCCTGCACAATGTGACCATCGAAGCGGCCGTTGGCGGCCAGGCACCGCTCCAGGTTTACGCGGCGGCCGGGGGCCCACTGGCCCAGGTTGGTTTTCTGCAGCGTTTCATCAATGGCCGTCACCACGTGGGTGCCGGCCATACCGTCCACGGCCACCACCGTCAGGCACACGCCGTCGTGGGCCACGCTCTGGTCAATTTTCAGCTCCTGGGCAAAGCCCGACTGCACAGTGAAATGGATGTTGGTACCTTCACGGCGCACATCGGTGATGGTGCCAAGGGTTTCAATAATGCCGGTAAACACGGGTTACAATGTGTTGAATGTGGTAGATGTAAGTAATGTGCTGGAATATATAACCTGAAACGGGCCGTTAAGATTGGGCGCGGGCGCAATACAGCGGCACATTCTCCGCATTTCCCACATTCATTCCTATTTGCCGCGCCCCTCGATAATAATCTTGAGCGTGTAGAGCAGCACCCGAAAGTCCATGGCCAGGCTCATGTTTTCGATGTAGAGGATGTCGAATTTGAGGCGCTCCACCATCTGGGCCACGGTTTCGGCGTAGCCGTACTTTACCTGGCCGAGGCTGGTAAGGCCGGGCCGCACGCGGTGCAGGTGGCGGTAATGGGGGGCAATCTGCACAATCTGGTCGATGAAGAAGCGGCGCTCCGGCCGGGGGCCCACAATGCTCATGTCGCCCTTGATAACGTTCCAGAACTGGGGTAGCTCATCGAGGCGGACTTTACGCATGAAGCGGCCCCAGGGCGTGATGCGGGGGTCGTGGTCGGAGCTGAGGGCCGGGCCCTGCTGCTCGGCATCCGTGTACATGGAGCGAAACTTGTAGATACGGAACGGCTGCTCCCCGCGCCCGATACGCTCCTGGGAGTAGAACACCGGCCCCGGCGAGGACAGCTTCACCATGATGGCCGTGAAGACGTACACCGGCCAGGCCAGCAGCAGAAACAAACAGGACGCCACCACGTCAATCAGGCGCTTGAGCACTTTCTGCCAGAGCGGCAGCAAATCCTGCTTGATTTCGATGAGCGGGGTGCCGAATACGTGGCTGACCTTCACCGAGCCCAGCAGCATCTGGTAGAGGTCGGGCAGGATGCTCACGCGGGCGGGCGTCCCGGCCAGCAGCGTCAGGATTTCCTCAATGGTGCGGTGCTCACTGGGCTCAATGGCAATAATTACCTGCTCGATGTGCAGGGCCCGGATGAGGGCGGGCAGGCGGCGGAACGGGCCTCGGGCGGGCAGCTCCGTGGCCAATTCTTCATCCACGGTTTCGCCCAGGGGCGTGAACCCCACCAATTTCAGGCCCAGGTGGCGGCCGGTGCGGTGCAATTCCCGGGAGGTGTCGCGGGCCAGGGCCCCGGAGCCCACCAGCAGCGTATTGAAACTAATGACTCCGCCCCGCACCAGCTGCTGCACGCTGCTCACGGCCCAGAGCCGCAGCACGGCCGTAAGCGAGAAGTGCAGCAGGAAATAGGCGGTAATGGTTTTGTAGTAGCTGTGGTAGTTCTGCACGCCCTGGTCATCGAGCAGCAGCACGAAGAAAATCAGGATGGCTCCCAGAATGGACACCCGCCCCAGCCGGATCAGCTCGGCCAGGCGCGACTTGCGAAAAATGTCGTTGTACTCTCCTAGCAGCGCATACAGGCCCGTCCAGAAGGAGGCAATCATCAGGGCCGAGCCGGACAGGAAAGCGGCATCGGCCGCGAAGTGGTAGTCGGCACTGATTTCGCGCAGCAGGTACTTACGTACCAGAAAAAAACATACCCACGCCAACAGGGCCGCGCCAAAATCGGCGGCTATCAGCTTCAGTTTTTGGAGAGTACGAATCAAGAGCAGATGAACTAACCGGCCGGGCCGGTACCTGGGGTGATTTTGTGCGCCCCGCGCCGTAGTTTTACGCTTCGGGAGGGGCTGGGGCAGCCCGTTGGGGCCATTTTGGCAGCTGCGCAAAGGTAGGAAAACCCCGCAATCCGGCACCCGGCTCCGGTTTCCAATTCTTCAGCTTGCTTTTTTCCGCTCCCCTGCTCATGTCTGCCGATACCTACCGCCACCGAGGAATGCGCCGCACACTGGTGGAGGAGCTGCGCCGCAAGGGCATCCGCGACGAGCGGGTGCTGGCGGCCATTAGCACGGTACCGCGCCACCTGTTTTTCGAGTCGGCCTTTCAGCCCCACGCCTACCAGGACAAGGCTTTTCCTATTGGCGAGGGCCAGACGATTTCCCAGCCTTACACGGTGGCCTACCAAACCGAGCTGCTGCAGGTGCAGCCCACCGACCAGGTGCTGGAAATCGGGACGGGCTCGGGCTACCAGTGCAGCGTGCTGCTGGAGCTCACGCCCCATGTGTGCAGCATTGAGTATAACCAGGTGCTGTTTGAGCGTACGGCCCGGCGCTTGGCGGGCTTGGGCCGCACCCCACGCCTGTTCTGCGGGGATGGGTCGTTGGGCCTGCTCCAGCACGCGCCCTTTGATAAGATATTGGTTACGGCTGGCTCACCCACCCTGCCCCGCCCCCTGCTACGGCAGCTGCGCGTGGGTGGAGCCCTGGTAATACCGGTGGGCGATGAAACCAGCCAGCGGATGATGCGGGTGGTGCGCGAAAGTGAGACGGAGTTTTCCCGCCAGGAATTGGAGGAATTTCGCTTTGTGCCCTTGTTGGGGCAGGCTGGCTGGGGCGCGGGGTAAAACGCTGAATCGGTGGAGTGCTGAGCCAATTGTATGGTATCTTAACCTCGCTAAACCGGCGCGCTTCGTGACGCCCCGGTATGCTCGACTGTTTTTAGACTAATTCGTCATCAGGCAAAGCGGATATCACCTGCTTTTGGCGTATTCTTTTCAGGATTTATATGGGCAAAAAACTACTCCTCTCGCTTTTCTGGGTTCTGACTTTCAGCAGCCTCTACTCTGTACCGGTGGGCGCACAAGCCCGGCGGCCCGCCGGCATTTGCGGCTTCGATAGTTTGCAGCAAATACTCTTCCGGCGCAACCCGGGCAGTGAGCAGGCCTACCGGGATTTTCTGCAGCAGAGCAACGAGCTGGCTCAGCAAACCAGCTTCCGGAACGCCACCGCGGCCCGTACGCCCCCCGATATAACAGTACCGGTGGTGGTGCACATCATTCATACAGGCACAGCCAACAACATCACCGATGCCCAGGTACTGGATGCTATCCGCATTGCCAACGAGGATTACAGCAAAACCAACTTGGATACGGCTGACGTAATTCCGGCCTTCCGGTCCATTCATGCCAATATTGGTTTTCGGTTTCGGCTGGCCCAGCGCGACCCTAGTGGCAACTGCACCACCGGTATTACCCGCACGTATTCAGCCCAAACGCTGGTTGGCGACAACAACGTCAAGAACCTCATCCGTTGGGACCCGAACCGCTACCTGAACGTGTGGGTGTGCGAAAACGCCAATGGAAGCGGGGGCTACGCCTATCTGCCCTGCACGGGGAGCTACGGGTTGGATGGCATAGTGGTTCGTAATGCGCAGTTCGGCAGCATCGGTACATCGGCCAACCGTCCTGAGCGCGCCCGGCGCACCTTCACCCATGAAATTGCGCATTATTTTGGCGTGCCGCATACCTGGGGCAGCTCTAACACGGCGGGCCTACCCAGCAACTGCGGCATTGATGACGGTATTCTGGACACGCCCAATACCATTGGCTCGTCTACAACGGTGTGTAACCTGGCCGATGCTCCGTGCGGCGTGCTGGCCAACGTGCAGAACCATATGGACTATGCCCAGTGCACCAAAATGTTTACGCTGGGCCAGCGGGCCGTTATGCGCAACTCACTTAACCTGAGCTGCCGCTCGCAGCTTGTTTCGGTTGCCAACCTGCAGTTCACTGGCACCAACGACGGGTACCAGAGTGGGCCCTGTCCGCCAGTTGCCCAGCTCTCGGCCAGCACGCAGGTATTTTGCGCGGGAGGCACTACTCGCTTCACCGATTTTACCAGTGTTTCGCCGGATGCGGCGTACCAGCGCCGCTGGGTTTTTATGGGAGGTGAGCCGGCTACCAGCACCGGAGCCGCACCTACGGTACGATACAGTACGCCGGGCTTTTACCCGGTTTCCTTATCGGTCACAACTGCCGCAGGTACCAGCACCACCACCCGCCTCCAGTTTATACAGGTACTCAGCGCGGCTTCGGTACGCCCTCTTCCGCTACAGGAGTCGTTTGAAAATCCTGCATTCATGGAGGATAACACCACTTGGCAGCTCACCTCCAGCAACGGAGCCCCCACTCCTACCTGGGAACGACAAACAACTGCCACTCCTAGTCATGGCCAAGCCAGCCTGGTAGTCCGGAACGCCGATATTCCCGCCGGAACGGGCAGTTACCTGTACGTTCCGGCGCTGGATGTGGCGGCATTGGCCGGGCCGCTAACCATGCAGTTCGACTACGCCTACGCCCGGCGTACAGCAGTGGCATCTGAGGCCTTGTCCGTCACCTTCTCCACTGACTGCGGAGCCAACTGGTCGTACCCCCTCACGCTGAGTACTGAGGAGCTGAATACGCAGGGCAGCAAGCTGCTACCGGCTTTTGCGCCAGCCAGCGCCACGGATTGGCGCACCTATTCGCTTGCGCTGCCCGCCGCATTTGTGCAGGCTGGCGACGCTTTCCGGATTCGGCTGTATGCGCTGAGTGGCGGCGGCAACTCGCTGTACCTCGACAACTTTCGGCTGAGCGGCACCATCACCCCGAATCGGGCAGCCATTCAGCGGAGCGTAGGAGTTTTTCCAAATCCGGCCACCCACGAAACCACGGTAGCCTTTCAACTCCCCGCAACGGCCCGGGTCCAGATTCAGGTAGTGGATATGCTCGGCCGGCCCGTTTCCAGCTTGCCTACTACCACGTACGGGGCGGGCTTACATCAGGTACCACTTCCGAACGCGCATCACCTTAGCCCCGGCGTCTACCTGGTGCAGCTCCGGCTAAACGATGACGTTTTTCAGTCCCGGCTACTCGTACAGTAAGCTCAGCACTCTAGCCGAAATGCTCGTAAAAGCCCAGACGATGATGTATCGTTTGGGCTTTTTTTGGGTTCAATGACTGCGGGCACAGTTACCAGTCGGAGCCCGCGAAGTACCTTTGCACTCCATATTCTGCTAACCATCCAGTACATGCTGCGCAAACAAAAGTCCGTAAAAGACTCCTTCGTCCGAATGACGGAACTGGTACTCCCCAACGACACCAACACGCTCAACAACCTGATGGGGGGCCGTATGATGCACCTGATGGACGTGTGCGCCGCCATTTCGGCCCAGCGCCACTCCAACCGCATCGTGGTAACGGCCTCCGTGGACAATGTTTCGTTCCGGGAAGGTATCAAGCTAGGCAGCGTGGTCACGCTGGAGTCGCAGGTGACGCGCTCCTTTAGCTCCAGCATGGAAGTGCACATTAACGTGTGGGCCGAGGATATCCCCAGCGGCACCAAAATCAAGAGCAATGAGGCCTTCCTCACGTTTGTAGCCGTGGACCAGTCGGGCCGGCCGATTGACGTGCCGGAAGCCACCCCCGAAACGCCCGAGGAAGTTGCCCTGTATGATGGGGCTCTGCGCCGCCGCCAGCTACGCCTGGTGCTGGGCGGGCGCATGGCCCCCCACGAGGCCACAGAGTTGAAAGCCCTCTTCGGCGAGTTGGAATAAAGCCACTTAAGCCGGCGGCGCGGCGGCCGCCAGTTGCAGCCGCGCCGCCGGCCACCGGGCGTTTTTTTCCTGGCTCCTATTTCTTTTCTCTGATGGATACCGCTGCCAACCTCGCCTTCTTCCAGAACTTCTATACCGGAGCAGCCTTGTACGTGCTGCCGGAGGCTGCCCCGGAAGTTGCCCCGGCGGCCGAACCGGTAAAAGCCGCCCTGGAGCAGCAGCGGGCCGCCGCCCCAGTGCCCGAGGCCCCGGCACCGCGGCCCGCTATACAGCCCGTAACTGCGGCCCCGGTGCCGCCAACGCCGACTACTTTGCCGGTGAAACCTGTACCACCGGCAGCTCCTCCGCTACCCACACCCACCGCGCCCGTACCGGCACCTGTTGTGGCAGCCCCGCCGATGGTGGCTCCGCCCCCCGCTCCGTCAGCTCAGGCGCTGGGTACTTTGCCGCTGGCGCAGTTGCCGGACGCGGCGCCGGCACCGGCTGGCCGGGTGCAACCTACGCCCACCCAGTCGCCGGTGGCGCACATTCCGTTCAGCACGTTGGGCAGCAACCCGCACGGGCTGGTGCTGCTGGTGCGCGTGGCTCCGGAGCAATTTCGCAAGCTGCCGCGCAACGTGTTCCTCAACAACCTGCTCAAGGCCCTGCGCCTGGTGATGGAAGACGTGGTGCTGGTGAACGTGGAGCACGACAAGTTTCCGGTGGCCCTGTGCAGCCTGCGCCGGGAGCTGGCGGCCCGGCAGATTCTGGCTTTCGGCAAAAATCTGCTCGACGTGGCCGTGTACACCACCCAGCCCTACGAGCCCGTACTCCTCTACGGTGACACCGCCTTCCTCGGAGCCGGGGAAATCGACATGCTGGAGTACGACGCGGGGCGCAAAAAACAACTCTGGCAAGCCGTGCAGCGGATGTTTATGGGGTAGCTGTTATGGCAAGTTCACGAACGGTGTAGAGACGCATACTTGCGTCTCATCCTTGAACGATAACGCGGTAATGGCGCAGACAAGGAGACGCAAGTATGCGTCTCTACACGTTCACGAAACCGCTTTAGTTGGTAGTTGGTAGTTGCTTACTGTCCACACGCCCTAGTTGGAAGATGAAGAGTTACAAAAAAAGCCCGCTATTTGCGGGCTTTTTTGACTTCTGCCTGACAACGAACAACTACCAACTCTACTTCAGCACTGCGGCCAGCTTGGCTTCCAGCGCCTCGCCACGCAGGTTTTTGCCGATGATGCGGCCCTGGGGGTCGAGCAGAATGGAGGCGGGAATGGACTTGATGCCGTAGGTTTGGCCGGCGGCCGACTCCCAACCTTTCAGATCCGAAACGTGTTTCCAGATGAGGCCGTCGGCTTCAATGGCTTTGAGCCACTTGCCGCGGTCCTGGTCGAAGCTCACGCCGTAGATTTCGAAGCCCTTGCCCTTGTACTTATTGTAGGCCTTCACTACGTTAGGGTTTTCGCGGCGGCAGGGGCCGCACCAGCTGGCCCAGAAGTCGATGAGCACGTACTTGCCGCGCAGACTGGTCAGCGGCAGGGCTTTGCCATCGGGGGCTGCGAGGCTGATTTCTGGGGCAGTGGTGCCCAGGGCCGTGGCGCGCAGGGGCTCCAGGCGGGCCACCAGGGCTTTGGTGTAGCGGGAGTTAGGCTGGCTGGCTTTCAGCTGATTGGCTACTGAGTCGGCCAAGGTGAAGTTCTCGTCGGGGTTCAGCACCGTGCTCAACACAAATGCCGACACCACCGAGTTGGGCTGCTGGCGCACCAGGCGGGCCACCTCGCGTTGGCCCTGGCCCTGCAGGGCTTCAGCTTTGCGCTGGATAATCTGCATGGAGTCCTGGCGGCCGGCCTGGGCGGCGCGGGTGTAGCGCTGTTCCAGCAGCGGCATTGCCTGCTGCATCTGCTGCTGGCTGGTTTGCAGGGTTTGGTTGATGTTTTTGAGCAGCTCTGAGTCCGGGGAGCCTTTCACGGTGTAGGTAGTGGCCAGCTGGCCCGCGTCGCCGGTGAGTTCCACGCGGCTCCCGTTGCCCAGCACCACCAGCGCCTGGCTTTGGTCGGAGGTTTTTACCTGGTACAGGCCCGGCTCAGGCACGGAGCCCGTAAACTTGAACTGGCCCTTCTCATCTACCGTGGCCGTATCCCGGGACACAAATTGGGTTTCGCCCAGCTCGGCCAGGTATACCTTACTGCCCGCGGCGGCATTTTGCAGTTGGCCGCTGAGCTGGTAGCCCGCCGCGCCATCGGTGCTGCCCGTGGTGGGCGTGGTGTTCTTGTTGCAGGCGTTGGCCATGCCCAGCAGGGCACCCAGGTAGAGCAGGCTCTTCATTTTATGCATCATTCGGAAAGCAAAACCGACCAGCGGCCGGCGGTATTGGCAAAAGACGGTAAAACCGGGCGCAAGTTGCCGATTTTGCCCGGAATTGCGCTGCTTGCCTCAACCATACCGGCCGGCCCCTGGTTCCCGGCTGGCTCCGGGCACATGCGGCCCGGCAGGCTACGGCAACAGTAGGGCCCAGCGCTTCTCCAACGCCTCGCCCCGCGGGCGATGGGCCAGCTGCCCTATTTAGTCCAGCGGAATATATTCCGAAATCTTCTGGCCCAGGGCCCGGCCCCGTAGGTTGGTGGCCAGCACGCGGCCTTCCGGGTCAAGC
The DNA here is from genome assembly GCF_040547285.1 of Hymenobacter sp. UYP22. Taxonomy (NCBI): domain Bacteria; kingdom Pseudomonadati; phylum Bacteroidota; class Cytophagia; order Cytophagales; family Hymenobacteraceae; genus Hymenobacter; species Hymenobacter sp. UYP22. The sequence continues at coordinate 9,185 of NZ_JBEPPK010000001.1, read as the reverse complement.
AGCACCGAGTACGGAATGGCCCGCACCCCGTAGGCGCGGGCCGCTGCATTCTGCCAGCCCCGCAGATCCGACACGTGGTACCAGGTCAGCTCGTCGGCGGCAATGGCCTGGTGCCAGCGCGCCCGGTTGTCGTCCAGCGAAACGCTGACTATTTCCAGCCCCCGCGAATGGAACTGCCCGTAGATTTTGCGCAGGTTGGGGCTTTCTTCCCGGCAGGGTCGGCACCAGCTGGCCCAGAAATCAACGAGTACATACTTACCGCGCAGGCTGCTCAGCTTCAGGCGGGAGCCGTCGGCAGCGGGCAGCTCAATTTCCGGAGCCAGCGCGGCCCGGGGTGCGGTGGCAGCAGGCTTGGGCGCAGAATCCGGCGGCACGACTCCGGGAGAAGTAGCCGGGCGCTGGCAGCCGGCCCACACCAGCGGAACAGTCAGCAGAACAGCAGAAAGACGGGTAGCCGGCATTGTGGTAGGGTTGGCGGGAGTTGCTGAGGAAGAAGCCAGGGCCAAAAAAACCCTCCAGCCGTAAAGCCGGAGGGTTTCCTTCGGAAAAGCTGGCGCGCCTACGCGTCCAGTTTCTGGCGCAGCAACTGGTTGGCCAGCTTGGGGTCGGCTTTGCCACCAGTGAGCTTCATTAGCTCGCCCATGAACATGCCGGTCAGGCTCTTTTTACCGGCGCGGTACTCGGCTACTTTAGCCGGGTTGGCATCCAGCACCTGCTGAATCATGGCTTCCAGCGCACCGGCGTCCTGGGGCTGCTGCAACAGGCCCTGGGTCTCGGCGGCCGCGGCGGCAGCATGGCCGGGGTTGTCCAGCAGGAAGGGGAATAGCTGCTTGCTGGCTACCGAGTGGCCGATTTTGTTGTCGTCGATGAGGCTGATGATACCGGCTAGATGCTGGGGCGTGAGCGGAAACTGGTCCAGGGTGAGGGCCCGCTCGTTGAGGTAGGCTTTCACAGGGCCGGTTACCCAGTTGGCGGCGGCTTTGGCGTTGGGCGTCAGGCGGGTCAGCTGGTCAAAGTACAGGGCTACCTCTTTCTCGGCCGTGAGCACATTGGCATCGTAATCCGAGAGGCCCAGCTCGCCGGTGAAGCGGGCGTAGAGCTGCTGGGGCAGGGCGGGCAGCTCGGCCTGCACGCGGTGCAGCCAGGCATCATCAATGATAACCGGGGGCAGATCGGGCTCCGGGAAGTAGCGGTAGTCGTTCAGGGTTTCCTTGCTGCGCTGCCCGCTCGTGGAGCCAGTAGCCGCATCGAAGCCCCGGGTTTCGGAGTCGATTTCGCCGCCGGCCTCCAGAATGGCAATCTGCCGCTCAATCTCGTGCTCAATGGCGCGCTGCACGTTGCGGAAGGAGTTCATGTTCTTCACCTCCACCTTGGTACCGAACTTCCCGGCGCCTTGCAGCATCACCGAAATATTGGCGTCGCAGCGCAGGGAGCCTTCCTCCATGTTACCGTCGCAGATGCCCAGGTACTCCACCAGCTTCTTGATTTCGGCCAGGTAGGCGTAGGCTTCCTCGGAGTTGCGGATGTCCGGCTCCGACACAATTTCGATGAGCGGCACGCCAGCCCGGTTCAAGTCCACCAGGGTTTCGGTTTCGCCGGCCAGGTGCATGCTCTTACCCGCGTCTTCCTCCATGTGGATGCGGGTGATGCCAATTTTGCGGGTTTCCCCGCCGGCCAGCCGGATGTCCACGTGCCCGTCGTGGCAGATGGGCGTTTTATCCTGGGTAATCTGGTAACCCTTGGGCAGGTCGGGGTAGAAGTAGTTTTTGCGCGCAAACAGGTTGTCGCGGCGGATGTGGCAGTTGGTAGCCAGCCCCATTTTCATGGCGTACTCCACGGCCGAGTAGTTTACGCGCGGAAGCGTACCGGGGTGGCCCAGGGTAATTACGCTCAGGTTGTTGTTGGGCAAAGCGCCGTACTCGTTTTCATCGGAGGAGTACATTTTGCTGCGGGTGAGCAGCTGGGCGTGTACTTCGAGGCCGATAACGGGCTGGTATTTAGATTTGATGCTGTCGTCCATTGAATCACAGATTCGCGCTGATTTCACTGATGGCGCTGATTTCCGGTGCAAAGTACGCACTATTTAATCTTGAACGTCAGCGGAACCGTGTAGTAAACCGCCACTGGTTCTCCCTCTAGTTGTCCGGGTAAGAAAGGCGGGAGCATTCGTACCACTCGCACGGCTTCCTCCTGTAAGTAACCATACGTGCGCTGCATACGTCGGGTGGCTTTAGCAGATGATGGAACCGGTTGAATATCCTCCACCTGCCCGGTTGCAGCTACGCGAAATTTGACAAACACCACCCCTTGCACACCGTCCCGCAGCGCTTCGGCCGGATACCGAAGACGCACAGCCAAGTACCGAAGCAGTGCCTCCTGACCACCCGGATACTCCGGTAGTACTTCATAAGGAAAATACGAGATGGACTGACCATCAGGGCCATTACACTCTCCCGTAATGGGCTGACTAGGTAGTACCTGTTCGCGACGGCGCAGCACGCCGGTAGGATAATACGTGGTGCGTTGGCCCTGCACTTTGCCTTGCACATAAGTCTGCTGCACGCGTAGCTGCCCGTTTTCGTAATATTCCAGGTAATCCCCCTCCCACAGATCATACGGCTTGTGCTGTAACAGCCCCGCGCTGGAGTGCAATTTGCCGCTGGGCAGGTAGTAGATGCGGCGGGTGCTGTGCAGACTGTCTACCGTAATGGTTTCCGCACGAAAAACTGCCCCTTCGGCCGTTTGCAACCGCTGGTGGTACTGGTCCTGAAACTCCACCCGACGCGTCACTTTAGCACTATCGGGAGGAACCGTGGCTAGTGCGGTTGCTGATAAAACAGAGCCAAGCCCAGCAAGCAAATACTTCATAGTGAAGGAGCCGAATACTTACGGCGTTATAAGAATAATGTCCGGCTGCAACCGGCAGCCTAAAGCTACTGGTTACAACCGGACACCATACTCCGGAATCAACCTATTTTGCCGACTACTATCCGGCCAGCTTCTCGCCTACCAGTGCCTCAGCCTTGCCGATGGCGGCACCCAAACCAGCAGCGTTTTTGCCGCCGGCTGTGGCGAAGAACGGCTGGCCGCCGCCCCCGCCCTGGATTTCCTTGGCCAGCTCCCGCACCAGCGTACTGGCGTTGAGTTGGCCGCCTTTGGCCAGCTCGTCGTCGAGCATGACGGCCAGCTGGGGCTTGCCGTCGATTTCGGCGCCGAGCACGGCTACCAGGTTGGCTACCTGCTGGCGCAGCTGGAAAGCCAGGGTTTTCAGGCCGTCGGCGGAAGTGGCTTGTACCTGAGCGGCCAGGAAGTTCACAGCGCCGAGCGACTTCACTTGGCTTACTAGCTGCTCGCGCTGCTGGTTGATGCTTTGCTGGGCGAATTGCTCGATCTGCTTGCGCAGGCCACCAATTTCCTCGGTCTGCTTTTCCAGGCTGGTGAGCAGGTGCTGGGGGTTGCCCAGGGCCTCGCGCACCTGCGTGAGTAGGTCCAGCTGCTGATCCACGTAGGCTTCGGCGGCTTCGGCGGTTACGGCCTCAATGCGGCGTACCCCCGCGCCCACGGCACTTTCCGAGGTGATTTTGAAGTAGCCGATGCTGCCGGTGTTCTGCACGTGCAGGCCGCCGCACAGCTCCACCGAGTAGTCTTTGTCGAAGGTAATCACGCGCACGAAGTCGCCGTATTTCTCTCCAAACAAAGCCATGGCACCCAGCGTTTTAGCCTCGTCGATGGGCACGTTGCGGCGCTCATCCAGCGGAATCTGCTGGCGGATGCGGCGGTTTACCAGCTGCTCAATTTCGCGCAGCTGCTCGTCGGTTACTTTGGTGAAGTGCGAGAAGTCGAAGCGCAGGAGCTTGTCGTTTACCAGGGAGCCTTTCTGCTGCACGTGCCCGCCCAGAACCTGGCGCAGGGCGGCTTGCAACAAGTGCGTGGCCGTGTGGTTGTTGCGCACCAGGTTGCGCCGGGCCGCGTCGGGGCGGGCCAGGAACTCCTCGGTCAGCTCCTGGGGCAGTTCCAGGGTAGTGTGAATGATGAGGTCGTTTTCCTTCTTGGTATCAATTACGCGCACCTTGCTCAGTGGCGACTCCAGGTAGCCCGTGTCGCCAATCTGCCCGCCCGATTCGGCGTAGAACGGCGTCTGGTCGAGCACCAGCTGGTACTCGGTTTTGCCCTTCTTGTCGATTTTACGGTAGCGCAGTAGGCGGGCCGTGGCTTCATCCTGGTCGTAGCCCACGAATACGTTGGGCGCGTCGTGCTCCGTCACGGTTACCCAGTCGCTCTGCTCGGTTTCCTGGGCGTTGCGGCTGCGGTTTTTCTGCTGTTCCAACTCCTTCTTAAAGCCTTCCTCGTCCACTGTCAGGCCCTTCTCGCGGGCAATGAGGGCGGTAAGGTCGAGCGGGAAGCCGAAGGTGTCGCTCAGCTCGAAGGCAGTTTTGCCGTCAATCACGCCGCCGTTCTGGCGGGTGGTTTCCTCCAGGGCGTCGAGGCGGCGCAGGCCGGTTTCCAGGGTTTTGAGGAAGGCAATTTCTTCTTCCTCAATCACGCGCTGCACGAAGGCCGTCTGGGCTTTTAGCTCGGGGAAAATACCAGCCATCTGGTCGGCCAGCACGGGCACCAGCTTGTAGAGGAACGGCTGCTTCTGGCCCAGCGACGAGAAGGCGTAGCGCACGGCCCGGCGCAGAATGCGGCGAATCACGTAGCCGGCCTTCACGTTGGAGGGCAGCTGCCCGTCGGCAATGGTGAAGGCAATGGTGCGGATGTGGTCGGCAATTACCCGGATGGCAATGTCCGTTTTCTCGTTTTCGGTGGCCGGCTGGTCGTTCACGGTGGCCGGGGCCGTGCCGTAGTACTCCTTACCTACTTCTTTGGCAATGAACTGGATAAGCGGCTGAAACACGTCGGTGTCGTAGTTCGACTTCACGCCCGACACGGCCATCATCAGGCGCTCGAAGCCCATGCCGGTGTCCACGCTCTGCTCGGGCAACTTGATGAGCGACTTATCGGCCAGGCGCTGAAACTCCATAAATACGTTGTTCCAGATTTCCACCACCTGCGGGTGGTCGGCGTTTACCAGCTCACGGCCGGGCTTCTGGGCCCGCTCCTCCTCGGAGCGCAAATCGATGTGGATTTCGGTGCAGGGGCCGCAGGGGCCGGTGTCGCCCATCTCCCAGAAGTTGTCCTTCTTGTTGCCAGGCAGAATCCGGTCGTCGGTGGTGTATTGGCGCCAGAGGTCCTGGGTCTCGGTGTCGGCGGCGGTGCCGTCGTTCTGGTCGCCCTCGAAGTAGGTCACGTACAGGCGGTCCTTCTCCAGCTTATATACCTCGGTGAGCAGCTCCCAGGCCCAGGCAATGGCGTCCTTCTTAAAGTAGTCGCCGAAGCTCCAGTTGCCCAGCATCTCGAACATGGTGTGGTGGTAGGTATCGTAGCCTACCTCTTCCAGGTCGTTGTGCTTGCCCGATACGCGCAGGCACTTCTGGGTGTCGGCAATGCGCTTGAAGGGCGCGGGCTTGTTGCCCAGGAAATAGTCCTTGAACGGGGCCATGCCCGAGTTGATGAACAGCAGCGTGGGGTCGTCCTTCACCACAATGGGGGCCGAGGGCACGATGTGGTGGCCTTTGGAAGCGAAGAAATCCAGGAATTGCTGGCGGACGTGCGAGGCGGTGGGCAGTGACATAGGAATAGCGCGAAGCTCCGCTTCGCGACGCGTGAGGGTTCGTAGAAATTGGCGGCTGCCGGGATTTTGGCTATTTTTCGCCTTTCCCCGGAAGAGGCACTAGCGGCAAAGGTAGCCGACTTTATAGAAGTGAGAAATTAGAGCGAAGAGCTTAGCCCGGTTTTTCAGCGCTTCTTTTCCCTGTCTATTCCTCTCTCTGTTCTAAACTCTCAGTTCTGAGTTCTACCCAGCATGCCCTACAAAGAGCGCGACATCGAGAAGCAGTATTACACCATCGGCGAAGTGGCCGCGCAGTTCAACGTGGCCCCCTCGCTGATTCGCTTCTGGGAAACGGAGTTTGAGGAGCTGCGCCCCCGCAAAAGCAAGAAGGGCAACCGCCTCTACACGCCCCAGGACATCGACACGTTCCGCACCATCTACCACCTGGTAAAGGAGCGCGGCTACACCATCCCCGGAGCCCGCGACATGCTCAAGCAGAAAGGCCCCCAGCTCAAGGAAAAAATCGACGTTATCCAGAGCCTGGAGCGTATCCGTAAGTTCATGGTAACCATGAAGAAGGAGCTGGATGCTATTGGCAAGGCACAGCAGGGGTAGCCATCATATAATTTAGAGGCATCTGTTCATTCTGGATACTACTATTCATGCGTGCTTATCACTTGTTGCTTGCAGTGGGTGGGCTGGCTACCAATTTTTGCGCTTCCACGCCAAATGGCATAGTCAAACCCGGCAAAAAAAACATCCTATGTGCGCCCTATCAGGTTACGGCCGAACCAGCCGTATTTGAAACCAGCTTTTTTCCAGGGGCGAAGATTCAGCAAGACAGCTTCAGCATTGCCTTCACACCTGATTTTCTAGGTAACCTACCCGTGCCTTCCGGTCGCATCGTTGCCACCGATCCGGTGACAATGCGCGCTACGGCTTTCACAACGGAGTTTCCGCATGGGCGCTTTCCGGTAGAACTGGCTATTGCGCGATTCAACGGGGATAGACGAGTAGCATTTGCGCGCATCCTATTTTCAACCCAGCCTGTGAAAAGATGGGAACTGGCTCTTATCCCGGGACAGAAGCCTCTTGCTATCCGCGACTCCTCCTACTACGGTTTCTCCGTGGATGCTGGCACCGCACTATTCACTGATGCTGAGCACATTGAGTCAGTTGGCAAACAACTAACAACTGAAGCAGCATACGAGCAGCTGTTTGTCAAAAGTTTTGAATTGCTCCCCGGCAACAAAGCCTATAGAACAGGCTTCCTGTACGCGGCGCAAACAGACACATTAGCGGTTTTCGAAACCGGCTGGGGCGACGGGAGTTACGCAACGTATGTGGGGCTCGACTCGCAAGACCGACCTTGCCGATTACTGACCGACTTTCAAGTTATTCGGTGGTAGTAAGCATTTCCACCATCCCACTTAGTTACTTAATTTAACCTTCTGCTTATCTGGCTTATCGCTCCTGGCTTCCGTACCTATGCCTAATTCTCCCGACGACACCCTCCTCCACGAAGTAGCCCTGACGCTGTTTTCCGGCGTGGGGCCGCAGCTGACGCGGCAGCTGATGAGCTACGGAGGCTCGGCAAGGAACGTGCTGCACCTGCCGCCGGGCAAGCTGCTGAAGATTCCGGGCGTGGGGCCGGCCACGGTGAAGGTGCTGACGGGCCCGGAGCGCACCGCCGCGCTGCAGCAGGCCGAAGAATCGGTGCGCAAGGCGGAGAAGGAGGGCGTGCAGCTGCTGTTCTACACCAGCAAGCAGTTTCCGGCCCGACTCAAACAGATTCCCGACGCCCCCGCCCTGCTCTACTACCAGGGCACCGCCGACCTCAACCAACCCAAAACCCTGGCTTTGGTCGGCACCCGCCAGGCCACCGACTACGGCCGGGAGCAAACCGAGCGCCTCATCAAAGGCATTGCCAGCCACCACCCGCTCATCGTCAGCGGTCTGGCCTACGGTATTGATATTGCGGCCCACCGCGCCGCCTTGCAGGAAGGGCTGGAAACCGTGGGCGTCATGGCCACCGGCCTCGACGTCATCTACCCCCACGCCCACCGCAAAACCGCCGAGAAAATGCTCAGCCAGGGCGGCCTGCTCACCGAATTTCCCTTCGGCACCCCGCCCGACAAATACAACTTCCCCGCCCGAAATAGAATAATTGCTGGCCTCTCCGATGGCACCGTGGTAGTGGAAGCCGCCCGCAAAGGCGGGGCCCTGATTACGGCCGACCTCGCCCTGGACTACAACCGGGAAGTGCTGGCCGTGCCCGGGCCGCTGGGCTCCGCAGCCTCCGAGGGCTGCCACGACTTCATCAAAACCAGCCGGGCCGCTTTGTATGCTGAACCGGCTGACATTGAACAGGCCCTGAATTGGGACCTGGCCCTGCATCTGCAAGGCAAACCTACGGCCCTAGCTACTTATGACGCCGACGACTTTACCGCCGAGGAGTTCCAGATGATTACGGTGCTACTAGCCGCACCTGGCCGGGAAGAGCACCTCGATAATCTGGCCTGGAAGGCGCAACTGCCGGTGCACACTGTGGCTTCCCTCCTGCTGGGGCTGGAATTTCGGGCGCTGGTGAAGGCCCTACCGGGCAAGCGTTTTGGGCTGATTTAGCTCCGCGTTATTGCCAGCATGGGCTTGCTCACCTCTTGAAGCGCGCAACGTTAGTAAGGGCCCGTCTTTTAAAGGGAAAGTCGACAAAACGCGAGTACATACCTATACACGCTCCATAGGCTTGGTCTAGATATTAGTGAGTACTAATCAAAAAATCGTGGAACACCAAAATGTTCCACGGGGAACGTTCCGTTCTATTTGACCCTCCCGAGTTGGCAAAAGCGAGTTCTCCCACAGCGTATGGAGAGTTGATAAACTGTCCTGCCTAGCACGTCATGCAGAGTTGAAGGCGAAGCATCTCGCGTGCTGACGTTGTAAGGCTAATGCAGATAGCAGCACGCGAGATGCTTCGTTCCTGGCTCAAGGCGCCACATGCTCGGCATGACGTGCTCCCTACCTGACTGTCCACACAGCCTAATATTAGCTGCCTGCAAAACTGCTTGTTTCGGTCTGATTCTCATTCATACAATACCTTCTTGTGTCACTCCTACCGAAATTTTCCGGCCGGCATTACCATAAGGTGAAAAGCACCTGTAGCTGAGAGTTTAGATGCTGAACCTGTTTAGGAAGGGGGCAACAGGCTAAAACAGAAAGGACTCCCACAACATGAGCGAAATTTGAGGTGCGACCCATCTCCTTTCTCTCCGCTATGGAAGTCCTTTCCAAAGATATCATCGTGACTTGGATTTTGCCTTATTTGCCGTTTCGTCCGGGCGGGCGACGCCTTGCCGCTGAGCCGGCAGAGGTCGTCGCCGCGATTCTCTACAAGCTGAAAACTGGCTGCCAATGGCGCTTTTTGCCCGTGCAGCAGCTGCTGCCCCAGCGGCCGTTGAGTTGGCAGGGCGTATTCTACCACTTCAACGAGTGGCGCAAGCAAGGGGCGTGGAAACGGGTTTGGCTGTGCGTG